>CAIOIC010000093.1 GCA_903858275.1 uncultured Verrucomicrobia subdivision 3 bacterium | reverse complement strand
TCCATTGTCCGATGGTGTAATGGTAGCACAGAGCTCTTTGGAGGCTTTAGTCATGGTTCGAATCCATGTCGGACAACCACTTTAGGCTTTTTGCAACTCTCCAACATCTAGTTAATATTTCCCGAAGTTGGGTTAGCTAATAGTATTGCGGATGTTTTTCACCGTTTGAAACCGCCCCGATAAGGGCTACTCTTCTCAATCATGCTACCCGCCATTCATCTCCGGCATTACTGTTCATGGTTCGCCATGGGCGCCGTGCTGCTGGCGGTTATATTCGCAGGCAGCGCTCGGGCCGATGAATACGACACGCTCCGCTTGAAGTGGAAGGACACGATTGTCGGCTCCGGCTACGACCCGGCGGACACCGATGTTGCCTCGCGGTTGAACAGCATCGCCAGTTCGGCAAGCAACTATTGGTCGAGCATGAATAAGACGCCCGCGCGCACCAATCTCTGGAGCGATGCCGCCAGCACGACCGTCTCGGCGGATATCACCACGTGCTACAGCCGGTTGCGCGCCATGGCGCTGGCGTATGCGACCACCAATTGCTCCTTGCAGGGAAATGCGTCGCTGCTCGCGGACATCTCGGGCGGGCTTGATTGGATGTATACCAATCGCTACAACGCCACTTCGTCGCAGTATGACAACTGGTGGGACTGGGAGATTGGTTCACCACTGCAACTCACGGACCTGTGCGTGCTGCTCTACGATCAGCTCACCGCCACGCAGCGGACGAATTATATGAACGCTGTGGAACACCAAACGCCCACACCCGACATGACGCAGGCGAACAAAGTGTGGAAGGCCCGCGCCGTCGGCGTCCGCGGCTGTGTGGTGAAAAGCGCGACGAAGATCGCCTTGTGCCGCGATGCCTTCAGCGCGGTCTTTCCGTATGTGACGAGCGGCGACGGTTACTACACAGACGGCTCGTTCATTCAGCACGACTACCATCCTTACACCGCAGGTTACGGTGCGAGTCTGATCGCGACCATGGCGCCGATCCTGAACTGGCTCAACGGCTCCACCTGGGAAATCACCGATCCCGCGCAGGCGAACCTCTTCCACTGGGTCTTCGACTCTTATGAACCGATCATCTACCGCGGCAATACCTTCGATCTTGTGCGTGGTCGCGAAGCGGGCCGGAGCAATGCGAGCCCGAACAGCAATGGCATGATGGATTCCATCCTGCAAATAGCGCAGTTCGCGCCCGCCGCCGACGCCGCCCGGATGAAGAGCATGATTAAAGAGTGGGCGCTGGCTGACACTACGCGCAACTTCGTTTCCGGCCGTGGTCTGCCGACGCTCATGCTGGCCAAGAACCTGATGAACGATGCGACCATCGTGCGGCGCGGCGAGTTGATGGCACACTATACTTTCGCCGAAATGGACCGTGTCATTCACCTCGGCACGGGCTACGGCTTTGGCCTCACGATGTGCTCCACGCGCGTGGCGAACTTCGAGTCAATCAACGGCGAAAACCTGCGCGGCTGGCTCACGGGGGATGGACAGACGACACTCTACAATTCCGATTTGAACGCCTTTGCCGATTCCTACTGGGCGACGGTGGATCACTACCGGCTGCCCGGCGTGACCGCGGATGTGACGCTCAGCCGCCTGCCGGCCGTGAGCGCCGCAATCGGCCCACGCGCGCAGGGCCAGTCCACACGCTCGACACATAACTGGGTGGGCGGCGCGACGCTCGGCAACTACGGCGCGGCCGGCATGCAGTTCAAGGGTGTGGACGTCACACTCACTGGGAAAAAGTCGTGGTTCATGTTTGACGACGAAATCGTCTGCCTCGGCGCCGGCATCACCAGCACGGATAATCGCCCTATTGAAACCACCGTCGAGAACCGCAAGCTGCTCACCACCGGCGACAATGCCTTCACCGTCAACGATATCGCAAAACCCAAGACGCCCGGCTGGGCCGAGACGATGACCAATGTCAACTGGGCTCATCTAGCGGGCAACGTCACCGGCTCCGACATCGGTTACTATTTCCCGCAGGCCAGCACGTTAAAGGCTGTGCGCGAAGCGCGCACTGGCGCGTGGTCAGACATTGATGATGGCTCATCCACCAACGCTATCACGCGCAACTTTCTGCGCTTCGGGTTCGATCATGGATCGAAGCCGACCAATGCGACTTATCAATACGTCCTGCTGCCCGGTCTCACCGCGCGGCGCATGAGCCAGTATGCCACGCAGCCGCACGTCAGCGTCATCGCGAACAATACGAACGTGCAAGCCGTTACCGAGAATACGCTCGGCATCACCGCCGCAAACTTCTGGAATAACACCAGCCAAACCGCCGGTCTCATCACCGCCAATAAAAAATGCAGCGTGCTCGTGCAAAATGACGGCACATTCATTGATGTCGCCGTCAGCGACCCCACGCAAACGAACACGGGCACGATCACCATTCAGCTCGCCGCGAGCGCCAATTCTGTCGTTAGCACTGACTCAGCCATCACGGTCACGCAAACGACGCCGAGCATCGCTTTAACCGTGAACGTCAGCGGTGCCCAGGGCAAGACATTCAAGGCGCGCTTCTACGTCGGCACACCGCAAATCGTGAATATCGCTGCGGAAGCCGATGCGTATGTCCAGGACGGCACCAACACCACTGCGAACTTCGGCACCGCCACATTCCTCACAATCAAAAAAGGCACCGCTGGTTACAACCGCGAGTCCTACCTGCGCTTCAACGTGCCCGCGTGGGACGGCCTACTCATCGGCGCTTCGTTAAATCTTATGCCAACCACAGCGCAAGTGCCTGGCGTGCACGGCATCGCCGTGGTCAACGATAACACTTGGTCAGAAACCGGCATTACCTGGAGCAACAAGCCCGCGTCATCCGCCTCTGTGCTATCGACCTGGACGCCGGCATCGAACTCGCTGGTCAGCGCAAATGTGCTCAGCGCCATTACCACCAGCGGCCAAGTTTCCTTCCGCGTTTACTCGACCACCCAGACATCCGATGGCTTTGTGAACTACGGCTCCCGCGAGAACGGCACCACCACCAATCGCCCGCAACTCGCGCTCAGTATCGGCCATGCACCGCCGACAGTCACCATCACCAGCCCGACCGACGGCGACTATATCAAGCACGCCGGTCCGCTCCTGCTGGCGGCTGATGCCACCCCCGCCGATGGCGCGATCACCAACGTCGCGTTTTATGATGGCGCCACGCTGCTCGGCGCGGACACTACATCACCTTATACCATCACGGCGAATTTGGCTGGCGGCACGCATCTGCTCACCGCCATCGCAACCGATGCCAATGGCCTGACTAGGACCAGCCTCGTGCGCCGCATTGATGTCGCCTATCCGCCAACCGCTCCATCCGCCACACTCAACACTCCGCGCAACACCAGCATTGATATTGACCTGCGAACCCTGGCCAGCGATGTCGAAACGCCTGCTGCCAATCTCCGCTTCACGCTCGGCGCGGCCACCCATGGCATCGTCGCCCTGCTCGCCGACGGCCACACCGCCCGCTTCACCCCAAGCCTCGGCTACACCGGTCCGGCGACCTTTGCCTACACCGTCACCGACACCAGCAACGACGACCGCCTCCTGCTAAACTACGATTTTCAATCCTCCGATGCCACCGATGCGACCGGCCAAGGCCGGGATGGCGCCATCAACCTCCAAGGCACCGGCACCGCCGCCTACACCAACGATTTTCCGGCCTCACTCGCGCCGTATCACACGCAAAGCCTGCATCTCAACGAAAACGGCACCAACGGAGCCGGACGCGTGGAACGCACGCTCGCTGCCACCGAGGTTGATTTTCCGAATGCTAACTGGACCATCGCCGGCTGGTTCAAACGCAGCACGGCAAACAATAATGATACCATCGTTCAGCTCGGAGATTCGGGAGGGTATGCCAACAGCGCCCTCACGCTGGGCTTCTATGGCACCGGCACCACCCTCCAGCTCCTAAATTACAACGTCACCGTCAACGACGTGAACATCTCCAAGACCAGTGTCACCACCGGCGCCTGGCATCATTTCGCCATCGTGCGCAGCGGCACCGCGCTCAGCCTCTACCTTGATGGCACATTCGGCGGCAGCAACAGCGCCTTTGGTTTCACCTTCGACAACTCAAAGCCCGTGAAATTTGGCGGCGTCACCACCAGCGTGCTTGACCGCTGGCTCAACGGCTCGCTAGCCGATCTTGCGGTCTTCAACGCCGCGATCAGCTCCACCGAAGTCTTGAAGTTGACCACCATGCCCGTGAGTTATTTCGGCGGTCAAAGCGCGAGCAACAGCATCGCCGTGAATATTCTCACTCCCATGGAAACCTGGCGACTGGCCAGCTTGGGCACGATCACCA
This sequence comes from uncultured Verrucomicrobia subdivision 3 bacterium, assembly GCA_903858275.1. Taxonomy (GTDB): domain Bacteria; phylum Verrucomicrobiota; class Verrucomicrobiia; order Limisphaerales; family UBA11358; genus UBA11358. The sequence continues at coordinate 118,448 of CAIOIC010000093.1, read as the reverse complement.
ATATCGGTTCCGCCGCCGACATGGCCGACCCGGACGGTGACGGACGAAATAATCTGGCGGAATATATCGCCGGAACCAACCCGACCAACACTGACGCCCCGAGCGCCTTGAGCGTGACGAATTTTTCCAAAAAGTTCGTGGTGAGATTTACCGCCAATGCGGCAAGCGGAACCGGCTACACCGGCTTGAACCGTTACTTCGACCTGCTGTCCTCGACCAACTCCGTCGCCGGCCTCTGGACGGGCGTGTTGAATTACACAAACATCATCGGCAACAATCAGGTCGTTGCTTACACCAACGCGTCCACGGCAAGCTCCACCTTCTACAAACTCCAGATCCGGCTCCAATGAAGAACTTAATTTGAAGTTTTAATCGAAAAGTTTTCTTTTTTCACGGGCCGGCTGGTATTAAATTTTCCAAATCTCCAACCGTGAAACCCGCGCTCACCATTCTCACCGTCTTGCTGCAAGTGCTGTCCACCGCGCTCCCAGCCGCCGAGGCATCCGCGCCCAAACCACTGCCGCCGCCACCGTGGCATCTCGCCGACATCTGGTGGAATTTTGAAAACCCGATTCCCAATTTTCAATCCCTGGAGATGGAGGTAACGATTGATCGCGATGTGCCTTCGACGGTCAACCTCTATATCTCGCCTTGCGGTCTTGCACGAATCAACGGTCTCGATTTTTACGGCGGCCTGCAATCGAACATCAACGGCTGGGCCGATGCCACCAACCACACGCGCATTCATCCCGGCAAAGGCGCGATCTTTTCCCGCTGGTCGCGCGACAAGAAAACGCCCGTGGGCTTGGATCACGTACGCGTTGCGGGATCCGACTGTCTCATCGAAAGTGCGGGATACGAAGGCGAGTTTGCCAGCGTGCGCCGGCCGTTTGCGTGGACGAAAGGCACATACACCTACCAAATCACGAAGGCGAAAACAGAAATCAGCGACGGCAAAACCAACTCCTGGTTCACCTGCCGCCTCAAGGACTCCGCTGGTCAGGTGCATGAAATTGGCAGCCTGCGATTTGAGGGAGACGACTTCACCTTCTGGTCGAAGCACTCGGCGTTTGTGGAAGTTTATTCCACTGAAAAAATCCGGCGCAGCGCCATTCCGGAAGTGAAAGTCACCTTTGGCTACCCGCGCTTAAACGGCCAGCCGCCCAAGCTCAAGTCTGCCAGTGTGAATCATCCCAGGCCCGGCGAACGCTCCGGTGCGCCGGATTGCGCCACGGCCGTTGCCGATGGTTCAAAGGTCGTTGTCACCGTCGTCCCGATTTTTGACCGCGAGGCGAAAGACCGCAAACACCCGCTCAATGTCAATATGCCGCAAGCGCTTTGAATTCATTTCGAAAATAAAAATTATGAAAAAAACCTCCATCTACTCGTTTCTGTGTTTGGCCACCGCCGCTTTGGCAATGACAGCCAGCTTCACCGCTGCCGCTGTGGATTGGAAACTGACCCTCGACGAGAATTTTAACGGCACCGAGCTCAACCCGAAAATCTGGAACGTCGAAACCGGCAAGCGCCGCGACGCCACAAATTCTCCGCTGGCGGTTGATATCAAGGACGGCAAGCTTGTGATCACGACTTTTACGGATGAAGCGGGCGTGACCCACTGCGGCTTCGTGACCACGCGGAAGAAATTTCACGTGACGCAGGGCAAGGCCGTGGCTCGCTGCCGGTTCTGCGTTCAACCCGGCACACAGGTCGCGTTCTGGGCGCAGTCACCGACTTACGGCAAATCAGGTGATCCGGCCAAGGCAGCGGAGGACGGCGTGGAGATTGACATCATGGAAACCACAGGACTTATGAAGGGCGCCTACCAGTATGCCCTCCACTGGGGCAGCTACAAAACCCCGACACATAAGACCAGCAACCAAAAGTTCACCGGCATGGTCGGTAATGAATGGCATGATTACGGCGTGGAGTGGGACGACACCGGCTATCGGTTCACCTTAGACGGCAAGGTCGTGGCGACGGACGTGAAATGTCCGGGCTCCAAGGTTCCGGAATTTCTCATGCTCACGAGCGAATCCAACATCAAGTCCTGGAACGGCGAACGGCCCGCAAATGGCTACGGCTCCAAGGAGAAATCCACCAACAAGTTTGAAGTTGACTGGGTCAAGGCCTGGGAACGCGTGCCGGGAGCCAAGTAACCAACCAATTTAACAACACGCTTACCAAGACCATTTTTATCTCCAAGTAGCTTTGCGTTGGTTGGAATTGGGCAATCAAATCGAAGCTAACGAAGAACCGGGACGCATCGCGTATCAAGTCAGGAAATAAATGAAAATCAAACCTCACGCCTTAGTCGGCATTTTAATTTTTCTACTCGCCGGGTTTTTCCCCGTTGCAGCGGTGGAAACCACCGGAGCGGTTCATACGGGTGTTTTCCCGTTTTACGAATATGCGGCGCAATATGACATCTGGAACTACATTCCCATGGATCAAGGCGGACGGCTCATTCAACTCAAGGTTGTCGGCTCCGAACGCGATGTTGATGTGATCAAAGCCATCCGGTCACCCGGATTCTTTGCCCCTTGGGGTGATCCCATCCGCTGGGATGCCCTTGAAAAAACCGACCCGGAAAAGAGTTACTGGCTCAACCGCTGGTATTTTCTTCCTTGTTTCGCCCGGCAATATTTTCTCACGGGTGACAAGGAATTCCTTAAAGACATGCTGATGTTTATTCGTAAATGGGCGGCGGAAAATCCCGTGCCCTCGAATCTGAGCGAATATTTCGCCACCAAGAAAGGAAACTGGCGTGATATGCAGGTGGCTTGGCGGATGCAGAATCTTGCCTGGTGCTATTTTCTCGGCGAAAAAGGCTATTCGGCGGCAGAGAAGAGCGAGCTTTTGGATTTGGTGAAAGTTCACGCCCGGGTTTTGCTTGAATATTTTGGCAAAGCGAAGCTCAACGAGGGCAACCATCAGTCACACGGTGCCACCACCATGCTTTACGCGGCGCTGCTCTTTCCCGACCTTCCCGAAGCCGCCCAACTCAAGGAAAAAGCCTTAACCATCCTAAACCACCATCTGGATCAGGCTTTTTTCGATGATGGCAACTCGATCGAGCAGGTTCCCGGTTATTATCCGTTCTTCGTATCGATCTTTCGCGATGCCTACCTGTTGTGCCGCGCCAATCATATTGCACCGCCGCCACGCAGCGAGGAGCGGCTCAAGCAGTTTTACCATAATTTAGCCACGCTCGCGCAGCCGGACGGAAAAATGCCACCCATCAACGATTCCACCGAGAGCGATTCTTCGGTCAGCCTTCGGGTGCTGGCGAATGTGTTCGGCAGGCCTTACCCCGGCCCGGCCCCCGGCTCATATTGGTTTTCCGCCTCCGATCAAGCCGTCATGAGGGACAATTCCGCCGCCACACCCGCCTACACTTTTCTGGATGCGGGTTCCAAGGTTTTAGGACACTGGCACGGCGGCAAGCTGGGCTTTCATCTTTGGTATTGGGATAAGGCTTTCATCGTGGACAGCGGCATTTCCGACTACGACGACCCGTTGAGGGAATCGTGGTATATCCAGCCTCAATCACACAATACCATCCTAGTAGATGGTAAAGGTGATTTCACCAAAACCGAAAAATGGCAATCCCGACCACAGCCGGCCGGCAGCCGTATGCTTCAATGGCAATCCAACGACATCTACAACTGGGCGGTCATGCAACACGACGGATTTCAGGGGCGGCCGGAGCCGGTCTCTTGGGTGAGGCATTTTATCCAGTTAAAAGGCATCGGGACTCTGCTCGTCGATCAACTCGAAAGCGGAGGAGAACACGAATATACCTGGCTCTTTCACCTTCTGCCTTGCTCGCCCGTCCTTGATACCAAATCAAAATCTGTCTTTACCGGTTTTGCAGAAAAAAATCTTTTAATCCTGCCGGCCACTTCACAAACCCTGACCAGTCCGCAGCTCGCTGATGGCATAATTAACCAGCAAGGCCGCAACCAGACGGCTCCCGTCGTAAACTACATGGCCCACTCCACAAATGCGCTGCAAGCCTATCTATTTCTCCCCGTTGTCGGCCAAGATTGTCCAATTACCCGCTTCAACCAAACCACAGACAAAAACACCGTGACGCTGAATCTTACCGGCATTTTTGGATCGAAACACCTTCAAATCATTCGGTCAAATGAAGCCGGCAAAGACAAATACGTTTTACTTTATGAAACCCTGCCGCCGAATAAATTCTCGACCAAATGACTTTGGATGAGAAAGCAGTGCAACAGGCTGCGATTGACAACCCTGATTTGGAACCTTTGCGGGAGAGTAGAAGTGGATCAACCTGAAAACAGACCTAAACTAAAACCACTAAACACAACAGGGTTGTTAGTTGCATTTACTGGCAACCAATACAGCGCCCGAAGTTTTATTTATTAATCATGAAACGCCATTTAGCAATTCTCGTCACACTGCCGCTGGTTCCCGCCCATTGGGCCGTCCTGAACGGCGCGGAGGTCAAACCGGGGAGCGAAAAAAGTTAAGTTGCACACCATCAGCCTTTAATTCCTTTCCAAATGAACCGTCGAACCTTCCTGAAAACATCATCGGTGGCTGCCGTGGTGTCACTCGCGCCACTGGCACGGGCTGCCAGCGGGCCGGTCAAGTCCATCAACAAGACGTCCACCGCGATCGCCGCCTACTACCTCCGCGCGCAGATGTATACCTGCGTGCCACGGCAGATTCGCGAGGACATGGAATGGATGGCGGCGATTGGCACGAACTACGTCTGTGTCGGAGTGCTGGAACAGGATTTGTTTGCCGCCTACGAAAATCACGCACTGATCGCCACCGAGGCCGCGCGCGTCGGGATGAAAATTCTCGCGGTGCCGTGTCGCTGGGGCGGGCTGACCGCCGGTGCGCCGAAGACACCGAGCCTTTTTTCAATCCTCAATCCGGACACCTGGATCATCAACCAGAAGGGAAGCTCGCGCATCCTGCCGAAAGTTTCAGGCGTTGTCAGCAGCATTCATCACCCGAAGACGTTCGAGTTCTTCTGCGAGACATTGACCGAGATGTATAAACAGCATCCCGGCATGGCCGGCTTCATCATTGACGAGCCGAAGTGTTTTCTCTTCGACCAATCCGAGGCGGCGGTGAAGGCACTCGGCACCAACGACGCGCCAATGTCGGCGCACTACGCAGCCGCAAGCGCGTTCTTCGGGCGCGTTTGCGCCTTCGCCAAAAAGAAGTGGCCGGATAAAATCACCGTGATGTTTCAACAGCCGCACTATTCTGCCGAAGAACTCGCTGCTGGTGCCGCCACACCGCATCTCGACTACTATGGCTGCGACGGTCGTCCGTGGACCGCGGAAGACGACGCCAAAATGAAAGGCTCCGGCGAAGGTCAGGAGAGCGGCAAGGGTAAGATTCTGCTCAGCGGCAAAGGCGAATCGTTCATCAAAGCCGCGCGAAGCGTTCCGGGCCGGAAAAGTTTCTTCCTGATGGAGAATCACAACCTCCAGGCCTCGATGATCGAGCCGATGGACCGCAACTATCCCGCCGTCCTCGCGCTGAAGCCCGACATGGCGGCTTACTATTACTACCCGCGCAATGTGGAGGATGCCGACCGAGCGATGGCCGTGATTGCCAAACACATCAAAGCCTTCACGCAAGGTTAGCTGCGAATCCCTGATATGAACTCCATCAAAAAAAACATGAAACACACGCTCGCGCTTATCACCGCGCTGCTGCTGGCACCGCTGGCGGTTTTTGCGGACGCCTCTTCATCACCTGCGGCAACGCGCATTCCAGACGGGAAACGTCTGCGCGATATTGTTGCCGCAAAATATCCGAAGGGGAATGTGTTCATCGGCGCGGCAATCAATGGGCCCATGACAAACCCCGGAATGGATTTCGAAATACTCAACCGGGAATTCAGCTGCACCACGCCGGAAAACGATTTCAAACAATCCTGGATCCACCCCGAGCTGGGAAATGTCTGGCGGTGGGAGCGATGCGATGCCTATCTCAAAAACTGTGAGGCGCATCATCAGTCGGTGCGGGTTCACGGTCCCATCAGCCCGCAGTGCTCCCCATGGGTAAAGCAAGACTCGCGCACCGCGACAGAATTGAGGCAGATAATGAACGAATTTCTGCCTGCGCTGTGCAAACGCTACAACGAAAATCCATTAATCCGCTGGATGGATGTGGTGAACGAGACCGTTGAAAAAGACGGCGCCTGGTTCGGGCCAAAACCGGGAACCGATAAATGGGAAAATCCCTGGCCGGTTATCGGCTTCGACACGGACAAAAACAAGACACCCCTCTATATCCGGGAAGCGTTTACCATCGCAAACCGGGATGCAAAAAACCTGAAACTGGTTTACAACCAGCATACGAAGCTCGAACGGCCGGGAATGGAAAAGGTGAAGGAAACGATTCTCTATCTCCGATCAAAGGGGCTGCGTGTCGATGCGCTCGGCTGGCAAGCGCACATCGATGTCGGGTGGGAAAAAGTGCCTGGCAATCTCGAATATCTTTCCGAACTCATCGCTTGGGCGCATGCAAACCGGCTCGAATTTCATGTCACCGAAAATAATGTAAAACTGCCAAAGGTAGCCAAGCCGGGTGAGGACGAGCAGGCGGCGGCGACGTTTGCTGCCATCGTCCGAACGCTGCTTGAGCACCGTGAGACCGGAGTAGTCGCCTGGAACTGTTGGCGGATGCGGGATTACGTGGGAGAAAGGAACGAGCGGCTTGAGCTTCTGTTTGCGGCGGACGGCTCACCCAAGAAAGCGTATTATGCGGTACAGCGTCTGCTCGAGAATCCACCGCCAGCTGTCAAATCTCAGGCCAATCTACAGTCGCGTCCAGGGAAGTAATAATGAAAAGGCTTGTAACACGTGGAAGAAATGCCATGAAACGAACCATTCTCGCCCTCACCGCCTTGCTGCTCGCGCCACTGATTGCTGAGGCCCAACCGCGTTCACCGGTTGATTTGCTGCAGGAAACCCCGCTTCCCTATCGTTGCCCCACTTGGCTGCGCGGCGATTCCACTGGCATCTGGGCCACCTATGGCTTGGCAGCGGTGAGTGCGGACGATTCCGCCTGGAATAACTCCGACAGCCAGCCGCCCGCCTTGCGCCATACCGTGACGGTGTCATCGCTGGCGGAACTGAAGGCTTGGGCAGCGAAACCGACCCCATCTACCCGGATTATCGTCGAAGATGGCGACTATGCCGACGCTGGGGCGTTCACCCTGTCCGGCATCGTCGGCACCCGTCAGGAACCGGTGGTGATTACGGCGCGCCATCCCCTTAAGACGGTGTTCCGCCTCGGTGGTTTCACCCTCGCCGAATCCCGATGGGTGACCATCGAGGGCATCGCTTTCCGTGGTCCGTTCACCGCCAGGGCCGAGCGCGCCCACGTCACTCTGCGCCGCAACCAGAGCTGCCGGCTCACCGGCTGCATCATCGAACCTGATGACGGCGGCGCAATGCCCGGAAAGCCGGGCACGCGCTACACCAGCTTCCTCCAAATCATGGAGGGCGTCGCCAACCGCGTTGATCACTGCCGCATCCGGGGCAAGAAGTCCTGGGGGCCGATGATCGCCATCCGCCCCACCGAACGGTCGCCGCTGCTGGAATACAACCAGTTTATGGATTTCGCCTCCGGCAAGGTCAATGGCTTCGAGGGCCTGCAGTTGGGCAATGTTTACACCCACCGGATGCGGGCGGTGGTGCGCTATAACTGGTTCGAGCGGCTCGATGGCGAGGCCGAGGTCATCAGCGTCAAGACCACCGACAACACCATCTACGCCAACACGTTCCTCGACAACGCCGGCGAGGTGGTGGTGCGCGCCGGCAACGGAACGCGGATCATTGCCAATCTCTTCATTAATTCCAATGGCGCCAAAAAGATTGGCGGCATTCGTAATCAGGGCGACGACACCCTCATCCTCGGCAACGACTTCCTCGCCACCGTCACCGGTGTCCAAACCCAGTGTGGCGACACCGCGGTGGATTTCCCGCCCGGCGTCGACCACTATACGCCGGCTCCCGGCAAACTCGAAATCACCTACCGCCAGAGCCGCCGGGTGCAGGTGCTCGGCAACCGCTTCATCAATGTCACCACGCCATTGTTATTCAACCCCGCCGACACGAGGCAGCACCAGGAAAAAAGTGGTCGCACGGTTACTGTGACCAAGAATCTGCCGCCCAGCGGCTGGCGCATTGCCGGCAATCTCATTCAGGGAACGGCCACACCGGTGCAGGGTTCCGGCGAGGTGGAGATGACCTGGCTCGCCAACTTGGTGGTCGGTCCCGCCACGGCGGAGGCGCTCGGCCGACCCTTCGCGCCCGAGGCCATGCGCCTCGCAACGACCCTCATCTTCACCCTTGGTGCTGACGGACGATGGAGAGATGCGAATGGACCACCGTTGATACACCCCGGTGTCCGCAAGGCCGTGACTGGACCCGAGGCTCTGCCCGCCTATCGTGAACACCGCCATTGACCGCACCGCACGCTGGCTTCCAATGTTTGGAACGGACGAAGCAAATGAAAACGAAAGAAAAAATCATGATACACACCCTTAAATTCTTCACCGCTCTGCTGCTGGCTCCACTGGCGATCGCAAGCGCCAAAGACGAAACCGTCACAACGGATCTTTCTGTTTACTGGGATGCTTCCGCGCCGCTGGCAAATCCGCACAAGGGCTGGTATCACCATTTCTATGACAATGGCCTGAATAAATACCTCGTCAAAAAGGATGAGGATTTGACCCGATTCCCGGGTCTAGATCACGTCTATCTACGCTTGGCTTGGTCCTACCTCGAACCGGAGGAAGGCAAGTTCAACTGGGACGTTCTGGACCAGCAAATTGAAAAGTGGACCCGGCTTGGATTCGGTATTTCGTTTCGTATCAGCTGCAAGGAAACCGGCACAAAACCGGTCGAACAGCAATTCGCCACACCGAAGTGGGTCAAGGATGCCGGAGCGCAGGGCGGCTATTACGCGCGGTATAAAAAACCCGGCGATCCCGCTTTCCCTTGGGAACCGGTTTATGACGACCCTGTATTCCTTAAAAAACTCGAAAACTTCATCCGCGCCTTTGCGCAGCGCTACGATGGAAAACCGTGGTTGCGGTATGTGGACATCGGCAGCCTGGGCGACTGGGGAGAAGGCCACACTTCGTCGGGAAGCGGAATCAATTACGATGCCTCTGCACGTCTCCAACACCTTGAAATCCATACCCGCTATTTTAAGAAAACCCCATTAGCCCTCTCGGATGACTTCGTTAGGATGAAAAATCCGAATGAAAGCGAGCCACTCAAACGTTACGTCCTTGAGCATGGGATCTCTTATCGGGACGACAGCATTCTGGTGGATTATTGGACCAGACAGAATGGGCGCACGTTTTCGGTAGCCAATCCTGAATTGTTCGAGGCAGTTTATCTGAAAATGCCCACCGTTCTCGAACTGGAACACCTCCATCTATGGGCGACCAACGGTGTCTGGGAAGGGAAAGCCGGCACCTCGGTTTCAAAATCCGGAAAAACCGGCATGGATTTCATACGAGGTGCCATTCAATTGATGCACGCAACCTACATTGGATATCATGGTGACGCCGCTTGGTGGCTGTCCTTATCGGGTAATCCCCAATTTTCCAGCGAGATGCTAAACTTGTGCGGCTACTGGTATTTCCCGCACAACATCACCCGACCTGTCGAATTTCATCTGGATGCGACCAACCAGATTGCCATGACCTGGGAGAATCGCGGCGTAGCCCCGGCTTACCACCCTTATCAACTAGTCTTCCGCCTCGAAGGGCCGAAGGGCTGCACCATCACGTTGGATTCAAACAACCGACGGTGGCTGCCCGGCAATCCATCGAAGACATGGACTGAAACTTACGGCGTAAAACTTCCGAACAATCTCAAACCCGGCGACTATACGCTCTCGTTCCGCCTCTACTCACCACAGGAAAAACGCCCCGTCTTGCTACCGTTGACACCCGCATTAAAGAACGCGGATAATTTTTTCCGGTTGGGAAAGATTCGCGTTCTTTGATATTAATTTGAGACTGTAACACCCTTAGGCCATAAAACAAAACCGTATGAATAAAATCACATCCCTCACCTTTACCGCCTTGCTGCTGCTGGCATCGCCAGTCACGCTGCTCGCCGCCCAGCCGGTCGGCAATTCCATTGATGTGGAAGGCGTCATGCGCGTGGCTGCCCGCAAGCTCGCCGCCTTTGATCTTTCGCAACAAAATAAAACCAATTTTCCGACCGACGCCAAAGGCGCACAATGGCGCACTGTGGGCGCGCCTGACTGGGTCTCGGGGTTTTATCCCGGCTCGCTTTGGTATCTCTACGAATATGCCCGCGACCAGAAATGGCCTGACGCACAAGCCTGGCGCGCACGCGCGGAAACGTGGACGGCGGGACTTGAAAGCCAGCAGTTCAACTCCAGCCATCATGACACCGGCTTTGTGATGTTTGACAGCTACGGCAACGGCTACCGCCTCACCGGCAATCCCGCCTATCTGCCCATCCTCAACCGCACCGCGCAGTCGCTCGCCTCCCGTTATCGGGCCGATACCGGCACGATCCGTTCCTGGGGGAAGATCGATGACACGAACAAATTCATTGTCATCATCGACAACATGATGAACCTCGAATTACTCGTTTGGGCTTCCGCCCACGGCGGCACCACCAGCGGCGGCACTTCGGCGGAGTTGCGCAAAGTCGCCACCAGCCATGCGGACCGCGCTTTGGAACTTTTCTTCCGGCCTGATGGCGGCACTTATCATGTCGTCGAACTCAACCCGCGCACCGGGGCGGTTCTCCGCAAACGCACCGCGCAGGGCAAGGCGGATGAAAGCATCTGGTCGCGCGGTCAAACCTGGGCCATCTACGGATATGCTTACATGTATGAAGCCACGGGGGAACGCCGCTACCTCGAAGCTTCCCTCAAAGCCGCTGACCGCTACCTTGCGCTGCTGCCGGCGGATTTTGTGCCGCCAGCAGATTTTGACAGTGATCTCAAGGGATTGGAATTCAAGGACTCCAGCGCCGCCGCGATTGCCGCCTCGGCTTTCCTGCGCCTGCATCGGTTGGTTGAAGCGCCTGCACTCAAGAAGAAATATCTCGACGCCGCCACCGCCACGCTCCGCTCCCTCACCTCCGCCCCCTATTTTTCCAAAGGCGATGACAAGGCAAGCCTGCTGGTTTATGCCGCCCGCAATTATCACACCGATCCCAACCACGCGCTCACCAACACGAGCCTGATCTGGGGCGACTACTACCTGCTCGAAGCACTGCTTCAGTATCGAGCCATCACGACTCCCCCGGCAAAGAATAAATGAAACCGGCGTGTTTTATTACCAACACATTGGTAAACCAGATAGCTGATCAACGGGAGCGACTAACGGAAAATTTCACGCAGTTTTTCAGACGCGGGTTTGATGATTAACGCTGGACGCGGGCGCCAGCGCCTTTCATCAATTTTTCCACTTCTGATTTGCTCACCATGCTGGTGTCGCCAGGCGTGGTCATCGCCAGCGCGCCGTGAGCCGCGCCGTAATCCACCGCCTGCTGCGCATCGCCCGTCGTCATCAGGCCGTAGATGAAACCGGACGCAAAGCTGTCGCCACCGCCGACCCGGTCGAGAATCTCCAGATCGGGATATTGGCGGCTTTCATAAAATTTGCCGTCATACCACGCAATCGCGCCCCAGTCGTTGATGGTCGCGGTTTTTGCCGCGCGCAACGTTGTGGCCGTGGCCTTGAAGTTCGGATACGCCTTCACCGCCGTCTCGATCATCCGCTTGAACGCTGAGACGTCGATGTGCAGGAGATTTTCGTCCGCGCCTTCGACGTGAAAGCCGAGGCACGCGGTAAAATCCTCTTCATTGCCGATCATCACATCCACATACTTGGCGATTTCCTTGTTCACTTCCTGCGCCCGCTTCTGGCCGCCAATGGATTTCCAAAGCGACGGGCGATAGTTTAAATCGTAGCTGACGATGGTGCCGTGTTCCTTGGCTTTTTTGACGCATTCGATGACAAGTTGCGGCGTAGTGTCGCTCAACGCCGCAAAAATCCCACCGGTGTGCAACCACCGCACGCCCAGCTTGCCGAAGATGTGATCCCAGTCGAAATCGCCGGGTTTGAGCTGGGAGGCCGCCGTCAAACCGCGGTCGGATACGCCCACTGCGCCGCGCACGCCAAAGCCCCGCTCGGTGAAGTTCAGGCCGTTGCGAACGGTTCGACCCACGCCGTCGAATGCCAGCCATTTGACGAATTCGGCGGACACCCCGCCTTGCAGGACAAAATCTTCGAGCAACCGGCCCACGTCGTTGTCGGCAAACGCCGTCGCCACGGCGGTTTTCATGCCAAAGCAGCGGCGCAAACCGCGGGCCACGTTGTATTCACCGCCACCTTCCCAGATTTTGAATTCCCGCGCCGTGCGGATGCGTCCCTCGCCGGGGTCAAGGCGGAGCATGATTTCGCCAAGGGAGAGTTCGTCGTATTGGCAGGTGCCGGCAGGTTTGATTTTCAGAGTGCTCATCGTGTTTGCCTAAATTGGCGGATTAGGGGTGGATAGAGCAATAGATTTTTCCTGACCGGTCTGAAATTTTAAGAACAGACAGCCATTTCAGGCTGTTGCGCTCAATAAAATCAGCCCAAAACGGGTTCAATAGTTTTGCTTGTGAAAAAAATCACAAATTTGAACTTGCTGGTATTTTTACCGACAGTTAGGCTAGCCCGCGATTTTTTAAGGCGCGTTTTACCATGCAGTCCCAAACCGAATACGGCTATAATTCCAAGATCGAAGGCGATATAGTGCTGACGACCGTGGACGCCGCGCTCGCGTGGTTCCGGGCCAATTCCGTGTGGCCGATGCCGATGGGTCTGGCTTGTTGCGCCATTGAATTGATGGCGGTCGGCGCGAGCCGCTTTGATATTTCCCGCTTTGGTTCCGAAGTCATGCGTTTTTCGCCGCGCCAGTCGGACTGCATGATTGTCGCCGGCACCGTCACCTACAAGATGGCCGGCTCGCTAAAGCGCATTTACGACCAGATGGCCGAGCCGAAGTGGGTCATCGCCATGGGTGCCTGCGCCTCAACCGGCGGGATGTATCGCAGCTATGCCACGCTGCAGGGCGTGGACAATATCGTGCCGGTGGATGTTTACGTTTCCGGTTGCCCGCCGCGCCCCGAAGCCGTGCTGGATGCACTGATGAAAATTCAGGAAAAAATCAAAAAGGAACCGGTGCTCCATGACCTGGTCGCCTTCAAGCAACTCGCTGGAAAATGACCGCCCTAGAATCCGCCAATCAAATCAAAGCCAGGTTCGGCGACCTTGTCTCCGAGCCGGCGGAATTTCGTGGCGAAATCACCCTGAAAATCGCCAATGCGGAGAAAATTTTCGACGTTTGCAGTTTCGCCAAAAGCATCGGTTTTGATTACTTGGTGGACATCACCAGTATTGATAACTACGGCGAATATCCGCGCTGGACGGTGCTGTATCATCTTCGCGCAATCGGTAACGGAACCGATTTCCGTCTAAAAATAGACGTTTCAGAGGAAAAATCCGAGATTCCGAGCGTTTTACCAATCTGGCGGACAGCCAACTGGCATGAGCGGGAAATCTATGACATGATGGGAATTCGCTTCCGCGGACATCCTGATTTGCGCCGGATTTTGATGTGGGAAGGTTATCCGCATCATCCTTTGCGCAAGGATTTTCCGCTCGCGGGTAAACCGACGGATTTGCCCGGAGTAGCGTTCACGCGAGTGACGCCGATGGAAGGCGGGCCGTTTGTGACCGTCGCCGGTGGCAAAGACGCCATTGACCGTGAACCACGCGTGAGGACGCCGGAAGATTGAGTTGAATTGAGTTGAAATATGGCGAACCTCAACGAACAGAACCGTCAAGCAATCGAATCAGCAATTTTTGCCGGCAAAAAAATCGAGGCGATTAAATTGCATCGAAACGCCACCGGCAGCGATTTGGCCGGCGCGAAGAAAGCCGTTGAAGATTTGGAAGTGAATTTGCGCCGCAAATCGCCGGAGAAGTTCGTCGCTGGTGCGAACAAGCAAGGGTGCGTGAGTGTTTTGGCTTGCACAACTTTGATTGCAGCGGGGGCCGTTTTAATTACGTTTTTTATTTTGCGTTAGTTCATGGCTGTTATACAAGACATTGAAATCCGAGATTCCGCCGCCCGCACGGCTGCGGCAGCGGAGGAACTTCAGGACGTTCAAGGCGAGCGCATGGTCCTGAATATGGGGCCGTCGCATCCGGCCACGCACGGCGTCTTGCGCATCGTTCTGGAATTGGACGGCGAAGTCATCACCAAGGCAGACCCGGACGTGGGTTATCTGCATCGCGGCGACGAAAAAATCGCCGAGAACATGACTTACACCCAGTTCATCCCTTACACGGACCGGCTGGATTATCTCGCGCCGCTGGCGAGCAACGTCGCCTATGCCCTCGCGGTCGAAAAACTGCTGGGTATTCACGAAAAGCTGCCGCCGCGCTGCCAATACATCCGCGTGATGTGCTGTGAATTGTCCCGTATTTCCGCGCATTTGCTCGGTCTCGGCGCCTTCGGCATGGATGCTGGCGCGATCACTATTTTTCTGCTTACGTTCACCGAGCGTGAAAAGATTTACAACCTCGCCGAAGCCGCCAGCGGTGCGCGTTTGACTACAAGCTACACGCGCATCGGCGGACTTATGCGCGACATCCCGCCAAACTGGTGCGCGCAGGTGAAGCAGTTCTGCGACGAGTTCGAGGTCGCGCTCGCCGAAGTCGAAACCCTCCTCACCCGCAATCGTATCTGGGTGGATCGCTTGCGCGATGTCGGCGTGGTCTCCAAGAAAATGGCGATTGATTATGGCTTGAGCGGCCCGAACCTGCGCGGCAGCGGCGTGGACTGGGATTTGCGCAAGAATCAGCCGTATCTTTGCTATCAGGATCTGGAATTTGATATCCCTGTTGGCAGCGTTGGCGACTCCTATGATCGCTACATGGTTCGTCAGGAGGAAATGCGCCAGAGCGTTCGCATCCTGCGCCAATGTTTGCAGAAGATTCCCGGCGGCTGGGGGAACGAAGCGAAGAAGCCGGTCAACGTAGCGGATGGCAAAATCACCCTGCCTTCCAAGCAAAAAGTTTTGTCGAGCATGGAAGAATTGATTCATCAGTTCATGCTCGTGACGGAAGGCGTGAATTGTCCGCCCGGCGAAATTTATTTCGGCCACGAAAACCCGAAGGGCGAACTCGGATTTTACATCAACAGCAAGGGCGGCGGCACGCCGTATCGCCTGAAAATCCGCTCACCCTCATTTGTGAACTTGAGCATTTTGGGCGAAGTGCTGCCCGGCTGCATGATCAGCGATGTGCCGGTGGTTCTCGGATCGCTGGACTTTGTCATGGGAGAATGTGACCGATGAGTTTTCAAGCCACACCTGAATTGGAAGCTGAAGTGAATGAGTTGATCTCGCACTATCCGGTGAAGCGCGCCGCGTCGTTGATGGTGCTTCATGCCATCCAGGAAAAGTTCGGCTGGATCTCGTCCGACGCGGTGCAATGGACCGCGAAGAAGCTGGAACTCCAGCCGATCAACGTTTTTGAAATCCTGACGTTTTATCCGATGCTACGGCAGGAGCCGCAGGGCAAATATGCCATCAAAGTTTGCCGCACATTGAGTTGCGCATTAGGTGGCGCGTATGAATTGCATCATCACTTTTGTGAGAAGCTCGGGTTAGACGCGCACAAACACGGCCCGCAAACGACGAAGGACGGTAAATTCACTGTTGAATTTGTTGAATGCCTCGCGAGCTGTGGCACTGCGCCGGTGATGATGGTTGGCGAAAAATTTTATGAAGGTGTCAGTCACAAGAAGGCTGATGAGATCGTTGCGGGATGCAAGTGAATGGTTGCCCGACTAGGATTTGAACCTAGACAAACAGATTCAGAGTCTGCTGTGCTACCGTTACACCATCGGGCACTGATGGGACACAGTAAGCTAGAGATAATTTTTTAAGAGTCAAGTTGCTGATATGGCGCAAGAATACAAATTGATATTAAAGCACGCCGATGAAGCCGGTTATACACCGGACATCGAGTGCTATTTGCGTCATGGCGGCTATGACACGCTCAAGAAGGCGTTCGCGTTTCAGACCAAGACTTTGGCCGAAGGCAAGACGCAGACGCCGCAGGAACAACTGCGTCAGGAAGTGATGACCTCCGGTTTGCGTGGTCGCGGCGGCGCCGGTTTCTCCTGCGGACTCAAATGGAGTTTCGTGGATCGCAAGAGCGGCAAACCGATTTATCTCATCTGCAACGCCGACGAATCCGAGCCGGGCACATTCAAGGATCGGCAGATCATCCACAAAGATCCGCATCAGTTGATCGAAGGCATGATCATTTCCTGCTTTGCGAACGACGTGAAGCTGGCCTACATCTACATCCGTGGCGAAATGCCCGAAGGTGCTAAGATTTTGAACGCCGCGCTAAAAGAAGCTCGCGCGAAAGGTTTTCTCGGCAAAAATATTTTGGGCAGCGGATTCGATTGCGAAATCCACGTGCATCGTGGCGCGGGTGCTTACATCTGCGGCGAAGAAACAGGTCTCATCGAATCGCTCGAAGGCAAGCGTCCGTATCCGCGCATCAAGCCGCCGTATTTCCCGGCCGTGCTCGGTCTCTGGATGTGTCCGACCATCGTCAACAACGTCGAGACGCTCTGCAACGTGAAGCACATCGTCGCGATGGGTGGCGCGGAATTCGCGAAGCTCGGCACTCCGAACAACACCGGCACCCGCATCGTCAGCTTGAGCGGCCACGTCAAGAAACCCGGCTATTACGAAATCGAAGTTGGCAAGGCGACGCTCCGCGAACTGATCGAAGATTCGAAATTCGGTGGCGGTCTCCGTGATGGTCGCAAGCTCAAAGCCATCATTCCCGGTGGTTCTTCCTCGAAAGTTTTGAAAGCCGGCGAAAAATTCAAGCTCAAGAAAAAAGACGCCGAGGGCAAAGACATTTTGGTTGAGACCGACATGCTCGATCTGCCCTACGATTTCGATTCGCTCGCACAAGCCGGCACGATGTCTGGCTCCAGTGCGATCATCGTCATGGATGACAGCGTGGACATTGTCGGAGCGCTCGCCAATCTTTCTGAATTTTACGCGCACGAAAGCTGCGGCCAATGCACGCCCTGCCGCGAAGGTTCGCTCTGGATGAACAAGACGTTGCATCGCCTCACGCACGGGGAAGGCCGGGCGCAGGACGCCGATTATCTGGTGAAAATCGCTGACAACATTCCTGGTGGCCGCACGATTTGCGCGTTCGGCGAAGCCTGTTCCTGGCCCGTGCAAAGTTTTCTCGCGAAGTTCAAAGACGATTTTGTCGCCAAAGGCAAGGCCGACGAAGAACGCCGCGCGAAGGAAACGTCGGAACCTAAAAAACTAGAAGTCGCGCACCACTGATTTCAATGTCCACCGCCGCCACAACTGAAACGAAGACCGCCGCACCTGCGATCGAGAAGATCAAGGTGAAGATTGACGGGCGCGAGATCGAAGTGCCGCGCCTCACCGCCGACTGGTCGGGCAAGCTAACGCCCATGACGATGATACAGGCGTGTGAACTGGCCAAGACCGACGTGCCGCATTATTGCTGGCATCCGAAATTGCCGGTCGTCGGTAACTGCCGCATGTGCCTCGTCGAATTCGGAACGCCCGCGCTCGGTCCCGACCGCAAGCCGGTGATCAATCCCGACGGCACTTTCAAAATCGCCAAGTCTCCACGTCCAGCCATCGCGTGTGCCACACCGATTTCGCCGGGCATGGAAATTTACACGAAGACGCCCGCCGTGAAGCAGATGCGCGAAGGTGTCCTCGAATCGCTGCTCATCAACCATCCGCTGGATTGTCCGATTTGCGACCAGGCCGGCGAATGCAAGTTGCAGGAATACTCGGTGGACTACGGCCAGAGCGCGAGTCGCTTCGTTGAGGCGAAAGTTCACAAGCCGAAGGCGGTGGACCTCGGGCCGCGCATCATGCTCGATGCGGAACGCTGCATTCTCTGCACGCGCTGCATCCGCTTCACGCGCGATATCGCCAAGGATGACGCGCTCGGCATCATCAATCGCGGCAGCTACAACACTATCGCGACGTTTCCCGGCATGCCGTTCGACAACAACTACACGCTGAACACCGTGGACGTTTGTCCGGTCGGCGCGTTGACGTCAAAAGATTTCCGCTTCCAGATGCGCGCGTGGTTCCTTAAGGAAACCAAGAGCGTCTGCACGAGTTGTGCGACGGGCTGCAGTGTCCTTTTCGGTTCACGCGAAGAAAAAATTTACCGTTACACGCCGCGTGACAATGACGCGGTCAACGCCTCATGGATGTGCGACGCCGGCCGCTTGAATTACAAGTGGATCGCTCGCGCGGATCGCTTGAAAGACGTTCTCGTTCGTGGCCAAAAATCCACTTGGACGGCCGCGCTCAACGAACTTTCCGACAAGCTCAAGAAAGCTCCGGTGGGCTCGGTGGCCATCATAGCTTCCGCTCGTCAGACGAACGAAGAGCTGTGGTTGATCTCCAAATTGAAAGCTAAGCTCGGCGCGATTTCTGATTCGATCGCTCGCGTCGGCGACGCCGACAAGCTGCTCGTCAGTGCGGACAAAAATTCGAACACGAACGGCGCGCGGCTCACGGGAATTTGTTTCACCGAGATGGGCGTGAATTTGCAGCCTATTACCGACGGTATTGAGTCTGGCAAAATCAAGACGCTCATCGTTTTCGGTGAGAACATCGCCAAGCACGGCGTTAACAAAGAAAAATTGCGCGATAGCGAAACGGTCGGTGAAGTCGTCACCGAACACAGCCTCACGCCGGAATTGCTCGCGAAGTTGGAAACGCTCGTCGTCAGCGACATCCACGCGAACGAGACGACCAAGCTGGCGCATTTCGTTCTGCCCGGAGCGACGCACGCGGAAAAACGCGGCTCGTTTACCAATGGCAAAGGTCGCGTCCAAAAATTCATGAAGGCAGTGGAAGCGCCCGGCGATGCGCGAGCCGAATGGGAATTTTTGCATGACCTCGTTCACAACGTCACCGGTCAGAACGGCTTTGTGACCATCGAAGGCCTATTCAACCAAATGGCGAAGGAAGTGCCCGCATTCAGCGGTCTGACGTGGCAAGCCATCGGCGACACTGGCGTAACGGTGCAAATTTAAAATGGACTGGAATTTCATCATCTTTAGCGTGGTCAAGGTCGCCGTGGTTTTCGGCGTGCTGATGACCATGGTGGCGTATTCCGTGATGGCGGAGCGCAAGATTGCCGCGTGGATTCAGGACCGACCCGGCCCCAACCGCGTCGCGCCGCCATTCGTGAAATACATTCCGGTTCTCGGCCCGTTCCTGACGCGCATCGGTTTTTTCCAACCGCTGGCGGATGGTCTGAAATCGTTTTTGAAGGAAGATTTCACGCCGGGCGGGGTTAAAAAAATCTATTTCTGGCTCGCGCCGGCAGTGGCGGTGGTTCCGGCGCTGATGACGGTGGCGGTGATTCCGTTCGGATCGGTTATGGGATCACAGAAAATGGTAATCGCGGACTTGAACGTCGGTATTCTTTACACCTTTGGCATCGTGTCGCTGGGCGTTTACGGCATCGTGCTGGCGGGCTACGCGGCGAACTCCAAGTTTCCGTTCCTCGGTGGCATCCGCGCCAGTGCGCAGATGATCTCGTATGAAATCGCGATGGGCATGTCAGTGATTCCGGTGCTGCTGATCGCGGGCAATTTGAATTTGAGCGGCATCATCACCTGGCAAGCAACGCACGGCTGGCTGATTTGCTACGCGCCGATTTCATTTGTTATTTTCATCGTGTCCGCGCTGGCCGAAACGAATCGCACGCCGTTCGATTTCGCGGAAGCCGAGCAGGAACTGGCCGGCGGCTACAACGTGGAGTACAGCTCCATGAAATTCGCCATGTTCCCGATGGGCGAATACGCCGCCATGCTCGCCTCGGCGGGCATGATGGTCACGCTGTTCTTCGGCGGCTGGACGCTGCCGTTCTGGTGTCTGGATCAACCGGCGCATTCGCTGGGCATGGGCCTCGCACACATTCTGGTTTTCATCGCGAAGATGCTGTTTTTTATGGTCGTATTCATCTGGATTCGCTGGATGGTGCCGCGCTTCCGCTACGATCAGTTAATGGACCTGGGCTGGCGGCGTTTTCTGCCGCTGGCGCTGGCAAACATTTTAATCACGGCCATCGCGCTGTGGATTTGGAGCTGATATGGCGATCATCGTAAATCGCAAAAAGCTGAATTTCTGGGAGCGCCTCTACCTGCCGGTGGTCATCGGCGGGTTGAAGGTGACGGGTCGGCATTTGTTCCGGACGTTGTTCTGCGGCAAAGCTGTGACGATGGAATATCCGGAGCAGAAGTGGACCGTGCCGACGGGCTATCGCGGCGCGCCCTATCTCGTGAAGGATCAAGACGGCGACACTAAGTGCGTCTCCTGCCAGCTCTGCGAATTTGTCTGTCCGCCGAAGGCCATCCGCATCACGCCGCCCGGCGACAGCGGTCAGCCGGCAGATCGCGCCAATGCCGAGAAGATGCCGCTGGAGTTCGAGATTAACATGCTCCGCTGCATCTATTGCGGCTTCTGTCAGGAAGTTTGTCCCGAAGAGGCGATTTTCCTGCAGAAAGATTATTCTCTCACCGCGACCAGTCGCGCGGAGTTGATCTACAACAAGGAAAAACTTCTGTCGCTCGGCGGCATTGCCCCCGGCATCCAGAAATGGAAACACAAGCTGGAGGAAGCGAAGGCGCAGGAAAATTTCTCGGTGAAACTTTAATCAGCAATGGAAGCCATCAATAATTTGATTAGCGGCGGCGGTGTGGAAGACGTGTTGTTTAACGTTTTCGCAGCGCTCACGCTGCTGTGC
Organism: uncultured Verrucomicrobia subdivision 3 bacterium; assembly: GCA_903858275.1. Lineage (GTDB taxonomy): Bacteria > Verrucomicrobiota > Verrucomicrobiia > Limisphaerales > UBA11358 > UBA11358. The sequence goes on along the minus strand of CAIOIC010000093.1, from coordinate 97,525 downwards.
GGCGTTCTGGTTATCGCCAATCCGTTCAGTCGCAGTCCGGTCACCAGCGCGATGTTCCTCGTGCTCACCATCATTTCGATGTCCGGCTTGTTTGTGTTGCTGCATGCGTTTTTTCTCGCGGCGGTGCAAATTCTCGTTTACGCGGGAGCGGTCATGGTGCTGTTCCTATTCGTCATCATGTTGCTCGACTTGAAGGAGGAGGCGCGCCGCAATATTAAATTCTTCTGGCTCATCGGCGGACTGGTTTCCGTCGGCAGCATCTTCGCGATTTTCATAAAATCACTTACGCACAACTATTTTGAAGAATTCGCTTCTTCATCAAAATTACCTTCGCCCAAGCTGGAAGGCGACACGGTTGCGCTTGGCAAACTCTTGTTCACGCAATACACGCTCCCTTTTGAGATCGTCTCCGTGCTGCTGCTCGTGGCCATGGTGGGCGTAATCCTGTTGAGCAAGAAGAAACTCGAATAACATGCACATCGGACTACAACATTATCTGGCCGTGAGCATGCTCCTGTTTTGCCTGGGGTTGCTCGGCGTGATCCTGCGGCGCAATCTGCTGGTCATCTATATGTCGCTCGAACTCATGCTCAACGCGGCCAATCTGGCGCTAGTCTCCTTTTCGCGCTTTAACAACAAGCTCGACGGCCAAGTGCTGGTGTTTTTCATCATCACCGTGGCGGCGGCGGAAGTGGCGGTCGGCCTGGCGCTCATCGTGGCGCTCTACCGGAAACGCCAGTCCGCGCATGTCGAAGATTTGACCTCGATGAAACTTTGACGGATGAAAAACGAAATTCTTCCATGGCTGATTTTGTTCCTGCCGCTGTTCTCCGCAGCGGCGATAACGCTTTTCACCCTTCGCCGCAAAACTGTTAGCAGTCTCATTTCCATCAGCGCCGTCGTCACCGGTTTCGTGCTGACCTGCCTGTTCCTCTCGGCCAACACTTTTCATCCCACCGTCACCGAAACCACCGTCAACTGGCTTACTATCGGTAACCTGAGCATTGATTTTGGCCTGAAGCTCGACGCGTTGAGCCTGATGATGATGCTCATCGTCACCGGCGTGGGCGGGGCAATTCACATTTATTCCTACGGTTACATGCACGACGACCGCAGTATGGCGCGCTTCTTCGCCTGCATGAGCCTGTTCACGTTCTCAATGCTTGGCATCGTGCTGGCGAATAATTTCGTGATGATGTTCATCTTCTGGGAACTGGTTGGTGTTTCGAGCTACCTGCTCATCGGTTTCTGGTTTGAAAAACCCAGCGCCGGCGATGCCGCCAAGAAAGCTTTCATCACCAACCGGCTTGGCGATTTCGGATTCTTGCTCGGCATCCTAATGGTGTGGAGCCTGCTCGGCTCGTTGAATTTTGGCGCACTGAACAGTATTGTCACCGCCAACTCGGCTGCGCTCGGTTGCGGTGCCACGCTGGCCGGTCTGCTGATTTTCTGCGGCGCGATGGGCAAGTCCGCGCAATTTCCGCTGCACGTCTGGCTGCCGGACGCGATGGAAGGTCCGACACCTGTTTCCGCCTTGATCCACGCCGCCACGATGGTGGCCGCCGGCGTTTACATGCTGTGCCGCACGTTTTTTCTGTTTGAACATAGTCCTGAAGCGCTCCACGTCATCGCCTACATCGGCGGTTTCACGGCGTTGCTCGCAGCACTGATGGCCATCCAGCAAAACGACATCAAGCGTATCATCGCTTACTCCACGCTCTCACAACTCGGCTACATGGTCATGGCGGTCGGCCTGAGCGGTCCGACGACGGCCATGTTCCATCTAACCACTCACGCATTTTTCAAGGCGCTGCTGTTCTTGAGCGCCGGCTCGGTCATCATCGGAATGCACCACGAGCAGAACATCTGGCAGATGGGCAACCTGCGGAAGAAAATGCCACTCACTTTCCTGACGTTCTTCATTGGTGCGCTCGCCCTGTGCGGCGTTCCGCCGTTCAGCGGTTTCTATTCCAAGGACGCCATCCTCGCGCTGGCGCTGGAGGAAAAGAATTACCTGTTGTTCGGCGTCGCCTTGTTCGTGGCCGCGCTGACCACGTTCTACACGTTCCGCCTGTTCTTCGTCGTTTTCTTTGGCCAGGAAAAATCCAAGGAAGCCTCGCACGCCCATGAATCCCCGCTGGTCATCACCCTGCCGCTGGTAGCGCTGGCGGTGCTGTCCGTGGTCGGCGGCTTCATCGGTGTCACAAATTTTTATGGATCCCAGTTCGGTGCCAAGCACGCTTCGCTGACCGTCATGGAGCAGTTCACACATCCATTCCACGATGTTTTCCCGATGGCATGCGGAATAGGTGCGGTGGTCGTCGGCTTGTTCCTTGCCTTCAAGTTCTACAAGAACGCCGCGACCGATCCGCTGCCGGCCAAGCTCGGCGCGCTCGCGCGCTGGATGGCCAACCGCTTCTACTTCGACGAACTTTATGAGGCTACGGTCATCCGCTTCCATGATTTGCTCGCGCAGTCTTCCGACTGGTTCGACCGCTGGATTATTGAAGGCGCTTGCATCGGCCTGATTCGCGGCGGCACGGATTTGAGCGGCCGCGCGCTGCGCCTCGTGCAAACCGGCAACCTCCAGACCTACGCGTTCCTGTTCGTGTTTGGCGTGGCGCTGCTACTCTACTTTGTTTTGGTGAAATAAAATGTCGATCTTAACTTACATCGCAGGTTGGCCGCTACTGGCGGCGTTGGCGCTGATCGTTGTCCCGCGCAACTATCGCGTCATTATCCGCGCCATCGCGGTGCTGGCCACGCTCATCTCCGCCGTGCTCGCGATAAAATTGTTTTGCCAGTTTGTGCCCGGCGCGGCTGGCTACCAGTTCGAGCAACAGATTCCCTGGGTTCAATCGCTGGGCATCAGTTATCACGTCGGAGTGGATGGCATTAACGTCGGCCTAATCTTGATGGGAGCGATTGTCGCCTTCGCCGCCGCGCTGTGCTCGTTTGAAATCCAGACGCGCGAAAAGGAATTTTACATCCTCCTGCTGGTGATGACGGGCGGCATCCTTGGCGCGTTCGCGTCGCTGGACCTGTTCTTCTTCTATTTCCTGCACGAACTCGCGCTGGTTCCGACGTTCATCATGATTGGAGTCTGGGGCCGTGGCGAAAAGAAGAACTACGCCACCTTCCAGATCACGCTCTACTTAAGCGTCGGCGCACTCATCGCACTTATCGGCCTCATTGCACTCCATCTCCAGTCCGGCGCGAATACGTTCGATATTCCAAAACTCATCGAGCACGTCAAAACGCATCCTTTCTCGCAAGGCGCGCAGCACCTGATTTTTCCGCTGCTGTTGTTCGGCTTTGGTATCTTGGTTTCCCTCTGGCCATTCCATACTTGGGCGCCACTTGGCTACGGTGTGGCGCCGTCCCCGACCGCCATGCTGCACGCGGGCGTGTTAAAAAAATTCGGCCTCTACGGTTTGATCCGCATCGCGCTGCCGATGCTGCCGGAAGCCGCGCAATGCTGGGCGCAGGTTCTCGCGTGGCTCTGCATCGGAAACATCTTGTATGTCGGCTGGGTGGCAATGCGGCAAAAGGATTTGAACCTGCTCATTGGTAACTCGAGCGTGGCGCATATGGGTTTCATCTTCCTCGGTATCGCCAGCCTGAACCTCATCGGTATCAGCGGCGCGGTGATCATCATGATCGCGCACGGCTTCCTGGCGGCGTTGACCTTTGCGTTGAGCGGCTACATCTATCAGCAAACCGGCACGCTCCAGATGTGCGAACTCGGCGGCCTTTGCCGCAAGCTGCCGTTCATTGGCACGGCCCTCTTAATGGCGGCGATGGCGGGTTGCGGTTTGCCAGGCTTTGCCAATTTCGTCGGCGAAGCCACGGTGTTTTTCGGCGCGTGGACGGTTTTCCCAGCTGTCACGGTCATCGCGCTTTGGGGCGCGCTGGTCATCGGCGGTGTTTACATGACCCGCGCCATTCGCAACGTCCTGCACGGGCCGCTGGTGGAAAAATGGAATTCGCTCACGGATGCCGGGCACCTCTGGCGCAAGCTGCCCTATGCGTTGCTGCTGGCGAGTCTGTTAGTGTTTGGTTTCTGGCCACGCCTGCTGACGGAAAAAATCAATCCCGATGTCGAAAAGATCGTGGCTCAAATCCCGCCCGCATTCTGTGTGAGCAGCAGCGGACGTGAGTCCGCTCAAAATCCCTTTGCCGCAAGTCAGAGCCGGCTCGCGCCGGCTGCCACGAAATAAAATGAACATGTCCCTGATAGGTTTGGAAATCTCGGTCATCGGCCTCGGCCTCGTGCTGATGCTGGCTGACTTATTCATGCCCGCCGAACGCCGCAAGTTTGTCGGCTACGCCGGCATCGCTGCTTTGGGGGCGATGCTTCTTTTTAGCTTCGCCGACGTCGGCACCTGCAGCATCGCGGGCACGGCCTTCAACGGCTCCTTCATCAATGACGGCATCTCGCTGTTCTTCAAGCGCTTTTTCATCCTGGCGGCAATCTTGGTGCTGTTCATTGCGGCGGAATTTTCCGACCGGTTTGCGGTAGGCAGTGTGGCAGAATACTACTCACTCGTCGTGTTTGCACTGGCGGGAATGCTGTTCGCCGCGTCGGCCAACGACTTTGTGATGCTGTTCGTCTCCATCGAACTCATCACCATCACGTTTTATGTCCTGGTCAGCTTTCAGCGCAGCAAGCTCGCCTCGCTGGAGGCCGGCGTGAAGTATTTGATTCTCGGCGCGCTATCGTCGTCCTTCATGATTTTTGGCATCGCGCTGATCTGGGGAACGACCGGCGAACTGAATTTCACCAAGCTCGCGGCGGTGGCGCCGCAGTTTGAGACGAGCAAAATCTTTTTGCTTGGCGTGTTGCTGGTGCTAGTGGGCCTCGGCTTCAAGATTGCGGCGTTTCCGTTCCAGATTTGGGCGCCGGATGTCTATCAAGGTGCCCCGACGCCGACCACGGCTTTTCTGGCTATCGGTTCCAAGGCGGCCGGATTTGTTTTGTTGCTGCGTTTCCTGTTCACCGCCGTCCCGAGCGTGACGATGCATTGGGGAAAATTACTCATTATCCTCTCCGGCATCACGATTCTTTACGGCAACCTCTGCGCGCTGCCGCAGCGGAACATCAAGCGTTTGTTAGGCTACTCCAGCATCGCCCATGCGGGCTACCTGTTGCTGGGTGTCGCCGCGCTGAATGCCGCCGGTCAGACGGCGATTCTTTATTACCTCGCGGGCTATCTGTTCACCGTCCTAGCGGCCTTTCTCGTCATTGCCTTGGTGCTACGACACCTTGATACCGACGATATTTCCGGCTTGGCCGGATTGGGGCAGCGTTCGCCGCTGTTGGCGGCCACGATGACCATTTCAATGGTTTCGCTCGCGGGCATTCCGCCGCTAGCCGGTTTTTTTGGAAAATTCCTGCTGCTCAAGTCGGTGGTGGAAGCCGCTCAAGCCACCGGCAACCAGGGCTATTACTGCCTCGTCTTCACCGCGCTGGCGGGCGTGGTGATGTCACTCTACTACTACTTTGGCGTCGTTCGGATGATTTACTGGAGCAAGGAACCATCGGATATGTCGCCCATTGCTTTGTCACCGGCGGCGAAATTAACCGCATGGATTTGCATCATGGGAATTTTCTGGCTTGGCCTGTTTCCAAATTCCGTGCTGGTTCTGGCCGGCGAAGCAGCGAAGGCGCTCGGAAAATAAACCGGATTAAAAAATTCAATAGCGCAGGCAACCTTGCCTGCGCTATTGAATTTTTTCAGGTTGAGAATTACACCGTCCGCATTTGCACCGCGTCCACAATTTCGGTGCCGACGGAAATCGCGCCGATGATTACGACGGTGTCACCCGTTTTCAACCGGCCTTGAGCCGCTAGGCTTTTCAGTCCGGTTTCGATGGTGTTTTGCGGTTGAATGAAATCGAATTCCGTTACGAAGGGTGTTACGCCCCAGCTCAAAGTAAGTTCGTTCGCGGACCGTTCGTTGTCACACATCGCGTAAATGGGCGAGTAGCGCGGGCGCATCCAGCCGGCGTAGCGGGCCATGTGTCCGTGGCGGGTGAAAGAGACGATGGCGGCGGCTTTGAGCTCGTTGGCCATGACAACGGCGCTTTTGACGAGTTTCTCACGGGCGGTGGTGAGTTCGGCGGCCTCATGGAATTGTGCATTGCCGCTGCGTTCGATGCGGGTGGCAATTTTGTCGAAGACTTCAATGCACTTGAGCGGATATTTGCCGACGGTGGTCTCGCCGCTCAACATGATGGCGTCGGCTTCTTCAAATACGGCATTCGCCACGTCGGTGACTTCGGCGCGCGTGGGCATCGGCGCTTCAATCATGCTTTCGAGCATATGGGTGGCGACGATGACGGGTTTGCCAAGCCGCAAACAGATTTTGACAATGCGCCGCTGAACGATGGGCAAATCATAAAATGGAATTTCAATTCCCAAGTCGCCGCGGGCAACCATGATGCCGTCCGCTTCCCGCACGATGGATTCGAGATTCAAAACGGCCTGCTGGTCTTCAATTTTGGCGATGACAAACGGCGATGGCTTGCCCGGCTCGAACAATTCGCGGAGCTGCAACAAGTCGCGCGCCTCGCGCACAAAGGAGAGCGCGATGAAATCCACGTTAAGTTCCAGACCGAGCTTCACATCCTTGATGTCCTTGGCGGTGAGGGCGGGCAGGCTGACTTTGACGCCGGGCAAATTGATGTGGCGGCGGCTGCCCAGCGTGCCGGCGGTGAGAACTTCGCATTCCACCTTGTTGCCATTTTTAGTGAGCACCTTCATCTGGATGGTGCCGTTATCAATCAGAACCACGTCGCCAACGCTGATGTCGTTGATGAAGTTCTCGTAGTTCACATCTACGGAATGTTCCTCCTCGCTTTTTTCTCCGCGGACGGTGAGCGTAAATTTTTGCCCCGGCTGCAGGTCCAGCGGCGAACTGATGTCGCCGGTGCGAATCGCGGGACCTTGCGTGTCCATGAGAATGCCGACGTGACCGCGACGCTGCTTGGCCTCGGCGCGAATGTCGGCGACGACGCGACGCACCCAGTCATGCGGCGCGTGGGACATATTGAGGCGGAAGACGTTAACACCCGCATCCATGAGCTTGCCGATCATTTCGGCGGAATCGGTGGCCGGGCCGAGGGTGGAAACGATTTTTGTTCGACGGAGGGTTCCCCTTTGCATGGCGGCAAAAGTAACGCTGCTGTGTCCAATAAAAAAGTATTTTATCTGCCTTTCGCTGGAAAACAGGCTTGCCTTATCTGGGCAATCTGGCCATAGTTTTCACCTAACTTAAAAATAAATTTATGGCTGACGCTGCAAACAAATACCCCGAAAACATCACTGGAAAATTTTACGTGGACAATCAATGCATTGACTGCGACCTGTGCCGCGAAACGGCCCCGGATAATTTCAAGCGCAACGAAGACGGCGGTTACACCTACGTCTACAAGCAGCCCGCCACGCCGGATGAGGAAAAGCGCTGCAATGAAGCCAAGGAAGGTTGCCCCGTGGAAGCTATCGGCGATAACGGCTAAAACTCCGCCTATTCAAAAGGCAACCCCCGTAGGATCAAACCTGCGGGGGTTTATGTTTTAAAAACAATTCAGTTCACCTGAGCATCCATTGGCAAAGACACCCGCACGAGACCGGTGGGAGACGGGATGATTTCAAGCTTGCCGTTGTGGGTCTCAATAATTTTCCGGCTGACCGCTAGGCCGAGACCGAGACCAACATTGCGCGTGGTATAAAATGGCGCAGTCACCTTATGGGCTGATTCAGGGCAGAAGCCGGAACCACTGTCGAGCACTTCGATGGTCAAGGCGCGATGGCCTTTGGTATCAGCCGATTCCAACCGGACGTCAATTTGCGGCTTCTGGAGATTCGCCTGAAGCGCGTTGAGCATGATTTCCGACAACGCGTGTTTCAATGCCGCCCGGTCGCCGGTGATGATGACTGGCTTGCTGGTATGGTCGAATTTCAAATGCGCCCCCTCGACCGGCTGCTGGCGCGTGGCTTCCTGATAGGCCTCCAGAATCACTTTCCCGATCGGGAAGGACTCCTGCTCGATGTGGCCTTCGTGCGCAAGAAAACGCATCTGGTTAATCAGCCGGGAAACGCGCTTGACGCCATCGCCTAATGCCTGATTCAGCGAGACTCGAAATTCAGGGTCACCGAACTTTTCATTGAGTAACTGCTGATGTGTTGAAATGGGCACCATGGCGTTGCCAATCTCGTGAGCCATCCGGTCGGCCATCGTCCGGACAAGCCGGAGGTTGGCGGCCTCGATTTCAAGATTGCGTAATTGTTCACCTTGCGTCAGATCATCAGCGGTCAACAGGACCGAGCCGGGCACGGCGGAGTTCCCGCGTTGAAAGGGCACCACGCTGATGCTGTAAACGGTTCCCGGTGAATTCTCCGGCTCAAAGCGGAACGGCTCCAGCGCCGCACCGGTTTTTAACACCTGATAAATTTTCCCGCCGAGTAGCTGTGGCAAGTCGCTGAATTCCAAGCCGCCAGTTCGCTCGTTTTTGCGGCCAAAGTGGCGGCGGGCGGCTTTATTCGCATGGAGCACTTTCAGATCACGGCCAACAACGATGCAGGCGCTACTCAATTCGCGCAGCACATTGGCCATCATTTCGTGATTGCCAGCCAATTGGTCATGAAGCCAGATGTTGCGCAGCGCGAGGCCGACCTGTTCCAGCAAATGGAAAATCAGTTCCAGCTCCACGTTGACGAGCGGTTCGCCGGTGATGCGGCCGTCGAAAACGGCGACGCCGACGATGGCATCGCGGCTGGGAATCGGGACCGCCACCTGGGCGCCGAGCAACTCAAATTCTTTCTGTGCCTCCGCGTCCATGCGGGTTTCATCGCTATCGCGGCGCAGGATACGGCCCAGCCGGGAAATCTGCGCACCAAGACCGGAATCGAGCGACAGCTCAAAATGTTCAAGCAGGCCGGAGGAAATTCCAATGGCGGCAGCCACGCGCAACCGACGCGTGTCTTCTGGCGACAATACTTCGGTGAGCGGCGAACAGGGTCGGTTTAAAAAAACGGCGACGCGGTTGACGCTCAAAATTTCACGGAGAAACTGGAGAAATTGTTTCAGCATCGCCTCCGCGTCGAGCGAGTGCGTAAGAATAGACGAAAAATCGCGGAGCACGTCGAGCGTCTGCGAAGCGTTCACCGATCGCGCAACATCGGCAGGCTGAACCGTTGTGCGCGGAAGCGGCGGCGAGTAGCCGAATGGAATGATGGGTGGACGCGAACTGACCGGCTGGTTGACAAGTCTTTCCAAAATAGAATTCAGCAAGCGGTGGCGGACTGGCTTGGTTAAAATATGCGTGACGCCGCGTAAAAAGGCTTCTTCCTCCCAGTCGGATTGAGTGGTCTCGGTATAGGCGATGATGGGCGTCCGGGCGTCGCGGCGGCGGAGGCGTTCAATCACCCAGACACTTTCGACCCCCATGAGATCTGCATCAAGAATGCAAGCGGTGGCCAGACCGTGGACGATGAGCGGTTCGGCCTCCTCTACATTAAGCCGGTGAATAACACGGTATTGTTGGGGATTAAGGCTGGTGCGAACGCCCTCGGCAAAGTCAGGATGCGGAGACAAAACCAGAATTGTCTTCATAAACTGACAGGCAAAAATTGGTTTGGAGGTTTCGTCATCAACTGCTCTCCATATTCCGTAGCCAATACTCAAAAGTCAAACGAACTTGTCACCGCAAAATTATCAACTGCGAGTGATAAGTTTATCCCAAAGACCTTCGTTCAGTAGTGCTTTTTTCAAAAACTCCGCGTCGTTAGACGACGGCATGACGGTTCCGGGTATGAGCGGGAGGCGGATGGTGAAACAATTGCCGGTGCCAGGGAGGGTTTGCGCCTCAATTTTGCCGCCGTGGTGGTGGGCAATGAAAAAACAGGCCATCAGATTGATGCCATATTCCGAAGGCTTCCCGCTGGTGACCACGAACGGATCAAGCACAACCCGCAACGCTTCTTGCGGCAGCGCCGGACCGTTGTCAGTAAGTTGAATGGCGATTTCCTGACCTTGCAGTTCCGCTGAGAAGGTGATGCGACTGCCGGCGGGCAACATTGCTAGTTCGTCTTTCACCAGCAACTCCACCAGTCGATCAAACTTGGGTTTGTCCACCTGCAGCGGCGGGAGGGAACCGGGAATATGGTTCTGCACCTCTATCCGCCGCGCGGCCAGCGGCGCCCGGAACTGGTCGAGACAGTTGGCCACAGCAGATTTCAGATGAATTTGGTCGGCAAACGGTTCGCCGGATCTATTTTCCGAGGCCGTGCGTAAATCGACAAGCAGATGGTTGATTTTTTCAATCTGCCCTTGGACGTTTTGATGGTATTCACGCCAAAAATCCGGATCACGCAGGTCGTCAGTGTTGCCCTTTTCCTCAACCATCTTCATCGGGGCGAGCTCGAGAAAAGTTTTGACGGCGACCATTGAATTCTTGATGTGATGGCTCAAGCCAGCTGCGAGCAGTCCAAGGCTGACGATGCGATCGGCAATCATCATGTTGCGGAGCACCGACATTTTTTCGTGCAGCAACTGATCGCGTTCCGCTTGCACCATAAAAAATTCGAGTCCCTGCTTTAGCGTGAGCTCAAGCTGCGGCGGATCCCAGGGTTTGGTGATGAATTTGTAAATGGCACCGCTGTTCACGGCTTGGATGGCGGCGTCCATGTCCGTGTAGGCGGTAACAAGAATTCGCAAAATCCGCGGGCGCAACTGACGGGCGCGCTCGAGCAGCCAAACTCCTTTTTCGCCAGGCATACGCTGGTCGGTCATCAGGATGCCAATTTCATCACCGTGCTGCTCGATCAGTTTGAGTCCGTCCTGCGCGCTACTGGCCGTAAGGATACGAAACTCGCTCTCGAAGGCGCGGGAAAAAGTCGTCAGGGACTTTTCCTCGTCGTCCACATAGAGGATGCTTAGTTTTCTATAGTCGTAATCAGTCAGCATTTTTAAGTAAGGATTGAGCGGCAGCTTCGTTGGCTGGCAGGTCGAGGGTGAATTCGCAGAATTTTCCCGGCTCGCTGTTTACCGTGAGATTACCACCATAGCCGCGAATGATACCAAAACAGATACTTAAACCCAAGCCGGTGCCTTTACCCACGTCTTTGGTGGTGAAAAACGGGTCAAAAATTTTGGGGAGAATATCCGCGCCTATGCCGGGGCCGTTATCCCGAATAAAAATCAGGCCGTGATCGCCCTGGGTGAGGCTTGAGATTTTAATGACGGGCGGTTCGCCCGCCGGAAAAGTTTTTTCGGCCAGTGCGTCGATGGCGTTTTCTAGCAGGTTGACCAATACCAGAATCGACTGATTTCGTCCGATCCAGATTTTTTGATCTGGCAGGAGGTTCAGTTCCAGGGAAATATTTTTTTCCTTCAACTCACTGGAAACGAAACGAAGCGAGGTTTTGAATATATCTGCCAGCTCGACAGTTTCCGGGGTCTGTCCGCCAGGGTGGGTAAAAGAGCGTAGGTCGGAAACGATGTGATCCACGCGCTTGAGACCGTCCTCGATGTCGGTAAGGGTTTCATCAAATTCCGAGCGCAGCTCCGGGGACAGGTGGCGGCTTTTTTTACGGAGCGTGAAGGTGCCAGTGCGGGCGTAATTTAACGGATTGAGAATATCATGCATGAGACCGGCGCTGAATCGCCCAAGCGAGGACATTTTTTCGGCCTGCACCAGCTGTATTTCGGCCTCCTTGATTTCGCGGTTAGCTTTTTCAAGGGCAAGATTTTGTTCGGAGAGTTTAGTGTTCGTTGTTTCAAGCTCGCGTTTACTCTGGTCGAGTTCGTAGTTCAGCACGAATTCCCGGATGCGCAGGGAGCGATGCACCCAGCCGCTGATGACTACAATGATAGCGGTGAGCACTAAAAAATATAAGTTGTTAAAAAAAATGCCTGGATCGTGGTTCGGAACCGGTGGGCGAAAAAAACAAGCGGCAAAATACATCAAGACGACCAAGGTTGAAGCGGCGATGCTCAAATCTGCCGACCATCTCATGACCAGCGCCACCGACAGGAGCACCAGGTTTAAACCGGCGTAATATGGCGAGTTGACTCCCTCTGTCACATGGATCATCCAGCAAATGAAATAGGCCGGGATCAACGCCAGCACCAAACTTAAAAACCGATCCACTTTTCCCCGCAGCCGCGTCTGCAATGCCAGCCAGACCAGGCCGCCCATGAATGCCGCCACCGTCCGCAGTTTCAGGAAATAGGCAAGGTGTGCTGGATAAACATAATAATCCAACACTACGCCGGCGGGCATCAGCGCCATGACCAAATATGACCCCACTTCGAGATGACGGACGTAAATCTGGCGTTCGTAGTGGGTGTAGGCTTTGAGAGCCTCGCGGTTGCTAAGAATATTGTTATTCTCCATCGTCTGACTTTCTCACTTCCAGAAAAATATTCACGCCGGTCGGCTCTTTCTTGATGGACACCTCCTGCGGCGATGCCTTTTCTGGGGCGATGCCACGCATGGCGGTCAAGTCCCTTTGAATTAGGTTCCATTCCAGAAAACATTCCATCTGGCATCTAGCCGGGTGGTCATCCACGTTGGTCGCAATCAAAAGGCCGCCAGGAGCCAGCTTGGCGTAAAAAGCATCCATCAACTGGCGGCAGGTTTCATCCGTGAGATAGTCAAACAATCCCGCGCAGTAAATCAAATCGTGCTGTTCGGACCGACTGTAATTTTGAACCCGTTGAAATTCCCGAATCTGGTTGATGGCGGATTTACGGATGGGGTTAATGGAGCCTCGGCGGTGATGGCGCGCCTTCAATTCCTGCAGTAGTTTTCCGGTGCGCTCGAGGGTTTCCGGATCCATGTCGGCAAGGGTAAAGTTTGTGTGGTTGGCCAGATCGTTTTGCACCAGATATTTTTGGACTTCTTGGGCCGGGCCGCAACCCATGCTGTAGACGCTCAAGTCCTGCGCTTGCCGCCGCACCCGCAAAGCTTCCTGCTCCAGTTGCCTTTGCAGGTAGGAAATGCGGTTGCGATGGGCAACGATGGGGGGCAAATCCAAAGCATAGATGTTGATCATCTTGGCATACAACGTCTCGCCTTGCGCCGGTTCGCGGAACATCATGTTCACCATTTCATAATCCCCGGCATAGCCGCGCGGTTTATTGTAAGTGCGATGCACAAAGGGAGAGCAGAGCAACAACGGCAAAATTTGTCTTTTGGCAAAAGCGTGGTGAGACTCGATCCGGTCGGGATGAATCCGGCGGGAAGTTTCCTCAAAGCGCTCGAAAAGATTTTTTACCCCGGACACAATCATCGGCTGAACCTTCGCGGCCAGTTCCAGGAAAAATTCATCCGCCTGATTGGCCGGAATTCTTTGCCTTTGCGTTTCCACCTTGTCCAGCCATAGACGAAGATCGTGCAGAAATGACTGCATATCCGCTATAACCACCTTAAATTCCGGCATCACAGTGTAAAACTGCTCCCACTCTTTTAAGAACGTTTTAAATTCTTGCTCCACATGTCTGCCCATAGGGGTTGTCGAAAATCGTCCGGCAGCCAGCCATGACGATTCTTGCAATGTCACCTCGCAGACAACTTTGCCGCCGGCGTCTAACACATTGCGCACCACCGCGCGTCCGACATAAAGCGACCCGCCCGACGCCGCGATCTGGAATTTTTCAAGCACGCCAGACAGGCGTGGCAGGACGGCAGGACTGTAGAGTTCAAACGCCGCAAAATGCTGCGTCATGCGAAGCAGGACGCCGCGCAAGGATATCTCATCCACGATGAAATCCACACGAGTCTCGCCTACAATAGCGGCGGGAAAAGTGCTAATCGTTGGCGGCGCTTTCTTTTTTGGGCCAGCCGGCTGGTGTGCCAAAGAACTTTTGCTGTGGCCATTGCCATTTAACGCGTGGCTCATGCTGCAAATGGATAAATCATTTTACGTCATAAAACAAAATTTTAATTTGCCGTCCGCAACCCAATCAGTTTCATCATTTGGCTGCAAAAGCATTTGCGCTAGTTTTTTACGGTCAGCCATACAGTCCCAATTCGTGACGTTTGGCTTGCATTCAGAAACGCTTTGTCTAAAACACGGTGGAACTAATGAGTAAACCCAATGAAAACATATAAAACCACCTATCGTCTGTGTTTGAAAAACTCGCTACTCCGGTTGGGGACCGCCTTTGTGATGTTTGCCGTTGTCGCCGGCGCTTTTTCCGAAGGTTTTCGGAATCCGACGATTGGCACCTTCGGCCTTGGCCGTTCGGGCGGACGCATTGCCCAAGTGGATGACTCCACAGCGGTGCAACAAAACCCTGCCAACCTCATTGGCATTACCAATGCCGAAATCCAACTGACGCCAAGCGTCGTTTACATCAGCGCCGATTTTCAGTCCACCACCGTTCCCGGCCAATCGGCCAGCACTAAAGATCCGTGGAAACTATTGCCGAACTTCTTTGCCTCGGTGCCATTAAAAAATGACCAAGTCGTCGTCGGTCTCGGCGTTACCACGCCCTACGGCCTCGGCAATGAATGGGACACCGGCACCTCCGCTTTTAAGCAGCCAACGGGAGTGTTCACTTACTTCGCTCCGCATTCATCTCAATTGACCGCTGTTAATTTTAATCCCTCCCTTGCCGTCAAAATTACAGATAAAATTTGGCTTGGCGCAGGGCTGGACATCATGTGGTCGGAGCTGGAATTCAAACAATTTCTCTCGCCATATGCGCCCAATTTGGAAGCGCACGCAAAAGGCGATGGTGTCGGCTACGGTGGGAATTTAGGCATCACGTATAAGTTAACCGACCACCAGCGTCTGGCTCTCACATACCGATCCACAATGACCGTGGACTACAGCGGCACCACGAAATTCAGCAGCTACTCAGGCGTGCCCAGCACATCCTTTGGGAGCCAGATCAAGTTTCCCAATATTATTGCTGCGGGTTATGGCATTGACCTCACCGACACGATTCGCCTAGAAACCGACTTCGAGTGGATTCAGTTCTCACAGTTCAAGAATCTGCCCGTCAACGTTGGCCTCAATTATCTGTCTGTGCCCTCACAGAACCTGCCGCAAAATTGGAAAGACACCTTCACCATTGGAATTGGCGGCGACTGGAAGTTCGCCCAACATTGGACGCTGCGCGCAGGCTACCAGTATTTTGAAAGCCCCGTGCCGGACAAAACTTTCTCTCCGACCATTCCGGACGCAAACCAGAACGTCATCACCCTTGGTCTCGGCTGGAAAACACGTCATCACTCACTGGAGGCCGCTTATGGATTGGATTTTTACGACGAACGCCACATTTCGAACAATCAAAACCCTGCGTTCAACGGCAAATACACGTTTAATGTCCACCTGTTCTCACTGGCTTACCGTTACTCTTTTTGAAAACACCAATCCCCGCTTCGCATTGTGGAGCGGGGGCTATAAATTATTTCTTCAGCGTCTCATATCCCCAGCGCAGCATCCGCTCGGTGGCTTCCCAGCCGATGCAGGAATCGGTGATGCTCACGCCGTAGCGCAGCGCGGATATATCTTTCGGAATCGGCTGGTTGCCTTCGCTCAAATGGCTTTCAACCATCAGGCCAATGAGTGACTTGGTTCCGCTCACCCGCTGTTCGATGACGCTGCGCCATACTTCTTCCTGCTTGGCGAATTTCTTTTCCGAGTTCGCGTGGCTGCAGTCCACCATCAGCACCGGCGGCAATTTTTCGGCGATCAATTTTGCTTCAGCCACCTTGATGCTGGCTGCATCATAATTGGTCATCGCCCGCCCGCCGCGCAGGACAACGTGCGCGTTTGGATTGCCGTTCGTGCGGACGACGCTCGTCATGCCGTCCTCATTCATGCCCAGAAAACTGTGCTGATGCCGCGTGGCGCCCATCGCGTCAATCGCCACCTGCAGACTACCGTCGGTGGCATTCTTCAACCCCACCGGCATGGAGAGTCCGCTCGCCATTTCGCGGTGCGTCTGGGATTCCGTCGTGCGCGCGCCAATCGCCGCCCATGCGATGAGGTCGGCGATGTATTGCGGCACGATGGGGTCGAGAAATTCCGTGGCGGCTGGCAGTCCCATGCAGCCGATTTCCAACAGCAGCTTGCGAGCGATCTTCAAGCCGGCCTCAATGTCCTGCGAGCCGTCAAGGTGCGGGTCGTTGATCAGCCCTTTCCAGCCGATGGTGGTGCGCGGTTTTTCAAAATAGACGCGCATCACGATCTCCAGCTTGTTGGCAAATTCCTTCTGCAACTTGCTCAAGCGCGTGGCGTATTCCAGCGCGCTTTTTTCGTCGTGAATGGAGCATGGCCCGATGACGACGAGCAGACGCGGATCTTCCTGATTCAAGATGCGGATGACGCGATCGCGCGCCTGCGCCACCGTGGCGGTCACCGCTTCGGGGGTCGGTGCCAATGCCTTCATGGCGCGCGGCGAGAGCAACGGGACGATTTCTTTGACGTGTAAATCTTGTGTGCGAAACATTAGGAAGATTGTAGCTTGAAATTATTTCTCGAAAAGCCGAAACCTATCCGAACTGAACCGCCTATGTCGGATTGGATGGCGCAAATTTAACCCGGATGTAACCTTCTCTGAGCAGAAACGTGCTAGAATCTTGGACTTGTGACCGGGAACGCTTTGATTAAGATTTAAAACGCGCCGGATGGCGCCGCATGAAGACATTTTCTGAATTGAATTTTTCAGGCCGGCTGATTGCCGTCGAAGGTCTCGATGGGTCGGGCAAGTCCACGCAAATCTACCTGCTCAAACGCTGGCTGGAAGCTGAAGGCATCAAGGTCTATTTCAGCGAGTGGAACTCTTCCGAACTTGTAAAATCCGCCACGAGCAAAGGCAAAAAGCGCGAGCTCCTCACGCCGACGACCTTTAGCCTGATCCACGCTACGGATTTTGCCGATCGCTACGAGCGGCATCTGGTGCCGTTGCTGCGCGCCGGTTACATTGTGCTATGCGACCGGTATGTGTTCACGGCGTTCGCGCGCGACGTAACCCGCGGTTGCCCGCCGGACTGGGTGCGCGGCAATTACAGCTTCGCCGCCGCGCCGGATTTGACGATGTTTTTCAAGGCGGATTTAGAGGTCTCGCTCAACCGTATTTTGGAGGGCCGGCCGAAATTGAAATTTTTCGAGGCGGGGATGGATTTACGCCTCTCGACGGATCCGTATGAAAGTTTTAGAATTTTCCAGGGCCGCATCCTTGATCAATATCTAGCGATGAGCAAGGAGTTTGGCTTCGTCACGATGGACGCGAACGAAAATGTCGAAAAACAGCAGGTGCTCGTCCGGAAACTCGTCAGCGAGCAGATTGATCTGAAGAAATTCAAACGCCGCAGCCCGCTGCCGCTGCCACCGTCGTTGACAATCAATCAGGAAGCCAGAGAAGTTGAAGAGGACAAAGAAGCCGCATGAAGAAAGCCCATCGTTTTTATGGACACGGCATTCCGCGCGTCAAGCCCGAAGACCTCGGCGGTAAATTGATTGCGATCGAGGGTGCTGATGGCTCCGGTCGTTCCACCCAAATTGCTGAACTCGTCAACTGGCTCGAAACCAGCGGGCGTCCGACCGCGCAAGTCGGGTTGAAACGCTCATCGCTCGTCAGCGAAGAGCTTGAGAAGGCGCAGCACGGAAATGTTTTGAGCCGGACAACCTTGAGTTTGTTTTACGCAACGGACTTCGCCGACCAGTTGGAAAACATCATTCTGCCCGCGCTCAAAGCCGGATTCATCGTGCTGGCCGACCGTTATATCTACACGCTGATGGCGCGTGACATGGTGCGCGGCATGGATGAGAAATGGCTAAAAAATCTTTACGGTATCGCGCCGGTGCCGGACGCCGTGTTTTATCTTTCGGTGGAGCCGGAGGAGCTCGTCCAGCGCAACCTGTCGAAAAACGCGACGCTGGATTATTGGGAAAGTGGCATGGACATCGGCATGTCCCGCGATGTGTTCGACAGTTTCCTGAAATATCAGTCCGCGATGGGCGAAGCCTTTCGCCAGCTCCAAAAAACTTACAAGTTTGAAATCATTGACGCCAACCGCTCGGTAAATTCCGTGAACAAGGAACTGC
Source organism: uncultured Verrucomicrobia subdivision 3 bacterium (assembly GCA_903858275.1). GTDB lineage: Bacteria > Verrucomicrobiota > Verrucomicrobiia > Limisphaerales > UBA11358 > UBA11358. Next base: position 79,455 of record CAIOIC010000093.1, on the reverse strand, counting down.
GCAAGAAAATCAGCGCGGTGATTGACGCCGAATAAAACCTACGGCGTGTTGGTAAAAACGGCTGGAGTGTTTGGAAGCAGCAATGCCGAAGAATTCGTGCCCGCCCCCGGCCGCCGAGGTTGAGTCTGCTGCTTCAATAACTCATCAAAGGGTTTGTGCTGATCCGGGGATAGAACCTCGCGGATTTCCCGGCGCGAATCCTGAACGACCCTGCGAATCTGATTCTGGCGCTCACTGATGATTTTTTGAACTGCTTCCCGCTGTTCCTGTGTCAGATGCAATGCATCATCCAGCTGCTGCAAAAATTGCTTGGTCAGAAGTTCCGGCGGACGCAGCTTGGTGTTAGCCGCTGAACGAGCAGGTGCGTTGGTGGCTGGCAGGCGGGTTTCGATGGCGGCAGGTTTGGCGCGTTGAGCCTTCGCGTGGGGTTGGTGCACATAATTTACCAGAAGTCCGCCTAGAACCACTCCCGCGCCAAAGATAACCACGGTCGAAAAAATGACTTTCCAATTGTTCACGGCATCGACGAATTATCCGGCTGATCCGCCGAGGCCAGCAGCGTGTTCTCAAAGTCTTGTGAAAGATCTTTGCCGTTATTGGCAGTGGCAGTCAGGTAAACCAGCGCGCCACCCAAAACCATGGTCAACGCCGTGCACGAAACAGCGGCACGCCATAATCCGCTCGACCAGATGGCCCAGCGATCCACCACGGCACGGGCGGCAATCAAGGCGGTTATGCGTTTTTCAAAGGCATACGGCACACGCTCATCCGGCTTTTGAAGCCGGGCAACGGCAATCAGTTTGTTATGTAATTCGGCGAGGTTCATACGCTCTTACTAAAATGGACGGTCTGGTTTCTAAGACGGTTACAAATATTTCTCCTGCGTCATCCGGGCCAGAATCTTCCGCATCTCGCCCCGTGCCCGAAACGCCCGGACTTTTACCAACGCCACCGACCAGCCGGTGATCTTGGCGATTTCTTTTACGGAACGATCCTCAATTTCCAACATCGTGATGACCAGTCGCGCCTGGGGTGAAAGCTTATCCAGCACGCGGCCAATCAAAAGTTTCGCCGCGTCCGCATCCTCGGCGGCGCTGCTGGAATCGGCCACGAAACGATCCAGCCAGTCTTCCTCCGGCTCGGAAATTTCGCTGAAGGATGCCTCGCGGTTACGCTGGTGGCCGCGCAAAAAATCATAACACACCCGCACGGTCATGCGCATGAGCCAGTGCTCGAACGGCGCTTCGCTGCGGAAAGATTTTAACTTGTCAAACGCCTTAAGCCAGACCTCTTGGGCGATGTCCTCCACCTCGCTATCGCGACGGGCGTAACGCCGTGCCGTCGCAAATACGCGTGGGGAATATTTCTGAACGAGGGGCTCAAAGCTGGCGTTGTCTCCTTTCAACACCGCCGCGATGAGTTCTGCTTCCGTCCTTTCCATGCGGATTCTTTCCGGTGAGCTTACTTTCGGTCTATGCCGAGGGATTTTTCAAAATCATTTGAAAAATTCAGAATGGTTTCCGCTGCTTTGTGCGGCTGTTCAAGCAACAATTTCATCCGCTCGGCGGCAGACTCCGGTCGCAGCCTCATCAACTCGGCTGCGGCAACTATGTTCGCCAGCCGACCATTCACGTCGTGGCGCATTTCCCGAAGTTTTTGATGTAATAGCAGAATTTGCTCTTCGCTTAAAGTCACCGGCCCGCTGGTTTTGAAACTGGCTGACATACCCAAATCATCGCGCAAGCGGGTTTGAAAGCAAGCGGCTATTGAGGGTCACGCATAAAAATAACCCAGCTCCCGCAAAGATGCATAATCCTTCATCCGCCCCGCCGTCGCGCACCCGATGATGATGTGATCTACCACTTCGATTTTCAAAAGCTGCCCCGCCCGGATCAAATCTCGCGTCACCTTGATGTCCGCTTCGCTCGGCGTCGGGTCGCCGCTGGGATGATTGTGAACCAAAACAACGCCCGCCGCGTTCGCCGCAATCGCCGCGCGGAAGACTTCGCGCGGGTGCACCAGCAAAGTGTCCAGCGTCCCGTCCGCAATATCATCCACGCGAATCAGCCGCTTCCGGGTATTCAACAGTAGCACCTGGAATGCCTCCACATTTCTCAACCGGTTGGACTCGCGCATGAAATTCACCACCGTCGTTGAATTATCCAGTACCGGCGATTCTTCGCGTCGCTCCTGCTCCATCCGCCGCGCCAGCGCGAATGCCGCCACCAGCGTCGCCGCCTTGTCGCGCCCGATGCCGGGAACTTTCCGCAGCTCATCCACCGATGCCAGCGCCAGCGCATTCAGCGAGCCGAATTTCTGCACAAGATTCTGCCCCACCAGCACCACATTGACACCCTTCAAGCCGGTCCGCAGCAGAATCGCAATCAACTCGGCGTGCGTTAACGCATCCGGCCCTCGTGTCACGAGCCGTTCGCGGGGACGCTCGCTCGCCGGTTGGTCTTTCAGGCGCATGGACTCAGACATGCAAATGTTTTAGGTGAATTCTGCACCTTTGAAAACCTGAAATTTGACCCCAAAGCAAGAAAGCCAAAACACGGCCACGCTAGCCATTACCGCGCGCTGCACCAGCTGGCAAGAATGCCGCCGCAGAGAAATCAATCCGGCTCAAGTGTGAGCTGGGCGGAAGATGAAGCCTCGGGTTTTTCAGAAGCAACTTCCGGTGCAGCTTCGGCGACGGCCACCGGCGCGGGCGTTGTGGCAACGGCTTCTTGCAACCGCACCAATGCGGGACGAATAAGCCGACCCTGAAACGTGAGTCCGGGCGCCAAGGTTTCCGCGATGACGACATCGGCCGGCGGATTTTCCACGCCATGCGCACGATGTTTCTGGGCGTCAAACTTCTCTTCCGACGCGGCGCTAAACGGCGTGACCCCGACCCGCCGGGCGGCATCGCGGCAGGCGTTCTGAAACTGGCCGATGTTCTCGGCCAGTTCTGGCTGACCGGAACGGGCAGCGGCATTGTGCAGCGCAAAAATATGATCCAGGATGCGCACGACGACCTGCAGCCATTCGCCCTCGGTGCGGCGAAGCTTTTCGACTTCCAGCCGAAGCGCACCTTTTTCGGTGTCGTTTAACTTTACCTGAAACTCATTGAACTCGCGGATCTCGTTCGCCATGCGCTCGGCGATTTCCTTCGCGGCAACCACGGTTTTTTCGGAATTACCCTTGGTGGTATCCTGCACCTGCGCCCATTGGTCGGTGGCGAGGGTGATTTGCGCGGAATACTTCTTCAAATCCTGCAATTGCTCCGCCACGGTGGTGAGCGCATTGACTTCAACCAGTTTTTTCACCGCGCGATATTCCAAAATGAACGGCAGGCATCCGAGCAACGCGCCGAAAGCGACGCAGCCGACGGAAATATAAATCTCGTTCTGCGAAATCGGATGCGCGGCCCGCCAAATCACAGCCCCGGCGGCGGCGAGCAAGGCGACGTTGGCCGACAAAAACGGCCACTTCGGAATATTCCAATCGGAGACATCTTTCATGCGGGCAGTTTCCAAAAAATATCACCGGAGCGCAAGCCAACGGCATGGTTTCCGCGACGACCAAAGCATTTCCAGCCGCCTTCAGCTTGCTGCCATTGGTAATTCGGGTTAGTCTCTGGCCTAATATTGCATGAGTGAAATTCTGGTCATCGGCCATCGCAACCCCGACACCGACGCCATCTGCTCGGCCATCGGCTACGCGGAATTCAAGCGCCGCACCGGCATGGCCGAGGCCATCGCCGCGCGCTGCGGCGACACGAACGACCGGATTGATTTCGTGCTGAACACCTTTGGCGTGCCTGCGCCGAAGTTCGTGGCCGATGTTTCGCCGAAGATCTCCGACGTGATGCAACGGAAAATCCTGAGCGTGCGGCCCGAGGCGACCGCCGCAGACGCGCTGCGGCTCATGGATGAAAAAAACCTCCGCATCCTGCCCGTGATGGATGCCGAGCAGAAATGCCGCGGCCTGCTTTCGCTGTTCAAGTTGAGCAAATTCCTGTTCCCGGCCGTCAGCCGCCACGGCGGCCAGCACAATTCCCGCGAAGTGCTGTCGTCGCTCAGCAGCCTGGCCCGGACGCTCGACGGCGAACTCGTCGTCAGCATTGATGCGGAGCGCGAGGACGAATTGATTCTGATGATCGGCGCGATGGGTTTGGAATCCTTCGCCGCGCGGCTCGACCAATTTCCGCCGGAAAAATCCTGCGTCATCGTCGGCGACCGCTGGGATATCCAGAACGTCGCCATCCGCGAAGGCGTCCGCGTGCTCGTCGTCACCGGCGGCATTTCGGTCGAACCGAAAACCATTGAGGCCGCCCGCAAGAATAACGTCAGCGTCATCACCTCGCCGCACGACACCGCCACCACCGCCTCGCTTTGCCGCGCCGCCGTGGCCGTGCGCCACGTGCTGAACGAGGAATTCCTCTGCTTCCGGGAGAACGCCCCGCTCACGGCCGTGCGCGACGAGGCCACCTCCTCCGGCTACTTCGTCTTTCCCGTGCTGGGCAGCGACGGCCAGACCGTCGGCATTTTGTCCAAGACCGACTTCCTGAAAACCGTTTCGCGCAAACTGATCCTGGTGGATCACAACGAACTTTCCCAGGCCGTGCAAGGCGCGGACGAAGTGGAAATCATCGAAATCATCGATCACCACCGGCTGGGCTCGATGGCGACGCAACAGCCGATTTTGTTCCGCAACGAACCCGTCGGCTCCACCTGCACGATTGTCGCGGACTGTTTTTTCCGGCACGGCGTGGAACTGCCGCGCCCCATCGCCGGCCTGCTGCTGGCCGGCGTCGTCACCGACACCTTGAACCTGACCTCGCCGACGACGACCGCGCGCGACATGGAGATTTTGAAGAAGCTCGAAGGCATCGCCTCCGTCAACGCCCGCGAGTTCACGGAAAAACTGTTCGCCTCCGGCTCGCTGCTCACGCTCAAGCCCGCGCCGCAGGCCATCACCACCGACTGCAAGGAATACGCCGAACACGGCGTCAAGTTCAGCGTCGCGCAGATCGAGGAGATCGGCTTTGAACAATTCTGGAAGCGCAAGGACGAGATCCTCGGCGCGCTGGAAAATTACCGCGCCCAGCGCGCCTATCATTTCTCCACGCTGCTCGTCACCGATGTCACCACGCAAAGCTCGCTGCTGCTGGTCGTGGGCGACGAGAAATTCATCAAGCGCATCGACCACCCGCGCCTGGAGCCGGGCATTTACGAACTGCGCGATGTCGTCTCCCGCAAGAAACAGCTCCTGCCCTACCTCACCCACTGCCTGCGCGAAAAGGAAAAAGGCGTGAAAGGCTGAACCGGCCGGCGCGGATTATTTCACCATGCACGAATTTGGCATCATGGAATCCGCCCTGGCCCTCGCCGAAAAAAACACGCGGACGGCCGGCGCCACGCAGATCCACCGGCTGAAAGTGCGCGTCGGGAAACTCTCCGGCGTGGTGCCGGAAGCGCTGCGCTTCGCGTTTGCGGCCTTGAAGGCGAACACCCTCGCGGCGGCGGCGGAGTTTGAGATCGAAGAAGTTCCCGCCGTCTGCTGGTGTGCGGCTTGCGCGGCGGAATTTGAAGCGAAGAATCTGAACTACGAATGTCCGCGCTGCCACCAGCCCAGCGGCGACCTCCGGCGTGGCAAGGAAATGGATCTGGCCTCACTGGAAATTTCCTGAACCGGCCTCCATCCCAGCGCCCAGCCAGCGCTAAGTTGCCACGGGGGCGCAGCCAATAACCTTTTGCCGCACTTCCGCCGTCTTGGAGGCGCAACCGACGTGAACCGGGGCACCCGTCCCGCTTTGGCCAAATCGCTTCGCATATGCCAGTCGTTGACTTGTCCGCCCCCTTTGTTAGCGTGACGGCCACATGGTCAACCAACGGCAGCTGGTCATAATTCTTTCCGGCCTTGTCAGGGTCACGGATTCAGACTGGTAAACCTGGAGTCAATTAATTCACCCTTGCATCAACCCATGAACCGTTTCTTGTTTGCCCAGCTCTTGTTATTGGGAACGATCGCTTTTGCGGGCAAGTCCACGGCCGTGGGGCAAACCGACACGGCGGCCCGCAAGCAACCCGAGGCTGGCGTGATCATCAACGCGCATCCCCAGCCTGAATATGGCCAGCCTATCCCGTTTCGGAAAATACCGGGAACGGCGGGGACGCTGGCGCTGGAGATTTCCGGTGGCCGGCTCTATGCGCTGGAGAACAAGGGCCTTTCCATCTACAACATTGATGACCCCAAACATCCGAAGCTGCTCGGCCACGTTGGCGGCATGGGCAATGTGCGGCAACTGCGGGTTTCGGGAAAAACGGCATTCGTAACGGCGCGCCAATGCGGTCTCTGGGCGGTGGATGTTGCGGATGAAACGAATCCGAAAATTCTTTCCAATTTCGACGCGGACGAAATGGCGACCGGACTGGATGTGGCGGGCAACGTGGCCTTCCTCGGCAACCGGGTTTACGGCATCCAATGCGTGGATGTATCGGACCCGGCGCACATGAAGCAGATTTCCTCCTACCGGACGGCGGAATCCCAATCGGTTTATTACCGGAACGGCTTGCTGTTCAGCGGCGATTGGGGTGCGGGCGAAGTCACGGTCATTGATGTCGCCAACCTCTACGCGCCCAAGGCGCTTGCACGCATCAAGCTCGACGGTTATGGCGATGGTCTGGCGATGCGGGGCAATATCTTGTTCGCTTCCACCGGCCACCACAGAAAATTTGGCCCGCTGGAAGACCGGCACGGCACCGGCCACGGTCTCAATATCTTCGATATCTCCGACCCCAATAATCCGGTGAAGCTTTCCTGGATCACATTCCCCCGGTTTTATTTGCGGGCTTGTGATTATTGGACGCCGCGCATCGCCGGTAATTACTGTTTTGCTTCCGACACGATCAACGGCCTCTTCTTCGTGGATATCTCGGACCTGAAAAAACCGAAGATTGTCGGCAATCTGGTTCTCCCCAAAGCCGACCCTGAAAATCCGAACATCAAAGTCCCGTTCAGCGAGATCGCCGATCCGGCCATTCCGCAAGGCGATCCCGTTTCGTCCATCGCGGTCGGCAACGGCGTGCTGTATTTGTCGGGCAACTTCACGGGGATTTATCTGGTGGATTTGCCTGAAAAAGCGAAACCAGAACCGCGCGATTTGGGGGCGGCTCCAAAGATTCCCACCGGGCCGTTCGCCAGCGAGGAAGGCTTTTATTCATCCGGGCCGGAACGGAGCAACCCGACCCGCGCCGTGGCGATCAACGGCGACATTGCTTATGCGGCGAACGTCTGGGACGGCATCAAAATCTATCAGCTCAACGGACGCGGCATTAAGCAAATCGGCAAAACCGACATCAGATATGCGGCGGACGTGAAGCGCTCCGGCGACCGGCTTTATGTGGCGGAAGGCCAGAACGGCATCGGGGTTTACCGAATCCAGTCGGCCACCCAGCTTGAAGAAATCGGCCGGCTGCGCGTCGTGGAACCAGGCATGAATTTCGTCCAGTTCCTCTGGGCTTATGAAGGCACGGATGTCATCGTGGCCAGTTGCGCCGGCGGCCGGGTCCATTTTGTGGATTTCAAAGACCCGGCGAACCCCAAAATCATCCTCAACAAACAGGACCAAGGCTCGGGATTGCTTTACGGAAATTACGGCACACAAAACCTGGTCCAAGGGCGCTACTTCGGCATCGCCCGTCACGGAAACGGATTCATGGTGTTTGACCTCGCAGACAAATCGGCGAAAAAAATCTGGCACGACACCTTCCCGCTATGCTCTCAGACGGGCGGCGTGACGGCGATGGGCGATGAGTTTCTCGTGATGCGGGCTGGCGGCTACGCGTTCTTCAATCCGGAACATCCCGTTGCGACCACGAACCTGACCCGGCACCCGTTCCCCGGACAAAAAACGCTGCCGGGGGATGTGCCGAATGATTCCGCCATCAGCCGCGCCACGTTCCCCACGAGCGAATGGGAAGGATTGCCGAATTATGACCCGACGACGGGCAAAATGGCGGTGGTGAACCGGATGTTCAAAAATCTGAGCACCTACGATTTTTTCAACAAAGACATGCCCAGGCTGCTGAAGCGCATCCAACTGAACAACAATGCCTATGTGCCAGCCTTCTGGAAAGGCCGCGTGGTGCTGCCCGGCAGCTATTCCGGTTTGCTGTTGGAAAAATAAGGCTACTTCCATAATAGCCAACGTCCTCGTGCTTGTCGGCGTGGGCTCCACCGGCCCCGCCCTGCTTGGGGCAGGCGGCTCGCAGACTTGCCCGCCGTTGACTTGCCCGCCCGCTTTGTTAGCGTGAGGGTCCCATGGTCAATCAACGGATTTCACGGCTGGTCAAAATTCTTTCCGGTGACGCCGCCGATGCGGCATCCATCCCATGAAACCTGTCTTTATTTTAATCGGCCTCATTTCGATTGCCGTGGCCGTCCCCGGCCAGACCAACCTGCTAAAACTCGCGGATTTCGAGTCGGGCGACCTCTCGCAAATCCGCACCCAGAAGGCGCAAACCGATTCGCTGACCGTCGTGACCGCGCCCGTGCGTGCGGGCAAATTCGCGGCCCGGACGCTGTTGCGCGCCAGCGACCCCAAGGTGGCCAAAGGGCAGCGGGCAGAATTCTCCGATGGCGGGAAAACCACGCTGGTCGAAATGGAAAAGGATTATTGGTATGGCTTGAGCATCTTCATCCCCGATGATTTCGTCGCCCCCACCAATTCGGATGCGGTGCTCTTTCAATGGCACACCCAGCAGGGCGGCCCCAGCCCGGTGCTGGCGATCCGCGTCCAGGCCGGCGAATGGGTCATCACCAGCAATGCCACGGAAAAGCGCCGCACGCTGGGGACTGTCCCGTTCGCGAAGAACCGCTGGACGGACTGGGTGGTGCATGTCCGCTGGTCGGCGGCGCACAAGGGTTTCTGGACGGTCTGGAAGGACGGCGTGGAGGTGGTAAACGAGCGCGACGTGGTCACGCAATATCCCGAGGCGCTGGGGCCGTATGCAAAATTCGGCCAGTATCACAGCGTCAATAAAACGGCGCAAAACATCGTCTATTTCGACGAGTATCGCGTGGCCGGCCCGGATGGAAGCTATGCCGCGGTGGCCCCGCCGAATGGCCCGGCGCCCAAAGACAAAGCCGCCCGACCGACCGGCTCCCGCTGATGGTTGAGCGGATTTTCTTACGTGTCTTTCGCGCGTTTTGCGGTTAAGTTACCATTGATTTATGTGTCAGGAATGTGGCTGCTCCAAGCCCGGTCCCTACCAGGTGGGCGACCGGAAAGTCGAATCTCACACCCATACGCTGCCGGACGGCATGGTGCTCACCCACGCGCATGATCACGGCTCTGCGCACGGGCACGCCCATGGCCATGCGCATCCGCACCAGATCCTGAACCTGAACACCGGCATCCTGAGCGCCAACGACCGCGCGGCGGAGCAAAACCGCGGCGCCTTCAAAGCCTTGAACCTGCTGGTGCTGAATGTCGTTTCCTCGCCCGGCGCGGGCAAGACGGCGCTGCTCACGAAAACGCTGAACGAATTGAAAGGCCGCCTGCGCTGCGGCGTCATCGTGGGCGACCTCGCCACGGACAACGACGCCGCGCGGCTCCGCACCACCGGCGCGCCCGTCGTGCAGATCGCCACCGGCACGCTCTGTCATCTGGAAGCCGGCATGGTGGCCGAGGCGATGAAGCAACTGGATTTGCGCGCGCTCGACCTGCTCATCATCGAAAACGTCGGCAACCTCGTCTGCCCCGCGTCGTTCGACCTCGGCGAAGCGCTGCGCGTGGTGCTGCATTCCGTGACCGAAGGCGAAGACAAGCCGCTGAAATATCCGCCGATGTTCCATTCCGCCGACGCGGTGGTGGTGACGAAGACGGACATGTCGGCGGCGGCGGGATTTGACCGCGAACTGGCGTTGAAAAACATCCGGCAGGCCGCGCCCCACGCCGAAGTCTTCGAGCTTTCTTCCCGCACCGGCGACGGCATGAAGGTCTGGTGCGATTATCTGATCGCGCGCAAGGCGAAGTCCTAGTTTCCCCCGCAAAATTTCTTGCCGCCCGCCGCGTGAGCCGTTATCAAACGGCATGGATTCCCGCGAAGCACTCATCGCGTTGAACATGATTGAAGGGGTCGGTCCGGTGCGCGCCCGGTCGCTGCTGGAACATTTCGGCGACGCGCCTCAAATCCTGGCCGCCTCCAGACACGAACTCACCCGCGTCCACAACATCGGCGAGGACACGGCGGAAAACATTTCCAACTGGGAGAAATCCACAGACCTCGCCGGCGAGCTGAAACGCATCGCGGATTTCGGCTGCCACGTTCTGATTTCTGCGGATGAAAATTACCCGCCGTCGCTGCGGGAGATTTACGATCCGCCGCTGGTGCTTTACGTCAAAGGGGAACTGACGGCGAAGGATAAGAACGCCGTGGCGATGGTCGGCTCGCGCATGACGACGCATTACGGCATCGAGACCGCGCGCAAGCTGGCCTATCAACTCGCCTACACCGGCGTCACCGTGGTGAGCGGCGGCGCGCGCGGCATTGACACGGCGGCGCATCAGGGAGCGCTTTCGGGAAAAGGAAGAACGATTGCTGTGCTGGGCACAGGCATCAACCTAGTCGCGCCGCCGGAGAATGCCGAACTCTTCGAGCGCATCGCCGCGAACGGCGCGGTGATCACGCAATTTCCGTTCAATCGCCCGGCGGACAAGCAGAGTTTTCCCATCCGCAACCGCATCGTGGCGGGCATGACTTTGGGAACGGTCGTGGTCGAGGCGAACCTCAGCAGCGGCGCGCTCATCACGGCGAATTTTGCGACGGAATACGGGCGGCAGATTTTTGCGGTGCCCGGGAGAATTGATTCGCCCCGCAGCAAGGGCTGCCACGATCTCATCAAGAAAGGCGCCAAGCTGTGCGAAGGCGTCGAGGATATCCTGAGCGAGTTTGAATACCTGTTTCCCGCCAGCAACCGTCCGCCGTCGGCGAGCGAAACCGGCGTTTTGCCCGCGCTGGAATTAAACGGGAACGAGCAAAAGGTTTTGGCCGCGATGAAAGCGGATGACGAAATGAGCATTGATGAGATCATCCGGGCCAGCGCCCTGCCCAGCTCGGCGACAAGCGTGGCGCTGTTCAGCCTGGAGATGAAGCGGCTGGTGAAACAGTTGACAGGAAAGATGTTCGTGCGGATCAACTGATCTCGGGCCTCAGGGCTCGCCATTTTTCTTCGCCGCGCGTTGTTCGGCAAAAAAACTTTTCAGCATTTCCCGGCATTCCTCCAGCCGCACACCCGACGTGATTTCGCAGCGGTGGTTCAAGGTGGGAAACTGCAGGAGATTCATCGCCCCGCCCGCCGCGCCGCCTTTCGGATCGCCCGCGCCGAAGACCACCCGCGCCAGCCGCGTATGCACCACGGCCCCCGCACACATCGGACAGGGTTCCTTGGTGACGTAAAGCGTGCAATCCGTCAGCCGCCAGTCGCCCACGGCGTTCTCTGCCTGCGTCAGCGCGAGCATCTCGGCGTGCGCCGTGGCGTCCTTGAGTTCCTCCACCTGATTAAATGCGCGGGCGATGATGCGACCCTCGCGCACGATTACCGCGCCGACGGGAACCTCGCCCTTTTCATAGGCCTTCGCCGCCTGCCGCAAGGCTTCGCCCATGAAATAATCGTCGCTGTGCAGGTCAATGATGGGGTCGTTCATTTGGTTTCCTCCAAGGTCCAGTCGTTCCGTCCGTCCGCATGGCAATGGCAGTGCGCCGCGAAAAACCTCCCGCGAAACTGCCAGAACCACGGCCAGATCTGCTCGCGGTCGGTCTGGGGAATTTTCAACGAGCCGATTTTCTCACGGGGGAAAAATTCAAAGCGCCCCTCCGGATGCGGCGGCGGCGGCGATTTCAATTTCACCTTCACCTCGAAGAGAAACATCAGCCAGTGCGTCTGGCCTTGATAGCCGTGTTCGCTGATGAGGCCGGTCAGGTGCAGGTCGGACGGTTTGAGTGCCAGCCCGATTTCCTCGTGCGCTTCGCGGCAGGCGCAGGCGTAGGGCGATTCGCCAAGGTCCATCTTGAGCTTGCCGCCGCAGGGACTCCAGAAACCACGATTCGGCTCCTGCGCCCGTTCGAGCAGCAGGATTTCATCGCGCTCATTAAAAACATAGAGCAGCGTGGCGATTTGGAAATCTAGACAAACTTTGTCTTTCACGGCAGAATACTACCAACGACACTAATTTTGGCCATGAAAACATACCTCTACAACAGGGTCAGTTCTGGTAAGCAGAGCAAGAAAGACGGTTTAAAAAGGCAATCGGAATCAACCGAGGTCTTTGACTTTATCAAGAAGCACAAACTTCAAGTCGTTAAGCAGATGGATTATATCGGGTCGAGCTTTGCTGGTAAAAACTTCGATAGCGAGACGGTTTTAGGAAAGTTTGTCGAGGCGGTTAAAACAGGAACGATTGCTACTCCGGTATGCCTTTGCTTTGAAAACTGGGATAGGTTCGGACGAGACGTGGAATGGAAAAACACCAAGCGATTTTTAGATTTGATTGATGTAAATGTATCCATTGGCGTTGTCTCCATGGATGTTGTTATTGACCAGAAATTGTTGGCAAAGAACTCAGATATTCTGCAATTGGTTGTTAACGACATTCATAGGGCTAGAAAAGAGTCCGAGCGCAAAAGTGGTTTTTCAAAGCGTAATTTGTTGGTCAAAGTTGCGAATGCTAAAAGTGGTCAGAAAATCTATTTTGGCGGTCAGTCACCCAGATGGATTACCGGCGTTAAGAACAACACGTTTATCACGGATAGACAAATGCTGGAAGACATTCACCGGATATTTGATTTGTATTTGGCGGGGGGCAGTTGTGTCGGCATTGCAAAGATTCTTAACTCCGAAAGAAAAGACACTCTGGGGGTTTCCAGAAAGAATCCAACCAATAAAACGAGCAGAACACACTGGTTTAATACGACGGTCAGGAATGTTTTAACGCATAAATCTCTGACCGGATGGTGTAGGGTAAACGATTTTGAGTCCGAAGATTATTATCCTGAAATAATTTCTCCAGCCAGATTTCTGAAAGTCCAAAAGCTAATTTCAAAAAATGCTGAACGGCGAGGAGGTGGTAAGACGGGCAACATTCCAAACATTTTTTGTGGCATTCTCTACTGCCAATGCGGCGGCAAAATCTGTGCTCGCAAAACACGAGTGAAAGAGCATGACTACAACTACATGGCGTGTCGTCGCTCCCAAGTTAATATCTGCAAGGATAAAACTATCTGGAAGATGAACGAACTGGAAGAAACGATTCTGGCTTTCATCCTTGAAAAGACACCTGATGAATTGCTTTTCAAACCCAAACCCAATCCAAATGGCGCATTAATTGCCAAGTTGAATTTGGAAATGAGCAACAAAAAAAGTGCCATCAAACGAGCTTTGCAAATTCTCGACCATATGGATGATGGCGAAATGCCCGAACTCGAATCAAAACTGGGCGAGCTTAACCTACAAAAAAAGTTGCTAGCCGAAAAAATCTCGGCTGAGGAAAGTAAATTCTTAGCGGTTAATGAAAATCCAATCGCAGTGGAACGTTTCAAGCATTTGATGAAAGGCGCAGACCATAAAGCATTACATGAAGCTGCGAACAGTATCCATACTCGATTAAAAGATGAGAGGGTTAGGAAGGAACTACGAGAAGTGATGCCCGAAGTCATCACCCGCATTACCTGTCATTTGGAAAAATGGGAATTCGATGTGGAGTTCGCAAATGGGACGAAGAAGCATTATTTGTTCTACGATTGAACTAAGCACCGGCTCATTCCAAACAAAAACCGCCATTGGCTTTTGATGGCCAATGGCGGCTTTAACGACGAAACGGATTGAACTGACCTCAATACATATCATCGTCATTGCCCAAATGCACCCCAATCGTTCTTTTAATTCCACATCTTGCGGTCTTGCCATCGTCCAGAACCGTGTAGAACGTAAATGCCAATTTCACATCACAATGGCACCATATAGCGACATTTCAGGCTGAAATTGAAATTAATTGGCCTTGGGTGTTCGATTGATGAGCAAATTTCCCTGTGGCGGGATATTTATATTATGGCGACCACGGAGGTTGCCACGGAGAAATGAAAACTGACAATCAATCACCGCCGTTTCGTCTCGGCATCAAACGCAATGACGACATGACCTACTTCCTCACCACCACCGATGAAGAACGCCAGTTCACCAACCTGCTGCTCGGTGATGTTGAGCCAGCTCAATGCAGTTGGCGGATTCAACCGGCCAAATTGAATTGGAAGGCATACCGGCCAGAAGTCATGGGCACTGGCAAAACCCTGTTCGTAGTGACCAGCCACCAAGAGTGGGAGCAGGTCATGGATGTGGTAGGGGGGCATTTGGAGGTTGAAAAGTGCGTTTTGACCATACCCCCCTATCGGTGGACTGCTTCTTAATATGACGAAAAAAAGAGTGGGGTGGCTGCCTGATATACGTTCTATTGTTTGCCTTGGAAAAACTTGGACGAAAAAGTAATTCTGGATTCAGACTTTTCAGGGCAAATCCGTTGAAATCACCCTTAAAACTTACGAGGTTTTTTTATGGGGAAATTCGTATTTACCGGCTTTATTTTTCACCGGCAACATTTGCTGAATATGGTATTTACCTTGATTCTATTGATTATTCTCTTGACTTTGCTCTTCAGGTTCTATATAATGTGTCACAATGAGAATACTTGTGACTGAGCCTTTTTAGGCGTTGGAAACGAGTTTCTTACCGAGGCGGATACCTCCCAACAAATCAACACAGGATAATTATATCCCTGTGAGGACGTGTATTGCCTTGAAACGATGAATTTGAACATGACGACAAACAAAAAATATCTCTACGTTACCAAGTGTTTGATACCGCAAATGCTTTGGCAGCGCATCTGCGACCTCCCTGAATCTGAGCAGTTTCGTTACGCCTACATCACCAGCTTCATCAAGGTGATGGGGACGGACAACAACCGCTTTCACAACGTCAACATTAGCCACAAAGTGTGGTTGAACCGCATCGGCAGTGGCTACCGTCGTTATATTGATGATTTGAAGGCATGGAACATCATCGGCATCCAGACGAACGAGGACGGTTCCGAATCATTCAGCGAAGGCCATCACGCCAAGTGTTACAGCATCACCCTTGAGGCCAACAAAAGTGGCTGGATTCTCAAGGATTACCACAAACGTAAATCCAAATCTGTGCCGGATGATTTGGTAGCGGTTAAAAATGGCTTCGATTTAACAGACCCCATCATCAGCTATACATACGCAAGTATGGAATTACTTTTGGTTGATGATGAAAATGACATTCAAAGTAGAAATATCCCTAGTGTCATACCCCTAGATGAAGACCAGTTGGAAATGGTTTGTGACATCATCAAGGGGGAGCACTGGTTGAGAAAACTCGAAACCAAGAACTACACGATTGATTACGGCAAGAACAGTGGTCGTCTATACCACCCCGTCATTTGTATGCCCAAGACAGCACGAGAGCATGTGTGGTTCCAAGACAGCGACGTGGTGATGGATTATGATATCAAGAGCTGCTTCCCCGTTTTATTGACGGCAATGGTTCCTGAATCAGAAAAGGCCGAATATAAAAAGGTTTTGGACGGTGACATTTACGCCAGCATCATCGAAGGAACCACCCGTGACCGTGAAGATTGCAAGGTGGCATTCCAGCAATTTCTCAATGGGTTCGTCAGCAACTACGTCAGCAAGTGGTTTGAGCAGCACTTCCCCCTCACATTCAAGGCCATTGAGGGTGACTACCAGAACATGAGCAAGCGATTGCAGACGATGGAGAGCAACATCATCGTTAAGGGTTTAATACCGCTTTGCATCCAGAACGGCTACACCGGCCTCATCACCTGCCATGATGGATGGATGAACAGTGGCACCTTCAAGCATGAGGCCGAGGTGGTGAACTACGTTAAAAATGAGATTTTCAAGGTTTGTGGCTACATGCCGGTGATTAAGGCAAGCCGTCGGAAGCAAGATGACAATCCACCGTTTCCAATTAAAGCCAACAGTGATGGCAAGACGGTCACGGACGAGGAACACGCCTTGTTGCTTCAACATCCGACGTATCGAAATGTTTATTTTGAGATGCGTGGAGCAGACCGTGAGCGCAAGCAATGGGCACGAGAAATCCATCGGTGCAGGGGTGATGGTCGTGTGATTCGTCGTCAACGTGAGGCTAAACGCCGTTACATTCGCCTAGCTGGTGAATGGGTGAGACTTTTGGAGGAATACCTCCAGATAAACAAAAAGGAAAATAAATGAACAAAGAAACTAAAACAAAAACGGCACCAGCGGCAACACCGGCTGGTGGTGAACGAACAACAGCCCTACGTGAATCGAAAATAGTAGATAGCAGTTGGAGCTGCCAATTTGAAAACAGGCAGATAGAGCAATATTTGGGCGATGTGATTAAAGTGTGGTCACAAACAAATAGATGCAAAAAGTTCCATCGTGTAACAAGGGAGCGATTTCATATATGAACTGATTTGCCTCGTTTCAAACCAAACGGAAAACCTCACCTCATGGTGAGGTTTCGTTTTTATGGGGACGGTGGAATTAAATTAATCGGAATCAGTTCCCGGCAACTATTTATTAAGCATGACGACGACGAAAATAAATACTGAAGAACTTTTGGTAGCGGAGGACACCAGTTGTGTGCGCCGTGTGGCGCAAGTGCTCGACTACATCACCACCGGCCAGAACTTAAACCATAAAAATCAAGCATGGGGCGACAGTGCTCAAGACCACCTTGATGACGTTCTTGATTTAGCCGGATGCGTCAACTGCGGTGAAACATTCAACCAATTTTATCAGCACATCGTTCCATCAGGATTGCCGGTGGTGTTTCAATTCAAATTCATCAGCCCAATATCATTTTTGACGTTTCTCGTGGTGCGACGTGCAAAACTTTCAATGGTTCGCCTTAAACATCGCAAATTCAACGAGGATGAACTTCACCGCATCGCAATTTCACTTGGGGAATTGACCTGCGTGGAATTTAAGGTTTACGACACACGCCATGTGGCAGGGACAATGAGCTTGGATGGCGATAAAAGCTTGGTGCTAATTTCAATGTGAGGTGAACGATGAGCAAACAAACCAAGAAAAAATCAGTGGTGCAAAAAGACCAGTATCAAGTCACCGAGGCCGATGTTCTCCAATTTTTTGATTCAGTTTTGGTCTGTGACACCTACGAGGAATGGTTGGCAGTGCTTGCCGATGGTGAAAAATATCAAAATCAGGTCAAGGGTTTAACGCCCATTCAACGTAAGAACGTCAAACGGTTTGCCAAGATGATGAATCAATGCCAGTGAATTCAGGGCATATGGCTAGATTTACGCCTCCAATTCCACATTAAATCCACGAGTCCAGGTTGACGCAATTGAAAGCCAGGTTCAACATGGCTGCATGAGCATCGAGCACGTCAGGGACGCAAAGGGTAAAATCTTGGCCACAGTCCACACCACGGCCACGCAGAGCTACGTCACGCAGTTTGCCGGTAAAACATTGGCGACGTATCGGAACGGAAAGACCGTTGATTTGGTGAAGAACCAGACGGTGAAGGGGAACCAGTTGATGCGGTTCGTGCGCTAATCACTTTTTCCGCATATCTTCAGCGGTTTTCGTCAGTCGCCACAAAGGGGTTGAGAGTCCCTGAGCGATTTTTTCTGCAACGGTGATGCTTGGGGTTCGCTCGCATCGCTCAATCAGGGACACCATTTTCCACGACAGGTTGGCTTTCTCTGCCAGCGATTCCTGCGTCAGTTTTAGATGCCTACGCCGCTCACGAACGACTTCGGCGAAGCATCCGGCAAAGTCTTTCTTTGGCATCTTTTCATTTTGCCTCGCACGGGAACGATTGTTCTAGGAACAGATGTACCTTTTACAATTGACGTGAAAAAACGGTTGTGGGAGCATTTTCTGCTTCAAACCCAACAACACGCATCACTACATGAGCCAAGGATTATGCCAAAACTGCGGGGCGTCAGTGAACCTGACTGCCGGAAAAACTGAAACCACCTGCCAATACTGCGACTCCATCGTGACGTTGCAACAAGCCGAGGCCACGTTTGCCGAGGTCAGAAACAGCAAGGTCGGCGGCACCTTGTTGATTGCGCAGACTTCACAGGAAGGCGGCAATTTCGACGAAGCGATTGCCTACTATAACAAAATTATTGAGCAGCAACCCGACAATGCCGAGGCGTGGTTGAACAAGGGCAGTTGCATGGTTGCCACCTCCACCATCAAGGACATCAAGATTCGGGAGGCGGGGATGTGTTGGAAGACGGCGATAAAATTCGCCAAAAATCCTGACGCCATGAAAAAACGGGTGTCGGCTGAAATCAATAATGTTGTCACCAGCTTTTATCCAACCCTTGAAAACTATTTTGTAAAAACAGCTGAACGAGAAAACGCCGTCATACAGCATTACGAACGGTTTATCTTGTTAGAATCAGCACTGGACGTTGCTTTGACGCTCAATCCCCAATCAGTTGGGATTGCCCAAAATGGTTTGGATTTATGCGATGCGTTTTTGGCATCAATCCCAAAAGGTTATGGAACCAAAGCTGCTGGAAGTGAAGAGCGCATCATAGCGGAAGAAAACCGCAAAGCCGAACTGCGAGGAAAAAAGCCGAGCGAACTAGGCAATGCAATTATGACAATGGGCGTCGGTTCGGCCATAGCTAAAGCCGGTGAAGAACTCGCTAATAAATTGCGGCACGACCTCATTCCTGTTCGCACCAAATACCTTACCGCATTGGAGAATAGTGCGGGGGCTTCGCATCCGTCCGTCGTCAAGGCGAAGGCGGAGATTGAAGCGGACACCAAAAAACGTGACCAACTTAAAGTGCAGGAGCAAAAAACCGCAGCCGCAGAAAACTTGGAAATAATGGTGGAGGCTGAAGCGTGTAAGACCTTACTTGGGAGGCTAACGGCACCACCAAAAACACGAAGCATGATGGGAGCTGTTGGAGCCATATTGTTTTTAGCAATTCCTGCGCTGGGTGGAGTTCTGCTTGATAAGCTAACAGGTGGATTACAAGGCTCCGATGACGTGACTGGCAGAGATTTGATTTTTATTATACCCGGTGGGCCTATCGGTTTAATTTCCTATTTCTTGATTGGTAGCAAGATTCGCAAGCCGATAAGGGCAAGAATTCAATCCGAGATGGCAAACAAGAAGTGACGGGAAATACACTGCCATACGCATCATGAATAATTCAAAACGCCCACTAACGGATGCACCTTCGGAATCAGACCCTCAAAAGGGAGGGGGTAAAAAACGGTTGGATTCAAAACCAGCGGAGACCAAACCGATTGAGAAACCAGAGCACCAAAAGCCCCTTATCAAACCCAATCCACGAAAGGGTGATTTGCTCCAAGGGTAAACTGATATGGCCATCATAGACATTGTAAAATTCGAGGGTAACGACCAAGAATTCGTTTGGAAATTCCCGTCGGAAAATCTGCGGCTCGGCACACAGCTCGTCGTCAAGCCAGCGCAGGTTGCGTTCTTTGTCTATCGTGGTCAAATCTGCGACGAGGTAAGGGAAGGTGCCATCACGCTCGTCACTCCAAACATTCCACTGCTTACCACGCTCATCAGTCTTCCGTTTGGTGGGGACTCGCCATTTCAAGCGGAGGTGTGGTTCATCAACCTCATCAGCAAGTTGGATAACAAGTGGGGCACGATTCGTCCCATCCAGCTTGAAGACCCAAAATATGGACTTGTCGTGCCCGTGAGAGCATTTGGGCAATTTGGTTTTCATATCGTAAATCCACGTAGGTTTCTTGAAGGCATCACCGGCACGGCCAAGGTGTTCACGGCAGAGCAAATTTTGGAATATTTTAAGGGAGTGGTTTTACAGGCAGTGAATGTGAGCCTTGGTAAGGCATTCATTACGGAAAAGATTTCTGTTCTGGAAGCATCCGTGCATCTGGATTCGCTGGCGAAGCATTGTTCCGATGCCATCCAATCCGAGTTGTCCAAATTCGGTCTTGAGTTGGTTAATTTCTTTTTCCACTCCATCAACATTCCTGACGAGGATGAAAGCTATCAGCGGTTAAAAGTCATCAAGGAAAAGGCGGCGGAGTTGAATGTGCTTGGTCGAGACATCTACCAGTTTGACCGCAGCATGGAAGTTCTTAAAACTGCTGCCGCCAATGAAGGCGGGGGTGCTGGATTGCTCCAAGCCGGTGTGGGGTTGGCTGTTGGCGCAGGTCTTGGGCAGCAAATGGCACAACAGGCAGGGAACCTTTCATCACAGCTTCCACCAACTTTATCATTTCATGTCGCTGATGCTGGCAAACCCCTTGGTCAATTCAATGGGACGCAGTTGCATCAGATGGTGGTTGCAGGAACACTAAAGGCATCGTCACTTGTTTGGCGACAAGGCATGGCATCATGGCAAGCAGCCTCCTCGGTTCCTGAACTGGCAAATTTGTTTAATCAAGCTGCGCCACCCTTGCCACCTTCTGTTCCACCGACAGGGCAATGATTTAATTCACCCAATTAACGCCGCACCACTATATTCATGTTTTGAGGCAGGGAGGGTGTTTGGTGCGGATTCCACCCCAAACCACGAATATTGCGCCATTTTGAATTAACCGTGGACGATTTGGGCACCGTTTAGGGTGTGGCGGCACCGTTTTGATGCCAAAACGTCCCGGAATGCCGCCCAGACCTCGTGCAAGGGGTTTGTGAGCAGGAGCCTCTACTCAACAGTATTTGAACGCATATCGAACTGATGCCTTCACATTGTCAGATTGCGGGATTGGCAACTGCGCCAAAACAGCCTCCATGTATGGCTTGATTAAGCTGGCAAAGTGGTCAGCAACTTTATTGTTCAGAATTTCATCACGCCCCCATACCAAATGTTTTTCCTCCAAATAGGCGTGAACAGCTTTGTATTGCTTGTCCAGTTCCGCATCACCTTCCTCAGTGTCTTCGTATGTCAAATAGACAAATGAACGTCCGTGCGCAATCCCATTGCGAAAACGAATTAAAGCTTGCACTCCTTTAATCAAATCTTTGTCTGCAATCAGTTCAGAGAGCGGTTTGCCGATAGCCAAACGAAACAAGTCTGGAAAATCGTCAAAAGTTGCCCTCTGGACTCGTTCAAGAAAATCATGGTCTAAACGTCCCTCGAAAGTGTCCTTTGAAGCAAACTGGTCACCCAATAAAAACGACTTCAAGCAGTCAACGATAAATCCCTCAATGCAGGTTGCGGAAACAAGGATAATCGTAGCGTTCAATCCTCTTTGCGACTCAAAAGTTTGCATTCTTTCAGTCACATTCGCTGGCTTTATCCTTGTCGCTTGCAAATGCTTTATCATCGAAGGAAATGCCGTCCATATTGCACTTTCGGAAAACGAAGCCAGTTTCTTGTCGCTTTGTTCACCTTGTTTCATGAGAAAGTGAATCAGTTAAATTTCCTTCGCCGATGTCACCACGGCGAAATCCACGTTCAAACTCTCGAAGTGCTTCCGACCACAACGAATCTTCTCGGCCTCAATGTTCCTCAGCTTTTCAAAATCCTTCGTGCCCTTGGTTTCACGCACGAGGTAAAGCGTGTTGTCGCCTTCCTTGAGAATCGCCCAATCAGGATTGTAGGTGCCGAGCGGCGTCTCAATTTTGAACCAGTCCGGCAATTTGACGAACAGCTTGATGTCTTCACGCTGGTCAAGTTTCTCGGCGAACTCACGCTCGACTTCTGAATCGTAAACCACGGCGTCATAGATGCTGTGCTTCACGTCCAATCGGTTGTTGAGGTAGCTGATGATTTCCTTCTCCTCGAACAGCGACATTTGATACTCAGCCCCGGCTAACTTCTCGTATTTGATGCCGTCAATGATGAGCTTGTGCAGCTGTTGCTTGAGGATGGCCGAAACACCATCCATGTATCGTTGCGGGTTGAGCAGGAACTCAGGCAACCGCTTTGACTCTTTGAGAATTCTGACGATGGTGGAGCGGGTCAATTCCGTCTCGGCTTGCAGATAGGCAACCACGTCGGGCAATGCACCATCAAACTTCACCGTCTCGGCTGCATCACGCAATACCGATGTCTTAACGCCAGCCTTGGCCAAACCCAATCCGGCCTCCGTGACTTGAATTTTGACGGCTTGAATCTTCTCCATCGCTTTGACGGCCTTCACCACATTGGCTATCAGCGTTTCGGTCTGGTATTCCACGGAGTAGGTCGTCTTGGCCTTGATGCGGTTCCACAGTTCTTGGAACGCAGGGTCAAGCGTCACTTCCTTTTTGAGACGCAAGCGTTGTCCATCTTCGTCCTTCTTGATGTGCCGTTCCAACTGATACGACTGCAAGATGTCCACGACAGCAGAACGCAAGTCGGCATGTTCCGGTGCCAATCCCAAATCCACATTTGAATCCTTGGGGTCGAACGTCGGTTGAATCTTTCCGTTCTCGGTGATGATTCCCTTTGCGACCAGCCCCTTGAAGATTTTTTCAGATGCTTCACGTCCAATATTTAAGCCCTCGCCGTTTATTACCTGCACCAGTCCAGTGAACGCATAAATTGGAATCTTCCCGAAGGTGACGCCGCAATCCTGCTCGTATTCAGTCTGCAATGCCTTGGCGAATTCATCGTAGCTTTCATTAGCGACGACTAGGAGTTTGTTGATGTGCTCATCGAATACACGTTCACCGTTCTGGTTCACCGGCAGACGCAAGCCACGTCCAATCTCCTGCCGTTTCTTGAGCACTGACCGTGTTTCATTCAACGTGCAAATCTGGAACACATTTGGATTGTCCCAACCCTCACGCAGAGCGGAATGGCTGAAGATGAACTGAAGCGGTTCACTCAAGCCAAGCAAGTCTTCCTTGCGCTTCATAATGAGGCTGTAAACGTCATCGTCGGCCTGTGTGCTGCCGTTGGTGTCCTTGAACACACCTTTTTTATCCTGTGCAAAATATCCGTCGTGCAATTTTTCGAGAGGGAACGAGAGCAGGTTTTTGTATCGCTCCATTGCCGTCAGCTCCTTGAATGCATCCTCGAATGCCAGTGCGAACTTCCCCTTCACGGGTTGTCCTTGTTCATCGTAGGAACGGTAGTTCGCAACCCTATCAATGAAGAACAGGCTCAAGACCTTGATGCCTTTATCCCGCACGGCAATCACTTTGTCGAGGTGGCGGCGAATGGTGTTGCGGATTTGCACACGCCACATGTCGCCTTGAATGCCGCCGGTTTCCTGTCCAATCGTCAACGTCTTGCCATTGTTGAACTGGATGTATTCATTGCCTGGCTCAGCATTAATTTCCGACACCAAATAGCCGTTGCGATAAACTTCTCGCTCCTTCGAGGACAGAAACAAATCTGACTCGCTCTTGACCGTCACATTCTTACGCTTTGGGCCATCGTCCGTTTGAATATCAATCTCGACCTTGGCCTTGATGCCGTTCCTGCGGTCAATTGATACGAGCTTCACATACGCATCGTTCTGTGCGTCTGCGCCTCTGGCACTCAATACGACAATCTGTTTCACCAAACGCAATTCAAATGCCCGAATGGGATTGAGCGAGTAAACCAGATTGTATGGGTTGATGTGTGTCGCTGAATAACGAAGGGTGCAAAGTGGATTGAGTGAACGAATGGCATCCTGTGCCTTCTCGGTATTGTCCACGCTCTGTGGCTCATCAATAATCACAATCGGATTCGTTGCACACACAAAATCAATCGGCTTGCGGCCTGAAAGCTTGTCGGCCTCCTTGTGGATAACGGCGATGTCCTTTTTGTTGAAGGCGTCAATGTTGATGACCAATATCTGAATCTGATTGCTGACGGCAAACTGACGCAGCCGGTTCACCTTTTTGGCATCGTAAACGAAGTGCTCAAACTCCACGTTGTTGTAGAGAGTGCGGAAATGACTGCTCGTGATTTCCAGATTCTTTAGTGTGCCTTCACGAATCGCCACGCTCGGCACCACGATGATGAACTTTTTGAAGCCATACTTCTTGTTCAGCTCGAAAATGGTGCGCAGATAAACATACGTCTTGCCCGTCCCTGTCTCCATCTCCACCGAGAAGTTCAACGGTGCCGGTGCATTAGCACCATAATCAATGGGGAGCAAATTCGTGTCGGCATTCAGGTCGTGCCGCTCTTGCACCGTTTGAAGATTTTTCAGGATGGCCTCACGGCTAATCACCAGCGAATTGCCAAGTCCCAATTCGGTTTGAACCAAGCTGCCGAACAAACCGCTGCCCTTCGACTCAAATGAAATCTGGAAGTCGCCGTTGTTCAAGGGCTGACCGTCAAACAGGTCAACCACGGACTTCACAGCCTCAAGCTGGAACTCTTGCTTGGGGTCGAATTGCAGCTTCATACCGTTTGGAACTTCGTCACCCCTTTGGCCTTCTGCCCCATGCGTTCATCAATCTGCAACTCCAACTCCTGTTGCAGCGCATTGAAATTGAACTCGATTTGGTCAGTGGTGCGGCAGGTTTGGTAAATGCTGGCGATTCGTTTTTCAAAATCTACACCGGATTCAATGCTGCCAAGCACTTCATCACTGGCACCAAACACGCCGCTGAAAAGCTGGAATTTATCTTTCAACAAAGCATAAACCCGTTGGTCAGCCGCATTGCTCTTGTTCAGGAAGTTGATGACAACAACATCGTATTTCTGACCGTAACGATGACACCGGCCAATGCGTTGTTCGATGCGTTGTGGATTCCAAGGCAAATCATAATTCACCACGAGCGAACAGAATTGCAGGTTGATGCCCTCGGCTGCGGCCTCCGTCGCAATCATTATCTCGGCTTCGTCACGAAAATAATCCACGAGAGCCTGACGCATATCGGCTGATGGTGCGCCCGTGATGCGGTCTGTGCCCTTGTGACATTGCATCCATGCAGCATAAAGCTGTCGAGATTTCTCGTCCTTGTTCGTGCCATTGAACAACACAATTTTACCAGCGTGTTGGGTCTGTTGCAGCACTCGCAGCAAATATTCTTGGGTGCGGGTTGATTCGGTGAAGATGATGGCCTTCTGTGGAGCACCAAGTTCAACGGCTTTGGCAAAGCCCTTTTTGAGTGCGGTCAACAGCACTTCCCCCTTTGAGTTCTTGACGATGGAAGCTGCAAGCGTCTTGAATTCACGGAGAGCTTTTACTTCCTCCCGCATGTTCTCTTTATCCTCTGCCGTGTAAACCTTCTCACCCTTTTCTTCGGCCTCGTCTTCGTCCCATTCTTCTTCAACCTCATCAATGGCCTCGAAGTCCGACACCGCTTCCTCTGGCGTTTCGATGGTTGGAGTTTTATCCGCTGCCTGTTCCTCAAGTCGGTTGGCCAATGCGTCAAGAGTGCCGGAAATTGCGTAGGTGGAGGAGGCGAGGAGCTTGCGGAGAATCAGCGTCATCAATTGCCGCTGGCTGGATGGCAATGCGTAAAGTGAATCACGTTGCAGGTAGCTCGACACCAAATCATAAAGCTTTTGCTCGGCTTCCGATGGAACGAACTCCTGTGTGATGGGGATGCGGTTCGTGTATTTGATGTATTCAAGCACCTGCCGTCGCAATGTGCGTTGGCAGATTGGCTTGATGCGTTCACGCAGCGCAGCAAATTCTTCCTCGGTTCTCCGCTCTCAAGAGGTGCCATCCTTGCTGATGAGGTGGGACTTGGCAAAACCATCGAGGCCGGAATCCTGCTCTCGCAGAAATGGGCTGAAAAGAAGCAAAAGTTGCTCATCATCGTCCCCGCCGCACTTCGTAAACAGTGGAATCAGGAATTGACCGACAAGTTTTTCCTGTCCTCGTTGATATTGGAGAACAAATCGTTCAACCAAATCATCAAGACCGGCAACCTGAATCCGTTAGTCCAGAAGCAAATCATCATCTGCTCATATCATTTTGCCCGTGCCAAAGACGTTTACATCAAGCAAGTGAATTGGGATTTGGTGATTGTGGATGAAGCTCACCGGCTTCGGAATGTTTACAAACCGGCGAACCGCATCGCCAACGCCATCAAGAATGCCATCGCTGATGCACCCAAGGTGCTACTGACGGCAACCCCGTTACAGAATTCTCTGCTCGAACTTTATGGTTTGGTCAGTGTCATTGACGACTACACGTTTGGCGACCTCAAGAGCTTCAAGGCACAATTTGGAACACTGCGAACGGAAGGCAAACAGGGCGGCATCAACTTGGTGGGGATTCAGGTCAACCTGGGCATCAGCCAACGTAGCCGCCAACTTTTGCAAGCTGTCGGAAGGACACCGCTTCGTCAATTCGTGAGCTAAATAGCGAGCGTGATATTCCGTAAATCCCTTTGCGCTCATGGTTTTGGTGCCAAGCAGGGTGCCGGATGGGGTGATTTCTTGAAAGGTCAAATTGACAGGAACAGGGAATCTCAAGGTGTCATATGCCTAGATGAGCACCAGTTGAACCAGCATCACCGGCCTGACAGGTCTTAAAACCGGCCAAACGGGGTGCTCACGATTCTAGCCCCCTCACGGAACCCGCATAAAACCTGGATTTTCTGGGTTTTTGCTAGAGGTCCCAGATGCTCCGTTTATTATAGGTTTATGAGCACTAAACAACGTCACACAGCGATTTATTTGCGTGTGTCCTGCGCCAATGGAACCCAAATCACCGATAGCCAGCTTGATGAATGTTCCCGCTTCTGTGAAGCAAAGGGGTGGACGAACACCGTCATTTACGAAGACAAGGCCAGCGGCACCAAGGCCAGCCGTCCGGCTCTGGATAAACTCGTCAAGGCGATGCGTGAAGGCATGGTGGAGCGTGTTGTCGTTTACAAGCTCTGTCGTTTGGGGAGGAGTTTAACTCATTTGAGCATCCTGTTGAACGAGTTCAAGTCGCTACGGGTGCCGTTGATTGCCACATCGCAGGGTTTGGATACCAGCGACAGCAATCCCTGCGGCCAACTCATCATGGGAGTTTTGATGTGCGTTGCGGATTGGGAACGTCAGAATTTGCTCGAACGCTGTGCCGCTGGAATCAAATCCGCTAAGAATCGGGGAGTGGTTTTTGGACGCAAGCCATCCCTGCATAAAAGGCGTGACGAAGTGCTAAATCTCAAACAGCTGGGGCTTGGACTACGGGAGATTGGTCGCCAGTTGAACATCCCCATCGCTTCGGTCTGCAAGATTGTGAAGCTTGCCGCCAACTGACGATGAGGAAACCACGAACCATGAGCTGCTGCATCATTCGCAAAGTCCCATTCAAAACCGCCAACCGAATCGTTTGGGGTTTGATTTTAAGCGAGCGTGAGGGGTTGGCATTGATGGTTTTGGAACGCATGGAAAATAAAAAGTCTCATTCGCTTGTCGTGGGCATTGAGGGGGTCAATGGGATTTTTGAATCCTGCGATATGAACCGCTTTCCATTTGAGCACGGTGATTTGGAGGCCGTGGGTAAAAAACTTCAAGCTCTCGGTGACGAACTGGACGAGGAAGGTTTTCACCGGTTCATGAGGTCGTCGGATGGGGACTGGTGGAAAAATATGTGAGGCGGCTATCGTTAGAAACCCATTGTATTAATTGGGGTTCTTGCAGTTTGTTAATATCTCCAAAACAGCGTGGCGATTTTGTAGGGAAGTGGCATTTATTTAATCTGGCGTTGCGTTTTAGCGATTTCGATCAGGAACAGCCGGCGGATGGCATCGTAGCCGCGTTCGTTTGGATCCTCGAGGTTGGAGTAAAACCAGTAATGCGGATCGTGAAAATCATATGACTTTCGCCAAAAATGAGTGCAATGAATCCCGTGCCCAAGGAATGCACCGTGCATATCCACCACTCGGACGGCAGGAAACTTATCTGCGCATCGCTGAATCACTCCATTGTAAGCGGCGAGGATTTTGGTTGAGTCTTTCCACGGCGGCAATCCGGCCATTTCCGCATCGCCCAAGCCATCAGTAGGGTCGTAGATATTTGCCAAAAAAATCAAACAGCCGCCGGGAAAACGGTTTTGGATTTCCCCGATAGTTGCTTCCAACCGCCGACCGAAATTCTCAATCCACGGCGCAGCCTCATCCGAAGTGGCACCATACATGGCCTCTTCCCGGGGTGGCGTTCGCCCGTAATTATGGATGAGATCATTGCCGCCGGTTGTGATAACCACGATACCAAAAACATTCAGGCTGTTCGTTTTTAACAACGTCAGCTGACGGGCAGTAACCTCAAAGGACGTGCTGCCTGAAACCGCAAGATTGGTTGTGCGAAGATTCGGGAGAACGCGCGAAAGACAGAGACCATCCATATCGGGAAATTCATCTGCTGGATTTTTCACCAGCCGATCAAAGTAAGAATAACCTTTGCGGGCACCGAAACCAGCCGTGACACTGTCGCCAAGCCCTGCGAGCAGAATCTGGTTGGTTGTCCACGATTTTGAAAACCATTCCCGCGTTACAATTGGTCCAGTCGGCCCATTACCTATCGGACGCGCGAAGCGAAAATACAAGCCGGCTCCCACCACAACAACCAGAATCAGGCCAGCCAGCAGAATGAGGGAAAGTCGCTTCTGAAAAGTTCGCATGATTCTGTAATTGAAACTGCCCTTGATGATTCGAGCAAGCTGATTAAACATGAAAACCGGAACCGTGAGCGTGGAAAATTAAAAATTCCATTGTCACGCTGCACCAAAAAATTAAACTGTCCGCTCGAATTCATGAAAACATTCAATATCGCAGCCCTCGCGGGCGACGGCATCGGCAACGAAGTCATGCGCGAGGCCATCAAGGTCCTCCGCGCCACCGAAAAGAAATTCGGCTTCACCCTCAACATCACCGAAGCCCCCGTCGGCTGGGCGGGTATTGACGTCGCCGGCAAGGCTTTACCCGACGCCACGCTCGCGTTGTGCAAAAAGTCGGACTCGATTTTGTTCGGTTCCGTCGGCCTGCCGGACCGCGACCCGACGATTCCCAAAGAAGAACGCCCCGAACGCGCCGCGCTGCTGCGGTTGCGCAAGGAGTTCGGCCTGTTCGCCAACCTGCGCCCGGTGAAATTACCGAAGGTGCTCTCGCATGCCTGTCCGCTGGCGAAGGAACGACAGGGCGATGGCATTGATATTCTCGTCGTGCGCGAACTGACGGGCGGCATGTATTTCGGCCAACCGAAAAAGACCGAGGACCTCGGCAACGGTCAGCAGCGCGCGATTGATACGATGGTTTACACCACATTCGAGATCGAGCGGATCGCGCACGTCGCCTTCAAAGCGGCGCAGTTGCGACGGAAAAAATTGACGAGCATCGACAAGGCGAATGTCCTCGAGAATGGCATTCTCTGGCGCGAAACCGTCACGCGCATCGGCAAACAATATCCTGACGTGACGCTGGAACACATGTTTGTAGACAACGGCGCGATGCAACTCATGCTCAAGCCCACGCAATTCGATGTCATGCTCTGCGAAAACATGTTCGGCGACATTTTGAGCGACGAAGCCGCCGCGCTCGGTGGTTCGCTTGGCATGCTCCCCAGCGCGAGCCTCGGCGCGACGAACGGCAACCAGACCTTTGGTTTCTACGAACCGGCCGGCGGCACTGCGCCGGATATCGCCGGGAAAAATCTGGCGAATCCCATCGCGCAAATCCTGTCGAGCGCCATGATGCTGCGCCAGAGTTTTGGCTTGAATGACGCGGCGGCGGCGATTGAAAAGGCCGTGGCGAAAGCCATCGAAGCCGGCAACCGCACGGGTGACATCTTCAATGCGGCTGAGACCGGCGCCAAACGCGTGGGCACCAGCCAGATGGGCGACGCGATTGCGACGGCGGTTTGATTTACAGCACAATCAGTTTCTAAAAGAGCGGCCTTCACCGGCCGCTCTTTTTTATGGGAAGGTGTTCCAGACCAAATCTGGATTGTTGGTGATACCCACGGAAGTGCCATTCCAGTATTCAGATTTACGGAACCGCTTTACATGGCCATCAAGGAAGGAAAAGTTTGCACCGTTGTTGTGGACGTTAGTCACGGAACCGCCGTCGCCGAGGGCCGGTTTCTGCCCATTGTCGAACAACCACACCACCACCATCGGTGCAACGGGAATGGCGGACAGCTTAATCGGGGTATGTTGGTTTGTCCCGGTACCGTTGAAACCCTCGCTGAGCGCGTAATGAAATAGGTTGATGCTGGGCGCGACAACCCGCCGCTGGTTGGCCGGGCAGATCCAGACGGAACGGCCAACGTTCGCGGTGTCATTGGTACGCCACGGCATTTCAACATAGCGCGGCAGTTTCAACACCTCGGGCAACTGAACATACCAAGCCTGATACGTCGGGTTATCCAGATCAGATTGCAAGGGTGTCGGCTTACCTTCTTTGGGGAGATAATCATTATTGTCAGTCACATAAATTTGCGTGGCCAGCCCCCACTGCTTCAGGTTGCTGAGGCACAGAGTACTTTGCGCCGTCGCCTTGGCCTTGCCCAACGCCGGCAACAGCATCGCCGCCAGAATCGCAATAACAGCGATGACCACCAGAAGTTCGATCAGCGTGAAGGCGGAGCGGACGCGCCACCCAGAAAAAACCGGCCCCAGCCAGGCTCCGCTTTTCTGCAAGCCCGTCAAACCAAAATCAGCTAACAAGGTTTCTTGTTTCGCTTTCACCCGGTTAATTATTCTTTGAGGGACGAAGCTTTCACATTCCCGGCAGATGGGCAAGCGTTTTGAGGGCCTTCCGGATCAGGCCGCCGCCGCATTCAAGCCAACGGGCTTTTGGACGGCAACGCCTTCACAAAATTCGTCTCCCGAAGATAAATTGGCTCCAGCTTTTCGCCGACCGTAAAATCAGTCCGGCCGGAGGCCAGCGACGCCACCAGCGCGGCGGAGGGGAAAATTTGTTTTTCCTGATCGGGCCCGACACAGATTTCGCCGGCGGATTTCAGCAATTCCACGGCTGTCCCCGCAACAATTTTTAACGGCGATATTTCCCGGCGTCCGTCGGGAGAAATTTCCCAAGTCGCCAGATAAAACTCCCCGCGCTGCGCGTCGATTACCACATTCACCCGGCCGGATATTTTTTCCGCTGATGCGTGCGCGGCGATGGATTCCGCGCTGCTGACCCCCAGCAACTTCACGCCGCGCGCCAGTTGCCAGCCCTGCGCCACCGCAATTGCCGCACGAATACCAGTGTAACTTCCCGGCCCGAGACCGATGACCACGCCTTCAACCTCCTCGCGTAAAACGTTCGCGTCGGCCAAAACCTTCTCAATCAGCCCAAGGGCATTTGTGCCCCGGCCGCCGGTCTGCTCGACCGCTTCGGACAAAACGATGCCGTTGCGCGCCAGCGCCACACTCCGTCGCTCCGAGGAAAATTCAAGCGCCAAAATCATCATAAACAATCTTCCGCTCCGACTCGCTCAAGATTTCAATTTTCACCCGCACAAATGCCTTTCCATCTTCCGTCTTCCATCTTCCATCTTCCAATCTCTCCGCCCACTCAATCACCGCCACGCCGGCCGGCGACAAATATTCCTCGATACCTGCGTTCAATATCTGATGAGCGGTTTCCAGCCGATACAAATCCAGATGAAACAACTTTATACGTCCGCCGCCGTATTCGTTCACCAGCGTAAACGTCGGCGAATGCACGCGACCAGACACAGCCAGCCCGCGCGCCAGCCCGCGCACGAACTGCGTCTTGCCCGCGCCCAAGTCGCCGCTCAAGGCGATGACTTGTCCGTGTTTGATCGTCTGGCCAAACCTTTCGCCAAGCGCCTCGGTCTCCGCTGGGCTATGGGAAATGAACGTAGCCATGAGCGTTGAGTTTATGCGTGGTAGCTTTATCGCGAAGAAAAACTTCTTCACCCGCCACAATTTTGCCGATGCAGGTAAGTTTGGTATGCGGGAAATTCTTCTTCCACGCGTCGAGCAGCTTCACCGCGTCTTTGCTGGCGACAGTAAACAGCAGTTCAAAATCCTCGCCATCCGTCAGCGCTGCCAGCGCCGCCGGCTTGGCATCTGAACTTTCCTTGGCCCGAAGTTTGGCCGCGCGGGAAACAGGCAGGGCTGATTTCAAGAGAATGGCGCCAACTTTGCTGCCATTGGCCATGTGCCGCAAATCACCCGCGAGTCCATCGCTTAAATCCATCATCGCATGGATATGAAAGTGTTCCGCCAGCCAGCCCGCCTCCGCCAGTCGTGGCTCAAATTCCAAATGCCTGCCCGCCAGCGAACCGCCAAGTTCGCCGGTCACGAAAATCGCATCGCCCACTTTAGCGCCGCTGCGCAAAATCTGTTTTCCGCGCGGCACCGTGCCAAGCAACGAGATGGAAATTAGCATGCGACCGGGATTCGTCGTCGTTTCCCCGCCGACCACCGCCACGCCATATTTTTCCGCCACTTCATTCAGACCAGAGTAGATTTTCGCCACAAATTCCACCTCAAACTTTTTCGGCAGTGCGATGGTCACAAGCACCGCTGTCGGCGTGCCCGCCATCGCCGCGATGTCGCTCAAACAACGCGCCAGCGCCTTGCGCCCGATTTTTTCCGGCGGCGTTTCTTTGGTGAAATGAACACCTTCCACCACTGCGTCGGTCTTGAACAAAATCAGTTTGTCCGGCACGCCCAAGTCCAGCACGGCGCAGTCATCGCCGGCTCCGGCCACGACGCTTGCATTCGTCGGCAGGGATTTCGTCAGGTGCGCGATGAGTTCAAATTCATTCATCGGGGGAGGGTGAAAAGAATGATCAAATTGGCGGAATTGAACAAGCTGTGCATGACGATTGGTGCGAGCAGACAATCGGTCTGCTCATAAAGCCAGGTCAGCACGAGCGCGAAAACAAACAGCGGCACAAACGTCGGCGCATTCAGATGGATGAGCGCAAACAGCAGGCTGACGCCAATCCATGCCAGCCAGGGCCAGCCGAGTTGCTTGATGAACGGATACAGCAGGCCGCGAAAAAGAAATTCCTCTGCCACCGGCGCGAGCACGACGGCGAAAAACGCCAGATAGCCACGCATCCACCAGGACTTTGCGTTAAGAATCAAATCCACCGCACGCTGATCTTCCGGCGGCCAGCCCAGTTTTTCCAACACCAGCGCCGAACCGTTTTCCAGCAACAGAATCACCGGCAAAATCAGGATCAAAACACCCACGGCCAGGAGTAGAGGCTTTTTCAGATTTAAATGGGTAAAACCAAACGCATCACGCCAGTTCACTGCGTGCAGTTTCAGAAAAATAAAAATCAAGACACACGTTGCGCCTTGGAAGCTCAAGGTAGCCAGCAACACGCCCGCAAAACTGTCCGGCGATTTGAAGGCCGCCACCCCCGCCTGCCGCAGCACGCCCGCCGTGGTCACGCCGAGACAAAGGCAGACGAACACGCCCGCAATCAGTTGGATTACGGCTTCCGTCCGCCACGGCTTCGCTGACAACATGATTTCAGCCTAGCGCAGCCGCGGACGGGCGAAAAGAAGATAGCGGACGGGAAGCGGAGTAGGACTCCAAAGAAACGCCCCAGCCGGAGTCATCCGACCGGGGCGGGCGGAAGCGATGTCAGGACTTGAGCATGGCCAGCGCCTTGTCGTTTTCGGCGTCGGTCATATAAGGGATGCCCGTTTCCTGCGCGGTCTCGCGGTTGCTGGCCATCAGGTCGTTGCGGGAGATGTCCGATATCCGAGACACGCGAGCCCCAGCCATGAACTGCTGCAGGCCGCAGGCCAACTTGTCAGCGTAGGCATAGAGGGCAATAGCCCCGAACGGAATGTTCTTGATTTCGGCCGCCCCGACCTTGGCCTTGACCGCTTCCAAAGAAGCGAAGATTTCCTCTGGCTTGTCGCCAAAACAACTCACGGTGCCAGGCAGTTCATCCCAATGTCCGTTGACCGCGCTACGGCGGTCAGGACGTAGCACGCCCTCGATGTTGCTGCCCAGAAACGCGGGAATCATCGGCGCGCGTCCCATGCAAACCAGTTTCACAAAGGGGGCGCCAAGTGCGAGGGCCTTAAAGATATGATCCTCGCGAGCGAAGCCGCCGGCAAACGAAAGATCCGGCACGGCCAGGCCGCGGTCGGCCAAAAGTTTGATATATTCGTAGGCTTTGGCGTGCAAGGGCAACGAAGGCACGCCCCAATGTTCCATCATGTTCCACGGACTCATGCCGGTCCCGCCGCCTGAACCGTCAATCGTGAGCAGGTCGAGCTTGGCATCGGTCGCGCACCGGATGGCCAACGCGAGTGCCTCCATGCCGTAGGATCCGGTCTTGAGCGTGATACGCTCGTGGCCGATATGGCGCAGGTGGGCCACGGCTTTCATGAAGTCATCGCGCACCTGCTGGCCGGAAGAAAGATTCGTCCCGCCAAGCCGGCTGTGACGGGCAAAGGCCCGGATGGCACCAGCCTTGAAGGCGGCTTCCACGGCGGGATCGTTTGGATCAGGATCCACGATATAGCCGCGATTCTTGAGGAAGCGGGCATATTCCAGATCGCTTACCTGAATTTCACCGCCAATGCACTTGGCTCCCTGTCCCCACTTGAGTTCGAGAATGACCTTGTTCCCGTATTTTTCCACCAGATATTCGGCCACGCCGTTACGGGTGTCTTCGACGTTCATCTGGACGATGATCGCGCCGTGACCGTCGTAATATTTCAAAAAAACACCAATGCGCCGGTCCAGCTCGGGAGATGTCTCGATGCGTCCGTGCTTGAGCACCGACTTGCGGTCCACGCCCACGACGTTTTCCCCCACCACAATGGGAAAGCCGCACAGGGCCGCGCCCACCGCGAATGAATCCCAGTAGCGGGCCGCCACAAAGGTCGAGCCAAGCGCGCCGGTCATAATTGGCACGCGGCATTTGACGGGTATACTTTTGCCAAAGGCGGTAGCCGTGCTCACCTCAGGAAAGATGCAGTGGTCGGCATCATTGGAACCGTTGTGACCGCGCCACCCATAGGCATAGCCCTGAATGCGCAGGGCGTGATAGCCCAAGCCGACGCTAGTGACATTGGCTGAACCCGAGGTAATGTAGCCGAACTTGCGTGGATACAGCATCTCGCGGCCGCGCATGGACGACATCCACGTCTCGCATTTGCCCTTGCAAGCGGAATCGCACAAGGTGCAGAGGCCGGATTCACAGGGATTGCCCCGGTTGGCGGTGTTTAAGGCATCGTTGTTTTTCCTCCATTCGATCATAGGTCAGTCTTTCGTTGTGGTTATTGTGTTTTACTCGTATTGAGAAAAACGCTGATGGTGTGGCGAGAATTATTACCGAGCCAACAACAATATGAAAAGAAAAACTAAAAAAATATTTTAGGATAATTAGAATATCATATTTGCGCTGTCCTTAGATTTTGCCTTGCACCGAATCTGGCCGTTGGCGGCGGCTTGGTTGCACCCCAGATTCACCGCAAATAAATTCGCGAAAAACAAAACGATGGGGCAGATTCCCGCCGATGTCCGCCAAGCACACCAACCGTCTCGCCCGGGAAAAATCGCCTTATCTTTTGCAGCACGCGCACAATCCCGTGGACTGGTTCGCGTGGAACGACGAGGCGTTCGCCAGGGCGCGGACGGAGGACAAGCCCATCCTTTTGAGCATTGGCTACTCGACATGCCATTGGTGTCACGTGATGGAGCGCGAAAGTTTTGAGGATGAAAAAATCGGGGCGTTTCTGAAGGAACATTTTGTCAGCATCAAGGTGGATCGCGAGGAGCGGCCGGACCTGGACAAGATTTACATGACCTTCGTGCAATCCACGACCGGCGGCGGTGGCTGGCCGCTCAACGTGTTTCTCACGCCGGAGCGGAAGCCGTTTTTTGGCGGCACCTATTTTCCGCCCGACGCGCGTCATGGTCGCCCAAGTTTTTTGCAATTGCTCGAACAAATCGCCCAGCTCTGGCGCGAGCGCAAAATGGAAATCGCCGCCAGCGCGGATGAACTTCACGCGCGACTGGAACTCCTCACAAGCCGCGAAGCCCGGGAAGATTCCCCGCTCACGCCGGAAACTTTGCGGCGGGCGCTCGAGATATTTAAGGAATCCCATGATTCCGGGCACGGCGGCTTTGGTGGTGCTCCCAAATTTCCGCAGCCCAGTATTCCATCATTCGTGCTGCGTGCAGCCAAACGCTTTGGTGACGACACAGCGACACAGATGGTTCTCCACACCTGTGACGCCATGGCAGCAGGCGGCATCCATGATCAGCTCGGCGGTGGCTTTGCCCGCTATGCCGTGGACGCCGAATGGCTGGTGCCGCACTTCGAGAAAATGCTTTATGACAATGCCCAGCTCACCCAGCTCAACCTCGATGCTTTTCTCGTCAGCGATGACGCGCGCCACGCCGATACGGCGCGGGATATTCTCGACTATATTTTGCGCGACATGACGCATCCCGCTGGCGGATTTTATTCCGCTGAAGACGCAGACAGTGAAGGTCAAGAGGGGAAATTCTATTGCTGGACGCACGACGAACTTTCCAAGTTGCTCTCACCGGAGGAATTCATCGTGGCCGCGCAATACTTTGGCATCACGAAGGAAGGCAACTTCGTGGATCACAGCCATCCGCAGCCGTTGGCCGGACAAAATGTTTTGAGCATTGTAAATCCAAACATGGCCGAGGCGGACAAACCATTGCTCGCAACGGTCAAAGCCAAGCTTCTCGCCGTCCGCGCCCAGCGCATCCGCCCGCATCTCGATGACAAGATTCTCGCCTCTTGGAACGGCCTGATGCTTGGCGCATTCGCCCGCGCCTCCGTTGTATTGGGCGAAGAAAAATATCTGGTAGCAGCGGATAAAAACGTGGAGTTTGTCCGCCAGAAACTTTGGGGCAAAAAATCCAAAACACTGTTTCACCGCTGGCGCGATGGCGAGCGCGACAACGTGCAGTTGCTCGAAGGCTACGCCTTTCTGCTCGATGGCGTGATTCATCTCTACGAAGCCACGCTGAAGCCCATCCATCTGGATTTTGCCTGCGAACTAGCGACGGCCATGATTGCCCGATTTCACGACCCGGCCAACGGCGGTTTCTGGCAAAGCCCCGCCGCTACCAGCGATCTGATCCTGCGTGTGAAAGATGACTACGACGGCGCGGAGCCGAGCGGCAATTCCGTCGCCACGCTCGCCTTGCTCAAGCTGGCGGCCATCACGGGCCGCGATGATTTCCGCCAGCCCGCCGAGGCGACGCTCCAACTCGCCGCCAGCCGTTTACAGAAACAGCCCGCCGCGCTGGCCTATATGCTGCACGCGCTGGATTTCTGGCTGGACGAACCGCGTCGCGTGGCCGTCATTGGAGACACGAATTCCACGAATTTTCATAAATTGCTGATTGCCGCGCATTCGGTTTATCAACCAAATAAAATTGTTCTCGGTAATTCCGGCGCGGTTGAACCGTTCTCCAAAACGCTGGTGGCAAAAGAAGAGGCAACAGTTTTTGTCTGTGTGGGCAATGCCTGCCATTTGCCGACAAGCGAACCTGCCAAGGTGAGAGAGTTACTTGTTTAATTCGGCTTTCGCCCCACCAATCGCTTCAACGTCTTCCCGAACCACTTGTCTGCTGCCAAGTGCGCGGCAGGAATTCTTGACGCGTTTATCCGCTGGCGACAGACTGCGTGCATGAAAATATCCCCCGTTTTTGGCTTCATTTGTTTGTTGGCGACCTTGCTCTTGATCACCAACACTTTTGCCGCCGAGCTGCCCGGGCCAATCACACCG
This sequence comes from uncultured Verrucomicrobia subdivision 3 bacterium, assembly GCA_903858275.1. Lineage (GTDB taxonomy): Bacteria > Verrucomicrobiota > Verrucomicrobiia > Limisphaerales > UBA11358 > UBA11358. The sequence continues at coordinate 41,779 of CAIOIC010000093.1, read as the reverse complement.
ACGAGCCGCATCGAACTTTTCAACGGCAAGGATTTTTCCGGCTGGAGTTTTTTTCTGGTCAGCAACACGCCTCCGGCAGAAACCTTCACCGTGACCAACGGCATCATGCACTGCACCGGTCAGCCATTTGGTTATCTCCGCACCAAAAAAGATTTCCGCAACTACAAGCTCGCGGTGGAATGGCGGTTCGTGAAAATCGCGCCCCAGGCCGACAATACCGGCATTTTCGTGCACGTGCAGGGACCGGACCAGATCTGGCCCAAGTGCATCGAGAATCAGGGCAAGCATCAGCGCCAGGGCGATTTCGTCCTGATGAGCGGCGCGACCTGCAAGGGCCATGAAACACCGGAACTGCGGGTCGCCAAGACCCAGGTTCCACCCAATGAGAAATTGCCCGGCGAATGGAACACCTACGAAATCGTCTGCCGCGGCGATTCGATTAAAAACTTCGTCAACGGCAAGCTGATGAACGAGGCCGAAGGCTGCAACGTAACCTCCGGCGCCATCGCGATCCAGAGCGAAGGCGGTGAATGGGAACTACGTAAAATCCATCTGGAACCGTTGCCGTGATGGATTTGGGGAATTTTCTGTGAGCGATTTTGAAACACGGTTTGGTGGCATCGCGCGGCTTTATGGCAAGGATGGCTTGCAAAAACTGCGCTCGGCACACGTTTGCGTCATCGGCATCGGTGGCGTCGGCACTTGGGCGACAGAAGCCCTCGCCCGTTCCGGCGTCGGCGCACTCACGCTGGTGGACTTGGACGAAGTCTGCGTGACGAACATCAACCGCCAGCTTCATGCGCTCACGGAAACCGTCGGTCGCGCCAAAGTCGAAGTCATGGCTGAGCGCATCCGCGCCATCAATCCCGACTGCCGCGTGACGGCGGAACAGAATTTTTTTAACGAACAGACTGCCGTAGAATTGCTCGCCCCGAAATATGATTTTGTCCTCGATGCGATTGACGACGTGACGAACAAGGTGTTACTGCTGGTGCGCTGCCGTGAAAACCACTTTCCCATAGTGGCCTGTGGCGGCGCGGGCGGGCGGCGCGAACTGACCGCAGTGCGCGTCGGTGATTTATCCCAAGCCAGCCACGACAAGCTGCTGGCCGAAGTGCGCCGACGGTTGCGTCAGGAACACGGTTTCCTCGCCGGCCAGTCGGCGATGGGTGTGCCATGCGTGTATTCCGTGGAGCGCACCGTCTTCCCGCAGGCGGACGGCACGGTTTGCGAAATGCGCTCGGCGGCGGAAGACGGCGCGCGGCTGAACTGCAACGGCGGCCTGGGATCGGCGACGTTTGTGACGGGCGCATTTGGCTTCGCAGCGGCAGGATTTATAGTGCGGAAGATCGCAGAAAGGTAGGGCGGCGGTGCTCCGCCCCCTCCCCGCGAGAAGTGGCGACGCAGCAGTGTCGCCCTACCTGCAAAACACACGCAGAAAGTTTTCTTCAACCCGGGCGGCAAACGACTCCGGTTTTTCGCCGAGAAATTCCGCGAGGCCGGAATAGACGGCGGGCAGATTCGCCGGATGGTTCAGCGGCTGGCCATTGGCACCGGTGAGTGGATACGAATTTATTTCCACCGGCAATTGCTGGTCGGGCGCGTCCGTCTCGATCAGCAAACGATCGGGTGGAACCTGCTTGAACGTCTCGCGTTGGCGGAGTTTCCGCGCATGCAAAAAGTAGCCGGGAAAACTGAAATACGCGCCGAGCCGGGCGAACGCGGGAATCATCTCGGCCGAACCACCAAAACTGTGCAGCACGAAACCGCGCGCCGGGCGCGGATGGTCGCGCAGCAATTCGTGCAGCCGGCCCCACGCCTGCAAACAGTGAATGCTCACAGGCAGATTCCGCTCGGCGGCGAGGCGGAGCTGCGCGATGAAAACCTCCTCCTGGCCAATGTAGCTCAAGCCGGGCTTCCAGCGGTCGAGTCCGATCTCACCGACGGTGCCGGGGATCTTGTCGAGAATTTTTTCCAAGTTCGCCAGCCAGTCCGGCGTGCGTTCGTGCAGATACCACGGATGATAACCGAAGCTGGGAATGACTTGAGTCTGGCTCGCGGAGACGCTCGCCCCACCAAATTGCCTGGCCAGCGTGAGCACTTGCGGCCAGTCGGCTTCGCACGCGCCATTGACGACCATCCGGTCAACGCCAACTTCTGCGCAAACAGTAAGCAATTCCTTTTGCCGTCCGCCGAAACGGTCGTCCTGCAAATGATTGTGGGCGTCGTAGAACTTCACAACGAGGATGGAGGATGGAAGATCGGGGATGGTAAAGCAAACTCAACGCAGCGGCAGCCAATCTCTTTAATAAAGAGACCGGGAAACCATGAACATGAATCTTGGCTTCCTTATAGAGAATTGTCAGGCCGGCCCGCGGCGTTCCGCTGCAAACCGCCGGATGCGCTCCCAAACTTTGGCCAGGGCGTTGCGGCGGTTGGGCGTGAGGTGCTGCGTGATGCCGAGCGGCGCGAGAAAGTCCGGGCTGTGCGCCAGAATTTCCGCCGGCGCGTGGCCGCTGTAAAAATCGCAGAGCAAACCGGCAATGGCTTTGACGACGAGCGAATCGGAATCGCAGGCGAAAAAACATCTGCCATCGCAAATTCGTGAAGCAAACCAGAGCTTGGCGAGACAGCCGGGAATCAGGTTTTGTTCCACGCGCAATTCCGGCGTGAGCGGCGGAAGTTTTTTGGCCCGCTCGACAAGCAGCGCCAGCCGGTTCTGACCGTTTATAAGCGCGGCCAGTTGCGCGGTAAGTTCAACCTGTTTTTCCGCGAGGTTCATGGCGCGGAAGGAAATTTTAATCCGTTTTCGGTTGCTCCGCTGCCGTCGTGGACGGCGGCTCTTCGCGTTTCTCAGCTTGCTCGCGCGGCGGCTGACCGGGGCGGAGTTCGTCGCGCCGCTGATTCGGTTCGCGGTAATCACGGCGGGGTTCATCCCGGCGCGGGCCGCGCGAAGGTGGGGGCGGCGGCAGTTCGCGGCGCGGCGGCTGGATGCGGCGGAGCGCACGGCGCAACTCCTCGATTTCACGCTCGTCGGCGAGCTTCTGGCGCTCGGCGACCTCGACGAGCTCGAGCACTTCGTCGAGCTGGTCAATCATCTGCTTGAGTGATTCGGCAATCTCCGTGGCGTGGGCGACGGCTTCGCTGATGGCGGAAGTATCGGCGGGACGGAAATCGGCGGGCTTGACCCACTGACGCTGGCTTGGCGGTTCCGGGCGACGTTCCGGACGGCGAACTTCGGGCCGACGGTCACGCCGCGGATCGCGCGGCGGTTCGGGGGCGCGGGACGGCTCCGGCGCTTTGCTGGTTTCAGCGACGGGTTCGGATTCGGGCGCTTCCTCCGGTCCGGTTTCATGCGAGGCAAATTCGGCGGGAGCTTCCGCGTGCGGTTCGCGAAAGTCACCGGAGGAATCGGTTTCAGGTTCCGCGTGTTCAGCGTGTTCAGCGTGTTCCGCCGCATCGGTTGTCGAAGCGGTGGTTTCAACAGCTTCTGCGGCCGGAGAAATTTCTTCCGTGTCAGTCGCACCGGGTTTTGCCGCCACCGGACGCGGGCTGCGACCACGACCGCCACGGCGACCGCGGCGACGATTGCCGCCGGGACGGCGCGGCGCGGGCGAATTCAAATTGGATTGTTCGTCAGGCACAAATGTTAATGGAGGATGGCGGCTTGGCGCTTAAAAGCAATGGCGAATTACGCCGACTTCTTCACAAAGAGCGCCAGCGAGGCGGTGAAACCGTGGAGAAAATTCTTGTCGCCGATGGGGCCGATCTCGCCATTGCAGAAAAATCCGGCGATGCCCGTCGGGCCGAAATGCGCCTGCACGAGTTCGGCATCGTGGCTCGGTCGGCCGAACAAATTTTTTCCGCGGCCATTGCAGCAAAACAGACAGCCGCCGTAGATTTCCGTGCCTGCCAGCCGCGTTTTTTCGCGCGCCAGCAATTCGTTCAAGTCCTCCGAGGCGGCGGCGGCATCGCGACGCTGAAATTGAATCGTCTGGCCCATGCGCGGCAGCGCGCCGACGGCGAGCACGCCGGAATTCGGGTCGCCACCCAGCAGATTGCGCACGAGAAAATCGCCGCGATGAAAATCCTCGAGGTATTCGTTCACGACGAGGCCGATGTGGAGATTGCCCTGCACCTTGCGCTGTTCTTCCGCCGGCAGGCTTTGCACGGTTTCGGTGAGCACCGTGTAGGCCGGCCGGTTGGCGATGTTGCGGATGAGATTTTGCTCCACGCGCGTCAGCGTCCAGGCTTCGCCAATGGGCGTGCAGCCCTGCGAAATCACGCCGGCCAGCGCCACATCACCACCTACCGCGATCGCCACGCCGCCGTCCTCGAACACCTCGCCGTTGAGATAAACCTGTGCATGCGGCTCGGGGAAATTGCCGCTGGCCAGACCGCCATAGACCGGCACCCCGGAATAATTTTGATTCCATGACCGCAGCCATTTTTCACCGTCGAGATGGAACGGGTCAACGAAGGCCAGCCAGCCGTTCACCTTGTCCGGGGCCAACCCGGTTTCAACCGGCCAATATTTTTCGCCGTCAGCGGCCTCGACTTGTTCCTGCGTGAAACGGAAGCCTTTCAACGTAGCGCCGGGCAGCGAATACAGCGCCAGCACGAGGCCGTTGGGGCTTTCAAGTTCCTCCGCGTTGGCCACGAGGCCGCCGCCGGAGCAGCCAGCCAGCAACGGAATTTGCGCGTGCAGCCGGAGAATTTCCAAAACCGTTTCCGCATGCGTAAAAAATTCCGGCGACATGAAAACGAGGCCAAGCGAAACGGTTTTCGCGGGGAGACGCGCCCGCAAACGACGAGCCCAGTCCGCGAGGCCGGCTTCGTTCATACCGTCCGACCAATAGGCAGCTATGGAAGTTTCTTTGCTCACAATCTTACTTCAGCCATGGCACAACTTTTTCGCCCGCCCATATATCTTTTACTTTTTGTCGTTCGCGGACGACGGCGAATCTTTTGCCATTTACCAAAACCTCCGCCGCCAGCGGGCGCGAGTTGTAGTTGTTTGACATCACGGAGCCGTAGGCGCCGGCGCTCAACAGCGCCAGCCGGTCGCCTTCGCCGACTTTCGCCAGCGGGCGGTTTTTAGAGAAATAATCGCTGGATTCGCAAATGCCACCGACGACATCCGAGGAAATCGTCGCGCCGCCTTTTTTGACGAGCGGCACGATTTCGTGAAACGAATCATAAAACGCCGGACGGATGAGGTCGTTCATCGCCGCGTCCACGATGACGAAATTCTTTTTGCCCGTGCGCTTGACGTATTCCACCTGGGTGACGAGCGCACCAGCATTGCCCACAATGAAGCGTCCCGGCTCGATGAGAATTTTCAAACCGAGCGGTTTTAGCAGCGGCAGCAATTTTTCCGCGTAGGTTGTCGGCGTTAAAATGTCCTTCGCAGCGGAAGATTTCCACCACGCGGATGAACCGCTCGCGAGCGCCGGATTGTAGATGATGCCGAGACCGCCGCCGGGGCTAAAAAATTCCAGCTCATATTTCTCCGCCAGCTTGCGGACGAGCGGCAGGACTTTTTTCACCGCCAAATCGTAAGGCGTCACGTCTGTCAACTGCGAGCCGATGTGCATCTGCACGCCACGCAGCCAGATGTTGCTCAATTTGCTGGCGCAGGCGTAAATCGCCTCAACGTGTTCGAATTGGATGCCGAATTTGTTTTCGTAGGTGCCCGTCGTGATTTTGGAATGTGTCTTAGCCGCGATGTTCGGATTGATGCGCACGGCAATGGGGGCGCGCTTTTTCAGGCGCGCCGCGACCTTGTTGATGCGAAGGATTTCCGGCTCACTCTCGCAGTTGAAGGAATAAATTCCCTTCCGCAGCGCGAATTCAATCTCCGCCTCCGACTTTGCCACGCCGGCAAAAACGCATTTCTTTGGGTCGCCACCTGCGGCGATGACGCGCTGCAATTCGCCCGCGCTCACCACGTCAAAACCGCTGCCGAGATTAGCCAGCGTGCGCATCACGGAAAGATTCGAGTTCGCCTTCATCGCGAAGCAAACCAGGTGATCCAGCGGCGCGAGCGCGCGGTCAAGCTTCTGAAAATGATCTTCCAGCGTCGCCTGCGAATAGACATAGAGCGGCGTGCCAAATTTCTTGGCAAGCGAATCAACGCTCACGCCTTCACAGAACAGGTTGTTTCCGAGGTAACGAAATTGATGCATGGCGCGGGCAGTTTAAGGCCCGGCGTTTAAAGTTCAAGAACGGGAAAACAAAAAACCCGCCGGATTATCTCCGGCGGGTGGGTAAAAAATCGATTGTCAGGGTTCCGCCAGAATGACCGACCGCTGTTTGTGGTAATCTTCGGGCGACAGTTTATCAGCCTTGTATTTCTCCAGCAGGGCTTGAAGCCGTTCACCTTTCGAGGTAGTGATGGGCAATGCTGGCGCATCAATTTTCTTCAGGCCAAGGTCTTTGCCGGGATAATACGCTTCGCTGGCTTTTTTCGCGGCTGCGGCTTTGGCTTCCGCCGCCGCCTGAGCTTCTTTCTTGGCTTTTAAATCTGCCGCAGCTTTTGCGGCGTCTTGCTTGGCCTTCGCATCAGCAGCAGCCTGTTTCGCCTTTTTGTCAGCGGCAGCTTTGGCTTCAGCAGCGGCTTGAGCTTCTTTCTTCGCCTTCGCATCGGCAACAGCTTTTGTCGCATCCGCTTTGGCCTTGGCATCCGCCGCTTCTTTCTTGGCTTTTAAATCTGCCGCAGCTTTTGCGGCGTCTTGCTTGGCCTTCGCATCAGCAGCAGCCTGTTTCGCCTTTTTGTCATCGGCAGCTTTGGCTTCAGCAGCGGCTTGAGTTTCTTTCTTCGCCTTCAACTCCGCCGCAGCTTTCTCGGCATCTTGCCTGGCTTTCGCATCAGCGGTAGCCTGCTTCGCTTTTTTGTCGGCGGCGGCTTTGGCTTGGACGGATTCCGAGGCAACGGGTTTCAGAGCGACATCATTTTTTACCGGCGCAGGCGTAGTTTTAACTTTGGTCGCCGGCTTGGCGGCTTCGAGGGCTGTTTTTTTGACAACAGGCGCGTCTACTGCGGTGTCCGCCGGTGGGGTTTGCTCATTCAACTCTTTTAATTTTGCTTCGAGCGCTGCGCGCGCGGCGGCTTGGGCCGGAGTGTCGGCAGCGCGAATCGCCATGGAGGCACCCAGAGCCAAAACGCAAATCAGAAGGGAAATTTTGGGAACTTGCATGACGCCTTTTACGCCAAATTGTTCTCGGAAGCAACTGCTTTTGCGCGGGGGGAATACAATTTCTGCCACAGGGGCGGCAGCCAGCATGCCAGCGTGGAACGCAACAATATCCCGCGCACCTCGCCGCGCGTGATTTTTACCCGCTGCCGCAACCCGGCAACATCGGCCGCGCGCAGTTTTTCCAGCGTCCGGATACCGATCAAAACGGGCCAGGCACAGGCTAGACGCACGCGGAATTGGCTGAAGGGCAAAGTGTTCGTGTAACGCCAGCCCGCCGCCAGATGCGCCTCCGCCAGACCCAGGTGCTCATGGAACAGGGTAAGGAACTTCGATTCATTTTCAGGCCGGAAAAGATTTTCCGCCGTCAAGCCGGTCGCCGTCATTTGTTCCCGCGGCAGATAGCAGCGGCCGTTTTTCAAATCGGCCGGCAAATCGCGCAAAATATTCACCAGCTGGAGCCCTTTCCCGAAGCGGATACCGTCCGCGAGGAATCGGGCATCGTCCAGCTTTGCGGCGGGAAACAGATGCGCCCGGCATATCTTCGTCCAAAATTCGCCGACGCAGCCGGCCACGCGATAAGTGTAATCGTCCAATTCCGCCGCCGTTTGCAACGCGATGATTTGATTGGTGGGGCGAGCGTCCTCGCGTGCCGAGTCAGAATGGTGGCCCTGCGCAAGCACCGGCTCGCCGGGAGTCTCACCCCACCGACTAAACCGCCGCAAATCCAGTTCCTGCCCGCTGGTAATGGTCACGAGAACTTCGCGCACCCATTTCAAATCCTCCGGCGACAGCGATGGCAGCAGCGCGAGGCTTTCCTCGGTTCGTTCCAACAACATCTTTTCCGCCGGTAAACCCTGCTGCTCCGCCAAGGAGCCGAAATCCAGTGGTGCGGATCTTTGACCAATAATCCGATCACGAAATTTTTGCAGCGCCTCAAGCCGCTGCGCCACCGGCAGGATTTCCGTGTCCGCAATGGTGTCGGTTGTGCGGGCCAGCAGGTAGGCAAGGCCGATTTGTGGGCGGATGGCGCGCGGCAGCACACGCAGCGTCAGATAAAACGACCGCGATACCTGCGAAAGCAGGCGGGTGAGCAATTCGGGGTGGTTCATGCGCAATCCGGCCACGCGCAAACTATCGCCAATGCTGACGGAGAAATCCAGCCTCGTCCGTTAGTTGAAAAATTATTTCGCCGTTACCACGACGTAATTTTTTTTGCCTTTGCGCAACAACAGATGCTTGCCGAAAAGCAAATCAGCGGACGTGACCGCGCGCGCGGCGCTGGCTTCGCGGAGGTTGTTGACATTCACGCCCCCGCCTTCGATATCTTTCCGTGCCTGTCCCTTTGATTGGGATAAACCGGCATGAACCAAAAGTTCCACCAGCGGAATCCCTGCTCCGTCGAGCTTGGCATTTTCTGTTTCCTTGGTCGGCACTTCCCCGATGATTTCGTTGAATGTGCTTTCGGCGATGTCTTTGAGTTCGCCGCCGAACAAAATCTCGCTCGCGCGGACTGCTTCCTGTGTTGCGCATGCGCCGTGGATCAAATCTGTCACCGCTTTTGCCAGTGCCTTGTGTGAGACGCGACCGCCGGGGTTTTCTGTGTGCTGTTTTTCGAGCGACTCGATTTCCGCCTGCGACAGGAACGTGAAGTATTTCAGATAACGGATGACGTCGCGGTCATCCACATTGATCCAGAATTGGTAAAATTTATAGACGCTCGTGCGCTGGGGATCGAGCCAGATGGCTCCGGCGACGCTTTTGCCGAACTTCGAGCCGTCCGCATTGGTGATGAGCGGCAGCGTGAGACCGAAGACATGTTTGCAGAGCTTCTTGCGCGTAAGTTCGATGCCGGCGGTGATGTTGCCCCACTGGTCGCTGCCGCCGATCTGCAACTCGCAATTCGCATCCCGGCACAGCGCCATGAAATCAAACGCCTGCAGCAGCATATAGCTGAACTCGGTGTAGCTTATGCCCACTTCGCGGTCCTCCATCCGGGCGCGGACGGATTCCTTGGCGACCATTTGATTGACCGAAAAATGTTTCCCAATGTCGCGCAGAAAATCGAGAAACGAAATCTTCGTCGTCCAACTGGCATTGTCCATAAGCTGGGCGGGGCTTTGCTTTGTTTCAAAATCGAGCAGCTTGGCGAGTTGCACCTTCACGCTGGCGATATTCCGGTCGAGAATCTCCTTCGTCAGCAACTGGCGTTCAGCGGTCTTGCCGCTGGGATCGCCGATGGAACCCGTCGCGCCGCCGGCCACGGCAATCGGATGGTGACCAAACAATTGAAACCGCCGCAACGCGAGCAGCGGCACGAGATTGCCGACGTGTAACGAATCTGCCGTCGGGTCGAAACCGCAATAAAGCGTGATGGGCTGCGCCAGGCGCTTGGTCAATTCCGCCGTGTCGGTGCAATCGGCAATCAGGCCGCGCCAGGTTAATTCTTCCAAAATGCTCACGCCGACAGGATAGATTGCCGGTTTCCAATTGCCAATTTCCAATTGCGCTGGTGGGGCGAGCGTCCTCGCGAGCCAGCTTAAACCAAAAGACGTAGCGGCTCGCGGGGATGCTTGCCCCACCGAATATACAATTTAACTTTGCGTCTTCGCGTCTATGCGTGAAAATCCGCCGGTGTCAAAGATGTTGAAAGCCTCCGGCGCGATGGCCGGCGCGACCATGACCAGCCGCGTGCTCGGCATGGTGCGCGAGATGGTCTATTACGGCTTCATGGGCACCGGCTGGGTCAACGACGCCTTCCAATACGCGTTCACCATCCCGAATCTTTTCCGCCGGCTGCTTGGCGAAGGCGCGCTCACGGCAGCGTTCATTCCCGTCTTTAAGGAAAAGGAAAAGTTGCACGGCGAAACTGAAATGTGGCGCGCGGCCAACGCCGTCATCTCCGGCCTCATTGTTTCCGCCAGCGTCATTGTTGCGCTGGTGATGGCGGGCATTTCCATCGCGCTGGCGGCGCATGAATTCAGCGAAAAAACCACACTGATGCTCGAACTGCTGCGCGTGATGTTTCCCTACATGCTGCTCGTTTGCCTCACGGCGGCGATGATGGGAATACTCAATGCGCGCGGCCATTTCTTCATCCCCGCGATGGGTGCGACGATGCTGAACATCATCATGATCGCGTCGGTTTTCTGGCTCGCGCCGCGTTTTGGCGTGGATTTGCCGGGAGATAAAAAATTGCCCACGCAGATCTTCGCGCTCGCCTATGGCGTGCTCGTTGCGGGCGTGGCGCAGGCGGCGTTTCAAATGCCGACACTCTGGCGCGACGGCTTCCGCTATCGCTGGGTGTCGCCGTGGGGCAACCCGACGGTGCAGCGCGTTGTGCGCCAGATGATTCCCGGCACCATTGGCGTGGCGGCGTTCCAAATCAACGTCGCGCTCGTCCAACTCGTCGCACTGTATGCCGGCACGGGCATCGTGTCGTCGTTCAACGGCGCGGTGCGGCTGATGGAACTGCCGCAGGGCGTGTTCGGCATTTCGCTGGCGACGTATCTGCTGCCAACGCTATCCGGTCTGGCGGCGGAAAAAAACTATCCCGAGTTCCGCGCCACGCTGCGGCATGGCCTCGGCACGCTGATTTTTATGAACGCCGTCGCCGGCGTGCTGCTGGTGGCGCTGGCCGAGCCGATCGTGCGGCTGCTGTTCGAGCGCGGAGCTTTCTCCGTCAGCTCCACGGCCCGCGTAAGCTACGCGCTGATGTGCCTGGCGCCGGGGCTCGTGATGTTTTCCACGGTGAACATCCTGGCGCGCGCCTTTTACGCGCTCGGCGACACCAAGACGCCGATGAAAATCAGCCTCGTTTGTCTTGTCATCAATTTTCTCGCGGGCAGCGCGCTGATTTTTCCGCTGGGCGAAGGCGGCCCCGGCATCGCCAACACTTTTACCTCGGCGCTGAATGCCGGACTGCTGATATTTGCGCTGCGGAAGAAACTCGGGAAACTGGAAATGGAATCGTTGCGTGGAACGCTCTGGCCCATCACACTGGCGGCGCTGCTGGCTGGCGGACTAGCCTGGGGCGGTTGGAAAATATGGGAGCAAAATCTCGGCCACGCTACGCTGGCGCTGAAACTCGGAGCGGTATTTGTTCCGGCGGGAATCGCGGGCGGCATTTACTGGCTCATCTCAATTTTCTGCAAAATCCCGGCGGCGAAAGAATTGACGGACTTCGCTTTGGCGAAGTTTCGACGCTTCAAATAGCCACTGTTGCCGTCCAGCTTCTGTCGCCAAACTGCGATTTGAATTTTTCTGCCAGTGCGTCGGCGTCGTCGAGGTTTTCTGCGATGGCAAAGGTGGTCGACCCGCTGCCGGACATGTGCGCCATCAGCGCGCCGTTCTCGCGGAGAAATTCTTTGTAGAGTTCCAGCACGGGGAATTTGTCGAAAGCCGGCGCTTCCAGCGAATTGTAAATCTCCGCCGACGCCGCAGTCAAATCACCGGCCTGCAAGAGCGAAACCAGCTTCTGCGCCCGGCCAGCCTGGCCGTTCAACGCCTCGGGAAAACGCGCGAGGTTTTGATATGACCAAGGCGTGGAGATGCCGAAGCCGGGATGGACGAGGAAGAATGCCTTTCCCTTGAGCGCGGAAAAGTCTTCCAGCGTCTGTATTTTTTCGCCGCGTCCGGTGGCGAGCGCCGGTTTGTCATAGAGAAAAAACGGGACGTCGGAGCCAAGTGCAGCGGCCAGTTCGTGCAGTTTTCCCAGCGGCAGCGGCGAGCCGAATAATTCGTTGAGCGCAGAGAAAGTCACCGCCGCATTGGCGCTGCCGCCGCCGATGCCGCCCGCCAGCGGCAGGTTTTTTTTGAGATGGATTTTGACGCCGTCGGAGATTTTAGCGGCGGCGAGAAATGCGGTCGCGGCGCGGTGGACGAGATTTTTTGCGTCCGTCGGGAGTTCGGGATGGCTACAAGTCAGTTGTAGGCTGGTGCCGGCGCGCTCGAAGGTCATCTCATCGCAGATATTTACCGGTTGCATGACGGTTTCCAGTTCGTGAAAGCCGTCGGGCCGCCTACCCAGGATGTTCAGGATGAGGTTGACCTTGCAGGGCGATTTTTTTTCAAGGCGCATGGCGGAATATTTTTAACCGCGAAAGCCGCGAAACACACGAAAAAGATTTATATTCATGCGCGGGAAATAAAAAACGCGCCAACCCAAGTTGGCGCGTTGCGGGAAAAACATTTTCAGTTTTCGAAGATCTGGAACCGGCTGCCGGGAATAAATGGCGCAATGTCGCCGCCGGTGAATCCGGAGTAGGTGTCGGTGTCAAACGTGGGATTGGAAATGCGTCCGGGTTTGTAGCTTGCGGGAAAGACCGGATATGCCGGAAGGTCTTTCGAACCCTTGATGTCATACGGCGGCAAAGGGAAAGTCGCCACTTCAAGTATTCCCAAACCAGTCCGCGCAATGGTTTGGTTAAAGCCATGAATCGCGCCTGTGGCATAGCCAGACCGATCTACATCAAACACGGAGGCCTGTTCAATGGAGCGACGCCATTCGCCCAAGCGGACGATTTCCAGGGAGTTCGATATGCCACGACCGAGTTTTTGTTCGGGACCAGCGCAGCCGGTGAACAAAAGCACCGTCAGCACGGCCGCGAGAGGAAAAATCATTTTTCTCATAGTGTTTTCAGATTGGTGCTTTGACTTTACGCCGAATTGCCGGCTTGTAAAGCGCGTTTTATGCCGGTCAATGCAGATAATGCTTGAGCCAAGGCCAGCCGTATTGCAGCAGCAGCCAGAGGACTGCCGCCATTATCAACAGAACCATCAAAAAGACGCGGCGGGCTTTGGTGCGGTCGGGTTGTTCCCAATACCAGGCGATCCAGACGGTCAGCTCGTAAAGAAACTGCAGCGGAATGAACATCAAAATTTGCGTCACGACTTCAGGCGTGGTCAGCACCGCCCCGAGAATCAGGTTGATGACGATCATGTAGCGCCGCGCATTAGCCAGCGTGCGATAGTTAAGAATCCCGATTTTTACCAGCGTCAAAATCACCACCGGCAATTCAAAGCCCAGACCCATGCCAAGCAAGAAGCGGCAGACAAAACTGATGTATTCCTCCGCGCGCCATTGCGAGGCGCCCAGCCCGAGCCAGTTGGAATATTTTTGCGATGCGGCCAGCGCCACCGGCATCAGCGCAAAATAACAGAAACACACGCCGACCATGAACAAGCCGCCGCCGATTACGAGCGCGCGATAAATGTATTTTTTCTCGCGCATTTTCAACGCGGGAAACACGAACGACAGGATGAAGTAAAAGAGAAAAGGTGCCGCCAGCACCAAGCCACCGTAAAAAGCCAGTTGAATGGCCACAAAAAACCCGCCCGCCGGACTCAGATTAATCAGATCAATCTGCATCCGCTGCGCGCTATCCGCGGCGTCTATCGTTGGATCCAAATGCCAGCCCAGGACTTGATTCGTGCCCAGCAGGAGCGGCTCGATGGTGACCGCGACGAAACGATTGGTGCCGAGCTGCAGCACTAGTTCCTGCGCGGGGGAAAGCGGGAAATGCCCCAGCTGATTGGTGCCGAAGTTGACCGTGACGATCTGGTTGGTGCCGGGATAACTGACGGTGGTCCGGCTTAGCGGCCACTTGATGATGGCCATCACATAATTGGCACCAATCAAGCAGACCAGCATCGCCAGCGCCAGCGCCACGCTAAGTTTTACGAGCAGCCAGCGGAAATCTTCAAGATGCTCAAGAAAGGATTTGACCGGCCCGCCTTCATCCTCCGGCGGTTCTGGGGAAAAATCAGCCATGCGCTTCTACACGGAAACGGCAGCAGCAGTTCTCAAATTACCTTGGTCTCCATCGGCTTGGGCTGCGACACCGGCGAATCGGCCCGCGAAGGTGCGGGCGGAGCCGGAGGTTGCAATTCGGTGCTGGCGTTAGAGGTGCCGGAATTTTGAATTTCGTCCGTCACTTCCTTCGTGGCTTTTTTGAATTCCTTGATGCCGCTACCAAGACCCTTGGCCAGTTCGGGAATTTTTTTCGCACCAAACAAAATCAAAACCACGGCAAGAATCAAAACGACTTCCATTCCGCCGAGACCAAAAGCTGCAAGCATTGCATTCGTAAACATAAGTTTTAGTTCCTCAAACTACGCCCAATAACTGATTTAGTAAAGACACAAAAAAGGCCGCGCTTGCACGCGGCCTTTGGTTTGGGAGATTTTTGAATCAAGCTCCGGTCTTCGGATGGAGCAGAATGAAATCGCCGCGGCGGTTCTTCGCCCAGGCGGCTTCGTTGTGACCGGGATCCACCGGCTTGTCTTTGCCGTAGCTGATAGTGCGGATACGATCCGGGCTGACGCCGGCCTTCGACAACGCCTCGCGCAGCGCGAGGGCGCGGCGTTCGCCGAGAGCGCGGTTGTATTCTTCCGTGCCGCGTTCGTCGCAGTTGCCTTCGATGAGCAGCTTGTCGCTGGCGCTCGAGGCGAGCGCGGCGGCCACGGCGGAAATTTTCGATTGCTCGCCCTTTTTCACCACCGCGCTGTCAAACGCGAAGAGAACCGTGTGAGCCGCGAGCGCCGCCGGGTCTTTGATCATGCCATCAAATTCATCACGATTGGCCAGCGGGCCGCCGCCTGTGCCGGTGCCAGGGCCGGTCGTGTCCGGGTTTATTGGCAGGCCGGGCTGCAAGGTGCCGGCACCGCCATCGCCACCAACTCGCGCTTGCGGAGATCCGGGCAGAGGCGTGACTTTGGTCATGCCTTTTTTGCAACCGGTGGTGGCCAGCGTGGCGGCCAGCGCAAGCACCAGCGGGAAAATTATTTGATTCATCTTCATATTATTTCTTTGGTTAAAAGTTAGGTTAAAATACGGTCACGAAATGGAAAACTATTTCGCCCAAGCGGGCTGGGAATTACTTCCGGTCGCTCGCACACAATCCTTGTATTGTTTGGTGAAAACGTCAAGCACAGATAACACCTGGCGATAGCCAACGGCGTGATTGAACACCAGCGTCCGCGAGTTCGGCGCCCAGGACGGATTCTGGCCGCTGACCAGCACTGTTGGCGGCAAACTGCCGTCCGCCGGCACCACGCAAATATCGAAGTCGCCCGCCTGCCGCGTGAACGCGATCCATTTGCCGTCCGGCGACCAGTCCGGCTCGGTCGGATTGGAAACGCCGGCGGTGTTAATCAGGCGGATTTCCCCGCCGCCGGCGGAAACTTTCGCGAGGCGGCGGCGCTCGCCGTCTTTCGTTTTCATGCCGAAGCAAATCCATTGCCCGTCCGGGGACCAGCACGGCGAGGAATCCTCGATGCCGGTCGTGAGGCGTTTCAAATTGGAACCGTCGGCATTGCCGACCCAGATGTTGGCGCTGCCGGATTTGCTCAAAACCAAGGCGATCTTCGAGCCGTCCGGCGAGGCTGACGCGCCGGTGTTCAAACCGGAATAACCCGCCACCGGCTTCCGCTGGCCGTTCGACAGGCTGTGGTAAAAAATATCCGGATTACCGCGGGCGTAGGACGTGTAAAATAGCGCCAATCGCCCCGGCACCCACGCCGGCTTGGCGACAATGGCACGGTCGGTCGTGACGGCCTGCGCCGCGTTTCCATCAAAATCTGCGACGTAAATTTCACCCGCGCCAATGCCGCCGGGCTGCGACTTGAACGCGATTTTGGTCTGGCCAATGCCTTTTTTATTCTGGATGGCCTGCACGATTTCATCCGCAAACAAATGCGCCTGCCGCCGCAAACTCGCACCATTGTAGCTGCGAGAGAGAATCATCTTCTTGGCAAATTTGTCCGTGACGCTGCCGGCGACATTGCCCGCATCGCTGCCGTTGATGAGGTATTGCGCGGCATCCGGCGCCACAAAGCTGAAGCCCTGGACGTAAAGGTCAAACTCCAATACCTGCCGCGCCTCGCCGGTGAATCCGCTTAAAGCAACGGGAATGGGCTTCTGGCCGAAAATTCCAGTGTGAGTGATGTCAATTTCCTGCGCCCGCGCGCTCGTGAGTGCGACGGCAACGAGGCCGATGATTAGAAAGTTAAAAAATATTTTTTTCATCCGAGTAGTCGTTTGGCTTTGAGGTTGAAGTTGATTATAAAAGTCCGTTCTTTTTCTTTCGCACCGTCGGGAAACGGCGCGACGAAAGTCACGCGGTCGAGGGTTCGCCGCACGCTGTTGTCCACGCGCGAATCGCCGGAGGGATTCAGGATGCGCGAGGAAATCACCGAGCCATCGCGGCCGATGGTCACCGTGACCTTGGTGTTCGCGTCGTCGCTCGCCGTGTCGTCCGGCGGCGTCCACGCCTGCTCATAAATGCTTTTGACGACCGAAGCGTAATTCGCATACGACACGCTGCCCGTGCCGGGCATCTCGACCGTCGTAGCCGAAGCAGCGTTTGCCTTGATACTGTGCGCCGCATTTGCAAATGCTTTGGCGCGAAGTTTGGCTTGTTTTTCCGCCTCGCGCGCCGCCTCGGCGGCGGAAGTGTCCGGCGTCACTTTTTGTATTTTTCGAACGACCGGAGTGAGGCTGATTTCAGGTTTCTTGGGTGCAGGCTTGGTCGCTTTTTCCACCGGATCTATCGGCTTCAAGTCATCCGGCGTCAGTTTCTGCGGCTTCACTGGTTCAGGGTCAAGGTGCTTCACCGGCTCCGGCGGAGTAACGACTGGCTTTGGCGGAGGTGTGACTACCGGCACGGGTTGAGGCGGTTGCGGTGTCGGTTCCGGTGGTTTAACGATGGGTGTGGACGCGGGCGGCTGGGCGTTTTTTACACCGCTGCTAAATGCTGCATCAATCAAGTTCGCCGGAATCACGTCGAGAACTTTTGTGTCGTCCGGCTTGGAGTGCTGCGTGAAAAATGCGGCGCCGAAAAGCAACACCAGCACCAGCAACAGGTGAAAACCCGTCGTGGCGATGAGACATTTTTTTTCGAGCCGGTTCATTTGGGCGTCGGGTCGGTGCGGAGCGAATAGCGCGTGATGCCATATTTCTGGCAGCCGTCAATCACCTGCGCCACCAGATCGTAGCGGCTTTCCTTGTCGGCGCGGATGTAAACGACAAGATTTTGGTTTCCGCGAAATTCGCCGGCGAGTTGGGAAATGATTTGTGGCAGCGGCATCTTTTTTTTGTCGAGGGCGTAATAGCCCGTGTTGGAGATTTCGACGGTGCGGATGTCCGACTTGTTCAAGTTCTTTTCCCGTGAACCGCCGCGCGGCAGTTTCAAGTTGATGCTCTGTTCCAGCAGCGGCGTGGTGATGACGAAGATGATTAGCAGCACGAACGCCAAGTCCAGCAACGGCGTGATGTTGATCTCACTCAACGTCACCAGATGACTGCGTTGTGAAAACCTTCTCATCGCAAATTATTCGTCGGCGAGAAATTCCGTCTCCATCTTGGAAACCAGTTCCTGTGCGAAATTGTCCAGCTCAACCGTAAACGCGCGCAAGTTGTGAACGAGCCAGTTGTAGCCGAACATCGAGGGAATCGCCACCAGCAGGCCGGCAACCGTGGTGACGAGTGCGGCGGAAACACCGGGCGCCATCGCCGCCATGGTGGCCGAACCTTGCTGCGCGATGCCGGCGAACGTGCTCATCACGCCCCAGACCGTGCCGAGCAGACCCATGAACGGCGCGCCGCTCACCGCGATGGCAAGCAGGATGAGGCCGGATTCCAGTTTGAGCGATTCCTTGGCGACGACATTTTCGATGGCGCGCTTGATGTGCTCCATGTTTTTGAGACTGATTTGCTGCTTGGCGCGTTCGCCGCTGGGCCCGCGCAACCGCGCGTCGAGCTGCACGCAGCCCGCCTGATACACGGCGTAAAGTGGACAGCCGTTGACCTCCAGCTTGCGGTCAAACATTTCCAGCACGGCTTTCTGTGAGGTGAATTCCTCGCCGAACAAGGCGTTCAATTTCCGCGCGCGGCGCATCTGGATGACTTTGGACATCATCACAAACCACGCGGCGATGGAAAAAACAAAGAGCAGCGCGATGATGGCTTTCGCCTCAATGGTCGCCCTGTCCCATATGTAAAGGAGTTCGGTCTGGTTAGAGGCCGCTCCGACTAGTGCATGAGATAACCCGCTCATAAAATAAATTCAAAACTTGGTGGTGAGGAACCGGTTTGGCCAAGTGGCGAAACTCCGAGCATCGGTTCGCCACGCAAAGTATCAGGTCCACTCAAAAGAATTGCAAAAACATTTTACGCGAAAATGAATCCGCTTTGCCACCGCTGAAAAATCGCTTAAAACAAGCGTGATGTCACGTCCACGCCTCATCGCCCTGCTGCTTGCGCTCACCACGCTGGTCGTGTTTCTGCCGGCGGGACGGTTCAGCTTTCTGAATTACGACGACAACGACTACGTCACCGACAATCCTCATGTCAAAACCGGACTGACGTCAGCCGGAGTTAAATGGGCATTCACCGCCTTTCACGCCGGCAACTGGCATCCGCTCACCTGGATCTCGCACATGGCCGACTGCACGCTGTTCGGCCTGAATCCCGGCGCGCATCACTTCGTCAACATCCTTTTCCACTCCGCCAACGCCGCGCTGCTGTTTGTGCTGCTGGTCCGGCTCACGGGAAAAATCTGGCCGTCGGCACTCGTCGCCGCGCTGTTTGCGTGGCATCCGCTGCACGTCGAATCCGTCGCCTGGATTTCCGAGCGCAAAGACGTGTTGAGCACCTTTTTCGCGCTGCTGACTCTCTTGAGCTACGCAAAATTCGCCAGGCAAAATTGCCAGCGCAGCTTTTGGCTCGCGCTGGTTTTCTTCGCGCTGGGCTTGCTGGCCAAGCCGATGCTGGTCACCCTGCCATTCGCTTTGCTATTGCTGGATTTCTGGCCGCTGAAACGACTTTCCACCACCCATTTCCAGCGAACGATTTTGATCGAAAAGATTCCTTTCTTCGCGCTCACCGCCATTTCCTGCGTCATCACTTTTCTCGCGCAAAAGAATTGCGAAGCCGTCGTTTCGCTCACCGATGTCTCACTGCGCTACCGGCTGGAAAATGCGTTCGTCGCCGTGGTGAATTACCTGCTGAATTTTTTCCTGCCGGTCAATCTTTCCGCCGTTTATCCGATGCCGGCAAAGATTTTCGCGCAGCAAGTGACACTTTCCGTCGCCGTGCTGGCGCTGATTTTCCTGACCGCATGGCGCTGGCGGTATAGCCGGCCTTATTTCAGCATCGGGTGGCTGTGGTTTCTGGGCACGCTGGTTCCCGTCATCGGCATCGTGCAAGTCGGCAGCGCGGCGATGGCTGACCGCTACACCTACCTTCCCTCGGTCGGGTTTTTTATCGCTGCCGTTTTTCTCGCGGCGGACATCGCGGCAAAAAATAAAACGCCAAAAGCCGTGGTTGCAGTCGCGGTCGGCGCGCTGCTGGCCGCGTGCATTTTTGCCACGGAATTTCAGCTTCAATTCTGGCGAGACAGCGAAACCCTGTTCCGCCGCGCTGCCGCCGTGACGCAAAACAACGATGTCGCCCTCGTCAATCTCGGCGTCGCGATTGAGTTGCAAAACCGACCAGCCGAGGCGCTCGCCATCTATCGTCAGGCGGAAAAATTCGGGCGCACCCGTTGCCAGCTTCACATCAACCTCGGTAATCTGCTCGCCAAACTGGACCGCCATGATGAGGCGTTGGCCGAATTTCGCGAGGCACTCCGCCGCCGCCCCGGCGATGCCAAGCTGCAAAACTTCATCGGCATCGAACTCGCCGCGCTCGGTCGGTTGGATGAGGCGCTATCGGCGTTCAACGAGGCGGAAAAAATGGATCCGCATTACGTCTGGCCGCACGTGGAGGCGGCAAATACCTTTTTCAAGCTGGGTCGGGATGCCGAAGCGGTGGATGAACTGCGTGCCGCGCTGCGGATTGCTCCGGACAATTTTCAAATCCTGACGACGGCCGCATATTATCTGGCGGCGAACGAAAACGCCGGCGCCCGCGACGCCAAATTTGCCATCATCCTCGGCAGCAAAGCCAACCTGATTGCCGGCGGCAACCAGCCAGCCGTGTTCGACGCGCTCGGCATCGCCTGCGCCGCCAATGGCGATTTCACCAACGCACAAATCTGCGTTGAAAATGCGCTTACCCTGGCCACGGCGGCGAAAATGAAGAATCTCGAGCCGCTGCAAAATCGACTGGAACTTTTCAAAAACCGGCAGCCGTGGCGGGAATCCTTTCGCGCCACGAACCCTCCGGCAAAAAATTAATCTTTCACCACGGCGGCGAGCATGCGCTTGACGGCTGGTTTATTCAGGGATACGTCCAGAGAGAATTCCTGACCAAGCCACGGAAGCGTTAAGATATTTTCAGGCGGGAAAAATTGTGCCAACAACTTCGCGTTCGATGCCGTTGCCGTGTTTGTTTTTGGCGGCGACATCAAAACTATTTTCGCCTTTGCACGGAAATCCTTGGGCAGTGCTTCCAGTGTCAGCAACAGGTGATTTACTGCGCCCAGCTTGTTCGCCGCCACGATGATGGGGGTGGCGCGCAACGCCACAATCAAATCGCGGGAATGGAAGTCTTTTCCGAGCGGACTCAACAATCCGCCCGCACCCTCCACCAGCGTCACCGCGAAATCTTTCTGCACTGCGCGGATGTGTCCAAGTACTTGGGCGAGCGCGACGGATTTTTTTTCGCGCGCCGCCGCCAGTGTTGGAGCCAGGGCAGCGCGAAAATGCCACGGGTTGATTTCATCCAGCGTCAGCACACCGCCGAGCGCGGCGTGCAAAGCCCGGGCATCGGCGCGCCCGCCGGAACAGACGGGCTTGAACGCGGCCACGCGGACGCGGCGTTCGCATAAATACCGCGCCAGCAACGCCGTCAAAACGGTTTTGCCAACGCCGGTATCTGTGCCAGTAATGAAGAAGCCTTTCCGCATCCGCCGACATCAAAGCTGGATTGCGGCAACAGCGCCAGACTAGAATGATTGCCGCGTCAATGATTTTGCCAGAAGCGGAATCAAGGATATTCCTCAATTTGAATTTTTATGGGACTGCAAGTCGGTGTCGGGTCTTTGGGAAAATTATTCACCTTGTATTTTTCCGCGTGGCCAGCCATGGGTCAGTGAGGGAGTTAATCCATTTCTGTAATTTACCTTCCACCAACCAAGCCAGGATGAAGGCCAGAAGAATTCGCAGTGCCAAGTCCAAATAAAAAATGACGCTGCTCTGAAATAACCGCAGATCGCAAATGATGGGATAGTGAAACAAGTAGAGCGCGTAAGAAATAGACCCCAGATGGCCAAATCTTCCAAGCGACTGGCTGAAGCCGATAAAGTGCCAGTGTTTCCAGGCAAAAATCAGGAGGAGAAAAACCAGCGTCATAACAAAATAGCGAAATTCCACAAAAGGAAAGGCCATGAAAACTATTTGATGGCCAGCCATTTTCCATTTCAAAGTAAGCCAGCCATACCAGACTAGGGGCGGAATCAATAACAGTAGCATGGTCTTTTGCTGCGCCAAAGTAACATCACCTGCGACCAGATATTCTCTGGCCAGTTCAACCCCGGCCCACCAAATTATAAAAAACACCAGAAACCAGCAGATACTGTTGGGCAGAAATTGATTGATTATCAAACCGACCAAGCAAAGGGCCAAAACCAGATATTTCTGTTTGGGTTTTGGCACCCATCGATTGATGGGGTAAAACATCATGTAGAACCACCATTCATAGGAAAGCGACCAAAGGGGCATATTGTCGGCAAAAGGCACAACGAACACTCCCGGTTTTTCCGGATGATCCTGTAGCATGAAGAGGTTGCCGACCAGCACTGAAAAATTTACCGGTTCAAGTTGGTGCGAAGCGAAGCATTGGATGAAATAGGACAGCAGAAGTGAAATGATAAAAATGGGGTAAATCCGCCGGCCACGCTTCATTAAATAAGCCCAAAAATCGTGGCGTCCTTCCTGATTGCTACCATACGAATAACAGATGACAAAACCCGACAGCAGGAAAAAAATGAGCACTCCTTCCTGCCCAAATCGGAACGGCAACCCCCAGATGGTATGCTTCAAGCCCAGATAGCTGCTGCTGATATGATGAAGCAAAACATAGAACGCCGCAAATCCACGCAACGCTTCAAGCTGCCAAAGGCGGTTATTTCGTGGAATATACTTGCCAACCCGGGGTCGCCCCAAGGTGACAGATTCCTTGGAACAAGGATGCATGGCAGGTTTTTAGTTGAGTTCGTTTTTAGAGTCAACCGGCAAAACCCGCGCCGACACTTCTCCGTTAGACAATTACTATCCACATCCGCCATTTGCGTCATCGGATAAATCCAGTGGAAACAAACCGGCCAATTTTAAGGCTTGTCAACCCGCCTGCGAAAACGACTGGCAAGTGAAGGCTAACGAATCCGCGAATGAAAATATCCTCCGGCGCCTAATAATCCAGTCTTTTTCCACAAACTCCAAAGCTCACGATGGGCCTCGCCATGGTTAGCAACACAACAAGGATAGCCTCCATTTTTCATCCTGGTATTGCCATTCTTTCTAACTGTTTTAATAATATCTACCGTAGGCGTAGTTGAGTTTGTATAATTATGTTTTCCATTTTGAAAAGAATCCCGCTGTGGGTCTGGCTCATCTTTGGATTTTTGTTTTTGAATGCCTCCACTTATGGGTGGTATACCTCCGTCTGGAATGATGAAGTGATGCTTTCTGATCCGGCGGCCAACCTGTATTTCGGGCATGGCTTTACTTCCACCGCATGGCCGCAATCGCGGGCAGAACACTGGGTGGGCAATTCCCCGCTGCATCCTTTGCTTTTGTTTTTGTGGTTCAAGCTGGTCGGCTTCGGCATTTTTCAAGTGCGGGTGTTGGACTATCTATATTGGTCAATCGCAGTCGCAGTGGTCTGCCTGGCAGTGCGGCGAGCGGGTCTCATTCGGAGCCAGCCGGCCTTGGCGACTCTGGTTGTCATGCTATTTAGCGGCTATGCACTGGTTTTCAATTACCGTTCCGCCCGGTATGACCCGTTGATTTTCTGCGTGGCAGCTCTCTGTTTCCTTGCTTTCACCATTTCTCACCCAGGCTGGCGACGGGCGGCGATTATTTCGACTGCCGCCCTTTTTCTGCCAACGGCACTCACCCTCGGACCGTTTGCCGCCGCCTTGGGCGGGTTAGTGCTGCTGGTATGGGGAAGGAAATTCTTTGTGGAACTCTGCTGCGTGGCCTTGGGGCTGATCATTGGGTTCGGGACGATTTTTGTCTATCTGCTATGGCTTGGCATGTGGGAAACTTATCGCCAAGTCACGATGTATCTGGCCTTGTCCTACTATCCGCCGGGGCAAACCACGCCGATTTGGCAACGGAAACTGGCCGGATTGCCTCACAAACTCGTGTCGGATCCGACCGTCATGGTTTTATTGCTGGCGCTATTGGCGGTCTTTTT
This sequence comes from uncultured Verrucomicrobia subdivision 3 bacterium, assembly GCA_903858275.1. Taxonomy (GTDB): domain Bacteria; phylum Verrucomicrobiota; class Verrucomicrobiia; order Limisphaerales; family UBA11358; genus UBA11358. The sequence continues at coordinate 18,220 of CAIOIC010000093.1, read as the reverse complement.
TTTCGCTTCTAAAAAACTGGATGCTACCAGCCGGCGGCTGGTGATCTTTGGTGTCGCTGGGTTCTTCTTTATCCCCGCACTGGCACAGGCTACCTACACTTATCAAATCTATCATTATTGGGAGACCTTTGTTCCGCTGGCCATTTGCCTGCTGGCTTTGCTGGAGCGTTGCCGCAATTTATTTTCAGCGAATGTTAAACATTATTCGCTAATCTTGCTGTCAGTGGTCACTTTTGCACTGGGGCTGGGCTTGAGACTGGGATTGGAATCCACCGACATTAATGGACGCGATTATTCCAAGGTGGAAAGATTTGTCGTCTCGGTCATTCGACCGTCGGATGTGGTGATGGCCGATTTCCAGGCGTTTTATCCGCTCCATAAGCTTCAAGCGACGACGTATTACTATCCATATCTTCACGTTATTAAGCCGATGGAGGCAAAAACCATCAATTGTCTTCTGGTTCAACCCGGCCAGTTCGAGGCCATTCGCAAAAAAATCGGCGGTGGTTGGATTGCTACCGGAGAGCGCTTGACGCGGGAAAATAAATTCACCGTCGAGTGGTTAAACCATATCTTTCCCAACTACTACCGGAACCAGTCCAACCAAAAATACAACCTTCATGTCTATCGCCGTGCACTGACCGGCATTATTCCCCCGTGAAAATCCTCATGGCCTCCTCGCCACGACGATGTTGATCCACAGCGCCCGTCTCAACCTTTGCCAAGGAGAAAATCAAATCCACGTCCACCATTCGCATCACTGGACAAACCCAGCACACACGTCAGTCAGTTTATCGGTTTAGCGTGACGGTGGTTTGTCAAAGAGCGTTGATGGCGGCGCATATTATATTCATCAGAGAAACTTTCAAAATGACATTGTCTGACCGCCTGGTGAACGGCACATTTCCCAGCGGTGAAAGTCCTCATTGACAGCCCGGTTCCAGCGATGCTGGCCCATGGCGGCGCGCAAATCCAAATCGAGCAGACCAAGGCCGGCCTCGAAGCCCACGGCGTCGAGGTCGAATATCTCCGCTGGTGGGACAAGGCGCAGCGCGGCGATCTCCTCCATTATTTCGGCACCGCCAGCAATTCCTATTTGGTCATCGCCCGCAACGCCGGTTTGCCGTTGGTCATGACCAATCTTTTCACGGAAACTTGCAATCGTTCCCAATCCCGCTTGGTGCGCCAAGGCTGGCTGATTCAGACCGCCCTGAAAATCCCCCTGTTGCAACAGGTGAAAAGCCAGTTGAACTGGAGCACCTATTGCCACGCACCCCATAACGTCGTTGGGTTGGAATGTGAAAAATTTGTTCTGGAAAAAGCCTATCATGTCCCGTCGGAACGCATATCCCTCGTGCCGCTTGGTCTGTCCGAAGCTTTTTTGAACGCCGGCTCCGGCTCGCGCGGTGAAAACCACCTCATCACTACCGGAACCATCACGGAGCGTAAAAATTCCGTTGCCCTCGCCGAGTTAGCTCATGCCGCACAAGTGCCCGTTTTGTTTGTCGGCAAGCCGTATCATCCCCAAGATCCTTACTGGCTGCGTTTCAAAAAGCTGATCGACAATCGCTGGGTCAAACTCCAGCCCCACACCGACAGCGAAGCGGAAATAAATTCGCTCCTACAAGCTGCTCGCGGCTTTGTGCTGATGAGCCGGTTTGAGAACTGGTGCTTGTCCGCGCACGAAGCCATCGCCTGCGGACTCCCCGTGTTGGTTCAAGATCAAAACTGGTCACGCGAACGCTTCGGCAATCAGGCGCGCTATTTTCAAACCATCGGCTTCAGCGAAGAAAACGTCCGGCGGCTGAAACAATTTTACGCGGATGCACCCAGCCTTGCCGCCCCGGCCATCAAATTGCACAGTTGGATGGAAGTCGGCGGTGAATTAAAAAAAGTTTACGAACAAGTCTTGTCCCGCCACGCAAAGTAAATCCGCCGCTTTCCCGCAGCGGCCAATTCCTACCACCGCATTTATTCCTTCGCCGTTTGCACCGGCAGCGCGGAGAGTGAACAATTTTTGTTTGTCTCACCAAAATAATTTGCTGACCACTCATTATGAAACAGCGCCACCGGATTTTTGCCGATGTCGTAGGCCAACCGTGCGCCGGTGGGCAATGATAGGGCGTCGAGATCATCTTCCTTGATGTCGGTGGGCAGCCACCGCACAACGCTCCACGGCGCGGATTCGAGCCGGGATTCTGCGCCGTATTCGCTTTCGAGCCGGAACTGCACCACTTCAAACTGCAGCGGTCCAACGGCCGCGAGCAGCGGCGTTTTGATGGAAGAATTGCGCAGATACAACGCCTGAATGACACCTTCCTGCAACAACTGGTCAAGGCCCTGGCGAAATTGTTTGTATTTTCCCGTGTTCGGATTGTGCAGATAACTAAAAGCTTCCGGCGTGAAACGCGGGATTTCCTTGTAGAGAATCTTGGGATCGGTCGTCAACGTGTCGCCGATGCCAAAGCTATCGTGGCCGACAAGGCCGATGACGTCGCCGGGATACGCTTCATCCACCGTTTCGCGTTCGTTGCCGAACAGCTTGTGCGAGCTGGACAGGCGCACCTTCTTCTCGCTGCGCGAGTGATGCACCGTCATGTCCCGTTCGAATTTGCCGGAGCAGACGCGGATGAACGCAATGCGGTCGCGATGCTTCGGGTCCATATTCGCCTGGATCTTGAAGATGAAACCGGAGAACGCCGGGTTCTCCGGGGCGATTTCGATGCCGCCCATCACGCGGGATTTCGGCGCCGGCGAATGTTTCAGAAATCCGTCGAGCAACAGCTGCACGCCGAAATTATTCACGCCGCTGCCAAAGAAAACGGGCGTGCTTTTGCCGGCCAGCACGGCGGCTTCATCGAACAATTCGCCGGCGTGTTCGAGCATTTCCAGTTCCTCGACCGTCCTGTGAAAGTCGGCTTCGCTCAAATTACCGCGCACCTCCGGATCATGCAGGCCGCCGACGGAAACCGGCGCGCGATATTTGCCCCCCACGACGCGCTCGAACGTATGCATCGTTTTCGTCTGCCGGTCATAGACGCCCTGGAAATCCGGGCCGTTGCCGATGGGCCAGTTCACCGGAAACGCGCCGATGCCGAGCACGCGCTCGAGTTCGTCCAGCAGCGCGAGCGGTTCTTTCATCGGCCGGTCGCACTTGTTCATGAACGTGAAAATCGGCACGCCACGCTGGCGGCAAACTTCAAACAATTTGCGTGTCTGCGGTTCGATGCCTTTCGCGGAATCAATCACCATCACCACGGAATCCACGGCGGTCAGCACGCGGTAGGTGTCTTCGGAGAAATCTTTGTGGCCGGGCGTGTCGAGCAGATTGATGCGAAAGCCGTCGTAATCAAATTGCAGCACCGTCGAGCTGATGGAGATGCCGCGCTTTTTTTCCAGCTCCATCCAGTCGGAAGTTGTCGCGCGCTGGTTCTTGCGCGCGGTCACAGAGCCGGCGAGCTGCACTGCTCCGCCGTAAAGCAGCAGCTTTTCCGTCAACGTGGTCTTACCGGCGTCCGGATGCGAGATGATGGCAAACGTGCGGCGTTTCTGGATTTCTTTGGCAATGCTCACAAAGGTGTGAATGATAACAAAAATCCAACACCCGACAAGTTGAGAACGGGCAAAAAAACTTGACGTCCATCGTATTCGAAATAAGAATGTCCAAAGTAGGACAAGACTCTGTCCCAAAAGAAGACGGTCAAAGTCAAAATGGAAACAAACCACAAAACGACCATGAAAACAAAAACACCTAGAGAATTCAACTATACAAGCAGCTTGTGTCGTATAATCACAAGTTCCATCTGCTTGGCGCTGCTCGCGCTCAGCCCGCTTCAACTGCTTGGCCAGGGCGTGATCAGTTCGGACTCCTACGACGGGGTATATTTGAACGGCACTTTTAGCCCGGCCATCCATAATGTGACCGTGAACTCGGGCGTCACGGTTGATAATTCCGATAGCGGCAGTTACGCCATTTGGGGCGATACCCGCCCGTGGCATCTCATCAATAATGGCTCGCTCTCTGGCGATTCTCTTGGTGTTTACTTCACTCAAGGCGGCAGTGTGAACAACGCGGCTTCCATCTGGGCTTGGGATAGTGGCATTGATATCCAAGGGAACGCTGGTGCCGTAATCAATAGTGGCTCCATCACGGGCTACTATTACGATGGCATCTACTTTGGCAACGGGGGCAGCGTGAACAATCTCTTGGGCGGCACCATTATCGGCAATGGCTACAATAACGATGGCGGCGCAGGCGTGGAAATTCGGGGCGGTCTCGGTTTGGTGAACAATTCAGGCACAATTCAATCCTATTCCGGCTTGGACGCCATCTACATGAATCAAGGCGGTAGTGTGACCAATAGCGGAAATATTTATGGCAGCTATAATGGCGTGAATATTTATGGCGGCTCCGGTTCAGTGGTGAACTCCGGCTCCATCCACGGCTACAACGGCGACGGTGTTTACATGAACCAAGGTGGTAGTGTGGATAATTATGGTGGCATTTATGGATACTACGACGGTGTGGATATTTACGGCGGCACTGGCTCAGTAATCAACCATGGTGAAAGCACCATTCAAGGCTATTACGGTTCCGGCGTTTACATGGATCAAGCCGGCAGCGTGGACAACAGTGGCAGCATTTATGGCTATTACAATGGTGTGAATATCAATGGCCCGGGTACCGTGGTCAATAATGGCAGCATTTATGGTGGCTACGATTATGGTTACGATGCCGTCTCGCCCAATCTGAGCGGGCCAATCAATCAGCAATATGCCGGCGTTTATCTGAATGCCGGTGGCGTGGTGGTCAATAATGGAAGTATTTATGGCGCTTACGATATTGGCAGTAGTTCCGGTGTGTATATCACCGGCGGTGCCGGCTATGTGACCAACTCCGGCTATATTTATGGATACGGTGCTGACGGCGTGGATTTGAATGCCGGTGGGGTGATAAACAATACGACCAATGGTTTCATCGGTGGCTCTGTCAATGGTGTGCTCATCAACGGTCCAGCCACGGTGGTTAATGACGGTGGTGTTTATGGTGTGGAAGAAAGTGGTGGCATTTTTGGCAACGGCGGTGCCGGCATTTATCTGACCCAAGGCGGCAGCGTGGCCAACAGCGGCGTCATTTATGGATACTACAACGGGGTGGAGGTTTACGGCGCCGCCGGTTCCGTGGTCAATTCCGGCAACATCACCGGTGGCAACACCGACGGTGTTTACATGGATCTCGGCGGTAGCGTGACTAACCGTGGAACCATTTCGGGTGGCCAAAATGGCGTGGCCATCGTCGGCGACGTTGGCACTGTTTACAACAACGGCAACATCATCGGCACCAATCGCGACGGTGTCTATCTGGGCGCCGGCGGCACCGTGTATAACGACACAAATGGAATAATTTCCGGTGGCCTCTATGGTGTGGAAATCACCAACTCCACCCCCATTATTTTGGGGGCGGTCGCACCTCACATTGTTGAAGCACCCTCCTACATCGTGGAAAATTACGGTTCCATCTCAGGAGCAACCCGCGACGGCGTCCGTTTGCGCAGCGGCGGCAATGTATTTAACGGCAATTCCGGGAGCATCTCTGGAAATCTCGATGGTGTGCATATCTCCGGTGGCAGCGGACAGGTGGACAATCTTGGCTCCATCATCGGCCAATATGGCGACGGGGTGCGCTTAGATGCTGGTGGCATCGTCAACAACGGCTATTTTAATTATTATGATGATTACGGTTCCGGAACGATTTCCGGCGGTCAAAATGGCGTGAATATCACGGGTGGCAACGGTGATGTTTACAACTACTATGGCAGCATTACCGGCGTCAACAATAACGGCGTTAATCTGGGTGCTGGTGGCAGTGTCTGGAACGCCTATAGTAACTATTCTGGTAGTATTTCCGGTGGTCAAAATGGCGTGTCCATTACCGGCGGCAACGGTTACGTCAATAATTACGTCTATAATAATGGAACAATCACCGGCACCAATAACGACGGCGTTTATCTAGGAAACGGCGGCACAGTGTATAATTATGCAACCATTTCCGGCGGACAGAATGGCGTGGAGATTTATAACCCCATCATCATGGAAGTAGCCCCGCAGGTGGCGCCCAAATATTCAGACGGCCCCGAATGGACAGTTTATAATGATTATGCTGGTTCGATTTCGGGAGTCGCCCACGACGGCGTCTGGCTGCACAACGGCGGCAGCGTGTATAACAACGGAACCATTTCCGGTGGTTGGTATGGCGTGGAAATTTCCGGCGGCAACGGTTACGTCTACAATGACACTAATGGAACTATCAACGGCTACGGCCGTAGCGGCGTCCGGTTGCGCAGCGGTGGCACTGTGGATAATTACGGAAGCATTTATGGAAATCATGATGGCGTTCATATCTCTGGCGAGACCGGCACAGTGAATAATTATGGCACGATAACGGGTGACGGCGATAACGGCATCCAGTTGGACAACGGCGGTAGCGTCAACAACAGCGGCTACATTAATGGAAGCACTGATGGCATCCGCGTCTACGGCGGCGCAGCCACGATTGTCAATTCCGGCCGCATCTCTGGCGGCGAAGGCTACTCCATCTCTCTCGCCAATTACAACAACACGGTGACTTTGCAGACCGGCTCACGACTGGACGGTGATGTTTACGGCGGCACGGCCAATGACGCGTTGATTCTCCAAGGCACCGGCACTGACGTGAACAACTTCTACAACTTTGAAACTTTGACGGTTCAAGCCGACGCGTGGGATGGCCGCACGAACGGCTGGAACCTGACCGGCAACAGCACGTTCACGACCAACACCACGGTGGAAAGCGGCCTGCTGCGCGTCAATGGCACCTTGACCACTCCGTTGGTGCTAGTGTTGACCAATGGCGTTTTGGGTGGTGCTGGCACCATCGTGGGCACCGTAGATAACCACGGCATCATGGCCCCGGGTAACTCGCCCGGCACGTTGACCATCATTGGTTCGCTGACCAACGGTTCGGATTACCATGCGCAGGTGAATGCCGATTGGAGTCACGACCTGATTACGGTGAGCGACACTGCAACTATCACCGGTGGAGATGTCGTTGTGCAGCTTGAACATAAGGTCTATGGCTCTTCCAACACCGTTGCCATCCTCACGGCTACCAACGGAGTTACCGGGACATATGTCACCAGCTATTTTGACACCAATACAGCGGTGCCGATCTTCCTTACTCAAGTGCTAACATATGATACCAACAATGTTTATCTGACGCTGAACCGCAGTAAATTCGCTTCCGTGGCCAAGACCTACAACCAAAAAGGCGTTGCTGGCGCATTGGATGGCATCGTGGACTCGTTCTCGCCCGGCATGTCCAATCTGGTCACCGAGTTCTTCTGGCTGGGCTCCGCGAGCGAAGCAAGTGCCGCCCTGGACAGCATGAGCGGCGAAATTCATGGCACCCTCGGCATGCTGGATGTGGAATTGGAGAAGGCCTTCAACCAATCCGTCTTGAAGCGCACTGCCCGCATGAACGCCGGTCAGGAAAACGGCGGTTATGCCACCCGGTCGCAGCCCACCTTGCTGGCCAGCGCGGGATCCACCTTGCCGCCCATACCGGCCGACAAGAGCCGTCCGTTTGACATTTGGCTGCAAGGCTTCGGCACGTTTGGCCAATTGGGCGGCGACGGCAATGCGCTCGGCGGCAACTATACCATCAGCGGCATGAATGGCGGATTTGACTATCGTTTATCTTCAGAATTGTTGCTTGGCTTGGCCGTGGGTTACTCCCATAACAACGCGGATGTCGGCGGGCCTGGCGCCTCCGGCAACGTGGATGCCATCCAGATTGCTGCCTACGGCGGGTATCTCAGCGGCCCGTGGCGTTTGGACGGCATTTTCAGCTACGGCTTCCTCCAAACGTCAACGAAGCGGCAAATCAACGTGGGCCCCATCCATCAGCAGGCTGAAGGCAGCTATGATGGCGGCGTGTTCTCCGTGTCCGCCGAAGGTGGTTATGCCTTTGAGTTCGGAAAAGTGACACTTGAACCCACGCTGGGCGTGAACTACGCGCACCTGTCGCAGAATAGTTTCAATGAAACCGGCACGGCAAACGACGGCAACAACTACGGCTTGAATGTTCGTGACGTCGGCATGGACAGCTTCCGCAGCGCCGCTGGTTTGCGCTTGGCGGCGAAGCTCGGCAAAAAAGACGGCGTGAAATTCATCCCCGAGCTGCGTGTGGCCTGGGAGCATGAGTTCGCCGACAACACCGCCGATGTGACCGCCCGCTTCGTTGGCGGCAGCGGTGACTTCAATACTCGCGGGGTTGAACTGGGCTCTGACACCGGCGTCGCCGCCCTCGGATTGACCGTGGTATTCAACAAGGCCATTCAGGCGTCTGTGGACTATGATGCCCGGATGAATGAACGCCTCACGTCCCACGCCATCTCTGGAAGAGTGAGCTATTCATGGTAATCATCAATTAACCATCATTGGTTAAACACATTCGCCTTCTTCCCGGTAACGGGAAGAAGGCGTTTGCTTTATACCCTGCTCGCTTGCGACACCGGCCCGCTGACACGACCGCTGACGGCAGCAAAAACTATTTCACACAATCTCCACCGGACATTTCGGCAGCGCATCCAAAAACGCCTGCCCGTATTGCTTCGTCAAGATCCGGTTATCCAGCACCACCACGATGCCGGTGTCTGTCTTCGTGCGGATTAAGCGCCCGACGCCCTGGCGAAATTTTAGAATCGCCTCCGGCAGCGAAAATTCTCCGAACGAATTTCCCCCGCGCGCCTCGATGGCTTCGAGGCGGGCCTCGATCAGTGGATGGTCCGGCACCGCGAACGGCAAACGCGTGATGATGACGTTGGAGAGCGCTTCGCCCGGCACATCCACGCCCTGCCAGAAACTGTCCGTGCCGAAGAGCACCGAGTCCACATCCGCCTTGAACTGCTCCAGCATCGTCGAGCGCGGCGTGCCGGTGCCTTGCACGATGAGTTCCAGTCCGAACTGGTCGAAGAACGGCTGCATCCGGCTGGCAACTTCCTGCATCAGCTTGTAGCTGGTGAACAGCACAAAAGCCTTGCCATTCGTCTGTTTCACGAAATGTTCCACCCAATGAACCAGCGCATCGGCGTAACCGTGTTCGCGCGGATCGGGCATTTTCTTGACCGTGAACAATTTCATCTGCCGTTCGTAATCGAATGGCGTGCCGACCTGTAGTTTCGTCGCGGATTCGCAACCAACGCGTCTGGCAAAGTAATTCAGCGGCGAACTGTTGGCGGCAGCGCGTTTACGCGGTGCGCTTTCCGCCCCGGCAGCCTTCAATTTAGAACCTTCCACTGGTTTCTCCGCCACGGCCAGCGTCGCGCTGGTCATGATGACGCTCGTCTCCGTCTCAAACAGACGCCGCCGCAGAAATTCCGCCACGTCCACCGGCGCCGCGTTCAGCGACAGATTCCGCTGCGACTTGCCGCCGCGCTCGACCCAGTATACATGATCGTCTGCTTCCTGGTTCAAAAACTCCGCGACTTCGATCTTCAATTCGCCCAGCCGCCGGTTGCACTCGATCAATTCCTGCCCGATATCCTTGTCCTCGCTGGTCTTGACCAGCTCGCTTACCGCCTCGCGCAATCTTTGGATGGGCAGCGTGACATTGTCTTTCACCAATTCCGCGCGCCGGATGCGCAACTCCTTCCACTCCCGCTTGCTTTGGTGGGGCGAGCGTCCTCGCGAGCCGCCTTCGTCAGCAATTTTTTTTGTTTCCGCCTGGATCTCCTCGCACGCCGCCTCCACGCTCTCAAAAAACTTGTCCGACTCGCTCAAAATATCCGCGACGAGCTTCACGGCCTTGCCCTGGCGCAGCGTGGCGAGCAGACCCTTTTCCGTTTTCGGATTCCACAGCCGGTTCAGCGAATAGCGCACCTGCCCGCTCGAAACGCTCAAGCCGATGTGCCGCGACGCCACGCTTTCCATCGTGTGCGCTTCGTCGAACACCACGAAGTCGTTCTTGAAGAGAATTCCCCCTTCCATCTCCTCATCCACGCCGCCGAGCAAAGTGAAGAACAGCGTGTGGTTCAAAATCACCACGTCGGCGGAGAGAATGCGATTCCGCACGCGCTGAAAAAAACAGGCATCATGGTCGCGCGCAAAATCCGACTGATGCCCGCAGGTTTTCGGCGAACATAATCCGCGCTCGGAGCAGACCTGCACCCAGACTTTCGGGTCCGGCTCGATCTCAAAATCCGACAAGCTGCCGTCTTTGGTTTCCTTGGACCACTCGTAGATGCGCTGCAATTCCTCCGCCTCGCTCGATGTGAAGAGATTGCCGCTTTGCTGCATCGCCTTTTGCAGCCGGCGCGTGCAGAGATAGTTCGCTCGGCCCTTCAGCATCGCGAAGCTAAATTTCACCGGTTCCGGCAGCGCACCGAGCACGCCGGTGAGCATCGGCAGATCTTTTTCCGTGAGTTGCTCCTGCAGATTGATCGTGTGGGTGGAGACGATGGCTTTTTTCTTCTGCGCCACGGCGAACAGGATGGCAGGAATCAGATACGCCAGCGATTTGCCGACGCCCGTGCCCGCCTCGACCGCGAGGTGCTCCTGATTCTGCAGCGCTCGCGCCACCGCCACCGCCATCTCCTGCTGCTGCGGGCGGAACTCGAAATTCTTCGCGCGCGACAGGATGCCTGTCGGCGAAAAAATCTCTTCAACCTGCGACACTAAATCAATGCCGCTCGGCTGGATTTCAGAAAGTGAAATCATGGCCTCGTAAGATGCCTTGCGCACCGCTCGCAAGCCATGCAAAAGCGACGTTTGAAAGCCAGTTGTGTCACTTCACCTGGCTGACAAACAATTCGTCGTCCACTGCCCCGGCGAAATCGCGCAAACGGAAGTAGGTCGCCTTGCCGTCCGGGTCAGGAAACTCGGTGAGAGTGAGCGTTAGGTCGCCCTTCTTGCCAAGACCAAAGGCGGTGCCCCACACATTCATGGATACATTCACACGGCAGCCCATGCCGTCGGGACGCACAGCGCTGTTTGTAACCGGTTCGGAAAACGAGGTCGGATCGAGTGTCAGCCGGCCCAGCTCGACCCCGTCAAGCTTGGTGAGGTCGGGGTTTTGCTCGGGATTCAGGCAGAAAATCTGCGGGCCGCGCATCACGGCAACGCGACCAGCCTGACGCTCGCGACCTTTGACCAGACGCCATGCCATTGGCAGATCCAGCGTGACCTGGTCGCCGGGTTTCCATTCGCGAGTAAGCTTGTAGAAGGAACCGGACTGCGGGTCGGCTTTGACAGGCTGGCCGTTGATGCAGACCGTTGCGCCATGCGCCCAGGAGGGTATGCGGAGTTGCAACGGGAACTTCACTGGACGCGCTGGATTGAGATGAATCTGGATGCGGCCAGTGTTCGGGTAATCGGTTTCTTGCCGGATGGCCAGCGAAACACCGCCGGCCACCGCCAATTTTGCCTGTGCGGAGGTGTAGAGGTTCACCGCCACGCCGTCGTTGGCGCGATAGAAAACCATTGCCGGCAGCTCGGCGACGATGCGGCGATAGTTGCACGGGCAGCAATAGGTGTCGGTTTTCCAATAGGCTCGTGGGCCTTCCGTTGGTGCGAAGTAACGGAGCCGGCGGCCATCGGGAGATTGGGCGGCAAAGAGCGTGTTGAAAAGGGTGCGCTCCATGAGGTCACCCATGCGGGCGTCGCCGCGCAAACGGAGGAGGTTGTCATAAACACGAATCTGGTAGGCGGTGGCGCAGGTTTCGCCGAGTTCGCCACGGCCATCCTGGGCATCGGTCCAAATCTCGCACTGGCCGGTGCCGCCGGTGATGCACTCGCCATCGTGGCGCAGCATGAAATCCATCGCGCGGTCGGTCTGGGCCAGCAGATGACGGTCGGGCTGGGAGCGATAGAGTTCGAGTTGCGCGAGGCAGCGGGCCATGTAGGCATAGATGTGGCCTTCGATTCCGCGACGGCGGCCGATAACGATGGGCGTGTCCCAGTCGGGTAGCGCCCGCGTTTTCACAGTGAAATCAAGATAGGCCGAATCGCCGGTCTGACCATACAGCGCGAGCATCGTGCGTTCTAGGCCGATGAAGGCGACATGCGGCGCCACCTCTGCGCCCATGCCCCAATTCTTCGGCATGGACGGCCAGCTTCGGATGAGATAATCGGCGGCCTTGCGGGCGGCGGTCAGCGAGCGTTCCTCGCCGAAATATTGGTAGTTGGTGAGCAGCGCCCAAATGATGTAGCCGAGTTCGTGCGTGTCCCACAATCCCCAGACGCGTTTCGGCGAAGCCATGATGCCGATGTAGCCGTCGGCTTCCTGCGTTTTAAGAATTTTTTCAACCAGATGCCGTTTCAAGGCCAGCACCCGGGAATCGCCGGTGTTGGCGGCGAATTTCACCGTTGCGTCTAGCAATTTGCCCAAGCCGATGTAGCCGCCCGTGGCGGTCCTGGCTCTGAACGGCGGAAGAAAATCCCGGTCGGCGTCGAGCACGAGCAGGTTGTTTGTGACGGTGATGGCGATGCGACGTCCGATCTCGCCACCGACCTGAACGTCTCGGAGACTGATGGGCGTGAGAACGTCGGCGGCTGACGCTGTGACTGCGGTGAAAATTGGCAGGACAAGGGAAAGATGGAGGGCGAACAAACGAAGCCGCACTCCTGCCGCGTTGCGTATGCTTTTACGATTCAATTGAGTCAGGCTGGCTTTAATGATTTTTTCCTCAAATTGGCTCGTCAAACTCGACGAGTTGAATCGGGTATTTACCAACTACGGGGTCACAGAACGTGACTGCTTAAAACCACTTTCAGCGCCGTTGCTTTGCCCTGCGCGAGGGAAATCTTATTCTGCTTCACATTGCCGGACTCCACGCAGACCATCTGGCTGTATTCTGCCGGGTCAAAATCATCCGGCAATTTCTGCGTCGTCCACGGATTCCAGACGACGGTGGACTTGGAATTGGATTTCTCCACGCGGATGAGGCGCTTCAGCTTTTCATCGCGGATTTCCACCGTGGCGGTGTTGTCGGGATAAACGCGGTTGGTCTCCTTCGCGATGCGCAGCACCGCATCATTTTCCACCTTGCCCGCGCCGGCGGCACCGGCGGCAAAGTCGTTGAACGGCGCGTTTTGCAGACCGGTGAGCGAAACGGCGCCGATATCACCAACCTGAAAATAAGTGTGCAGGCAATTCTCGACTTCCAGCGTCTGGTCCGCCGATTCATTCGTGGCCACCAGCTCCATCGTCAGCGTTTCCGCAACGGTGACGACCAATTCAGTGCGCAGCGCAGCCCATTCCGACTTCAAGCTGCCTTTCGCCAGACGCAGACGAATCGTCACGGCGCCATTCGTCGCAGCCGCAGCCTCGACCAGCTCCCACGGCAAAATCCGGACCAAACCATGCGCCGGCTCGCCATCGCGCCCGCCGAACCACGGAAAACAAATCGGCACACCGCCGCGAATCGGCTTGCCGTTCTCAAACCAGCTTTTGGCGCTCATGAACAGCAGCGGCGGCTCGCCGTTTTGCTGGAAGCCCGCGACGTGCGCGCCCAGCAGATAGACTTCCGCCGTGCTCCACGGCGTGGTGACCTTCACGAGCGGCAGGCCGCCGCGGCCATTGACGATTTCGACGCAGCCGGAGATTTCCAGCCGGCGGAGTTTTTCGGAGATGAGGTTGATTTGCATAATTGTTAATTGGTTGTGGGGTGCAGTCTAGCGGCCCGCCTCGTGGACTTGAATATATTTCCGGAACAAAATCGCGCCCAGCGGCGTCACCAGCGCCATGCCGCCGATGATGAGCCACATCATGGCCGGATTACGCGCGCCTTCGGCCGGGCAGAAATTCGCCAGCAGCCAGCCGGAACTGCCGCCCACGAAAAACTTCGCCAGAAAATACGGCAGCACCGACAGCGCCATGTAGGACGCCTCCTGGCCTTTCGGCGCGATGGCCGCGGCGTATTCGTAAAGGCGCGGCGACCACAGCGCCTCGCCGACCGAGAGCAGCGTGACGAACAGGAAAATGGCAATGTAGAGCGGATTCACTGGGCCGTTGAGGTGAAACCACTGGTGGCAGATCAGATGGCCGAGCCAGCCATCCGCCAGCGGCTTGAACCAAGCCGCCGGCACCGCGAGGAAAAACACCGACAACGCCGAGATAAAACTCCCCACCGTCACCATTCGATACGCCGCGATCTTCTGCGTCAGCACGCCGCAGATCGGCACCAGCACCACGATGAGAATGGAGTTGATCATGCTGCTGATCTGCGCGATGGGCGCGCCATCACCGAGCTCGCGCAGGCCGTATTTCGGGAACGTGAAGGCCAGATGATAAAAAATCATCCGAACGCCGACCACCAGCGTCATGAACGCCAGAAATTTATAGAACGACTGTTCCCGCCAAAGGCTCGCAAAGATTTTCCCCGTCTTCACCGCCGTGTCGCGCACCGTCTTGACCAGTGCGGCCAGCGGATTAGCTGCCACGATTTTTTCGCGCGGCGTGATGGTCACGCCCGCGTCCGTCACCTCCACGCCATCGCGCAGGCAGAACCACGTCAGCAGCATCCCCGGAATCGTGAAGACCACGCCCAACAAAATCAGCACACGGTAAGTGCTCAAGTCCGTGCCCAGCAGCGGCAACGTCCAGTGGCCGTGCTCGCCGAGGCCGTGCACCGGACTGCGCACGCGGTCGAACAGCCAGTCGCCCATCGCGAAGCCGAGATTCATCAGCGCGTAATAGAGCGAGAACGCCACCGAGCGCTGCGCCGTGTTGGAATATTTCTTCATCGCCGCCGTCATCACCGGAATCATCAGCGCGATGCCCGCCGCCTGCAGGTAGAGGCCGCACGGCAGCACCACCCAGCGTTCTGCCGTGAGCGTCATCACTGTGCGCGCCACGAGGCAGACGCCGAAGCCCAGCAGAAACGTCCGCCGCACGCCCAGCGCATCCGTGAGCGGCCCGATGAACACCGTGATGAGCGTCATCACCGCCGACCACGTCGCCACCATCGCCCCGGCGGATTTATCGCCGAATCCAAGGTCGGACGAGAGCCAGAGCGTGAGCACTGTGGCCGCGCCGACCTTGTAGGCGAGATTTTCCAGGATGTAGGCCGCGTAAATGATCCACAGCTCGCGCGGGGCGCCGCGCAGCACGGTGAATTTCCGGAAAAAATTCTTCAGCTTGGAATCGGTGGTGGCAGCGGCGGGCGGCATCGGTTGCGCGGGAAAATAAATCTATCCGCCCCCTCCGGCGAGAAGTTTGTGCGCACTGTTTGTGGAAGTTGTCCGAATTCAGTCACTGAAGTCCCTTGCCAAGGAGACGGGATTTCCGAAGATTTTGTTCCATGAATGTGCGGCCAGCGCCGCATTTGAAATTTTTGCCATGAAACCATATTTAACCATCATCCTCACGGTAGTCAGCGTTCTGCTGGCGGCCGCCTTGTTCCAGACCAAGCACGCGGATAATGCGCAGATGGCGGCGGATGCCGGGACGATTGTGGATTATTCGAACCGGCTGGACACGGCGCAGGCGCAGCTCACCGTGCGGGCGGGAACGCTGGTCACCTTGTCCAACCGCCTGGATGAATGCGCGGCGGCGGTCGGGGCGGTTTCCAACCGGCTGGCGGAAGCCCGGTCCGCCCTCGCCGGCCAGACAGAACAGGTCGCCCAATTGAACCGGCAGGTCACGGCGGCCGCGGCGGAAAACCTGTTCCTGAACCAGCAGGTGGCGGGGCTGACGAATCAGGTGGCAAAGGTTTCCGCCCAGCTTGCGCAGACGCAGGCCAGCCTCACGCAGACGAATCAGGATCTGGTGCAGCTCCGCAAGGATTATTCGCTGCTGGACAATCGTTTCCGCCGCGACGTGGCGGAGCGGGTGGTGGTGGAGCGGAAATTCAACACGTATGCCGAGGTGGAGGCGCAGACGAAGAAATTGTGGAGCCATTCGGAGCCTTTGGCCACGGCGGAGAGCATCTACAAGGACCTGGACGTGGAGGTCAAGGCGAACGGCGAGGCTCACGTCATCGCGCCGAATTAATCCGCGTCAGCCGAACAAATCCATCTGCGGGGCGGGGGAGAGGGCTTTTAATTTCTCGCGGTCCTGCTGTTTGCGCGGCTGGCGCACGTTGCCTTCCGGCGTGAGTTCGGATTCCTCCAAGTTGCCGAGAATCTGGCGGGCGCGTTCCAGCACTTCCTTCGGCACACCCGCGAGCCTCGCCACCTGGATGCCGTAGCTCTTGTCCGTGCCGCCCTCGACGATTTTGCGGAGAAACACGATCGTGTCGTGCCATTCGCGCACGGCCACGTTGAAATTCCGGATGCGCGGCAGGCGCGCGGCGAGTTCGGTCAACTCGTGGTAATGCGTGGCGAACAGCGTTTTCGCGCCGACTTGATTGTGCAGATGCTCGACGATGCTCCACGCGAGCGCGAGGCCGTCGAAGGTGCTGGTGCCGCGCCCGATTTCATCCAGCACGATGAGGCTGCGCGCCGTGGCGTTGTTCAAAATGTTCGCCGTCTCAGTCATTTCCACCATGAAGGTGGATTGTCCCCGCGACAGATCATCGCTCGCGCCGATGCGCGTAAAGATGCGGTCCACCAGGTCAATCCGCGCTTCCGCCGCCGGCACAAAGCTGCCGGTGTGCGCGAGCAGCGTGAGCAGCGCCACCTGCCGGATGTAGGTGGATTTGCCCGCCATGTTCGGCCCGGTGATGAGCGCGATCTGGGCAAACGCCAAATCTTTTCCCTCGCCCCGCGCAGCGGGAAGAGAGCCAGGGGTTTGTAATTGCTCCATCTCACCCCGACCCTCTCCCCCACTACGTGGCGGAGAGGGAGGAGAAATGGTGCTGCTCGCCAGCCCCGTGTCATTCGGCACGAAGCGTTCCTCGACAAGCTGCTGTTCCAGCACCGGATGCCGGCCATCACGGATTTGCAGCAAGCCTTCATCGGCCACGTGCGGACGACAGTAATTATGCAGCCGCGTGATCTCGGCAAAAGCAGCGAGGACATCTAATTGTGCCAGTGCGCTCGCGGTTTGCTGAATTTTTGGCAACTGACCCAAAACTTCCTCGCGCACGCGCTGGAAGATTTCGTATTCCAGCTTCACGCTGCGTTCCTCCGCGCCGAGGATTTTGCCCTCCATATCCTTCAGCTCCGGCGTGATGAACCGCTCGCCGTTCGCCACGGTCTGCTTGCGGTGATAATGCGGCGGCACCTTGTCGAGATTCGACTTGGTGACTTCGATGTAATAACCGAAGATGGAGTTGAACCTCACTTTGAGCGAGGAAATGCCGGTGGCCGTGATTTCATCGGCTTGAAGCTTGGCGATCCAATCCTTGCCGCTGCGCTGCGCGGTGCGGAGTTCATCGAGCGCGGCGTCAAAGCCGTCGCGGATCATGCCACCTTCCTTGATGGGCAGCGGCGGCTCATCCACGATGGCGCGGGAGATGATTTCGACCAGGTCCGGCGACTCGGAGACTTGGGCATCGAGTTCCGAAATTAAGCTGGTGGGGCGAGCGTCCTCGCGAGCCGCTCTTTGCGGAGGGCCATCATTTATCAAATCGGCTCGCGGGGACGCTCGCCCCACCGTAGCCAGGGTCTGTTTCAGCGCCGGAATCTGTTCAAGCGCCACGCGCAACGCAGCGAGGTCGCGGGCGTTGCCGGAGCCGGAACTCAGGCGGCCCAGCGTGCGTTCGAGGTCGCGCACCTGGGCAAGTTGCTGGCGGAAGGCGTCGAGGACGAAGGAATTGTTGATGAAAGTTTCCACCGTATCCTGCCGCTGCCGGATCGGTTCCACTTTGGCGAGCGGTTGCGAAAGCCAGTTACGCAAGAGCCGCGCGCCCATCGGGGTGACGGTTTTATTGAGCGCGCCGTAAAGCGAGGCGCTGCGCGGGGCATCGTGATGCTGCGGTTCGAGAATTTCCAGATGCCGCAGCGTCGTGTGGTCGAGTGTGAGAAAATCGCTGCGCTGATAAAATGAAATGCGTGTGAGATGCTTCACATCGCGGCGCAGGCTTTGCGTGAGATAATGCAGCGCGCCGCCGGCGGCGCCGATGGCGGCGGTCTTGTCCTTCAACCCGAAACCGTCGAGCGAGGCGACCTTGAACTGTTCCTTGACCGTGTAAAACGCGGTTTCCGGCGCGAACGTCCAATCATCGTAGCCGCTCAAGATCGGGAACGCGCCGCGCAACAAATCGCGCAGCGCCACCGCCTCCGTGGGAAAAATAATTTC
>CAIOIC010000092.1 GCA_903858275.1 uncultured Verrucomicrobia subdivision 3 bacterium | reverse complement strand
CGGCGCCGCCCTGACCAACTCGCCCGGCGCCTTCGGCACCAATGTCACCTTCACGGATATCCGCTCCGCGCTCGGCAGCTTGCAGATGGCGTATCGCGAACGCGGATTCGTCACGGTCTCCGTCGGCCTGCCGCCGCAGAAACTCACCAACGCGACGGTGAAAGTGAAAGTCACCGAGGGCCGCCTCGCCGCCATCAACGTCAAGAACAACGACTATTTCAGCACCGAAAATGTGCTGCGCGCGCTGCCCAGCCTGCATACGAACATGCTTTTGAATTCGCACGTCTTCCAGCGCGAGCTGGATCTGGCCAATGGGAATCGCGACCGGCAGATTTATCCCGTCATCAGCCCGGGGCTGGAGCCCGGCACCACCGACCTGACGCTCAAGGTCAAGGATCGTTTCCCCCTGCACGCGCGGGTGGAGATCAACAACCAGGCCACGCCGGGCACGCCGGATTCGCGCATCAACTTCAATGCCCAATACGGCAACTTGTGGAATCTCGAACATCAGGTCGGAATCAGCTACGGCTTCACACCGCTGAACTTTCGTCCCCCCGGCGACTTTTATTTTTCGCCGCTGGATTCGCCGCTGATTGCCAATTACAGCGCGTATTATCGCCTGCCGCTGGGGCGGGCAAGTTCCGTGCAGCAGCAGATTGACGAGAGCCGCCGGCGCTTTGGCTACGACGAGGTGACGCACAAGTTCAACCTGCCGCCGTCCACCGGCCGGCCTGAATTGTCGTTTTATGCCAGCCGCTCCGTAACGGATACCGGCGTGCAGAAAGGGCCGGTGGGTTTTGCCAATCAGCCGGTGACGGTGACCAACGGCAATAAAATTTTCATCCCGCTGTCCATCACCACCAACAGCGCCGGCCAGAATGTCACTTTGAATGAAGGTTTGGGCTTGAAGCTGTCCATGCCCTTGCCGCAACTGGGCCGGCTGAGTTCCACGTTCTCCGTCGGTGCTGATTTCAAGCGCTATCAGGCCACCAGTTACAACACGAATGAGAACAACTTTGTCATTCAGTATGTGGAAAACAATAATATCGTGACGGATTCATCCAGTGTGCCGCAGGGATTTCCCGTTCGCCGCGTGGCCCTGGATTATTTTCCGGTCAATATTGGCCTGAATGGTTCATTGCCGGATAAATGGGGGTTCACCACCTTCAACGCGCAGGCCAATTTCAATCTGGCCGTGCTCAGTGGCAGTGTCCAATCGGGAACCAACTCGATGTCTGGCGGCATGGCTCAGGCTGCCTATAGCTCCAGAGCCGAAGATAATTATGTGACCCTGCAAATGGGGGCGAACCGCGAGCAGCGGCTTTACAAGGACTGGACGATGCTCTTGCGCGCGGATGGTCAGTGGGCCAGCACGCCGCTGTTCAGCAACGAACAGTTCGGCATGGGCGGCGTCAGCGGCGTGCGCGGCTATTCTGATGGCGAAGCGTATGGCGACACCGGCTGGCGCGTGGCCATCGAACCGCGCACCCCGCTCATCAATATCGGCATGGTGGATGGAGATGTTCCGTTTTGGGTCCGTGCGTCGGTTTTCATGGATTACGGCGAAATTTATCTGCTGCATAAAGCTTCCGCGACCAGCCAGGATACGATGCAGTTTTGGGGTGTTGGCACCAGCCTCACCGCCAACATCGGCAGCCATCTGGATGCCCGCCTGACGCTGGCGTTTCCGCTGCTGGCCACGGCGACGACGCCGGCCAATGACTTCCACTTTTATTTCGGCGTCGGCTGCCAGTTCTAAACCCATGAAAACAAAAATGCTTCCCTTTCGCCGCCGCCTGCTGGCGGGCGCGATGATTTTTGCATTCACGTTCCGCGCGCTGGCGAACCCCGCGGGCATGACCGTGGCATCCGGCACGGCGACCGCGCAGACCAGCGGCTCGCAGTTGAACATCACCACCTCGCAGAGGGCATTTCTCAACTGGCAGAGTTTCAATATCGCGGCGGGCGAGCGCACGGTGTTCAACCAGCCCAACGCCTATTCCGTGGTGGTGAACCAGATCAACGGCCAGAGCGCGTCGCAGATTTTCGGCAGCCTGCAGGCCAACGGCATCGTGGTGCTGATGAATTCGTCCGGGTTTTATTTCGGG
>CAIOIC010000091.1 GCA_903858275.1 uncultured Verrucomicrobia subdivision 3 bacterium | reverse complement strand
TTATGATGTCATTAGGAAATTTTAGACAGAAATCGGCTGGGGAAACGTGGTTCCAGCAACCAATGTCCCACGAACATCCAAAAAACAAAACCTGCAGCGCGGCGGTGAAGTCAACTGCTGCGGATGCTGGCTTGCCGGAAAATCTCCAACGGTTGGACCGCCTCGCCAACCTCGGCCTGGTTTCCGCGAGCGTCGCCCACGAGGTCAAAAACGGTCTCGTCGCCATCAGCACCTTTGTAGATGTGCTGCTGGAAAAAGGCGAGGACAAGGAGATGGCTGAAGTGGTCCGGCGCGAACTGAAGCGAATTGATTTGCTGGTGACGCAGATGCTGCGATTCGCCTCGCCCAAGCCCGGTAAATTGACTTCCGTTCATGTGCATCAGGTGCTGGACCATTCATTGCGTTTGCTGGAACACCAGATGAGTGAACGGATGATTGCGCTCAAGCGTGAATACCGCGCCATTCCCGACACGGTGCGCGCCGATGATTCGCAACTGCAACAGACGTTCATGAACCTGCTGCTCAACGGCTTCGAGGCCATCGGCAGCAATGGCGAACTCTCCATCATTACCGAAAATATTTTGGAAACCAATGGTTCCCGTTGGTTGAAGATTCACATCGGCGACACCGGCGTGGGCATTGTCCCGGAAAATCTCGGCCGGGTGTTTGACACTTTTTTTACCACCAAGAAAAACGGCACCGGCCTCGGGTTGGCCATCTGCCGGCGCGTGGTGCAGGAACACGGCGGGAATATCGAGGTGCAAAGCGAAGTCAGACGCGGCTCAACTTTCACCATCTGCCTGCCTGCCGAATGACCAGAGAAGTTTTCTGAAAAGCAAAAAAGCCGCGTTCATTCGAACGCGGCATTGCTGTTTATTGAAATTTTATTCCCCGACCAGACGGTAGGGATTCACGACATCCTCGCCGACGCGCGTGGAAGGATTGGCCTTGAGGGAGAGCGCAAAAGCGATGGTGAAATCCTGCGAGCCGCCGACATTGTCCACCACGCGGAAGGTGAGCGCGCCGGTCCAGCTCCGCAAATCGCGGTAGATTGTGTAGAATTGTTCCTGCAGGCGGCCAGTCTGGGCGCTGTAATTGTGCGTGGCGCGCAATCCCCAATTGTCGTTTACGCGGTAAAACATCGTGCTGTTGATATAATTGTTTTCATTCCAATAACCATTACCCCAGTTGCCACCGCGCAGATACCAGTGGCCGATGCCCCAGCTCCAGCGGTTGTTCGGCGTGAAGGTCAATTGGTGGAAGGCGAGGTTCAGGTTGCCGCGATCCAGATCGTAGCGCAATTGGGATTCCGCAGTAAGCCAGGTGCGCGGCTTTAAGGCAAACTGCGAATATAAATCGTTCAGACTGCTTTGACCGAGCTGCGGGTCAAGCCGCCAGTCGAGCATCACGTTCCAGTTCACAACGTTATCCAATTGCCCGTCCCGTTTGGTCTGGAGCACATTCCGCAGGCCGAACCGGATGACGTTCTGAGAGTCAATGGAGTCAATGCTGTTGTAGTCCGGGAACAGCACCGGCGAGAGCAGAAGCTGGGGAATTTCGCTGTCGAACTGCGGCAATTGCGAAGCAGGTGTGCTGGGACGCGGAACAAAAACGTAGTTCGCCGACGGCTCAAGGATGTGGCGCAGGCCGTCCACTTGCAGGAATGAATTCGTCGTTTCCGTCCACAGCCGCGAGGCTTTGAACGAGGTGCCGATGCCGGTATTGAACACGCCGCGATACGTCTCATCGCGCAGGCTGGAGGCACTGCTGCGTTCGCTGTAATAAGTGAACCGCCCGCCGACGCGCGGCGCGACGGTGAGCCAGTTGAAAAATGTCCACGGCAGCGTCAACTGGTGGTAAGTGTCGGCGCGGGCGGCGGAATCGGCATAGAAACCGTTCGTCGCGGAATAAAATCCGTTGGTGGCGTTGGCGATAAAGGAGCGATAATAGCCGAATGAACTTTCGCTGTCGTAATAGAGCGGCGTGTCGAAAACCTGCTGGCGGAAACCGGTGAGCTTCACATCCGGCAGGCGTTCAATCTGGTTGAAGAAGCTGTTCACGCGCGGCGTGGTCAGGGCGTCGAGACTCCAGTTGTCCCAGTATTTTTCCACCTCGACGAAGGTGTTGGGCTGAGGGTTCGCGGAATAATCACCCTCAAAAAAGTCATGCAGGAACAGCGGGTCACTCTGGTAGTTCACCAAGGCTTTTACATTCAAGTTCGTCGCCGGCGTTGCCTGCCAGGCGAGTTTGAAACGCTGGCGGTTTTCGGGAATGTGGCCGTAATAGGGAAAAGCATTCGTGCTGTAATTCGCGTGGCGGTCGTTCTGGTAATAATATTTCAACTCCGCTTCGCCCCATTGGCCGAGGTGCAGTTTCACATCCGGCCCCGCGCCCACGCCGCGCCGCTCGCGGTAGTCGGCGTGGATTTTTCCGTTGGCCACATCGCCGAGATACCAGGTGTAGGTGCTCAAAAAATACGCGCCGTAGCGGCTGCGGTAGCCGGGCGTGACGGTGAAATTACCTGCATGCGGGCCGAGGTTGCGCTGGTAATACGGAAAATAAAAGACTGGCACGCCTTCGACAAACATCACCGCATTCCACATCTGCACTACTTTGCCGGGAATGATTCGGATGCGGCTGGCGCGGATGCGATACGCCGGATCACTGGCGTCATCGGTGGTGACGAAGCTGTTGCGTGCCGTGTAAACGCGGTTGCTGGCATCGCCGGTCAGGCCCACGCCGCCGGCAAATACCGGTGCCTTGCCCGTGCGAAATTGCTCGCTCTGCAACTGGCGCGTTTTGAAATTGTATTGGATGTGGTCGCCGACCCAGAGCTGGTCGCCGGATTCGATGCGCACATTGCCATCCGCCTGCACGTCACCGGTCTTGGTGTTCAGCTTGGCGGTGTCCGCCGTCAATACCGCGTTGCCGTAGCGGATGAACACGCCGTCCTTGCCCGTGGCCGTGCCGGCGGCGAGATCGTAATCCACCTTGCCCTCAATCGTGCCGGGCAAAACCTGGCTCAACGCCTGCACTTCCCATGCGCCCTCGTTCTGCGCGATGGCAGAAAAAGCAAGAGTCACC
The DNA here is from genome assembly GCA_903858275.1 of uncultured Verrucomicrobia subdivision 3 bacterium. Classification (GTDB taxonomy): domain Bacteria; phylum Verrucomicrobiota; class Verrucomicrobiia; order Limisphaerales; family UBA11358; genus UBA11358. The sequence continues at coordinate 442 of CAIOIC010000091.1, read as the reverse complement.
ACGGAAAAAATGAGCGCAATGGCGTAATTGGGTTTCATCAAGCGCGGCCAATTAAACAGAATGTGGCAGCACTGCCAAGCGGGATTTGTTCAGTGTCACCTTATGGAGGTTGGCTTGGCGGAAACAAAGACTATCTTCAAACCCTCTGCATTTTTGTTTTACATCGCATCTGGATAGAATAAATTGACCGTCTTGGTGGCCGGTGTGGCGGAATTGGCAGACGCGCCAGACTCAAAATCTGGTATCCGTGAGGATGTGTGGGTTCGACCCCCTCCGCCGGCACCATGCAAATAAAAGTTTTTTTTCTCTCTCTGCGTGTGTTCTCCCTCTCTCTTGCCGTTCTGAAAAATTTCTTCAAATGAAAACTGAAATCATCGCCAGCTTGCTGCTGGTTTGCGCCACCGCTGCGTTCGGCCAGACTTCACCCTTGCCGCCGTTGCCG
>CAIOIC010000090.1 GCA_903858275.1 uncultured Verrucomicrobia subdivision 3 bacterium | reverse complement strand
TTCCGGCGGCGCGAACGGAGGCTTGTTTTTTCATGTCTGGTCCAAAGTTGTGTTTTGATTAAACCCGCAATCCATTGTTTGAAGTGCCGGGGATTTGTAAGTTTTAGATTGTCTTGAGTCGCCCCAGGTTACAAGTTTTTTCACCCGCGCGCGCAGCCTTTGCGAAAGGCTTGACCTCACCGCCGCGCTTGGCATTATGCTCGGACAAATTCCACAAATTATTATGTCAAGAACCATCACTCTGTTCACCGGCCAATGGGCCGATCTTTCACTCGCTGAACTCCTGCCCCTCGTCAAAAAGATGGGCTACGACGGCGTCGAACTCGCCTGCTGGGGCGACCACTTCGAAGTGGACCGCGCGCTGGCCGAACCCGATTACTGCAAAAAGAAATGGGCGCTGCTGGCCAAATACGGGCTGACCTGCCACGCGATTTCCGCGCACCTCGTCGGCCAGGCGGTGTGCGATCTGATTGACGAACGCCACCAATGCATCCTCCCCGCCGAGGTCTGGGGCGACGGCAAGCCCGAAGGCGTCCGCCAGCGCGCCGCCGAGCGCATGAAGGATTCCGCCCGCGCCGCCCGAAAATTTTTTGATGCCAAGCCCGGCGCGAAAAAAGGGGCGACCGCCGTCGTGAACGGCTTCACCGGCTCTTCCATCTGGCACTCGATTTACGGCTTCCCGCCGACCAACCAGGATTTCTGGAACAAAGGCTACGCCGATTTCGCCAAGCGCTTCATCCCGATTCTCGACGTCTTTGAAAAAGAAAACGTCAACTTCGCCCTCGAAGTGCATCCGACGGAAATCGCCTTCGACATCGCCTCCACCCAGCGCGCGCTCGCAGCGGTGAAAAACCATCCGCGCTTCGGCTTCAATTACGACCCGTCCCACCTCGGCTACCAGGGCGTGAATTATGTGAAGTTCATCCGCGAGTTCGGCAACCGCATTTTCCACGCGCACATGAAAGACGTGTGGTGGGGCCACGGCGACGGCAGTGTGGGCGTGTTTGGCGGGCACACGGATTTCACCGACCCGCGCCGTTTCTGGGATTTCCGCTCGCTCGGCCACGGCGACATCAACTTTGAAGAGATCATCGTCGCGCTGAATGACGTCGGCTATCGCGGCCCGCTCTCGGTGGAATGGGAAGATGGCCGCATGGACCGCATCCACGGCGCGACTGAAAGCTGCGCCTTCGTCCGCAAACTGGATTTCACGCCGAACAAGGCGGCGTTTGACGCGGCCTTTGCCTCCAAGAAATAACCATTTAGAACCCCACGCCAAAATCATTTATGTCAAACAGACCCCTTAATGTCGGCCTTGTCGGCGGCGGCAAAGGCGCTTTCATCGTCCATCCGCATCAAAAAGCCATCCACTTTGACGGCACCCGCCGCGTGGTCGCGGGCGCGCTGTTCCCGGATCCCAAGATCGCGCTGGAAGAAGCCGCCAAGTGGCCCTACCCGATCAAGGGCTACGGCTCTTACGACGAAATGATCGCGGCCAACAAGACGCTGCCCGAGGACCAGAAGCTGGATTACATCCTCATCGTCACGCCTAACTTCGTCCACTTCGACCCGGCGATGAAGGCGATGAAAGCCGGCATCGCGGTGTTCTGCGAAAAACCGTTGTGCCTGAATCTCAAGGAAGCCAACGAGCTCGTGAAAGCCTCGCGCAAGCTGAATGTTCCGTTCGCCGTCGCGCACACCTATCTCGGCCACTGGACGACCCGCTTCAGCCGCTACATCGCGCAGAGCGGCCTGCTCGGCGACATCCGCTGGGTGGACAGCTATTACATTCAGGGTTGGCTCGCGACGAAGCTCGAAGCCACCGGCCAGCAGCAGGCCTCCTGGCGCGTGGACCCGAAACGCGCCGGCGGTTCCGGCTGCGGCGGCGATATCGGCACTCACGCCCTCATGCAGCTCCGCTACACCACCGGGCTCGACGTCACGCAAGTCAGCGCGCAGCTGGAGAAGTTCGTGGAAGGCCGTCCGATTGACGATCACTTCACGATCTACTGCACCCTCTCCAACGGCGGCAAAGCCCTCGTCCGCGCTTCGCAGATTTGTCACGGGCACAAGAACGACCTCGGCATCCTCATCGCCGGCACCAAGGGCAGCCTCCGCTGGCGCCAGGAAGAGCCGGAGAGCATCACCATCCTCCTGCCGGGCCAGCCCGACCGCGTTTACTGGCGCGGCGCGGTCACGCCGGGCGACGGCTTCATCCCGAAGGACGCGCCGGCCGATCTGATGGCCGAGCCCACCATTCCGCCGGGCCATCCCGAAGCGTTCCACGACGCCTTCGCCCGCCTGCATCGCTGCTTCGAAGCCGATGTGCGCAAGTGGAAGGCCGGTCAGAAATTCGCCTGCGATGGCTCGAAATACGCCAGCATCGAGGACGGCTGGACCGGCATCGCCTTCATCGAAACCTGCCTCAAGAGCAGCGCGAAAAAGGGCGCTTGGACGGCCATGCCGAAGAAGATTTGAAGCCAGCCGTTACCGCCGGGGTCGCCGGCTGCCGGCCGTAAAACAGCACCGCCATGAACCACCGCATCTCGCGCAAAGAATTCCTCGCCCTGTCCGCCTTGGGCGGCCTCGGTTTGATGGCGGGCTGCGCGACGGGTCCGTCCGTCCGGCGAATTCCGCCGGACGGCAAGTTGCGCCACGCTTGCATCGGCGTGCGCGGCATGATGGGCGGCACCGACCTCAAAAGTTTCAAGTCGCATCCCCGGCTGGAGATCGTCGCCCTTTGCGACGTGGATAAAAATCACCTCGCGGACGCCGGCAGGGAATTGCCCGGCGCGCGGCAATACACCGACTGGCGCGAAATGCTCGCCAGGGAGGGAGACCGGATTGATTCCGTCAATGTCACCGTGCCGGACCACATGCACGCGGCCATTTCGCTGGCTTTCATCCGCGCCGGCAAACATGTCTATTGCCAGAAACCGCTCGCGCACGACGTCGCGGAATGCCGCGCCTTGGCGCTGGCCGCGAAAAAAGCCGGGGTGGTGACGCAGTTGGGAACCCAGATTGCCGCCAGCATGGGCGACCGGCTGATGGTGCAATGGCTGCGGCAGCGCGTCATCGGCCAGGTCCGGCGCGTGATCCTGTGCTCGAACCGTCCCGGCGCGGAAAAATATCGCCTCGCCGGGCCGCGCCCCGCGGCGGGCAGCCCGCCGCCGCCGGAGTTGAACTGGGATTTGTGGCTCGGCACCGCGCCGGCGCGGCCTTACGCACCAAACATTTATCATCCGGTCATGTGGCGCTCATGGCAGGATTTCGGCACGGGCTGGTCGGGCGACATCGGTTGCCACATTTTTGACGCAACGTGGAAAGGCCTGGGGCTCACCGCGCCGCTGTCGGTGGTGGCGGAGGTCCAGGATTCGTGGCGGAATTCCCCGGCGCGCCGTGCCGACACCTGGCCGCAAAGCAATCACATCACCTGGATTTTTCCCGGCAGCGAGTTGACCGGCGGCAAGGAACTGCCCGTCGAGTGGTTCGACGGCGACATGTTTCCGCCGGCCGACGTGCAAAAAATTGCGCTGGCCGATCCCAAGGTGCCCGAGTATCCGGCGGAATCCGCCATGGTCATCGGCACGGAAGGCGCGGTGCTGCTGCCGCACCAGTCCATGCCGCGTCTCTTTCCGGT
>CAIOIC010000089.1 GCA_903858275.1 uncultured Verrucomicrobia subdivision 3 bacterium | reverse complement strand
TCAAGCGGTATCTGGCTGGGTGTCGAGCCAGCTCCGATGGCAGTCCGTGCGTGTCTGCCACGCTCGCCAAATACTTCGACGAGTAAATCCGAACAGCCGTTAATGACTTTTGGATGGTCTGAAAACTCCGGCACTGCATTGACGAAACCTGTCACCTTCACAATGCGCGTGACTATATCAAGTGAACCCAACTCGCGCGCAATGACGGCAAGCAGTATGATGCCGGTGCAGCGTGCATACTCGTAGGCTTGGTCAACTGTCACATCATGTCCAACTTTGCCTGAATATGGGCCGACACCTTTGCCTGCAAGAAAGAGCAAACGCCCCGTGCGAACAGCGTGAACATAGTTGCCTGCGGGCGCAGGCAATGCCGGCAACTCAATACCTAACTCACGAAGTCTGGTTGTCGGAGAGGTCATACGCGTAATGTCGCCTAACAGTTAATGGAGGACGCCCTTTGTAGCCTATCCTTTTTCATGTTTTTGACGTTTATTTGGCAAAGACTGCGATGGTTGTGTTTCGCCTTCCTTTGCCATTCCGTTTTATTCCACACCTGTTGTCAGTTTGAGTCAAGGCGTGGCTGGTGCCGCTGCTTCGGCCTCGGGTTTGGGCCGGTAAAGCACCACCACATTGCCGACGCGCATGATGAGGTGGCTGCCGCTCTGGTCCGCCAGTTGCGGGGCCAGCGTCTTCTTCTCTTCCTTGTGGTCGGCAAATTTCACCTTGAGCAATTCCTGACGCCGGAACATGACGGCCAGTTCCGCAAAAAACTGCGGGGTCAGCCCCTCTTTGCCCACCTTGAGGGCGGGCTTGAGCAATTGACCGCGCGCCTTCAGCTCGCGGATTTTCGCATTGGTCAGCGGTGTCATGGCGGCATTATGCGGCAAGCCCGGCTCGGAACACAGGAAAAATCCCGCCCGATTGAATTATCTCTGCGGTTTTCAGATCCAGGACTTCTTAAACATCCCCTGTATGATGAGCGGCGTTCTATTGTTGGCGGGGCGGGCCGTATTTTAAACCAATATTGTGCTCGTAAACGCCGATTTTCACCTTGGGCGTCTCTTTTTTGCCGGCGAATTCCTGACGGAGGCGCGCCAATCGCCGTTGCGCAATCTCTGCGTCGGGTCGGTCGGGAAAATCTTCGGCAATCTTTTTCAGCGTGGCCGTCACCGTCGCCACGTCGGCGCCAAGTTCGATTTGAAAATTTGCCAGTTGGTTCAGCCAGCCGGCGATTTGCTTCGGCGAATGCCGCGTTTCGTTGATCATCTGTTCCAGTTCCAGCGTTGCCAGGTCGAGCCGCTTGAAATCCCGCGCGTAAATCACTGCCAGTTTTTCGCGCACCTCCGCGTCATGCGGATGCCGCTCCAGATGTTTCACATAAACCGCCGCCAGCTTGCCCGGCTCGATTTCCTTCGGCTTCAAAAACTCCGTCGAGTCGAGCAGGCCGATGTTCTTGACTCCTTCCGGCACAGCGATTGCCTGCGGGTCGTGATGTTGCAATAGAATTTTCTCCGTCTCGCCGAGATGCGCCAGGCGTTGCTCGGCCTGCAAAGCGATCACCGTATCCGGGAAACGCGTCACCAGTTGCCGCAATGCCGCCCGCGCCGCATCCGCATCGGCGGTTATTTTCAAATGCCAGTCCGCCAGTTGCGTCAGCGCTGCGGCCACTTGCCGGTCGGGTGCATCGGGCGAATTGCAGAAATTATTGAGCGTGATTTCCGCGCCCGCCAGATCGTTCATGTCTTCCGCTTGGATGTTTGCCAGCAGCAGCACGCCCTCGAAATCATTGGGGAACTTTGCCAGTTGCTCCCGGATGGCCACGACGGCTTCGAGCGGGCGGTTGGTTTTTCGCCGCGCCAGGGCGGCGGAATATTGGGGTTTCTTTTCCGGTTCCTCGTTGCCGCCATCAAGTATATCCGTGAGCGGGCTGGCCAGCAGTTCGCCCAGATGCGGCGTCCACAGATACGACATGACAATCGCCATGAAGACGATTATGAGCGGGCCGGCGGCCCCCGCTTTTACCCCCGCCCAGATGCAAAAAACAACGAAGGGAACCGTGAAAATAATTTTGAAACCCAGTTTGAGTGGGTCATTGCTGCGTTTGAGCGAGCGGATGACCAGCCAGACAATGAAGCCAAGCCCAATCACTGACAGCAGCAGGCTGACGATGGTTGGAAATGTTTGGAACATGGTTGTCGGGAAAAACTCACCTCATCCATCCGCTGACGCAAGGAAAAATCATCTGCAATGCCATCCGCCAAAAAAAGCCGCCCGGAAAACCGGGCGGCTGGGTTGTTCAAATGGGGGCCGGATGGCTCAAGCCAGCAGTTCGTTCACTTTGGCTATTACCTGGAACGCATCGGCCACATAGAGTACATCCGCTTTGCCGCGCGCCCAGCCGCAATTCGGATCAAGGCTGATGGCTCGGCGCTCGTTGATGAAGCGCCAGCCCACGGTATGCGGTTCTTCGCCGTGACAGCAGGTGCTCAAGCCTTTCGCATGGCGCGGCGTCGCCCCGGTCTGGCCGATCTGGTTCAGATGCGACAGGAACGGCAGCACCGCCTGGCCTTCGCCGCCTAAATCCACCAGCGATTTGCTGCTGCCCAGCGACGCACGCGAAGCTTTCAAGAAACCGAGAATCAATTTCTCCGCCTCCGGCACATGCGTTTGGCCATCAGCCTGTTTCTTCGTCCAGCCTGCGCCGGTGACGAATAGTAATTGCGCGTCGGGCCGGATGGTTTGCGCGTCCGCCTTCGGCTCGCGCACGCCGACCACCGTCGTGCGCTTGGCCGTGTCAGGGAGATTCACTGCGACCATTTCCACGCTCGCCGTGCCTGCGCCGCAATCGCACGCGCTCTGGCTGCCGGGATCAATGCCGAGAATCCACGGCCGCTGCGTGCGTGTCTGCGAACTCTCCATGCGCTGGCGGTAATACCAGCGATTCACGGAAATCTTTCCATCCGCCGCCGCTGCGCCGGTGACGTGCGTGTCCGCCCGACCGCCGAGCCGTTGCGCCACGCCGGGCAGCACGCGCGCCCAGCGCGAAGTTGCCGGAGCCACGACCACCGTGGCCTGCGCGGTTTTGCAAATCGCTTCCGCCGCCGCCGTGTCCGTGCCATAGCGCGGCTGGGTAAATTCCGCGCCGGTGACACCGAAATATTTCGTCGCCGGACAGGCGGCGATGGAGTTCGCCGCCGCTTGGACATTGTCGCCGACCAAGCCGACGACGAGTTTGGAACCGGCGAGAGATTTATGCAGCGTCGCCGCCGCATGCAAAGCTTCGCGCGCGGTCTTGGCGAGCGAGCCGTCATTTTCCGTGTGGGCAAGAACAAGAATAGTTTCCATATCAGTAAGTTTTTTCGTGTGTTTGGTGTATTTCGTGGTTTATTTCTTGATCCACTCCACGATTTCCTTCGCGATCTCATCCGGTGATTTGTCCTTCACAATCTGGGTTTCGCGGAGTTGCTTCGGCAGCGCCACGCTGGCAAAAGTCAACCCTTCGCCGGCCAGCTTCGTGGGCTTGGCTTTTTGCAACGCCGGCATCACCGTGCGCATGTTGACCATGCCCACCTGCGGATTGTTTTTCGGCTCCGGCAAATTGCCCGTGGCCCAGCCAAGCAAGGCCGGTGCGCCCGCGCATTTCGAGACCTGATGTTTGCCGCCTTCGATGCGCTCCAGAATTTCCAGCGAGCCGTCCGCGTTCAACGTGAGCTGATCCACGCCTTGAAACTGATCCGTGATGCCGAGGCGTTCGCCGACCATTTGCAGGGTTGCGCCCGCGCCGCGCGAGGCGGATTCCCAGCCGCCGAAAACCAGCAGTTTGGATTTGTCGAGGCCCGGAATCGCGGCGATGGCGTCGGCGAGCGCCGCCGCCGTCTCGGTCGCGTCGGTGAAACCGCTGGCCGAACCGTCGAGGGCGACGAGTTCAAACGGCACTTTCTGCGCCACGGTCATCATCACCTGCTGGAGCTTGGCTTTCGGCCCGAGGGCAACCAGCCAGACTTTGCTGCCGGGCGTGTTTTTGGCGAGGTTCGCCGCCTCAAACAGCGCGTGGCCTGCCCATGGGTCGAGGACGGCGGGCAGCATCATTTCATTTTTAAGCGCCGGCCCCGTGGGCGCGGCGACGGGTTCCAGTGTCTGCAGCGGATCGGGAACGATGCTGCCGCAAACAACGATTTGGTAGGCTGTGCTCATAAATTATTTTCTTATAACTCAATCTTCAATCACGGTCCCTTTCTGCTCGGTCTGGATGAATTCCTCGTGATCCTCGTAAATTTTCTGCTTGTTGCCGGTGGCGCGGAGCAGGAAGCCGGCGATCAAACCGCCCATCAATGCCAGCGCGACCGTGACGGCGATGCCAATCAACTGCGCTTTGGCAATGCCGGGAATGACCAAAATGGCCACCAGCCCGCCCAACAGACCGGGCATGCCGTGCAGATTATGCACTCCGCAAGTATCCACGACTTTGAAGACGTTCCGGATCTTGGCCTGGATTACCGCATAACCCAGGACGCACAAAGCCCCCGCCCCCGCGCCGATCAGCAAGGCCGTCGGTGCCGACACCACGTTGCAGACCGCCCCGATCGCGACGCCCCCGGCCAGAGCCGCATTGGCGATGTCCCCGATCATCACTTTATGGCGGTTGAACAAGGCACTGCAGACACAGGTGGCAACCGTGGCGCCACACAAGGCGAGAATAGTGTTCACGGCCGTGGCGGCGACTTGTTCGGGTGGGACGACCGCGCAACAGAAGCTGGGCCAGAACAACCACAGCACCATCGAACCGATCATCGCGAACCGGTTGGAAATGGTGTCGCCGGGAATTTCTTTGTTCAGATGTTGCGGCCGGGTCAGGGCCACGGCTAACCCCAACCCAAAATAGGCTCCGAACGCGTGGATGATGATTGAGCCGGCCGAATCCACAAAACCCTTCGTGATCCCCAGTCCGCCGTCCAGCACCAGCCATTCATTGAGCATATAGAGCGGCACCATGACCGCCGCCAGCAGCGCATATTGATGCAACCGCACCCGGCCCAGGACTGCGCCCGTGGCAATCAATGCCGCGGCCACGGCGAATTCGGCCAGTAATAGCGCCTTGATGCTGTGCATCGGCACTGCTTCGGTGGTCAACCAACCCAGGGAGCGCAGAATGAAATAGACCGGCAGCCCGACGGCGACGACCAGGTAGGTGCCCGTGGTGGCGCTGTAGCCATAGCGCTGGACAAACACCATCAAAAACCCGAAGCCGACCAGCAGCATCGCCAGAATATGGATTGCGAAATTATACTGCTGCACCTCGCGCAACGCGGCGGCGGCACTGTCCGGCGCCGATGTCTCCGCGAAAACCACCGCCGGGGCAAATAGCAAGCTGACTAACAGATGTTTCATGATAGATGTGTTTTTTATTTATGATTAATTCTCCGCCGGGCGCAGTCCGCCCGTGCCGGCGCGGAAGGCGATGTTCATTTGCTCGGGTTTTTTGCCTGCGTGCAGTTCCGCCGGTCCGCGCCGCTCGTTGCCCTCAAGGGTTGTCAATGCCAAGTGCCCCCTTTTAAACGACGCCGTTAGCATCACCGTATATCATTGGATGCAGAGTGTTTTAATGGCGAAAAACGACATCATGCCGGCATAAAGCAGGGTTGCCAGGCAGCTTCGCCATAGTCGGGCAGCCGATTTCTTCCCCTCGGTAAAATACGTGTGGCCATGAAGCAAACCCGCTTGGAATAAATAGAGGGCATAGCCCAGGACCAGCACGGCTTGGGTTTGCGCTGAATAATTGCCGATGACGGCCAGCCAGCCCACCAGGCCAAAGGCAAGATTGGCGAACCCCACTTCAAACGCCCATTCCGGCCTTTCCGTTTCCCAGCCCAGTCGCCGGGCATCCGATTGGTGAAAAAAGAAGTGACGCACGAATGCCAAAACGCCTGTCACGCCCACTGTGGTCATGGTGATTATTTTAAGCGACAGCGCGGGGTGGTGTTCCATGTGATAAAACCCCAAAAATATACCCGCGGTTCCTATCGTCATGCTGAGATAGCCGATGGCGGCAGCCATTTTAAACTTTATTGATTCGTTTGCCATGAAGCCGGCCGTTCCTGGTTTTGCTTGCTCATGCATTTTTAATTCTCCGCCGAGTGCAATCCGCCGGTGCCGGCGCGGAAGGCGATGTTCATGTGTTCGGGATTTTCCGGGTTCGCCTGCGAGCAGTTCCACAGGCACGCGCCGCAGTGGATGCATTTCTCGCGGTCGAACGCCGGCCCGCCGTTTTCGCCGGGGTAAATCGCCTGGCCGCTGCAGGCCTCGATGCAAATCCGCTCGCCGCATTTCGTGCAGAGTTCCGGGTGCTGGAAAACCACGTGGTCCGCGTAGCCGTGCGGCGCCTGCACTTTGCCGCCCATCAGCAATGCGTCCTGATGTGAAACGAGCAATTGGCCGTCGAACGGAATCGCCGGCCAGCCCACCTTGTCCATCAGCGTGCCATGCAATGACGCGCTCTTCGCCTTGCATTCTTCGCGAACCTTCGCGATTTCTTCGCGCGACACCCGTCCGGCGTAATAATCTTCCACTGTCGGAATGCGTTTCCACGGCTGGACCGGAGCGCTGCCGAGCGAGAATTTGCCATTCGTCAAACCGGCGAGCGCCAGGCCCATCATGCCGGTGGCCACGCCCGTCTGGAAACCGTCGCGGGATTTCTTGGCGACGCGGCCTTCGGTTTCCACCCAGCTCGCGCGGCGGCGCTTGACGTAGGTTTCATCCAGGTTTTGCTTGGTGAACGGCTTTTTGGCCTTGAGCAATTCGAGGACGGCCTCGGCGAGTTGCGTGCCGGTGGCCCAGGCTTCGTCCACGCCGGAGCCGGTGAGGACGTTCGTGGTGCCGCTGCCTTCGCCGATGCGCGCGTAGCCGTCGCCGGTGAGGTGTGGCTCGCCGTGCTGGCCGGATTCGCCGAGCGTCTTGGCGCCCCACGAGCGGAGCTTGCCGCCCTTGAGATGGCGCCACAGATACGGGTGGAGCATCCAGTGCTGGAGATAGCGGTAGGCCGTGCGCGCCGGGCTGTCGAACCACGACGGCACAAAAATGCCGAGCGACGCGACGCGGTCGGGATGGACGTAAAGAAAACCGAAAATCTCCGGCTCGGGATAACCGAACGTGTGCAGCACGGTGCCGGCTTTGAGCGTCGTGTCCTCCGGCAAATCCACCACGAACTTCATGCCCACCGCCCAGTCGCGAATGTGGTTGCCCGGCGGCAAACCGAATTGGGCGTCGAGCTGCTGGCCGATCGCGCCGACGGGTCCGTCGCCGACGACGGTAAGTGCGGCGTGGATGTCCATGCCGGGCGTGAAGCCGTCGGCGGGATTTCCTTTCTTGTCCACGCCTTGATCGAGCAGGCGCACGCCGATGACTTTGGACGCCCCCCCAACTGGCCTGCGGACACTCTCTCCCCCGCTGGGGGTGAGGGGGATTTTTATTTCAGACGATTGCGTCTCAACCGCAGCATTTCCATTTTTCTCAATCAGCACTTCCGCGACTGGTGTGCCGGGCCAGATCTGGACGGTGCCGGTGCTTTGCACCTGCGCGCCGACCCATTGCATGAACTGGCCCATCGAGAGAATCATGCCGTCGTGCTTGTGCAAAAACGATGGTGTCCACGGCAGATTCAGTGCATGGTTTTCCACCGGTAGCGCAAATTTCGTCGCGCGAATCAATGAATCCGCGAGGCGCAAAGCCGTTGAGCGGCGGCTCGCGCCGTGCGGGTCGAGCAGATATAAAACTTTTTCCTCGCCGACCGGCGTGGCCATCGGGATGCCGGCGGTTTTGATTTCGGGAAAGCTTGCGCGCAACGCCCGCGCCTTGGTCACGACGCCGGACACGCCGAAGCCGATGTCGTCGGCACGCTCGTAGCAGAGCACCTGCGGCGGCATGCCGGGCATGGTGGCGCTTTCGACGGCAGGCGTGCCGTCGGGATTTATCAGTTGTTTGGACAGCGTGGTAAGAAACCCCGCCGTCGCCGGGCCAAAGCCGACGCAGACGATGTCCACGTCCATGCGCTGGCGTTCGATTTGTGGTTGTTCGTTCATTGGCTCACACAGAGACCCAAAGACGCCAAGGCAATTTTCTCAGCGCCTTGGCGCCTTGGCGCGAGGCTAAACCGGATAATCCAGCGCTTCGCGCGTCATCACCTTGGTCAGCGCTTCGGCGGCGCGATCCTTGGCGAGCCGGCAGCCGGTGAGACAGCCGTCGAGCTTGGCCCGCAGGTGGATGAATTCTTCGAGCCCGGCAAAGCTCACGCACGGACCGGCTTTGCACGGGTGATTTTCGCCGGTTTCCGAAACGTCCGAGTAGGCGCGGGCCGAGCCGTCGATGCCGGGAATCAGTCCTTCGAGCGACGAGAGTTCCTCGGCGCAGTAACAGGCGTGGCAGCTCTTTTCATCCCACGCGGGATGGCGGTTGTAGCCGTGGACAATCTCGGCGCAGATGCGGCCAATCTCACCGGCGGCGCGGGCGGATTGCACGTGGCAAAGGTCGTTGAAGAAATTCACCGTGCCGGCGAGGCCGTCGGCCAGGGCGGGATTTTCCGCACCCTTCGTTTCCAGTTCCACCACGTCGAGGATGAACTGCCGGGCGGCGAGCAGCCAGCAGAGTGCATCCGCGAGCGGGAACGTCACGCCCTGACGGGTCTTGTGGTAGAGTTTCGCGCCGTCGGCGTCGTTGGCGGTCTGGACGTGATTGAGCGTCCAGAGCCAGAGGCGCATGGCGTTGGCGAGCGCACACGCGCCGGTGCCGGGTCGTTCGCTGGCGAAACCGCGCATTTCAAAAATCCATTGCCTGAATTGCGCGAGGAACAATTCGTTCGTCATCGTGAGCGAAAGTTGCAACCGCTGCACGGCCTCCGGGCCTTCGTAGGTCGCTTCGAGCTGCGCGTCCATCCATTTCTGGCCGAGGAATCCGGGGCAATCCTCGGTGACGCCATAGCCGCCCATGAGGCTGACGGCTTCGCGCATCATGTTTGCGCCGTGGCCGGTGTTCCAGAGTTTGCAGGCGGGGCAAAGCACGCTGGCCAGTGAGTCGAGCCGGGCAAATCGGACGAGCGGATCGTCGGATGTCTTTTTCGTCTTGAGCAGTTCCAGCGCCTCGTTCTGCGCCCGGGACATTTCCTTTGTCGCCGCGCGGCCGGTCAGTTTCTTAGACGCAAGTATCCAGTCTTTTTCTTTTTCGAGCGGATCCAATTCGTCGAACATCCGCGCGGCTTCGAAGCCCAGCGAGGAGCTGGCTTCGCCCGTGGCCCAGATGTCCACCAGCCGGTGGAGGGCGTCCTCTTTTTGCTGGATGCCGAGTTCGTAACGCGGCGTCCCCGGTGCGCCTTGCCCTCCGCGAAAGCGGCGGCGCTGATAGAGAATCACCGGCTCGACGGCGGAAAGGAGTTTCGCGCTGGTCATCAAGCCGACCGTCACGCGCGTGCGGCGGAACACCGCCTCAATCACGTCACCGTGCGAAAAATTCGGGATGATCACCCCGTCCTTGACCGTGTAACCGCCGACGATGCGGTGGGCGGGAACCTTCAGGTTGAACACCGGATCGTTCGTCGAGGAAAGCTGGTGGACAAGTTTCTTTGTCGGTGTGCCGCGATCCCAGATACCCGGATCGCCTTCTTCAAGAATGACCATGCAACTGCCCTTGATGCGCTTGTCGTCCGAGTCCACGGCGGCGGTGACGACGTTGGCGAAACCCATGTTGGTGATGAAACGACCGCGTTTGTCCACCTGTAGCACCGGTTCTTCCCCGTCTTTCCATTCAGCAACCCGCACTTTGCCGGCCAGCATGCCCGTCTCCACGCCGACGAACGGAATCGGCTCCGTCAGCGCGAACGCCGCGCGGACCTGTTTGCGCGTTTCGCCCGGTTTGAGCGGGGCGGCGCCGCTGACATATTTTTCGCGCTGCTCCGGTGTGCCGCGCTCGTGAATCGGCGCGAGGCCGAGGTTGCTGGCCAGGCTGCCGGTGGCCGCGCCGGCGTCCACCCACGCGAGCTCAAACGCGAGGAGTGCCAGCGCCAGGTTCTTCGGCCCGGCAATGTACCCGCCCTGTTCGGGTTCCAATGACGCGGCGGTGATGCCGCTTTCGTCGTAGTGCTGAAGCAGGGCGTTTTTCTCCGGCGTCCATTCGTGTGAATTGCGCCCGCCCGCCGCTACGAGCCGGGCGACCGGCCCGCGCGCCACGCCGCGCGCGGACTGGACGAGCATATGGAGTTCATAACGGTCGGCAAAGCGCCACATGATCTGGCGCACATCGTCGGACGGCAGGGTGGTCAAACCGGCGGCGGATGGTTTTTCAACTAGGGTTTCCATAAATTCAAAAGCGTTTTGGGTGATAAATAAATGTTGTAACGGGTGATTTGCGCCAAGATAAATAGCGGTTATGCGATAAGAATCAATGTAATTTGCAATCCATCGGATTTTCTTTTCTTACAGATAATCGATGCTTAAACGACGTGGTCAGCGGTGGGGAATGCCAGGGGGATTTCTCCGCAAAATTCACCCGTAGCGATACGGGCGGCTCAGGGAAAATGTGTTTGGAAGATGCCGGATTTCCCGCACCGTGCCCTCGCGCAGCAGAACCTCCACGATGTCGAACCGGATTTTTGTGGCTGGATTCTTCAGCAGCCGGAGATAATCCAGTGCCGTTTGCGAGAGCAGCCGTCGCTTCCGCGCATCCACGGCGGCGGCGGGGCGCGTCCATTCCTCGGAGGAACGGGTTTTTACCTCGGCAAAAACCAGGCAGTCTGTTCCATTTCTAGTAAAGATACTGCCCAGCCCTATTTGACTTCTTTCTCGGAAGATTAAATCGATTTCACCGCGATTAGAACGGAAGTTTGCCGTTAGAAATTTCAGCCCCTGCTTCTTCAGATATTTCTTTGCGGCCCGTTCACCTAACTTTCCTCGCTTCAAATGTTCCGGTTCGGTCTTGCGAGTAAAATATGTTTTAAGCTTGGCGAAGAGCTTCATAAAGGGACATTGATTCAGCTTATTTCATTTCCATTAAACATATGCCTAGCGGACGCCTTGCCATCTTCTAGCAATACTTCCACGATGTCGAAACGAGTATCAACCTCAGTAAAGACTAGGCAGTCTTGGTCCCGGAAAATCAAATCAATCTCGCCGCGGGCGGAGGAGAAATTGCGGGCGAGGAATTTCATGCCCAGCGCCTTGAGATGCGTTTCCGCCGCGCGCTCGCCCAATTCGCCGCGCCGCAAATGCTCCGGCTTCGCCTTGCCAGCGAAGCGGGCTTTGAGCTTTGCAAAAAAGTTCACCGGCAATGATTGAACACCAAACGGGCAGATTCTCAATCCGTTTTTCCGGGTGTCTGATAAATGGTGTGGATTTTCCCATTCCAATGTTTGTCAGGCGCCGGTCCTGCAGATAACCTGAAGGGCAACATTTTTATGAAATCGCTCATCCGCACCAGTGCGCTCCGTTCCGGTCTTTTTCTCGCCATGGTTTTCTGCCCGCCCGCTCTGAACGCTCAGATGGTGGATCGCGTGGATTGGGGAAAATTTCTTGCCCGTGAGGATATGCTGTGGAAAAGTCTGCCGGGCCGGTTCGAGTCGGCGGCGTTCACCGGCAACGGCCAGATGGGGGCGATGATTTTCACCGGCGACGCGGGCCGGTCGTTGAAATGGCAGATGGGGCGTTCGGATGTCGTTTTCAACAAGATGCGGATTCCCATCGGCGATCTTGTTTTGCAGCCGGCGGGCAAAATTCTCCAGGGCGAAATGCGGCTGGATCTTTGGAACGCCGAGGCGCGCGGTGCGCTCAAGACCGACCAGGGCGAAATCCGGTTCCGCGCGTTCACGCACAGCGACCAGATGGTGAATGTTTTTGAAGTGACCGTTGGCGGCAGTGAAAAGCCGGCATGGTCGTGGCAGCCGGGCATCGCCGCCAATCCGCGCAAGCTCCACAAGAAAGAAGCGCTCACCGCCGCCGACCAGAATGTGGCGCCGGTGCGCAGCCGCAGCGGCGATGTTGAAATCAGTTTCCAACCGCTAACACCTGCCGGCGGACACGCGACGGCTTGGAAAATTGTTCCGTCTGGAAAAGATAAAAACTCTTCCATTGTCTATGCCAGCGTCGGTTTTGGCCAAGATGAAGCGACCGCCAAAGCCGAAGCGGTCGCCCATGTGAATCGCGCCGTGGCCGCCGGCTTGACCGTGCTCGCCGAATCGCACCGCGCCTGGTGGCACCGTTTCTGGCCGGAGAGTTTTGTTTCGTTCCCTGACGAGCGGCTGGAAAGTTTCTATTACCTCCAGATGTATAAGATGGCCAGCGCCACCCGGCCCGGGCGCCTGCCGCTGGATTTGATGGGGCCGTGGTTTCGCAGCACTCCCTGGGCGATGATTTGGTGGAACCTAAACATACAGCTTGCCTACTGGCCGCAACTGACCGGCAACCGGCTGGAATTGGGTGAATCGCTCGGCGAACTGATCGATCACGGGGCCGCCGCGCTGGCGGACAATGCCCGCGAATTCAAATCCGACTCCGCCGCCGTCGGCCGCACTTCGTCTTACGATTGCGTCGGTCCGGTCGGCACGGAGTTGTGCAACCTGCCGTGGACGATGCACAATTACTGGCTGCAATACCGCTATTGCATGGACGACCAGATGTTGCGCGAACGGATTTTTCCGATGCTCAAGCGGTCGATCAATTATTACCTCCATCTGCTCAAGTCCGGCCCGGACGGCAGGCTGCATATTCCGCGCGGATTGAGCCCCGAATATCCCGACCAGCCCAATCCCAACCCCGATTGCAACATTGATCTCTCGTTGCTGCGCTGGGGTTGCCAGACCCTGCTGGAGTCCTGCGAACGGCTTCAACTCGCCGATCCGCAAATCCCGCAATGGCGCGCGACCCTCGCCAAACTCACGCCGTATCCGCAGGACACCAACGGCTTGATGATTTCCGCCGACGTGCCGTTCGCTCAATCGCACCGGCACTACTCGCATCTGCTGATGATCTATCCGCTTTACATCATGACGCCGGAACAGCCGGAGAACCGCGAGCTGGTCGTCAAATCCCTCAAGCATTGGATGGGCATGCCCAAAGCGCTGGCGGGTTATTCCTACACCGGCGCGGCTTCCATTTCGGCCTTGATGGGCGAAGGCGATGAAGCGGCGCGCTATCTCAACAAACTGCTTGATTCCAAGATTCCGCCGAACACGCTCTATGTCGAGGCTGGCCCCTGCATCGAAACGCCGCTTTCTGCCGCCGCATCGCTCAACGACATGCTCCTGAGCAGCTGGGGCGACCGCATCCGGGTGTTTCCCGGTGTGCCCTCGACGTGGGCGGATGTCTCCATCCGCGATCTCCGCGCCCAAGGTGCGTTTCTCGTAAGCGCTGCTCGCGAGCATGGCCGGACCGTTTGGGTGCGGGTGAAAAGCCTGGCCGGTGAACCCTGCCGCATCTGCCCCAACCTCCCCGGCATAGTTCGCGCCACCGTGCCGCTCAAATCCGTCGGCAACGGTGTGTATGAGCTGGCGCTGAAAAAAGGCGAGGAAGCAATTCTCTATACAGGCGACAAGCTTCCGACCTGCGAAATCCGGCCGGTGGCGGCCAACCCGGCCCGCTGCAATTATTTCGGCCAGGATCGCAAATAAGGGATGGCGTGTTTCACGTCTCCACCCGCACCGTCACCGTTACCTCGCCCGCCGGAATATCCGTCGCCAGCTTCAGGGCCTCAAATCCGGGAACGTGGTTGAAGATGCGCTCGGGTCTGTCCAAGCGCAGCGGCGCGGTGGAGCTGACCACCACCCGCCCCCGGGGTTTGATGATGGCCACCGCGTTATCCGAGAGACGCTTCACTTCCTCGCCGCGCCTCGACACCAGCGGCAGGACCAAGGTGAACGGCTGCCTGGCGTCGCGCCGGTCCTGGATGCCGGCGCTGATGGTCAGCGCCTCCCGTTCAAAGGTGTAAGCCAGGTTGCAGGCGCCGGCCACGTCGGCGCCCGATCCGCCGCCCGCCAGCAGCCGCACGATGCTTTTGGCGGTGATGCGTTTGCCATCGTCTTGATGGGCGAGCACCGCGCTGGTGTCATACAGGTTGGTCCAGCGCTTTGCTCCGTCGCGGGTCTCGATGCGCAGGGTCAACGGTTCATCGCCGCAATCCGGCAGGGGCACCATGTTGGTCGGTTCCACCATCAGATAGTCGGACAGGCTGGCGACAAACAGCAGGCCGACCGCGTCATGCCAGATGACTCCCGGAGCCGCGCCGGTTGCATGGAAAGCTTTGTCCTTGGAATAGGTCGCATCGCCGGTGCCGAGCGTGGCCCGCCACGGCGCGCGCGCGGTCAGCACCACGCCGATGTCCGCATAGTCGCGCGCTCCGTCGGCGATTTCGCGGGGCAGGCGCATCTTCGGATCGGCGGCGGGTAGGGCGGGAAACATGTCGAGCGTCGCGGCCAGGGCTTTGGCGTGGGTGAACGTGTGGTGGATGCACGGTTTCAACCCGTGATGCGCGAGGTCCGGACCGCCGTGCAGCAACCCGTCATGGGTGCAGGCTTTTTGCAGGCGCAAATTGCGCCAGGCCGCCGCGCCAAAGACCGGATTTTCCCCGGCGAGCGCAAAGAGCGCCTGTTCGCAGCCGTCGGAAGTGCGGCTGCCCCACCATGTCCACTTGGCCACGCGCGTGCCCCATGAGTTGTCCCAGGCTCCGTCCGGCAGCATGAAGGCGAGGTGGGAGCGCCACGCTTTCACGGCTGCCGCGCGGACGACCGGGTCGTTTTCCAGCAGGGCATAGAGCGTGAGAGCCTGAAGTGATTCTTCGACGTTGTAGCCCAGGTCCACCCCGTAGCGTCCCCGGGGACTGCGCTGATCCTGGGGATGAAATTCGCCGAAGAGCAGATGGTCGTTCGGGCTGAAACGGGTTTGCAGACAATCGTATATCAGCCGCTTGGCCTGATCCCGGTGGCGCGGCAGGTTCAGCACCTTGGCCGCGAGCGCCAGCGAATAGCCGGTGGTCATGGGATAGTTCACGTTGCTCGGGCTGTCCTTGACGCTGGGAAATCGCTTGGCGATGAAATCGGCGGCCTTCACCGCCCGCTCGGTCATCCGCTGGCGCACCGGGGCGGGCAGCAGGTCGCCGTGATAGTGCAGCGCCTCGCACAGGGTGATCAGCGAGAAGGTGGTGATGCCGTTCCATGTGCTCAGCGGTTTCAGGTTGTTGATCCAGCCGCCGGTGTCCTTGTCGTCCATGCAGGACATCCAGTTGAACAACCGCACGGCGGCGTCAACGAAGCGCTCATCCTTGGAGATGCGGGCGCGGCGCAGCAGCGGATAGACGGCGTCGCCGCCGCGGCCGTGGATAAAGCCGCAGGCCGGACAGGCGAGGGCGCCGGCGGATTCGCGGTCCGCCTCCGGGCCGATCTGCCGGGCGAGCAGGCCGTCCGTCCAGGTGGCAAAAAGTTTTTCCAACTCCTCCGGGCGGGTGCCGGGCAGGGAATGTTTGGCGGCCTCGGCTGCCCGCGCGGCGCCGGCGGGATAAAGCAGGCTGCCCAGCAAGGAAGTTGCCAGCGCGGTTTGTCCGGTTTGGGTGATGAATTGGCGGCGGTTCATGATGATGGTTTGGGTTTATATATCCGTTATGCCCGGCTAAAACAACTTCGCATCCTTCGGCTTCAGCGGCGCGAACGTCATCCGGTGGATCGGACACGCGCCGTGTCTGGCGATGGCCGCCAGATGTTTGGCCGTGCCGTAGCCTTTGTGCTCCGCAAACCCATATTCCGGCCACTGCACGTGATACGCCAGCATCTGCCGGTCGCGTGTGACCTTGGCCAGCACGCTCGCGGCGGCGATGGAATAGCTCCGCGCATCGCCCTTGACGATGGCTGTCTGCGGCACGCGCAGCGTTTTCACCGGCCGGCCGTCCACCAGCGCGTGCGGCGGCAGCGGCGACAGCTGCGCCAGCGCGTCGTTCATCGCGCGATGCGTGGCTTGCAGGATGTTGATTTTGTCAATCACGCCCGCGTCCACGGCGGCGATGGCAAATTCGATTTCGGCGCAGGTGGTGAGGAATTCAAAATACCTTTCGCGCTGCGCCTCGGTGAGCTGCTTGGAATCATTCAGGCCGGCAAGTTCGGCGGGCAAGCCGGATTGCGCCCAGCGCGGCGGCAGAATGGCGGCGGCGGCAACGACCGGCCCCGCCAGCGGCCCGCGCCCGGCCTCATCCACGCCCGCAACGCGCGCAATGCCCGACTGCCAAAGCGGCTGTTCGAATTCAAAACTATTGGTGAATTTGGCGGACATTGAGAAAGGGAATCAATTCAACCGGCATCCAGTGATGCTTTAGACTGATGGCTTCGCATAATAAACTCGGTTTGCATCATAACAGCGGCACCACCAAGTGCCACCAGCTTGGAGAAGCACAATCTTCTCGCCAAAATTCGTTTGAACTAAAACCGCCGTGTATAAATCTGTCGGGACTAAACCATAGCTGGGGGACAGACGTTCGAGCTTAAAGAGTGAAAACACTCTAGTCCATATATCCGGTTGGGGGCTGTTATTAAAAATGTGAACCTGTCGAATCTTCAAGATCTTGTAACTCGTTACTTTCCCTGTGACAGCTGGTATCGCTCGCCCCGTATCGAATATTGCTTGTTTAAAAACCTGCTCAACTACCTGTTGGGTGGATTGGGTCGCCGGCAAATGAATATCCAAAGTGAATCCATTTATCCACATGCCATGTGTTGAGGAAAGGTCGGCAACGAGCTGGTCAATCGCGTCAGGAGTTCTGGCGCATCCAACGAACATTGCTCCAATAATGGCAAAAAGAGCCACGCGCATATATCCGCCCAACTTAGCGATTAGTTTTATGTTTCATCCAGTCGTTGAGCCTATCCCTTTTTGAAAACCTTGTCGCCACGATTATGCGGGCTACGCCGTTTCATACAATTCCAGCGGCAGACCGTCCGGGTCGGCGAAGAAGGTGAATTTCTTTCCCGTCAATTCATCCACGCGCACGGGTTCCACGGCCACGCCCTTGGCTTCCAGTTCGCGGATGCAGGCGGCGAGGTCGTTGACTGCGAAACACAGATGCCGCAGGCCGCAGGCTTCCGGCCAGGACGGACGCGGCGGCGCGCCGGGAAAGGAAAATAATTCAATCTGGCTGCCATCCGGCAACGCCAGGTCGAGCTTGTGCGAGCGCCGCGCCTCCCGATACGTCTCGGCCACGATGCGCAAACCGAGCGTCTCCGTGTAAAACCTTTTGGAGCGTTCGTAATCGGCGGCGATGATCGCGACATGATGGATGCGAGTGAGCTGCATGATGATTTTGAGCCTAGCGTTGCCGGCGGAGGTTGTCGCCTGAAATCGGATGGCCGCGGGAAAATTTCGAGTTTGGCCGCCGTGTGAATTTCTTTTTCGTGTCTTTCGTGTGTTTCGTGGTTAAATTTTTCCCGCGATGATTGCATACCACGATTTGCTCCGGCACGTCCTCGATCACGGCAAGTTCAAGGCCGACCGCACCGGCACCGGCACCTGGTCCGTGTTCGGCGCGCAGGCGCGGTTTGATTTGCGCACGAGTTTCCCCGTTCTCACCACCAAGAAGCTCCATCTCAAGTCCATCATCTACGAACTGCTCTGGTTCCTGCGCGGCGAGACGAACGTCCGCTGGCTCCAGGAGCGCGGCGTGTCCATCTGGGACGAGTGGGCGAAGCCGGACGGCAGCCTCGGCCGCGTCTATGGCGCGCAATGGTGCGATTGGAAAACTGCCGACGGCCGCAGCATCAACCAGATTGACGGCGTCATCGCGCAGATCAAAAAGAATCCCGATAGCCGCCGGCTCATCGTCAGCGCGTGGAATCCGGGTGAGATCGAGACGATGGCGCTGCCGCCGTGCCATACGATGTTTCAATTCTTCGTGCAGGACGGCGAGTTGAGCTGCCAGCTTTACCAGCGCAGCGCGGATCTTTTTCTCGGCGTGCCGTTCAACATCGCCAGCTACGCGCTGCTCACGCGCATGGTGGCGCAGGTGTGCGACTTGAAACCGGGCGATTTCGTCCACACCTTCGGCGACCTGCATCTCTACGCAAATCATCTTGAACAGGCGAAACTCCAGCTTTCGCGCGAGTTCCGTCCGCTGCCGCAGATGAAAATCAATCCGGCGGTGAAGAATATCCATGATTTCCAGTTCGAGGATTTTACGCTGGAAGGCTACGACCCGCATCCGGGCATCAAAGCGCCGATTGCGGTTTAATATTTCCCGCAGATTTCGCGGATGAATGCAGATTTAATTTATTCTCTGCGGAAATCGGCGTAATCTGTGGGCAACAACATGAAACACTTCAAAGCCATCGCCGCGATGTCGTTGAACCGCGTGATCGGTGCGGGAAACAAGATTCCCTGGCATCTGCCGGAGGATTTCAAATGGTTCAAGCGGATGACGTCGGGCAACGTGGTCATCATGGGGCGGAAGACGTTTGAGAGCCTCGGCGGCAAACCGCTGCCCAACCGCATCAACATCGTCTTGAGCCGGCATCCGGGTCGGTTGCAGGCGAGTCTGCCCGAGGTGTTCGGCCAGGCCTGGGTCGGGCGCGGCAAGACGCATTTTCCCGATAAGCCGACGCAGTTCGAACTACCCAAGGTCGGCGGCGCGGCGACGGTGGACCTGCGCATCATCAAGAATTTCCTGAAGCTGGACCCGGCGAGTTCGCCGTTGGAATTTTACATCGCCGGCGGTGCGCAGATTTACAAGAAGGCGCTGCCGTTCTGCTCTGACCTATATTTGACGCTGGTGAAGCGCGAGGTGGAAGGTGACGCGTTTTTCCCGCCGTTCGAGGACAAGTTTGATCTGGTGGAAACGCTGCGGGATGAGGCGGAGTTCAAGATTCTCCATTACCGGCACAAGGCGCTGTTTGAGCTGGCTGCGTAATCGTTCTCACGCCCAAGCCGCAAGAAACTTTTCCTGACCAATCAACTTTGCGGCTTGGCGACTTTGCGTGAGGTGATTGGAAATCAAAAAACGGCGGACTGTTGCCAGTCCGCCGTTTTGAATTTTCTGACTAGGATTATTCCTTGTCGGTGACTTTGACGTCGTCGAGCGCGTCGAAGGCGTGCTGCAGTGCGACGAGGTCTTCGCCGGGCTTGAGCGCGTCGAGGATCTTCTGCTCTTCCTTGAGCTGCTCGTCGGAGTAGCTGGCCGCCTTGATGGACAGGCCGATGCGGCGTTCGTTGCGGTCGATTTTGACCACTCGGGCGCTGACATCCTGGCCGACCTTGAGGACGTTCTTGATCTTCTCCACGCGTTCCTCGCTGATCTGCGAGATGTGGACGAGGCCGTCGATTTCGTGCTGGAGGCCGACAAACGCGCCGAAGCTGGCGAGCTTGGTGACTTTGCCCTGCACAAGGTCGCCGACTTTGTAGAGCGTCTCGATCTTTTCCCACGGGTCGATTTCGAGCTGCTTCATGCCGAGCGCGATGCGCTGGGCACCCTTGTCCACTTCGAGCACGGTGGCTTCGATCTCGTCGCCCTTCTTGAGCATTTCGCTCGGGTGATTGATTTTGCGGGTCCAGGACATGTCGGAGACGTGCACCATGCCGTCGATGCCTTCTTCCAGTTCGACAAACGCGCCGTAGCTGGTGAGGTTGCGGACTTTGCCTTTGACGCGTTCGCCCACTTTGTATTTGGCGTCGGCGGCGTCCCACGGATTGTTTTCCAGCTGGCGGATGCCGAGGGAGATTTTCTGCTCGTCGCGGTTGATGCCGAGGACGACCGCTTCGATTTCCTGGTCCTGCTTGAGGACGTCGCTGGGCTTGGCCACGCGCTTGGTCCAGGAGAGTTCGGTGACGTGCACGAGGCCTTCCACGCCGGGTTCGAGCTGCACAAACGCGCCGTAGGGCACGAGGCTGACGACCTTGCCCTTGACCTTGGTGCCGATCGGGAACTTGGTTTCGATTTGATCCCACGGATTGGCCATCTTCTGCTTGAGGCCGAGGCTGACGCGTTCCTTTTCCTTGTTCACGTCGAGGACGACCACGTCGATTTCCTGGCCCACCTTGAGGAGTTCCGACGGATGGCCGAGGCGGCCCCAACTCATATCGGTGATGTGGAGCAGGCCGTCGAGGCCGTTCAAATCGATGAACGCGCCGAAATCGGTGATGTTCTTGACCGTGCCCTTGCGGATGTCGCCCGGGGTCATGTCGGCCAGCAGCTTGCCGCGCTTCTCGTTGCGCTCGGCCTCGATGAGTTCGCGGCGGGAGAGCACGATGTTCTGGCGCTCCTGGTTGATCTTGACGACCTTGAATTCGTAGCTGTTGCCGACGAACGACTGGAGATTCTTCGGGGTGACCACGTCGAGCTGCGACGACGGCAGAAACGCCTCGACGCCGACATTGACGATGAGGCCGCCCTTGACCACCGCGGTGACCTTACCGGTGACGCGGCCGCCTTCGTTGCAAATCGAGAGGATGCGCTCCCAGTTCTTCTTGAACTCCGCCTTCTGATGCGAGAGGACGACGGTGCCTTCCTTGTTTTCGAGTTTTTCGACCAGCACATCAATCTCGTCGCCGACTTTGACGGCGGCGGGTTCGAGAAATTCATTGAGCGGGACGATACCTTCGCTCTTGTAGCCGATGTCCACGAGGACTTCCTTGGCGCGAACTTCGATGACGGTGCCTTTGACGATCTCGTTTTGGGTGACGAGCTTGGTGCCCTGTTTCAGGGCTTCTTCCATGGTTAACATAACTTGACGGTTTTGAACTGCGGGAGGCTTTGGGTTCCGGAAGGAACTTGAAGACTCCATTGCCTAAACTAACAAACGCTGCGGAGCAACGGAGGTTAAAGGTTAGGTTGTTGGTTTAACGACTTTTCTCAGCCTCATATGAACATCCGCACACGCGGCGTTCAGGCGGGATGGAAAATATGAAAAACGCCATGAATAGCAAGCCGAATCCGGCAAATCTGAAACGCCAAATAGTAATGGGAGCTTCCCCCGTCTGGGCCATGATATCTGACTTACCGGCCCGGATTCAATTTACCGATTGCGGCGGCGGCAAGTTTCGTAGATTTTGTCGCGCGTGAAAATTCAACGCGCATTGCTTTCCGTTTCCGACAAAACCGGCCTCGTGGCCTTTGCCCAAATCCTCGCCGCCCAAGGCGTCGAGCTCATCTCCACCGGCGGCACCGCCAAGGCGCTCCGCGAAGCCGGCCTGGTGGTAAAGGACATCAGCGATCACACCGGCTTTCCCGAAATGCTCGACGGTCGCGTCAAAACCTTGCACCCGCTCGTCCACGGCGGTTTGCTCTACATCCGCGGCAACGCCACCCACGAAGTGGCGGTAAAACAACACTCTATTAAGCCAATTGATCTAGTCGTGGTGAACCTCTATCCGTTCGAGGCCACCGTCGCCAAGCCGGACGTGAAACTGCACGATGCTATTGAAAACATTGACATTGGCGGCCCTTCGATGCTCCGCAGCGCGGCGAAAAATCATGATAGCGTCACCGTCATCGTTGACCCGGCAGATTACGCGGAGGTGGCGAAACAGATTTCCGAGACCGGCAACACCACGCTGGAACTGCGCCGGAAGCTTTGCGCAAAAGTCTATGCGCGCACCGCCGCCTACGATGCCGCCATCGCCGCGCATCTGCAAAAGGAATTCGCCGCCGACAAATCGGCGCTGCCGCAAGTGCTGACGATTTCCGCGCCGATTGCGCAGCCGTTGCGCTACGGTGAAAATCCGCACCAGACCGCCGCGCTCTACGGCAGGTTCCACGACTATTTCAAGCAGCTCCACGGCAAGGAGCTGTCCTATAACAATATTTTAGACCTCACCGCGGCAACCGCGCTCATCGCCGAGTTTCGCCAGGACGGGCCAACGCTGGCGATTCTGAAGCATACGAATCCGTGCGGCGTGGGGCAGGGTGAGAACCTGCGCGAGGCATGGG
Source organism: uncultured Verrucomicrobia subdivision 3 bacterium (assembly GCA_903858275.1). Taxonomy (GTDB): domain Bacteria; phylum Verrucomicrobiota; class Verrucomicrobiia; order Limisphaerales; family UBA11358; genus UBA11358. The sequence continues at coordinate 67,215 of CAIOIC010000089.1, read as the reverse complement.
ACAAGGCGTTCGCCACGGACAAGCAGGCGCCGTTCGGCGGCATCATCGCCGTGAACCAGACCCTTGACGCCGCGTGTGCCGCGGCCATCGCGGAAATCTTCAGCGAGGTTATCGTTGCTCCGGAATTTTCGGCCGAGGCGCTGGCGATTTTGCAGAAGAAGAAAAATCTACGCCTGCTACAAATCCAGAAATGCCCGCTCTCGGCGCCGCCGTGGGACGTTCGTAGCGTCGGCGCGGATTCGTTCCTGCTCCAGCAGCGCGATTTGAAGGTGACGGCGGTGGCGGATTTGAAGATCGTCACGAAACGGCAGCCTACCGAAGCGGAGCTGAAGGCGATGCTGTTCGGTTGGCGCGTGGTGAAACACCTTAAATCCAACGCGATTCTTTACGTCGGCGAAGGTCGCACCCTCGGCACCGGCGCCGGCCAGATGAGCCGCGTGGATTCCAGCCGCATCGCGGTGTGGAAGGCTGGCGAGGCTAAACTGTCGCTCGCCGGTAGCGTGGTGTGTAGTGACGCGTTCTTCCCGTTCCCCGACGGACTCATTGCCGCCGCCGAAGCGGGCGCGACCGCGGCGATTCAGCCCGGCGGTTCGGTGAAAGACGCTGAAGTCATCGCCGCAGCGGATGCCCGTGGCCTGGCGATGGCGTTCACCGGCGCGCGGCATTTCCGTCATTGATTTGACCCTCGGAATTTTCAAGCCGCACGAGCATATCGTGCGGTTTTTTGTTTTGACGGCTCACGAGGACGCTCACCCCACCAGCCTCAACGAAGCAGCCGATAAATCAGGACGAACTGGAAGGCGGTGACGGTGGCGAGCAGGAGCCAGACGGAGAGTTCGCGGAGACGCAAGCCCTGCTGCTTCGGGGCGGCCAGCCAGAACTGAAGCTTGGCGGAACCAAAGGAGAGGATGTCGCCGTTGCGAAGCCGCGCGGAGGTTTGCGGATGTTCGTTGATGGCGACAAAGGCGTCCGAGACGGTTTTTACGGTGAAGCCTTCGGTTTTTTGGACTTCCAGGACCAGGTGATAGTCCCAGACGCCTTCATCGTCCAACTGCAATTCATTGCCCGCCGCCCGCCCGATGCGAAATGGAAAACGGCGGGCGACGTGAATGTTGCCCGCCGTTTTGCCGGAAAGAATGCGGATCTGAACCATCAGAATGCGCGGCGGGTGACTTCGATCTGGTCGCCGGGGTAAACCTGGGGATCCGGAGCCTTGCCGTCGAGAATGGTGTTGCAGTTGAGCTTGAAGCGCTGTCCATTGGCGCGGGTGAGGACGACTTTTTTGCGGTTGGCAAAGTCGGTGAAGTCGCCGGCGGAGGTGATAGCTTTTGTTACGGTGATTTGACCGACATAGATCTGACGGCCGGGGGATTTGATTTCACCGCGGACGTAAAAGACGCGGTCGCCGGTTTTCACGGTGACCGTGACGTGGGTGTAATATTTGGGAACGTAAAGGTTGTGGATGGTATCCTGTAATTCACCAGCGGTTTGACCGGCCGCCTTGACCCGGCCGATCAGGTCGAGGTTGATGGTGCCGTCTTCCTTGATGGATTCTTCGTGCGGAACAATAACTTCCGGCAAGCCGTCCAAGTGCACGGTGATCGTGTCGCCAACATGCAGCCGGGCCACCGCCGGGTCGCCGGGATAATTGGCGGGAGGCGGGGCCATGACGGCGGAGTTGTCGGGGCTGGCGCAGCCTGAAAAGAGGAGCGCGAGCAAGGGCAGGATTAGCAACAGGCGGTGAGAAATAAACCGAAACAATTTTGATTTCATTGGCGGAAAATGTTTTTGGTTCATGTGACTCGGTTAATATTTTTTCCGGTATCACCAGCGGGCAGTGCGGCGGATTCCTGTTCGCCGGAGTTGCGGTTGTAGTAGTAGTCGTGGTAGTAGCCGCTGTAGTAATAATAGCCTTCGTCCTGGGACATATTGATGTTGTTGAGGACGATGCCGACGAGGTTGCCGCCGACTTTTTCAATCATCTGCTTGGCGCGAATGGTCATCGGCTGCGGGTAGCGGCGGTATTGGACAACTTGCATCACGAGATCCACTTCGCTGGCGAGAATGGATGCGTCGCTGACGCCGAGGATGGGCGGTGAATCGAAGAAGATGAAATCATACCGCTGCTTGAGTTCCGCGATCATTTCCTTCATCTGGGCGGAGCCGAGAATGCCCATCGAACTGTTGGGTAACTTGCCGCTGGCCATGAAGTCGAGGTTCGGCACCGACGTGGTCTGGACGACTTCGGCGACTGTGTTTTGCTTGAGCAGGTAATTGGTTAAGCCGAGGTTGTTGGCCACCTTGAACAGTTTATGCATCGTGGGGCGGCGCAGGTCGGAGTCCACAATCAAAACCCGGTTGCCGGACTGGGCGAAGACGGTGGCCAGATTGATGGTGGTGGTAGATTTGCCTTCGCCGGCACCGGCGCTGACAACGACAATCGTGTTGAATTTTTCATCCTTGCGGGAGAAGAGGAGGTTGGTGCGCAGCACGCGGTAGGCTTCGGCGTGTTTGCTCTCGGTTCCCTCCTCAATCAAGTATCCTATGTTTTGGGGAATGACGCCGAGCACCGGGGCTTGGAACATGCGTTCCACGTCGTCAATCGTTTTCACGCTGGTGTCGAGGTATTCGATGAAAAATGCGAGGCCGACGCCCATGATAAGTCCAAAAATGAGGCCGAGGACGATGTTGACGGTCTTGTTCGGTTTGACTGGAGCTTTGCCGGGTTCCGCGTTGTCAGTGATCTGCACCATGAAGGATTTGGGCATGGCGATATCGAGTTCCTCCGCCTTGATTTTCGAATAGAGCAATTTGTGCATGTCCCGGCGCTGTTCCAAATCCCGTTTGGCGTCGTAGTACGGCTGGTTCTTGGCGGCTTCCAGCAGGTCTTTCGCCTTGGCTTCCTCGACTTTTAGGCCAAGGGCGTCCAAGGCGGCTTTCTTGGAATGCACCTGACTGGTGAGGCCAATCATGATTCCGGCCACGCAGTCGTCAATCTGCCGGTTTAAAGTTTCTACCAGGGTGTCCACGCGGGCGACGTTCAGGTTGTTGGTGGCATAATCAATGACCAGGGCCGCCCGTTTGCGCTGCGCCTCATGCAGCTGGTCGAGCATGCTGGACAAGGCTGGATCGGGGTAGGCCCGCGGCAGGACGTCGCGCAATTTCATTTTGTCCTGCGCCTTTAGTTCGTCCAGCAGCGACAGGGATTCCTTGTAGTTGTGTTCGCCATCGAGCATTTGCGCGTGAATTTTTTGCAGTTCGTCGCTGTTGAGAGTCGGGGTGGGACCGGCGGCATTGGCGGTGTTTTCATTGATGCCCAGTTCATGCCGCAGTTTGTCTACCTTCTGCTGGGTGGCCTGAATCTGGAGTTCCTCTTGTTGGTATTGTTCCTTTAAGGCTTCAAGCCCTTTAGATACCACCTGTTGTCGCGACTCCAGCCGATAGGCTTTATAGGCGGCGGCAATGGTATTGGCCAGCACGGCGGCTTCCTTGGCGTCATCGCTATAAACCGTGATGGCGATGAGTTTGGTGTTGCGCACGGGGGCGAGGCTCATGCGTCCCTTGAGGATGGTCATGGTTTCTGCCGTCTTGAGCGTTTCACCGTTAAAATATTTTTTGCCCCATTCGATGTTCAAATTCATGGCGCTGATGACGTTGCTCAGCACCAGTTGCGACTGCATGATTTCAAAGGTCGTTTGGATGAAATAGGGGTCATACGGCATCATTGAAGGCGTTATGGCACTGGATCCCAAGGTGTCGGTAAAGTCGTTTTCCACCTTGATGCGGCAGGTGCTGGCGAAGGACTCCGGCAGAATGAAGGTCACCGCCGTGGCGATGATGGCGGTGATAAGAAACACCGTGATGATAATCGCCTTGCGAATGCGAATGACCCGCCAGTAATCCAAAAAATGCACCCGGGCTTCTGGCGGCGTAAAAGTTTTTTCTTGTTCCATATGTCTAAAAAATAATGGGAGCCTTCGTTAGACTCGGCTCCCAACCTGGTGTTCAAACCATGTTTATGTCAGATTTCCACTTAATAATTTGCACCCAGACCCAAATAGACCCGGTTGCGCGAATAAGTGCGGCCATCAATGCCAGAGGTCAGGTTGTCGAAGTTATAGCCGACATCGGCTGAGAAGTGGGTGTTAAACTGATAACGCAGATTGACGCCGAGGCTGAAATCCGTGTCGGAGACACTGTCGCTGACACCACCCTGATAGGTCGAATATTGGCAGCGGCCGATGATGGTGCCTAGCAATCGGGGATTGATCCGGTGATTGAGGCTTGCGTAAATCACGGAGCTTTCCTGATATTGCGTCAACGAACCTGTGACGGAGTTAACTGACGCTATATCGGTGGCGTTGATGTCATGCGTGAATCCAAGCTGAACATAGCTGCCCGGAATGTAGGTGTAGCTTAACGACAAATCCGCATAGGGGGCGAGCGATGTCGTTGCTTGCAATGGATCGTTGTAGCTGTCCGTGTAAGAAACACCGCCTCTAACGGAGCCACTCAAGTTGGCGGAAAATTGATGCTGCACACCGAGGTAGGCGTAGTGAGAATAGCTGTCGCGGGAATCGCTGCGGTAAACCACCGAATGGGGTGATGAAAGCGCCGGATAAGTCGAGTTGTAATAATTGAAAACGCCGATCGGCTCGTTTCCGATGTAATTCACCCAGCTAAAATTATATCCGACAAAGCCAATGGTCTCCGGTCTAAAATGCCACTGTAAATCCAGGGATATATTCTGCTCAATCCGGTTTAATGTGCCCGCTAAAGTGGGGTTTGCTGACAGAGCTTGAAAACCTGAACCGCCGGGTGTGCCAACTGGCAAAATCGGAAATTGCGGTGGAAATTGCGGTGTTGGAGCTATCCCGCCTAAAGTCGTTCCACTGTTTTCGTAATCGTAAAAATTATTGCCATAGCTGAGCGAAGTGCTGAAGAGGCGGGTCCATTCCGTGCTCAAGGTGGCAGTTGCGTGATTGGCCAGGTTGTTGCCTGAAACGCGGTAAGGCACAGCCGCCCCCCCCCCTGACGTTGACCTTAGTAATTCCGGCTCCTGACCAACGGCCACGGTATCAGTAATATTTGCTTTCCAGCGTTGGTTGAAGGCGTGATCCAGCCAGAGATTCAACTGATGGGTCTGGTCAAACGGATCCATTCCTGCGGCATCCCGATCTTGATAATAATAAAGCCCGTAAGTGTAGCGCATCCCGAAATCGGTTTGCCTCATGGGGACATGCAGGGAAATCGTTGGCACAAGCTCTGCCCCGAAGCTGCCTCTACCAGTGCCGGAGATGTTATAATTGTCGTCGTAAAAGCCGCGAAGGGTTGCGGATACATTCCACGCCTTGGGCGAAACCAGGTCCGGCCCCGCGGCCAGTGCTGTTTGCAGTCCGGCAAAACCCGCTACCAACATTCCGGCAGAGACAAAAACTTTCTTCATATAAATCTGAATTTTCTTTTGACCATGTGCGACGTATGCCATTCAAAAAAAGCGCCCATAGCCGAATTAGTTTGAAGTCTAACAGTCTGCCAAGCGACTCGTCAAAATATATTTATCTCATTAATCCTTTGTTGCCCCATGCATTAATTCAAATCAATCGACATGCTATACTACTATTGTAGAAATCTATTGTTACAATTCAGAAACTAATGATTTTAACGACAGCGTGTTCACCACGTCCGTCTTTTGCAGCCAGCCTTTCCTGGCAATGCCTGCCCCTAGCCGTAAAAAACCGGCATGCATATTCCGGTGCGCGTCGGGATTAATGGCGCATTTTACCCCTTTGCTCTTGGCATAGAGCCAGTTGCGCCAGTCCAAATCCATCCGATGCGGATTGCAGTTCAACTCAATCCATGTTCCCGTTGCCGCACAGGCGTCAATCACCGCCGAAATGTTGACCGGATACGGCTCGCGCTCCAGCAGCAGTCGTCCCGTCGGATGACCGAGAATATGGACCAACGGATTTTCCGCCGCGCGAATCAGCCGTTTAGTGTTTTCCGCCTCGCGGCTCGACGGAACATGGAGACTGGCGACCACTACTTCCAGTTCCGCGAGCACATCATCGTCGAAATCCAGCCGGTCCTTCAAAATGTCCACTTCACTGCCCGTCAACAGCCGGAAATCCCGGCCTTCACCGGCCAGTCGCGCATTTATTTTTTTTATTTCCGCCATCTGTTGCCGCAACCGCGTCGCCTCCAGCCCATTCGCCTGATACGATGACTTGGAGTGGTCGGTGATGGCCCAGTATTCAAGCCCCAGACCGTCCATGAACTCCGCGATTTCCTCCAGTGTGTCGTGCCCGTCGCTCCAATTTGAATGGTTGTGCAGCGCGCCTTTCAAATCCGACCACTCAACCAGCTTTGGCAACTCATTATTTTCTGCCGCTGAAAATTCTCTGTGATCCTCGCGCAGTTCCGGCGGCACAAAAGCCAGGTCCAGCTTGGCGAAAATGTCTTCCTCCGATTTGCACGGCACGAGCAGCTTGGCGTCGCGCGTTTCTTCCTTCGACTTGAACAAGCCGTATTCATTCAGCCGCCAACCGCGCTGGATCGCCCGTTGCCGCATCACAATGTTGTGTTCCTTGCTGCCGGTGAAATAGGCCAGAGCGAATGGAAATTCCGCATCGCTCACCACCCGCAGGTCGCACTGGATGCCGCCCTCTAAAATCACGCTTGCCTTCGTTTCGCCTTTCGCCAGCACCTTCACAATGCCCGGCTGCGAAACAAAAAATTCAATGACGCTCGCCGCGTGTTTCGACGATGCCAGCAAATCAATGTCGCCGATGACCTCCTTGAACCGCCGCAAACTCCCAGCCGTGCTGCATCGGATTACGTCGGGATGCTGTCGCAAGTTTTCCAGCAACGGCTCCGCCGCCCGCCACGCGTCGCTCAGCAGATGCTTGCTGGCATAAGTCCGTTTCAGTGCGATGCCTTCCAAAATATTCGCCTGCGTCTTCTCGCCGAAACCGTCCAGCTCCGCCACCTTGCCGGCCTTGCACTCGGCTTCCAGTTTTTCAATCGAATCAATGCCGAGCTTCTTGTTCAGTGCTTGAATCTTTTTCGGGCCAAGACCGGAAATCTCCAGCATTTCCAGCAATCCCGGTGGAATCGAACCCTTTAACTCCTTGTAGTATTTCAGTTTCCCCGTCTCTACCAGCTCCGTGATTTTCTGCTCCAGCGCCGCGCCGATGCCCTTGATTTCGGCCAGCCGTTTTTCCGCCACCAGCTTCGCCAGCGGCTCATTCAATCCTTCGATGATTCGTGCGCCGTTGGCGTAGGCGCGGGTTTTGAACGGATTTTCGCCCTTCAATTCCAGCAGCATGCCGATTTCGCCGATAATCTCCGCAACTTTGGCTTTGTCCATGCCCCCAAGATGGCGGGGTAAGTTCCAAGTTTCAAGTTGTCCGTGCCTCCGCTAAATTCTGCGCATGACAAAACGCAGACCACGGCCCGTCGCCCTGACCATCGCCGGCTCCGACAGCGGCGGCGGCGCCGGTATTCAAGCTGACCTGAAAACCTTTGCCGCCCTTGGCGTCCACGGCACCAGCGCCATCGCCTGTCTCACGGCGCAAAATCCGAAGCGTGTCCTCGGTGTGGAACCGTGTTCGCCCAAAATGTTGCGCCGGCAAATCGAGGCCGTTTTTGCGGAGCTGCCGCCCTCGGCGGTTAAAACCGGAATGCTGTTCTCGGCGGAAAACATTTCGGCCGTGGCGAGCATTTTTCGAAACTCAAAACTTAAAACTCAAAACTTAAAACTGGTCGTAGACCCTGTGATGATCTCCACTAGCGGCGCCCGCTTGCTGAAACCTTCGGCGGAAAAAGTTTTGAAAGAAAAACTTCTGCCGCTCGCCGCGCTCGTCACGCCGAATCTGGACGAGGCGGAAATCCTCGCGGAACAAAAAATCTCCTCGCCGGAAGATTTGCGCTCCGCCGCGCGCAAAATCGTTTTGCGCTACGGCTGTGCGGCCTTGGTCAAGGGCGGTCACCTAAAAAACTCCCGGGAGGCGATTGATGTTTTTTTCGATGGCGAAACCGAGTTGCTGTTGTCCGCGCCGTTTGTGCGGGGCGTTTCCACGCATGGCACCGGCTGCACCTATTCTGCAGCGATTTGCGCCGCGCTGGCGTTGGGTTGCGACTTGCCGCAGGCCGTGGAAATCGCGAAAAACTTCATCACGGTGGCCATTTCAAACAGCTACCCGATCGGCCGGCACTTCGCGCTGGACCAGCTTGGCGGCCATTTCAAAAATCCGGACTGCGCAGGCGGAAAAACTGGAAAGCATTCGTCGCCTGCAAAATCAGGCTGTTCCTGTTGTTCGTGATGGCCGGGGCTGGCAGATCATTCGTGATCCAGGTGGGCGCAACCAGATTGGTCGCCGCCTCGGCGCGGAAACCGGCGGGATAAACCGGCCAGGTCAAAGTCAGGTTGGCGCCGGACTTCGTCAGGTTTGGTTCCGGCGAAACGAAGGCAAATGCCAGCGCGTAAGTTTCTCCATCGCTGACCACATTCGTGCCGCCGTATTTCAAGACCTGCAAATCATAGCGTCCCGCCGGCAGCTGCGGGAGGAAGAGGTGCTCGACATTGTCCACGCGGCTGGTGCTGCCGGCGACGAGATTGCTGTTGGCGGCGTTGAGCAAAAACAAGTCGAGGTTGTTGATGTTGGACTGGCCGTATTGGCGGTTCCAGACCAGTGTGACCGTGGTCATGCCGTTGGAAACATTGAAGAAATAATGATTCACTGCGTCGTCCGTCGCGCTGCTGGAAATGCTTTCCCAACTCCAGCCGCTGGTGGCGGCCACGGAATTGGTTTCCGCCACCGGCGGATGCGCCCCGCCGCTGGCGACCGGATTTGCCGCGCAAAAAATTTGTTTGCCGCCCGCGAGTTGCCTGTGGGCATTAAACGCGTTTACCACCCCCGCGCCGTAACGTGCGTCGAGCGGCGAGGAACTTGAGTTCGTCCAGTTCGCCGGTTTCACCGCGCCGTTGAGCAGCAGCGCCTTGATCGTTCGCAAATCCGCGGCGGCATTGGTGTCACTCCCACCGTCGCCGCGCCGCGCGGCCTGCATCAGCAACGCCGCCACGCCGGAAACTTGGGGTGTGGAACTACTGGTTGCATTAGCGGGTGCGGTGATGTCCGGCTTGCTGCGGCCATTGTCAATGGTCGGACCGATGCTCGAGTCCCCGCCATAAGCTGCCACGCTGATGCAATTATACGCCGTGCCGGGGGCGCAAACCCGGCGCCTTATCGAGTAATTACACGCGGCGGATACAAAAAACGAATTATTTGACCCCGCGTAATCATCGTAAGCTGCGTCGACGATTCGTTGGTCGCTGGCGGATAAGTTTCCGAAAGTGAAACTTTGATTTATTATTGAATCGTTGATGTTGGTTGGCGGCAAGGCAACAACCAGATTACTTAAAGCATCATAATAGGATTGGATGAAGTAATCTGCATCAAAATTATCTACATGCGCTACATTCGGGGCTACGCCGTTGGTGCGGCCATAAATAATACCGCCCACGATATTCGCATGTCCCGACTCGGCGCCGGCGGCGTTCGGAAAACCGTTCGTTGAGCCAAGGCTGGAATAGTAGGTAAAAAGATTTATCGGCTGCTGAACTGGGTCGGCGGCGGGATTGACTTCAAAGGCGCTCGGATGATTTGTGTTGCCGTCGGTATTGGCTTCCGCTTGTGCCATTCGAATGCCGGAACCGTTCAAATTGGTTGTCATCTCCCGCAGCAGCGTTACTCCGATATCATCAAGCGCGGTCGCCTGGCTGCTGACGCCGCTCAGGATAAAAGCGGCCAGCAGACTGAGTTTTGGAAAGCGCCGGAGCATGGGCTTAATTTGAATATTGTAACCCATCCCTCGAAGAATTCCAGCCGCCCGCGTGAAAAACCTGTTTAATTCCACCGGTTCCGCGTAGCTTTTCCGCGTGTCCGATATGCTCGTCGTCAACGAAATCTATCTGAGCTTGCAAGGCGAAAGCACCTTTGCCGGGCTGCCGTGCCTTTTCATCCGGCTCACCGGCTGCGACCTCCGGTGCTCCTACTGCGACACCGCCTACGCTTTCACCGTCGGCAAAAAGAAAACGCTCGAGGAAATTTTGACGGAAGTGAAACGGTCGGCCGCGCCGTTTTCAAATCCCGCATCCAGCGTCCGGCATCCGGCCTCGCGTCTGCCGCTCGTCGAACTCACCGGCGGCGAGCCGCTGCTCCAGCAGAATTCCCTGTCGCTCCTGCGGCAGCTGTGCGATGACGGCTTCACCGTGCTCATCGAGACGAGCGGTGCGCATGACATCTCCAAAATTGACCCGCGCGTCCATCGCATCGTGGACTTGAAATGCCCCTCCAGCGGCGAAGTCGCGCGCAACCGGTTCGAGAACATCGCGCACTTGAAATCCATCGACGAAATTAAGTTCGTCATCGGCACGGTGGAAGATTACGAATGGGCGAAATCGCAGCTCGCCGCGCACCCGCTGGCCGCCCTTTGCCCGGTGCTGTTTTCGTGGGTTCATCCGCTGGCGCCGGAGCAGCAGAACCAGGTGTTGAAAAAAGTTCCCGCCGGCCTTACGCCGGTATCGCGGCAGGAGCTCGCGGAAAAAATCATCGCCGACGCGCTCCCGGTCCGTTTTCAAATCCAGCAGCACAAAATCATCTGGCCGCCGGAGCATCGGGGAGTTTAAAAATGAAACCACGGACGAACACAGATAAACACGGATTTGGTTGGGACGCGGGCTGTCGCCCGCTTCAACTTCCGCCCGCCTTGACCGCATCTATGCTGATGCTGGCTAAAATCCGTACGCCATTTGTTTTCATCCGTGTCCATCCGTGTCCATCCGTGGTTAAAAAATGAATACCCGGCAAACCCTCCAACTCCTCCGCGACCACGAATCGCGCAATGTCCTGTTCACTGAGCCGGACGGCTCGTGGCCGATTGTCTGGGAGCGCGCCCGGGGAGTTCATGTCTGGGATGCCGAAGGGAAAAAATATCTGGACCTGACCGCCGCCTTCGGCGTCGCCGCCGCCGGTCACGCCAATCCCGAAGTTGTCAAAGCCGGTCAGCGGCAGATGGCGAAACTCCTGCACGCGATGGGCGACGTGCATCCCCACGCGCTCAAGGCTCGGCTCGCGCGGGAATTGAGCCGGATCACCTTCGAGCGCTGGACAAAAACAAATCGGAAATCGGAAATCGGAAATCGGAAATGGGGAAAAGTCATTTTCTCCAACTCCGGTTTTGAAGCCGTCGAATCGGCGCTCAAGACCGCGCTGCTGGCCACCGGCAAATGCGGCGTCATCGCTTTTGCCGGCGGTTACCACGGGCTTGGCTACGGCGCGCTCAACGCCACGCACCGCGAGCATTTCCGCCGCCCGTTCCGCTCGCAGCTGCGTGAATTTGTCCATTTCGTGAAGTTTCCCACTTCGTCTTGTAGCAGCCGGCGTGCGCCGGCTCATTCTAAAACTGGAATCAAGATGGCGGCGACTCACGTCGGCTGCCACGAAGTTGAGCAACACATCCGCCGGGCTTTCCGCCGCGAAAAAATCGGCGCGATTCTCGTCGAGCCGATTCAGGCCCGCGGCGGCATCAATATTCCGCCGCCGGAATTTCTGCCGCTGCTCCGCCGGCTTTGCGACGAACATGGCGCGCTGCTCATTCTCGATGAGATTTACACTGGCTTTGGCCGCACCGGCAAATGGTTCGCCTGCGAGCACAGCGGCGTGGTTCCGGATTTGATCTGCCTTGGCAAGGCGCTGACCGGTGGTTTTCCACTGTCCGCCTGCGTTGGCCACGCCGATTTGATGGATGCTGCCTGGCCCGCCTCGACGGGCGAAGCGATTCACACCAGCACGTTTCTCGGTCATCCCGTCGGCTGCGCGATGGCGCTGGCCCAGATCAAAGAAATTCAACGGCTGAAATTGTGCGAGCGCAGCGGCGCGCTGGGTAAATTTTTGGTGGGCGAACTTTCTTCAATTAAAAACTTAAAACTTAAAATTAAAAACACTTCCCGCGGCCTCGGCTTGATGGCTGGCGTGGAACTGACTTTGCCTGACGGAAAACCGGCGACGCAAATCGCGCTCCACGCGATCAAAACACTATTGCATCGCGGCTATATTTTTCTGCCGGAAGGTGAACCCGCCAACGTCATCAGCTTCACTCCGCCGCTCACCATCACCCGGGCGCAACTCGGCCAGGCCGTCGCTGTGCTCGTAGAAGTATTAACCGCAGCTTAAGACTAATGGCACCAATTCATTTCCCCCCCCCATCTGCGTTAATCCGCTTTCATCTGCGGCAAAACTTTTTCCATGACCCTCAACGAAATGCGCGAATTGCTGGCCAAGCGCGACCTCCAGCTCACGAAATCGCTTGGCCAGAATTTTCTGCACGACGGCAACCAGCTTCGCCGCATCGTGGACACGGCGGAAATCAAGCCGACGGACAAAATTCTCGAAATCGGGCCGGGGCTGGGGCCGTTGACGGAACTGCTCTTGGAAAAAGCGGGCGAGGTCTTTGCCGTGGAAATGGACGGGCGGCTGGTGAAATTCTTGTGCGAACGGTTCGGCACGGAAAAACAAAGCGATGAAGCCTTAATAAATACTTTGGCCGGACCACCGGCCGCCAGCGGCGAAGCCAAACAACTCGGCGCATTCCATTTATTGCACGACGACGCGCTCGCCTTTCTCAAGCGCGAGCCGCGCGACTGGAGCGATTGGAAGCTGGTGGCAAACCTGCCGTATTCCGTCGCCTCGCCGATCTTGGTGGAATTAGCCGCCGGCGTGCGCGCGCCGAAGCGGATGGTGGTCACCCTCCAGCTGGAGGTCGCGCAACGGCTCATGGCGCCGACGGACGGCGATGATTACGGCATTCTGACGCTGCTGGTGCAGTTGGATTTTCAGCCGCGCGGCTGGTTCAAGATCCCCCCCGGCTGTTTTTTCCCGGCGCCGGATGTGGATTCCGCGTGCATCTGTCTGGAGCGCCGCACTTCGCCGCTGCTGCCGGAAGCATCACGTGCGCTGTTTCGTCGCCTCGTGAAAAAAGCCTTTTCCCAGCGGCGAAAAATGATGTTGAAACTGTTGAAGCAGGAATGGCCGCAGGAAAAGCTGGAAGCCGCCTTCGTCGTGCTGAATATTTCGCCGATGGAACGCGCGGAGAAACTGGGCCTGGAACAGTTTGTTGCTTTGACCAAGTTGCTGGCCGCTTGAAATCTGCGCGCATAAAAATCCTGTTCGTGTGCAGCCGTAACCGGCGGCGCAGTCTGACGGCGGAAACGATTTTCAAGGGCGAACCTGCGTGGGATATCAGTTCGGCTGGAACCGAAGAAAGTGCGCGCATCAAAGTGACCGCCGGACAGCTCGGCTGGGCGGATGTCATCATGGTGATGGAGAAGCGGCACAAGGAACGGTTGCGGCAAAAATATCCCGAAGCGCTGGCGGCGAAACCGTGTGTCTGCCTTTTCATTGCCGACGATTACGAATTCATGGATGCAAATTTGATCGAAGTATTGCGCGAGAAAATGCGCGACCATTTTCCGGCGGCGGGAAAATGAACAACAAAGAAACGAAGGAACAAAAAAAGGGGGGGGGTCGGCTCAATCCGACATTTGCGGAGCGCGGCTGTGTCGCAGACCAGCCGCGCTCCGGCTAAATTGCGACACTGCCAACAAAGGTCAGGCTTGGCTTTGCTTCGTTACTTTGTTCCTTTGTTGTAAAAATATGAGCGAAGAAATCTTTGATGTGGTCAACGAGCGTGACGAGGTGGTCGGGCAGGCGTCGCGCCCGGAAGTCCATGCGCGCGGGCTGTGGCACCGCGCCGTCCATGTGCTGGTGTTCAATGCGCGCGGCGAGGTTTTTCTCCAGAAACGTTCGCTGAAAAAAGACATCGCCGCCGGGAAGTGGGATTCGGCGGCGAGCGGCCATCTGGATACCGGCGAGGCTTACGACATCTGTGCGGTGCGCGAGGTGCGCGAGGAGATCGGCTTGCACTTGTTGCAAACGCCGTCGCGGTTGTTCAAGCTGGATGCGTGCCGGGAGACGGGCTGGGAATTCTGCTGGATTTACCGCTGCGCCAGCGAGGGTCCGTTCACGCTGCATCCCGATGAAATCGAGACGGGCGCGTGGTTCGCGCCGGAAACGGTCTCCCGATGGGTGAATGAAAAGCCGCAGGATTTCGCAAGCTGCTTCGTGCTGATCTGGAAGCAGCTTTTGGCCACAGATGGGCACGGATGAAACACGGATTTTAAGGCAAGCTGATTGGGAGTGTCGCGCGAAGGACGCGAAGGCGGCGAAGGGAAAAATATTCTTCGCAAACTTTGCGTCCTTCACGCGATATTTTCGTCTGTGAAAATCTGTGGCTGAAAAAACTTCCCGCCTTTACTTGGCGCGAAAATGGGGTAGTTATTTCCGCATGAACGACGCGAAAAATTTTCTGGTTCCCATCGTGGTTGAGCAGACGGCGCGCGGTGAGCGCAGTTGGGATATCTACTCCCGCCTGCTGGTGGACCGCATTTTGTTTCTCGGCACGCCCGTGGACGACAATATCGCCAACATCGTCATCGCCCAGCTGCTGTTCCTCCAGATGAGCGACCCGAAGAAGGACATCCATCTCTATATCAACTCCCCCGGAGGCAGCGTGTCGGCGGGTTTGGCGATTTACGACACCATGCAGTATCTCACCTGCGACGTGAACACCTATTGTGTCGGTCAGGCGGCGAGCATGGGCGCGGTGTTGCTGGCGGCGGGCACCAAGGGCAAGCGGTTCGCGCTGCCAAATTCCAACATCATGATCCATCAGGTGCTCGGCGGCGCGGAAGGGCAGGCCAGCGACGTGGAAATCCGCGTGAAGCACATGCTCAAGCTCAAGCATACGTTGAATGGCATTCTCGCCAAACATACCGGGCAGTCCATTGCGCAGGTGGAAAAAGACTGTGACCGCGACAACTTCATGAGCGCCGAGGATGCCAGGAAATACGGACTCGTGGATCAGGTCGTCCAGTCGCGTAAAGAAATTCCCGGCGCGGAAAAAGCTTAAGTTTCTCAGCCAAGCAACGCTTTCCGGAAAATCTGCCTGCATTCTGCGGCTAGTTGATCCGCATGCTGGGGTTAATCGGCGTTCGGCCAATTGCTCAGCCTGTTGGTGGGGAAAACTTTTTGACTCGCTTCCGGTAAAATTCTTCCGCAGAATTTCGTTTTGCGCGAATGAAAGCTAAAATCATCATCACCCCCAAGAAAGCGGTCGTGGATCCGCAGGGCATCACTGTCAAAAAAGCCCTCGAACACATGGGCTACACCGGCGTCACCGGCGTCCACATCGGCAAATACATCGAGATCGACCTCGCGGCCGGCACGGACAAAGCCGCTGCACAAAAGGCCATCAACGATGCTGCGCACAAGCTGTTGAGCAACCCGCTGATCGAAGACTACAAGGTCGAAATCGAATGAACTTTGCCGTCCTCCAATTCCCCGCCAGCAACTGCGACCAGGACGCCGTCCACGCCGTGCGGCACTTCGGTCATTCCGCGCGCCTCGTCTGGCACAAGGACGCCTCGCTCGGCGATACCGACTGCGTCATCGTGCCCGGCGGTTTCAGTTACGGCGATTACCTGCGCTGCGGCGCGATCGCGCGGTTCAGCCCCGTGATGCAGGCCGTGAAACAATTCGCCGACAACGGCGGCCTCGTCATCGGCATCTGCAACGGCTTTCAAGTCCTGACCGAATCGCACCTGCTGCCCGGCGCGCTCATCCGCAACCGCGACCTGCAATTCCACTGCGAAAACATTTTCCTCAAGACCGCCACGAACGATTCTCCGTTCACGAGCAAAATTCCCGCGGGAAAAATTCTCCGCGTGCCCATCGCCCATGGCGAAGGCTGCTATTTTGCCGACGAAGAAACGCTTGCGAAACTCAAGGCCAACAACCAGATCCTGTGGCAATATTGCGATCAGGACGGCAACCTGACCGACAGCGCAAATCCGAACGGCGCGCTGCTGAATATCGCCGGCATCTGCAATGAAAAGCGCAACGTGGCCGGCCTGATGCCGCATCCCGAACGCGCCTGCGAACCGCTCCTCGGCAGCGCCGACGGTAAATGGATTTTCGAAAGCATCTTCGCCGCGCTCAAAAACAAAACCGTCGCGCAAGCGGCTTAATAAATTTCTCCGATGACCGAACCCGCCATCACTCCCGAACTCGTCGCGAAGCACAACCTCACGCCGGAAGAATACCAGCATGCCGTGGCCATCCTCGGCCGCACGCCGAGCTACACCGAGCTCGGCATTTTTTCCGTGATGTGGAGCGAGCATTGCAGCTACAAAAACACCAAGCCGCTGCTCAAGACCTTCCCCACCAAGTCGCCGAAGATACTCGTCGGCGCGGGCGAGGAAAACGCCGGCATCATTGACATCGGCGACGGCATCGCCATCGCGTTCAAGATCGAGTCCCACAACCACCCGAGCGCGGTCGAGCCGTTTCAGGGCGCCACCACCGGCGTCGGCGGCATCGTGCGCGACATCTTTACGATGGGCGCGCGCCCCGTCTGCGCGGTCAACTCGCTGCGGTTCGGGCCGATCACGGCGAACGGCGAATCGGACCTTTCAAATTCGAAAGCTGAAATCGCCAACAATCGGAGATTGTTTGCGGGCGTCGTCAGCGGCATCGCGCATTACGGCAATTGTTTCGGTATCCCGACTGTCGCGGGCGAGGTGTATTTCGACAAGACGTATCAAGGTAATCCACTCGTGAACGCGTTCTGCCTCGGCGTGCTGCGCCACGAGCAGATCACGCGCGGCGCGGCAAGGGGCGTGGGCAATCCCGTGTTTTACGTCGGCCCGGCGACGGGTCGCGACGGGCTCGCGGGCGCGGCGTTTGCGTCGCAGGATTTGACCGAGGAATCGTCCGAACAGCAGCGCGGCGCGGTGCAGGTCGGCGATCCGTTCATGGAAAAACTCGTGTGCGAAGCGTGTCTGGAGCTGCTCGCCACCGGCGCGGTCGCCGGCATGCAGGACATGGGCGCGGCGGGGTTGACCTGTTCCACCTGCGAAATGGCTGCGCGCGCCGGCACCGGCATCGAGATCGAACTCGACAAAGTTCCGCAACGCGCCGCGAAAATGAGCAGCTACGAACTCATGCTCTCGGAGTCGCAGGAACGCATGCTCATCGTCGTCCACAAGGGCCGCGAAGAGGAAGTGAAGCGCATTTTCGACAAATGGGATCTGCCGTGGGCCGAGATCGGCATCATCACCGACACCGGCCACATGAAGGTGCGCCACGGCGGCAAACTCGTCGTGGACATTCCCGCGAAGAAGATCGCCGATGAATCGCCGGTCTATCATCGCGAAGGCGTTGAGCCCGCCTATCTCAAAGACGTCCGCGCGTTCCGGCTGGATGGAATTCCCGATAGCCAATCTCCCATCTCCGATTTGTTAAAGCTTTTGGCTTGGCCGAGCATCGCGTCGAAGAACTGGGTCTATCGCCAATACGATCATCAGGTGCGCGACGGCTCGGTCGTCCTGCCCGGCAGCGACGCCGCCGTCATCCGCATCAAAACCGATTCTTTGCCCGTGATGACCGCCGACTTGGCGGCCAGGGTGGCCGGCACGCCAGTGCCCGAAAAGCTCATCGCCATGACCGTGGACTGCAACGGCGGCTACGTTTATCTCGATCCCTACGAAGGCGCGAAAATCGCCGTGGCCGAGGCCTGCCGCAATCTCGCCTGCTCCGGCGCGTTGCCGCTCGGCGCCACGGACAATCTCAACATGCCCAGCCCGCTCAAGCCTGAGCTGTTCTGGCAGATCAAGGAATCCGTGCGCGGCCTGGCCGAAGGTTGCCAGGCCTTCAACGCGCCCGTCACCGGCGGCAACTGCTCGCTCTATAACCAGAATCCCGCCGGTCCGATCGATCCGACCCCCACGATTTCCGTCGTCGGCCTCATCGAAAAGCTGGAGCACGTCACCACCCAATGGTTCAAGGACGAGGGCGACGCCATCATCCTGCTCGGCGACGCGGTGGACCAGGCTGACCCGATTTTCGGTCTCGGTGGTAGCGCCTATTTACAAGTCGTCCACGGCCGGAAGAACGGTTCGCCGCCGCGTTGCGACCTCGAAGTCGCGAAGACGCTGCACACCACGCTCATCGGCCTGATCCAATCCGGCCTCGTGAAGAGCGCGCACGATTGCAGCGAAGGCGGCCTCGCCGTCGCGCTTGCGGAAAGCTGCATCAGCCAGCTCATCGCCCGCGAAACCCCGCGCCTCATCGGCGCCACGGTTGATCTCTCTCGGGTAGCAGCGGACGTGAGTCCGCTCCATACAAATTCCGGGGAAGATCAGAGCCGACTCACAAATAAAGCCGTCCGCCTCGACGCCCTTCTCTTCGGTGAAACCCAATCGCGCATCGTCATCACTTGCAAAGCCCTCGACGCCGTAAAGGTGGTCGAACGCGCCAAGCTCATGGGCGTGCCCGCAGTGCAAATCGGCAAAGTCGGCGGCGACCAGCTGACGGTGAAGACCGTGGCTGGCGAATTTGCCGCCCCGCTCACCGAATTGTACGACGCTTGGTGGAACAGCATCGCCCGCGCAATGGCGTAAACTCTAACAGAGCATAATTATTCCCAACAAGCGGCGTTGCCAAAGCAGCGTTGCTTGTTGCTTTAATCGCCAAGAATCTACGAACTTTCCTCGCTTTTCTCCGCCGCCTCAACCGTGCCGAAATTGGCGAGCGCCTTTGATTCATCAAACTCGTTTTCCCAGCGCGCGACCACGACGCTCGCGAGACAGTTGCCGGTGACGTTCACCGAGGTGCGGGCCATGTCGAGCAGGGCATCCACGCCAAGAATCAGAAACGCGCCTTCCACCGGCAGATTGAAAGATTGCAGTGCCGCCACCAGCACCAAAAATGACGCTCGCGGCACGGCGGCCACGCCTTTCGACGTCAGCATGAGCGTCAGCACCATCATGATTTGCTGCCCCAAGCCAAAATGCACTCCGGTGGTGGTTTCCGCCACCTGCGCAACAAAAACCGAAGCCAGCGCAAGATAAAGCGTGGAGCCGTCCAGATTGAATGAATAACCCGCCGGCAACACAAAGCCCACGATGCCGCGTGGCACACCGAAACGCTCCATCAAATCAAACGCCTTGGGCAAGGCGGCCTCGCTATTGGCGGTGGTGAAGGCGAGGATGAACGGCTCACGCACCGCGCGGATGAATGGTTTCAGCGGAATTCTTGCAATCCAGATTACCGCCCCAAACACCACCACCATGAATACCACTAGCGTGCCGTAAAGCGTGATCACCAGCAGCCCCAGCGTCTTCAGCGAACCTAATCCCTGGTGCCCGACCGTGACGGCTATGGCCGCGCCCACACCGAACGGCGCGAACTTCATAATGATGCCGGCGAACTTGAACATCACCTGCGTCAGGCTACCGCAGAATTCCAGCACGGGTTTGCCCGTTTGGCCCGCGGCGATGACCGCCATGGCGAACAGCACGGAAAAAGCCACGATTTGCAGCACGTCGTTGCGCGCCATCGCATCAATCAAACTCGTGGGAAACGTGTGCAGCACCGTCTCGGCGGCGGAGAGCGGCTTGGCGAGCGAAGCCGTGCCGCTGCCGCTGCCTGCCGCCGCCGTCACCCCGGCTCCGGGTTTCACAATGTTCACGGCCAATAATCCGACGGCCAAAGCCAGCGTGGTGATGATCTCAAAATAGATGAGCGCTTTGAAACCGATGCGCCCGACTTTCTTCATGTCGCCCGTGCCGGCAATGCCCTGCACCACGCTGGCGAAGATGAGCGGAGCGATCATCGCCTTGATCAGGTGCAAAAAAATGTCCCGCACGACCTTCAGCCAGGTGTCCCATGTCGCTTTTGCCTCCGGCGATATTTCTCCCATCCACCAGCCCAAGATGCAGCCGAGCACTAGGCCGAGGAGAATCTGTTGCGTGAGCGAAAGGCAACAACAGCGTTTGGCGGGCGGGGCGGCGGATTTGGAAGGTTGGAAGGGCATAAACAGGTCAAATTCCTTGAAGCGGAAGGTAGGGGCGTTTAAAACGAACTGCAATCGTTTTCTGTTTTTGAACAATTCAGCCGCTTTTACGCTCCATAACAGTGGAAATCATTTGGATATCAAAAGGAATAACCGCTGGTAATTTTTTGCCCGGCGCTTAAACTTTTGTTTCATTCATGCGACAATTTCGCAACATTGCGGTCAATGCGTTCATGGAGCTCATTCGGCAGCCGATTTTTCTGCTGCTGCTGACGGGCTCCGTGCTGTTCGAGATTTTTCTCGCCGTGCCGTATTACTTTGCGTTCGGTGACGAAATGAAGCTCGTCAAGACCAGCGCGCTGGCGGTGATGCTGCTGACGGGCCTGTTCGGCGCGGTGTTGAGTGCGTCGGCCTCGCTGGCGCGGGAAATCCGCACCGGCACGGCGCTGGCGGTGCTGTCCAAGCCGGTCGGCCGCGCGCAGTTTCTGCTGGCTAAATTTGCCGGCCTCGCGGCGGCGCTGGCATTGCTGGCTTACGTCAACATGATTGGCGTGATGACCGCGAGTTGGATGGCGTTCGACGCCTATGGCAAAACCAATCTTCAGGCCATCGGGATTTTTGGCGTCGGCATTCTGCTGGCCTACGCGCTGGCCGGTTTCAGTAATTTTTTCCTGCGCCGTCCGTTTGTCAGTGACGCGGTGATTGCGCTGGTCGTGTTGATCACGCTCGCGGTCTTCGTTATTTTTCAGTTTACCGAACAGACGGCGGCCCTTGATCAGCATACGTCAGTGGACTGGCGGCTGATTCCGGCGGGGTTGTTAATCCTTTTTGCGCTCTGGATTCTCGCGGCGGTGGCGCTGGCATGTTCCACGCGATTGGACATGATTGCGACGCTGGCGGTTTGCTCGGCGGTTTTTCTGGTCGGGCTGATGTCGGATTATTTCTTTGGTTTGCTCGCCGCCAAAGGCGCTTGGTGGGCGTCAGCGCTTTACAGCCTCGTCCCGAACTGGCAGCTTTTCTGGCTAGCCGATGCGCTCGAAACGGGCAAAAACACGTTTCAATGGGCATACGTCGGCAAGGCGCTCGGCTACGCGGTCTGCTATGCCGTCGCGGCGCTGGCCGTGGGCGTGGCGCTGTTTGATGAACGAGAACTGAGTTAAAATGGAACGAAACATCCAAAAAAACGGGCTGGTGAACCTCGCGGTCTCGGTGCTGGTTTTTCTTGCCGGCCTCGGCGTGACCGTCATGGCCGGATCGCTCGCGGGACAGGCGGCGGCGGTTTTCCTCGGCCTCGGCGTGCTGCTGGCCGGCATCAGCTGGTTCCAGATGCGGCTCGAAGAAAACGAACGTGCGGAAAAACTGGAACTCGACGAGCTCGCCCGCAGCCGGGGTGCATCGCTGTTTGAAACCAGGGATGGCGGCAGTTTTCCGGCGCAGAATGCGCGGCTGCAATTTGAGAAATATTTTGTGCCGGGCTTTGCGGTTTTGATTCTGCTGCTCGAGGCGGGCGGCGCATGGCTGTTGTGGAACTGGACCGGCAAAGCCGCCACCGGCCTCAAGGCCGCCAATGCCACCGCGTCGCTGTCGCTCTTCGCCATTTTTGCGCTGCTGCTGTTTTTGATCGGCCGTTTTTCGGTGACGATTGCGCGGATTGAAAATCACCGGCTGCTCCGGCCCGGCGCGAGTTTTCTGCTGGCGGGCGCCTATGTTTGTGCGCTCACCGCGCTCGGTATCGCGGGCGTCGAGGCGAAGTTTCCCCGCGCCGATTTCTGGGTGGCGCGCGGCTTGTGCGCGTTGCTGGGACTGATGGCGGCAGAAAACCTGCTGACACTGCTGCTGGAGATTTACCGCCCGCGCATCAAGGGCAATATCGCCCGGCCGCTCTACGAAAGCCGCGTCGTCGGCATTTTTGCGCAGCCGGAAAGTCTGTTCACCACGGCGGCGCAGACGCTGGACTATCAATTTGGTTTCAAGGTTTCCGAAACGTGGTTTTTTCAGGCGGCGCAAAAAAATCTCGCCGCGCTGCTGCTTCTCCAGTTTGCCGCGCTGATTTTATCCACCACCGTGGTGTTTGTGGACGTGGGCGAGCAGGCGGTGCTGGAGCATTTCGGCAAACCGGTGGCGACGCTTCATCCCGGCGCGCATTTCAAGCTGCCGTGGCCGGTGGATAAAATCTACCGCTTCCGCACCGAGCAGATTCAGTCTTTCGCCGTCGGCTACACGCCGGACGCGCAGGGCGAGACCGCCAATACGATTCTCTGGACGGTGGCGCACGCGAAGGAAGAAAATTTTCTGGTCGCCAACCGGGCCACAGTTACATCGGCGACGGCGAGCAGCGGCACGAATGACGCGGCCAAGGCGCAGGCGGTCGGGCTGATCACCGTCAGTATTCCGGTGCAATTCCAGATCACAAATGTCACCGACTGGGCCTATAAAAACAACGAGCCGGATGCGCTGTTGCAGGATCTGGCGACCCGGGAAGTCATCCGCTATTTTGCCGGGACGGATTTGAACGACGTCCTGTCGCAGGGCCGGTTGCAGGCGGCGCAAGTGTTGCGCGACCGGATCCAGGCCTCGGCCAACGCCCGTTCGCTGGGCGCGAAAATCATTTTTGTCGGCCTGCAGGACATTCATCCCCCGACGGCCGGCGAAGTCGCCGCGACCTACGAAAAAGTCGTCGGCGCGCAGCAGACCAAGCTGGCCAAGATTCTCGATGCCGAAGCCGGGGCCATTCGCCTGAACGCGCTTTCCGGCGCGCAGGCCTTCACGATCACGAATGTCGCCGATGCGAAGCGCACCCAGTTGGTCAGCTCGAAAATTGCCGAGGCCGCGCTGTTCACGAACCAGATTCCCGCCTTTGCCGCCGCTCCGTCGGTTTATCGCCAGCGTCTCTATGCGCAGGCTTTCGCCGACGCGACCAAGAACGCGCGCAAGTATGTTTTGCTCGTCACAAATACGTCGGACGTGGTGATTTTCAATCTGGAAGACAAAATCCGCGACGACCTGCTGAACCTTTCCATCACGAATACGCCATGAAAAAAAATCTGATTACCATCGTCATCGCCGCCGTGTTGGTGGTGATATTCGCGCTGCTGCTCTTCACCTTCCAGGTGCGCCAGTCCGAAGTCGCCGTGCTGACGACGTTCGGCAAGCCCGCCGCCGCGAACATCGACCAGCCGAACCTCTATTTCAAATGGCCGTGGCCCATCCAGCAGGTCTATCGCTTCGATCAGCGCGTGCAGAATTTCGAGGACAAGTTCAGCGAAAACCTCACGGCGGACAACACGATGCTGCTGGCGAGCGTCTATGTCGGCTGGCGGATTTCCGATGCGAAGGAATTTTTCCCGAAGTTCGCCGGCGGTTCGGTGGTGGCGGCCCAGCGTCAGTTGGAAACCATGCTCCGCAGCGCCAAGGCGGCGGTCATCGGCAAACATAATTTGTCCGACTTCGTGAATTCCGACCCGAAGCAGCTCAAGTTCGCGGCGATCGAGGACGAAATCAAAGCCGCCGTCCAAGGCGAGCTGGCGTCGCAAAAATACGGCATCAGCATTGATTTTCTCGGCGTCAAAAAGCTCGGCCTGCCGGAAAGCGTGACCCAGACCGTTTTTGAGCGCATGAAATCCGAGCGCACGAAATATATCAGCGAGGCGCAGTTCCAGGGCGAAGCCGAGGCGACCAAGATCAAATCCGCCGCCGAACGTCAGGCTGCCGATGTCATCGCCAATGCGCAGGCGGAAGCGACGCGCATCGAGGGCGCGGGTGTGGCCGAGGCCGCGAAGACCCTGGGCGTCTTCCAGCAGAACCCGGAACTGGCGATTTTCCAGTTGCAACTGCAGGCGCTGAAAAGCTCGTTGAATCAGAAGTCCACGCTGATTTTCGACGAGCGCACGCCGCCGTTCAGCCTGTTCCAGAATTTGCCAAAAAGTCCCGCAACGAAGTGATTTCAATGAAACTTTCAACCACCAACCTTCAACGCTCAGCGCCCAATGATTCGGCGTCGCGGGCGTTTGTTGGATGTTCGGTGTTGAATGTTTTTTAATTTTCCATGAGCGACCACGATCATCACCATCATCCGTCCGCGCCGGAAATGCAGGACGCCGGTTCGCAGGCGCTGGCCGAGGCGTTGCGCAGCAGTTTCGTCATCGTTAAGATCGCGCTGGTGGCGCTGGTGGTCATCATCTTTGCGGCCGGATTTTTCACGGTCGGGCCGCAGGAGAAGGCCGTCATTCTCCGTTTCGGCAAGCCGCAGGGCGAAGGCCAGAAAATGCTGCTCGGCGCGGGCCTGCATTGGTCGCTGCCGTATCCGATTGACGAAGTCGTTCGCATTCCCATCACCGAAATCCAGAAGGTCACTTCCACCGTCGGCTGGTATCTCACCACGCCGGAGATGGAACTCGCCGGCACCGAGCCGCCCGCCGGCGGTTCGCTGAATCCGCAGATTGACGGCTACGTGGTCACCGCCGACCGCAACATCATCCACACTCGCGCCACGGTTTCGTATCACATCGATGACCCGCGCACGGCCATCTTCAATTTCACCAGCGGCACCAACCACGCATTCAATCTCGCCGGCGTGGCCAGCGCCCTGCAGAACGCCGCCAACAATGCCCTTATCTTCACCGCCGCGCGCTTCAAGGTGGACGACATTCTCACCCGCGACATCGCCGGGTTTCAGGACGCCGTCCGGCAGCGCGTGATCGAACTGGCCGAGCGCCAGCATCTCGGCGTGGCGGTGGATCAGGTGCAGGTGCAGAGCGTTGCGCCGCGCCAGTTGAAGGATGTGTTCGCGATGGTCACCACCGCGCGGCAGAACCGCGACAAGCTCATCAACGACGCCTTGAGCGAGGAAAACCGCATCGCCAGCCAGGCTGGCGCGTCGGCGGCCTCCATCCTCAACGCCGCTGAATCCGCCCGCACCCGCTTTGTCACCGGCGTGACTTCGGATGCGGAAGCGTTCGCCAAGCTGCTCCCGCAATACGAAAAGAATCCCAAGCTGTTTGCCGAACTGGAACTGGCCAAAACCATGGCCGCCGTGCTGCCGAACGTGCAGGATAAAATCTTTCTGCCCCAGCGCGCCGATGGCAAACCGCGCGAACTGCGTTTACAATTGAACCGCGAACCGCCCCAGCCGAAATCTGCGGCGAATCCGTAAGACGAAAATGGACACGATGCTGAAACGAAGAATGAGAAAAGTGGCGATTGCTCACTTTGGTTTCAGCCTCGTTTTTCTTTTCGTAGTTCTAAATTATGGATTTCGAGCACACAGCTTTTCAGGTGGTTTTACTGCAATTCTTGAAGGCGAATCTCGTGCGGCATGGATGGATGCTTGGGCGAGTGTTTGGAGATCTGTTTTTTATTTATTTCAACCGCTTCACTTGCTGGTCGCCAAAACCCATACTGTAATGGTTGGAACCTACAAATGGTTTTTTTTGTTTTTGGCGCTAGTTTCAATTCCGGTTTGGAGCATTTGCTTCAGTTGGATTTTCGTCAAGCTGGACAGCTGGCTGAACCATTTCCCGTTTCTCGGCAAAAAGTTTTTTGAGCCATGAAATTTTTCAAAAGTCAGCACCGGCAAACGTTTCAATGTCCCGTAGGGACAAAAGAAAATAGCCCGCCGTTTCAACGGCGGGTTGAAGCCGGAATGAAATCAAGCCCCGCAGGGGCGGCAGAACCCGGTACAATCTTTCCGGCCGTCCCTCCGGGACTTTTGCGCCGCCAACCGTGCGTTGTGGACCGCTCAATTTTAAAATCGTAAATCGCCAATCGTAAATTTTTATGCAAGTTACGTCCCTTTTAAGCCAGCACGAGCACGGTCCGGAGTGCGGCTGCGGCCACGACCACGAACATTCCGTCGTGCATCTCTGGCAGGCCGTTCTCGGCGTCGTTTTCGTCCTTAATGCTTTCATCGTGGACTGGCTGTTTGATTCCGGCAGCACGCTCGCCAGTGCCAGTGCTATGATCGGCTCGATTATTCTCGGCTATCCCATCATCGTCACCGCCGTCAAGGATCTGCGGCGTGGCAATCTGAGCATCAATGAGCTTGTCGCCATCGCCGTGCTCGCCGCGTTTTCGTCCGGCGATTACAAGACCGCCGGCATAGTCGCCTTCTTCATGCTCACCGGCGAAATCATCGAGACCCGCACCGCCCAGGGCGCGCGCGATTCCATCGAATCGCTCATCAAACTCACGCCTACCAAGGCGCGCCGACTCAAGAAGGACGGCAGCGAGGAAGAAGTCGCCGCCAGCCAGCTCGCCGTCGGCGATGTCATCCGCATCCGCCCCGGCGACAACGTGGCGGCGGACGGCATCATCGTCAACGGTCAAGGTTCGTTTAACCAGGCCACCATCACCGGTGAATCTTTGCCTGCGGAAAAAAACACCGGCGATGAAGTGTTCGCTGGCACGCAAAATCTCACCGGAGTTCTGGAAATCAAAGTCAGCCGCGCCGGCACCGACACCACGCTCGGCCGCGTGCGCGAACTGATTATCGCTGCCGAAAAAACCAAGCTGCCCATCCAGAAAATCGTGGATCAATACATGGGCTTTTACACGCCGCTCGTGCTGGTCATCGGCGCGCTGGTCTGGGCCTTCACACATGATTTGAGCCGCGTCATCGCGGTTTTCGTCGTGTCCTGCCCGTGCGCCTTCATTCTTGCGACGCCGACCGCGATGGTTGCCGCGCTTTCCGCTGCTGCGCGTTTGGGAATTTTAATCAAGAACGTCGCCGACATTGAAACCGCCGCGAAGATCAACGCCTTCATCTTCGACAAGACCGGCACGCTCACCACCGGCCAGCTCGCCGTCAGCCGCCTTGCGCCGATTGGCGAAACGAAGCCCGCCGAACTTTTATTGCTCGCCGCATCCGCCGAAAAATACAGCAACCATCCCACCGCCAAAGCCCTTGCCAATCTCGCGGGCGAAGCCGGTGTGCCGCTGACCGAGCCAAAAGATTTTGCCGAAACGCCCGGTCGCGGTGTGAAAGCCGAGATCAGCGGCGCCAAAATTCTCGTTGGCCGCGCGCAGTGGCTCAAGGACAACGGCATCGACGCCGGTTTTGAAAAATCCGTGGATGTGGACGATGCCGAAGGCTGGAGCCTGATTTTCGTCGCGCGCAACGGCGTATGCGTCGGCTGGGTCGGCATGCAGGACAAGACCCGCAGCGAGGCGAAGGCCGCGTTGGCCGAGTTGAAGGAAGCCGGCGTCCGCCGCATTTCGATGGTGTCCGGTGATCGCCAGCCCGTCGCCACGCGCGTTGCGGCCGAAATTGCCTGCGAAGAAGCCAGGGGCGATTGCCTGCCGCAGGACAAGGTGGATTTCGTCCGCGCCGTGAAGGCGAAGGGCTACAAAGTCGCGGTTGTCGGTGACGGTGTGAACGACGCGCCCGCGCTCGCGGCCGGCGACATCAGCATCGCGATGGGCGCGGCGGGCAGCGAAGTGGCCATCCACAGCGCGACGATTGCGCTGATGAACAACGATCTTCGCCGGCTGCCGTTCCTGGTGAAGCTCTCGCGCAGCACCCGCGCCGTCATCAACCAGAATTTCCTGTTTGGCGTGCTGTTCATCATCGTTGGGTTGGGCGCGGCGTCGTTCGGCATCGTAGGACCGATTGTCGCGGCGCTGCTGCACAACGTCGGTTCGCTCATCGTGATCTTCAACAGCGCGCGGCTCGTTCGCAAAGGCGAGGAGCTGGAGCATTTCCATCCCGAAATGGAAACCTTCCCGCAGAAGCCTGCCGGCCAACTGACGCCCAAGCTGGCGTGAAATGCTCATATGCCGAAACTTTACGAATACTTCGGCCTGCGGGTTTATTTCTATGCCAACGAGCACGAACCGGTTCATGTTCATGGTTTTTACCAGGGCTGCGAGAGCAGGGCGGAACTGGTGATTGAAAATGGGGTCATTGTCGGCATCCGCATTTTGCGGGTGGCGGGCATGGAACCGCTGAAAGGCCGGGCCCTGGCGGATTTCAAGTTGTTGATTTCGCGGAAAGCCGGGGATATTGTCCGCAAGTGGATTGAGTTTTTCGTCCACCACCGGCAGATTGAGACGGAAGTCATCACTCGCAAACTGAAATGATTGCAGTCGAAAAAACAAAATCGCGGATGCCGAAGGTTGTCCGCCTCGAGGCGGCGGAATATGTCCCGCCCTACAAGCTGAAGCTGCGCTTTGACGACGGCCGCGAAAGCCTCGTGGACTTCGCCGCATTCTTGAGTCAGTCTCGTAATCCGGCGATTCAGGCCTACCACGACCGCAAACGTTTCCGTAAATTCACGCTGGAAGCCGGCTTTTTGCACTGGAACGATTTTGACCTCGTGTTTCCGATGGCGGATTTGTATGCGGGGAAAATCTCCTGATTCAGACCGCAGTTTACCGACTCGAATTTCTTTATGCCCGTCGCCGAACAAAATCGTAAATCGGAAATCGGAAATCAAAAATCCGACGAGGTCGTCGTTTCCGTCCGCGGTCTCACCAAGGTCTTCAAAGATTTCTGGAACCGCCCGAAGGCCCGCGCGGTGGACGGCGTGGATTTTGAAGTTCGCCAGGGCGAGATCTTCGGCCTGCTCGGCCCGAACGGCTCCGGCAAATCCACCACCATCAAGCTGCTGCTCGGGTTGCTGAATCCTACGAAGGGCCACATTGAAGTCTTTGGCCATTCGCCGCGCCATGTGCAGACCAAATCCCGCATCGGCTATCTGCCGGAGGAATCGTATCTCTACCGCTATCTCAATTCCCGCGAGACGCTGGATTTCTTTGGCAATCTTTTTCATCTCAATAAGGCTGACCGCGATAATCGCGCGGAGCAGTTGCTCGAAATGGTCGGTCTCGGCCAGACGCAGACCCGTGCGGTGGGCGAATTTTCCAAGGGCATGCAGCGCCGCATCGGTTTGGCGCAGGCGCTCATCAACGATCCTGACCTGATCATCCTCGACGAACCCACCGCCGGCCTGGATCCGATTGGCTGCCGCGAAGTGAAGGATTTGATTGTCGCGCTCGCGAAGCGCGGCAAGACCGTGATTTTGAGCAGCCACTTGCTCTCTGACGTGGAAGATGTCTGCGACCGCGTGGTGATTTATTACGGCGGAAAAATTCAGGCCGCCGGCACGCTCAAGGACTTGCTGGCCACGCCGGACACGTTGCGCATCACGACGCCGGTGCTGCCGCGCGAGACTTTGGAAAAAGTTTTGGCGACCATCCGCCAGGATATCACCACCGGCGAAGTGCGCGTGGACAATCCGACGCAGAATCTCGAAAGTTATTTTCTCGACGTGGTGGCCAAGGCCAAGCTGGCGGCCCACGAGACCAGCGGCGCGCAGTCCGGCGCGCGGGTGGCCGAATATCTGCGTGGCGGCGCCAGCGCCGAATCGCCGACGGAAAAGGTTTTGGAAAAATTGTCGCTGCCACCGGCTGCGCACTCGGCTGCAGTCAGTTCGGCGGCGGAAATTGCTGTCCCCAAGGCCGACGAAAGCAAACTGACTGCGCTGGTTCAACCGGCCGCTCCCGCCATCCAGTCGGAAAAACCAGCGGCAAAAGCGGAGCCAGCCAAGCCGGTGGATCTGTCCAAGGCGGACGAAAAACTTTCGTCGCTGCTCGGCGGAAAGAAATAATCTTTGCCACAGATTGACACCGATGCACACCGATTCAGAAAAAGCTTTCGCGTATCACCGGGATGATTTTATTTGTGTTTCATCTGTGCCCATCTGTGGCTGCTGAATAAATGCAACGAATTCTCGCCATCACCTGGTTGACGTGGAAAGCCGCCTTGCGGTTCAAGCTGTTCCTGGTCATCGCGGTGTTGCTGATCGCGGCGGTGGTGGGATTGCCGCTGGTGATCGAGGATGACGGCACGGCGCGCGGTTTCACGCAGATCATTTTGACCTATACGCTGAGCGCGATCACGGGGTTGCTGGGACTTTCGACCCTGTGGCTCGCCTGCGGCACGCTGGCGCGCGACATTGAGGAATGCCAGATGCAGGTCGTCGCGACGAAGCCGATTGCCCGCTGGCAGATCTGGCTGGGCAAATGGCTGGGCATCGTGTCGCTGAACGCGGCCCTGCTGGCGATTTCCGGTGCGTGCGTGTTCGGTCTGCTGCAGTGGCGGGCCGGGAAACTGCCGGCTGCGGAACAAAAGATTTTGCGGGAGCAGGTGCTGGTGGCGCGCGGCTCCGCAAAGGAGCCGGTTAATCCGGCTGAAATTGAAGCCGAGACGGAACAAGTTTTGCAGAAGCGGCTGAAGTCCAGTCCGGTGGAAAAGGTGGACCTGCCCGAAGTGCGCCGGCAAATCCGCGAGCAGGTCAAGGCGGCGCTGCAAATCGTGCCGCCGAGCTACCAGCGCACCTGGCAGATTGATCTGGGTTTCGCCAAAAATTATCTCCAAGGCAAACCGCTGCAACTGCGGGTGAAATTCAATGCGGCGCAACCAAGCGCCTCGGGAACGTATGTGGCGTTTTGGCAGATCGGCGTGCCCGAGAAGACAAAGCTCTGGCGCAGCGAACCGATGAGCCTCGCGCCGGACACGTTCCATGAGTTTGAGATTCCGCCGGATTTGTTTGATGCGAAGGGCGTGCTGACCATCACGTTTGCAAATCCGAACCCGACTGCGCTGCTCTTTCCGCTCGATGAGGGGATGGAGGTGTTGTATCCCGAAGGCGGCTTTGCGCTGAATTTTGCGCGCGGGCTGGGGATCGTTTTCTGCTGGATGGCGCTACTGGCGGCACTGGGACTGATGGCGGCGAGCTTCTTGTCTTTTCCGGTGGCCACCTTTTTCGCGATGGCGATGTTGCTGGTGGTGCTATCGAGCGGCACGCTGGCGGAATCGGTCGAATCGGGTTCCGTGGCGGCGGGTAATGAGGAAACCGGTCAGGCCGGTCATTCGGCGGCGGACTTGGTCTTGATTCCGGCGTTCAAGGGCATGCTCTCGGTCATCAGTCTGGTGAAAAATTATTCGCCGATTGACGCGTTGAGCAGCGGTCGGAGCATCACCTGGGGGGAATTGGCTGCGGCGTTTGCGCAGGTCGTTCTGTTGGTTGGCGGCATTTTTGCCACGGCGGGAATTGTCTTTTTCAACCGGCGCGAGTTGGCCACGGCGCAAGGAACCCAATGAACTCGCGCGTCAAAATTATTATTCTGCTGCTGCTCGCCGGCGTGATGTTATTTGGTTCCGGTCAGTTTCAAAAATCGCTGAACCGTGATCGCGAGGCGCTAGGGCTGACGCGCACGGCGGCGCTGGAAAATGCGCCGCCGGTGCTGGCGTTCACGACGGTGGCGCTGGGCGGGTTTCGTGGACTGATCTCCAACTTTCTCTGGATCCGTGCGAATAATCTGCAGCAGGAAGACAAGTTCTTCGAGGCGGCACAACTGGCGGATTGGATCACGAAGCTCGAGCCGACCTACGCGCAGGTCTGGTTGTTTCAGGGTTGGAACATGGCTTACAACATTTCCGTCAAGTTCAAGGATTTCCCCGACCGCTGGCGCTGGGTCGAGCGCGGCATCGAACTCCTGCGCGATGACGGCCTGCGCTACAACCCGAACAATGTGGATATCTACCGCGAGCTGGGCTGGTTTTTCCAGCACAAGATGGGCGCCAACCTCGACGACGCAAACCGGTATTACAAAAGCCAGTGGGCGGTGGAGATGCAGAATTTCTTTGGTCCGAACGGAACAAACTTTGATCTGTTGCTGAATCCGCCGGACGCCGCCGCCCGCACCAACGCCGCGCTCTTCCGCGACAAATACAAACTCGACGCGGCGTTCGCCAAGCAGGTGGACGCGCAATATGGACCGTTCGACTGGCGGTTGCCGGAAGCGCATGCGATTTACTGGGGTGCGCGCGGGCTTCAGGCGGCGAAGGATAATCCCGACAAGGTGAAGGCGGATGATCTCATCAAATTGCGCCGCATCATCTATCAATCCATGCTGCAGTCATTCCATCATGGCCGGATCATGGTCGATCCGTTCACCAAGGTTTACTCGCTTGGCCCGAACCTCGATCTGGCATCACAGGTCAACGGCGCTTACGAACGGATGTATGCCGAAGAAACCCAATCCGCGATGCGGGACGGAACGCTCAAGGCGCACCGCAATTTTATCCGCGACGCGGTCTATTTCCTTTATGAGAATAACCGGCTCGCGGAGGCTAGGAAGTGGTTCAAGTATCTCGGCGACAAATTTCCCGACAAACCCATTATTGATGGTCGGCCGGATTCATTGCCAAAAAACCTGACGCTCGATGAATATGCCGTAGCGGTGGTGCAGATTGATGTCGGCGAATCGTCGCAGGATCGCGTCACTTCCGCCGTGCAAGGATTGTTAAGCCGCGCCTATTACAGCCTCGCGACCGGACAAGATGACCGTTATGAAAACCTCAAGCGCCTCGCCGTCAAAGTTTATGAGCGCTACCTCAGTAAGACCGGGGCGCGCAACGAACAACGTATTGCTCTGCCGCCGTTTGACACCTTGAATAACACGGTCCTGCGGCAATTGCTCGATCCCAAGAGCGGCACGCCCTACGCCGCCCGCGCTGAACTGGTCACCAAATTGGGATTGCCTTCAACCCTGCTGGAAAAACCCGCTGCCGCCACCAACACCGTGGAAAATTTTCCCGGCAATTCCGCCAACACCAACTCCCCGGCGAAATAGTTTTGCCGGCGGGGCAGGCGTTCCCGCGAGTTGCTTCCCAAGATTGCCCCCCGCCAAAACTCTGCTAACCTCCGCCGACTGTGACGAAGAAAATATCCAGTTCCCGGCCGCTGCGCGTCGGATTGATCTCGCTCGGCTGTGCCAAGAACCTCGTGGATGCCGAGATCATGCTCGGCTCGCTGCTCAAGAGCGGCGTCGAAATCACCAATGACGCCGCGAGTGCCGACGCCGTCATCGTCAACACCTGCTCGTTCATTGACTCCGCGCAGGAAGAAAGCGTGGACACCATTCTTGAATCCGTTGAGCTGCGCGATGCAAATCAACGTGGTCAGGCGGTCATCGTTTCCGGTTGTCTCTCGCAGCGTTTCCGCGAGGAACTGCCCAAGCTCATGCCCGAGGTGGATGCGTTCATGGGCATTGACCAGGTGGCGCAGGTTGGCGACATCGTGGGCAAAGCCATTGCCAATCGGGCGGGGAAAGTCGGAATTCAGAATTCAGAATTCAGAATTCAGAAGCAAAAAGTTGTCGGGCACTTGAACGAACTGGAAAAGAACCGTCCGCTGGACGAACATGAAAAGGAAAATGCCGTTCGCGGCACGGAGAAATTCGGCAAGACCAAGACCGTCATCGGCGCAAAGTTGCCATCCTCCATCCTCCATCCTCCATCCTCGCCCGTCTTCGACGTGACCCAGCGCCCGGTTTTCATTCCTGACTTTGAAACGCCGCGCTTTCGCCTCACGCCGAAACATTTTGCCTATGTAAAAATAGCCGAGGGCTGCAACCATCCGTGCAGCTTTTGCATCATCCCACGCATGCGTGGGTCCCACCGCAGCCGCACGCAGGCCGACATCGTCAAGGAAGTGAAGGCGCTCATCGCCGATGGCGTAAAAGAGATCAATCTGATTTCGCAGGACTCAACTTACTACGGCTTGGATTTGCGCCCCAACCACAGTCGTGCGATTTCGTCGCCGGAAAAATTCAACGCCGCTGCCAAGTCGCTGGCGGCTGATGCCACAACCATTTGCACGCTGTTACGCGAACTGAATGCGCTCAAAGGCGATTTCTGGATTCGCTTGCTCTACACGCATCCCGCTCACTGGACGGATGAACTCATCCAGACCATCGCTGAGTGCAAGAAAGTGGCGTGCTACATTGATATTCCGCTCCAGCACATCCACGAGAACATGCTCGAACGCATGCGCCGCGAAACCTCGCAGCAATACATCGTGGATCTCATCAAGCGCATCCGCGCCGGAATTCCCGGCATCGCGTTGCGCACGACCTTCATCGTCGGCTTCCCCGGCGAAACGGAAGCCAGCTTCAATGCGCTACTGGATTTCATCCGCGAGACGAAGTTCGAGCGGCTTGGCGTTTTTGCCTACTCGAAGGAAGACGGCACGCGAGCCGGGGCGATGGCTGGTCAGCTTTCCGACAAGGTGAAGCAAAAGCGCCGCGAACTCGCCATGGCCGCGCAGCACAAGGTTGCCATCGCGGTCTCTGAATCCTTTGTCGGCCGCGAAATCAAAGTTCTCATCGAAGGCGAGGCGAACGCCAAGCAACTACAAGGCGCGAATGTCAGTTCGTGGGAGCACGGTCTCATCCGTGAGACGGACCAGCATACAAATCAGATGAAAGGTCATTTCTTCGTCGCCCGCGGCGAGGCGGATGCGCCGGACATTGACGGTCGCGTTTACGTCCGCGCCGCGAAAGGCGCGTTGCCTGTCGGCCAGTTCGCTAAGGTCAAAGTCATCGGCCACACCGATTACGATCTGATTGCTGAACCGGTTTGAACCGCCAAGGCGCCAAGCGCGCCATGGTTTTCAAAAGCAAAATCTGGAATTTTTATCTTGGCGTTCTCGGCGTCTTGGCGGTTAATCTTCGGGCATGGCCACCCTCGTATTCGACATCGAAACCTCCGCGCAACCGATTGACAACTTCGACGAGGCGCAGCAGGAATACCTCTTCCGCGAGACTGAGAAGATCGATGACGCCATGGCCAAGCAGGCCAAGCGCGAGGAGATTACCCGCTTCATGTCGCTCTGGCCGTTCACCTCGCAGGTCGTTTGCATCGCCATGCTCAATGCCGAGACCGGACGCGGTCAATCCATCTTCATCGCGGAAGATTTTGAGGATGCCGGCGATGCCGGTTTGGTGGAATTCGTGCCGGTGGCCGACGAGACGGAACTGCTCACCGCGTTT
Organism: uncultured Verrucomicrobia subdivision 3 bacterium; assembly: GCA_903858275.1. Lineage (GTDB taxonomy): Bacteria > Verrucomicrobiota > Verrucomicrobiia > Limisphaerales > UBA11358 > UBA11358. The sequence continues at coordinate 32,406 of CAIOIC010000089.1, read as the reverse complement.
TGGGACGTGGCGAAGCATTACGATTCCGTCGTCACCTTCAACGGGCGCGGGTTCGACGTGCCGTTCATCTACCTGCGCTCGGCGTTGCTCAATGTGCCCATCACCAAGAAGAACTGGCTCGGCTACCGTTACGCCGTGGAGCCGCACTGCGACTTGGCGGAGCAACTGACCTTTTACAGCGTGAGCGGGCGCGACGGCGCGGCGCGGCGGTTCAACCTGGATTTTTACTGTAAGGCGTTCGGCATCGAATCGCCCAAGAGCGCGGGCGTGACCGGCATGGACGTGAAGGATTTGATGGAGGCAGGCAAATACCGTGAGATCGCCGAATACTGCCTGCGCGACGTCCGCGCCACCGTGGACCTTTACAAGATCTGGAAGGAACGGCTGGCGGGGATAAAGTGAGTTTGTGTAATGAAAGCCACCCGATTCATTTTGATTCTTTTCGCGACATATTTGGTATCTGGTTGCGGTAAACACGATTCATCAATCAATAGAATAACCAATTTAAAACAAGACCTTCCATGCGGCACAACGTTGGAAAAAGTAAGCTCCTATTTAGAAAATCAAGGAATTCCGCACAGTTACTATACGAACGAAAACAAAATTCACGCGATCATTTTTGACAATTTGCCTTTGCATAGAACTGAGGTGCTGTCGGTAACTTTCAGCTTCGATTTAAGCAATCATCTGACAAACGTGGAGAGCACGACTGGTGATAAAATTTTACAGTAACCCATGTCCACACTAGTTTGCTTTGCCCTGAAGGGAGAAGCCGCGCCGTTTCACAAAATCGTTGTGGGCAAATCCGGTGAGTCTGTGCTCGTCGTCGGTATCGGCCGCCAGAACGTGGAGAAATCAATGATATGAAGTTAAAAAGAACGATCATGGTTGCCGTCTCGTTGGCAGCGTTCAGCAACGCGCTGGCCATTGAACCGGTGGACAAGGAGCTTATTCCCGAAGCCCGTGAAGTGTTGAACTATCTCGAATCGGTTTATGGCAAGAAAACGATTGCCGCTCTGAACAGCCCCAACAATGTTGAGGGCATCGGCCAAGCCTCCGGCAAAGAACCAGCCATTGTCGGCTTTGACCTGTCCGGCTGGAACAGCCCGCCGTGGGGTAAGAGTTACAATGGTGTCGTGCAGAAATCGGTGGATGCCGCCAAGGCGTGGTGGCAAAAGGGTGGTATCGTCACCCTGCATTTGCACTGGATTCATCCGGCCAATCCCGATGGCTCCGCGTGGCGCAGCCTTCACGGCAAAAAAACCGCCAGTCCGCCGTTTGACTTTGCCGCCGCGCTGAAGCCCGGCACCAAGGCCAACGAGGAACTCATGCGCGATCTCAAGGGCCATGCTGATTTTTTGCAACAACTGGCCGATGCCCGCGTGCCGGTGCTTTGGCGTCCGTTCCATGAAATCGAAGGCGGCTGGTTTTGGTGGACGGATCAGGAAAAACCGGAGAACACCGTCGCGCTCTGGCGGTTCATGTTCGACTACTTCGTCAAGGAACGAAAACTCCACAACCTGATTTGGGTCTATTCCGCAGCGGTCCGCGCTGGGGTCGGCCCGGAGGCCGTCACCGCGATTGATCGTCGCCGCCGCTTCTACCCCGGCGCTGACTATGTCGACATTGCGGGCATCGACATCTACCCGTCGGACAAACTGGGCATCGGCAAGCCCCAGTCCGACACCTATGCCGCCAGTTTTGCCGCGATGCAGCAGGTTGCCCCGGGCAAGATGCTCGCGCTCTGCGAATGCGAGGCCATTCCAAATCCCGATCTGATGGCGAAGCACGGCCCGAAGTGGCTTTATTGCCTGCCGTGGTGGGGGCAGGGGAAGGATCATCCCGCCGATTGGATCAAGCAGACTTACAACCACAACTTTATCATCACCCGTGATGAACTGCCAAAGTGGAAGGCGACACAATGAAAAAGAAATGGACTTCAATGATGTGCGTGAACGCGATTGCGTGGTTCCTTTTGCTGGCACCGCTGGCCGCGCTTCACGCCGCCGATGAGGCCGCTGCCATAATGAAAATTCCAGACTTGGTTGCTTTCTGGGATTTTCAGGAGCCGGCCGGCCAAGCACGGATTTCCCGCAATTCACAGGCTTTGGCTTTGCAGGAAATGAAGGGGCCGATTGCGCGCAGCGAGGGTGGCTTGTTTGGAGACTATTCGGCTAACATCCAGCGCGGGCAATGGTTCCAAATCGAACGCGCCCGTCTTGGGGCGCTCGATATCCACGGGCAGGATGCGCAGGTCACGGTGGTGGCCTGGGTTCGCCGGCGGGACCCGCAGGTTTGGCAGGCGATCGCGGGCATTTGGGATGAGACGCACAAGCAGCGGCAGTATTGCCTGTTTCTCAACGCTCCGCTCGGCACCCATGCCGGGGAGATGAAGCGTCATCCGGTCAAGGATCGCATTCATGGCCATGTCTCCGCCGTTGGCGGACCGACGCTGGGGAACCCTTTTTGCATCACCTATTCCACGGGTGCGACACCGATTCCGCTCGGCGAATGGCACTGTCTGGCCATGAGCTATGATGGCCGGGAATCGCGCGTTTATGTGGATGGCAAACTCGACGCGCTGGAGCACTACAATCCCTTTGCTTGCCCGGGCGGGATATACAACGGCGGGAAAGAAGGTGCGTCGTTCACCGTGGGTGCAGTGCATCGCGGTGGCGAGTGGGGCAACTTCTTCGGCGGTCAAATCGGCGGCCTCGCGATCTTCCGGCGGGCGTTGACGGAAACGGAGATGAAAACATTGGTCGTCACCAAGCGGTGACTCAAACCGTCATCATTTGTAACATTGGCACTATCATGAAGCGCACTTTCTCTATTATTGCTGCCCTGATGCTGGTGCCCTTGATGGCGTTGCTCGTTGCTGCCTCGACAGACAATCCAAAGAATCGCCTCGAAGTCGTCCGCTTCCCGACCAATCCCATCATCCGGCCCGAAATGCTGCCGGGCCACGACGGCGGAAATATCAATGGTCCGTCGTTGATTCGCGCGCCCGCCTGGCTCGCGCATCCGCTCGGCAAATACTATCTCTATTTCGCCCACCACAACGGCAAATTCATCCGGCTGGCCTACGCGGACCGCTTGGAAGGTCCGTGGAAGATTCACGAGCTCGGCACCCTCCGCCTGGAAGAAGCGCCCGGTTGCAAAGGCCACATCGCTTCGCCCGAGGTGGTGGTGGACGAAGAGCGCAAGGAGATCCGCATGTATTTTCATGGTCCGGCCAAGGAGGTCAAAGATCAAAAGACTTTTGTCGCTGTCTCCGGTGATGGTTTGCACTTCACAGCGTCCGCTGAAGTGCTGGGCAATTTCTATTGGCGCGTCTTCCGCTGGGATGGCTGGTGGTATGGTATGGCCAAAGGTGGTTTGCTCTATCGGTCCCGAAACGGGCTGACCGCATTCGAGGAAGGACCAAATCCATTTCCGCCCAGTGAACTACAGGGCAAGGTCGCAATCAAAAACCACGGCGTGCGTCATGTGGCGTTGCATCAGGAAGGCAGCCGCCTGTGGATCTATTACTCGAACATGGGCGATGCGCCGGAACGCATCTTGCGCTGCCATCTCGAAATAGCGGGCGACTGGAAAACCTGGAAGACTTCGGCGCCGGAAGAAGTGTTGCGCCCCGAAACCGAATGGGAAGGCGCGCGTTTGCCGGTGAAGGAATCCGCCAACGGCGCGGCGGAAGGACGCGAGAATGCCTTGCGCGATCCGGCCATCTTTGTCGAAGACGGGCGCGTTTATCTGCTCTATTCCGTGGCCGGCGAATCTGGTATCGCCATCGCTGAATGCCGGAACATCCCCGCTGCGGCCGAATCACCAAAAGGCAATCCATGAAACCTTCCGTTTGGAAACAAAAGAAAAAAATGAAGAAAACCACGTTCCTCATCCTCACCGCCCTAGTGCTAATGCCATTGGCCGCGCTGCATGCCGCCGAAACCAGTTCCACCAAACCCAACATCCTTCTCATTCTCGCCGACGATATGGGCTACGGCGACCCCGGTTGCTATGGTGGCAAGCTCGCGCCAACGCCGGCGATTGATTCGCTGGCGCGCGATGGCGTGCGTTGTACTGATGGCTACGTCACCGCGCCGGTGTGCGCCCCGAGTCGTTGCGGTCTTATGGCGGGCGCTTACAATCAACGCTTTGGCATCCAGTGGAACGAGGACCGATCGAAATACAACGTTGGCCCGCACAAGCTTCTGCCGCAGGCGTTGAAAGCGGCCGGCTACATCACCGGTCACATCGGGAAGTGGAATGTTGGCGCTGATATTGCCGGATGTTTTGATGAGACCTACGACACGATTGACTGGGAGGCGGATTATTTCCCCAACGCCCAGGGTCACTACGTTGGCGTGGACGATCCGGTGAAGCACGACTCCAGCAAAGTCCACGGTGTCTGGGGGCCGGAGCGGCCAGGCGAGGAATATCTGACCGACCGTATCGGTCGCCACGCGGTCGAGTTTATCGCGAAACATAAAGACAAACCGTTCTTCCTCTACCTTGCATTTAACGCTGTCCACAGCCCGTATCATGCGAAAAAGGAACTTGCCGCGCGCTTCGCGAATCTGCCGCCGCCGCTGAACTATTACGCCGCCATGACCGCCTCGCTGGACGAGAATATCGGCCGGGTGCTGGCCGCGTTGCCGACGAACACGCTGGTGGTGTTCGTCAGCGATAACGGTCCGGCCAAAATGCCGGTCCAAGTGTGGCCAGCCGGCTGGCCGACGAACGTGCTCGCCGGCAGCGCCGGGCCGCTGAACGGCCACAAAGGCCAGTTTTTCGAAGGCGGCATTCGCGAGCCGTTCATCCTGCGCTGGCCTGCGCAGTTCAAGACTGGAAAAACCTATCGCCAGCCCGTCAGTACCATGGATTTATACGCCACTTTCTGCGCGGCTGCCGGCGCGCCCGTGCCAACCGGCACCAAGCTCGACGGGGTGAACCTGTTGCCCCATCTGCGCGGCGAAAATATCAGTGCGCCGCATGAGGTTTTATTCTGGAAAAACGGCGATCAAGGTGCAGTGCGGCAGGGTGATTGGAAACTTGTCATCAGTTTGTGGCAGCCAAAGCTGCAAATCTTCAACCTTGCCGAGGACATCGGCGAGAAAAGCGACCTCGCCGGAACGAAGCCGGAGTTGGCTCAGAAACTTTACCAAGCGTGGCTCGATTGGAGCGCCACGTTGCCGCCCCGTGCTAACCCGCAGCCCACTAAGGTCGGTAACGGCAAGACGGCTGCGCGCGGTGCGAAGCCCGCTCAGGATCGCGGGGCGATATTCGATACGAAAGATAAGAACCAGGACGGCAAGTTAAGCCGGGATGAATTCCTGGCGGGCCAAGCTGACCAAGAAGCCGCGCAGACGCGCTTTGAACAATGGGACGCTGACAAGGATGGTTTTCTCTCTCGCAAGGAATTCATTAAAATGGGAGGTAAAGCCAAATGATTTTGCCGCAAAAGATTGTCACCCTCACCGTCCTGCTGCTGGCGTCGTTTACCATGTCACACGCTGCTGATGCGCCGGAGTTGCCGGCCAAATCGAATCGCATTTTGGCTGCGGAAACCTCGGGATTTGAGCCGTTAAAGAAATCTCTTGGGATGATTCAAGCTGCTCCTCTTGGCTTCGGTAAGACGGAGCGTAATACCGGGACACCCCGGCAAGGCGAGAAATGGGAGCTGACTTTCTCGCTGTCGGCGAGCTTTCAAAATCCATTCGATTCAGACGAGGTGCGCGTGGACTTGGAATTGATCACGCCTTCGGGAAAGACGTTGACCGCGCCGGGCTTTTTCCTCATTCCGTGTGCCTTGTCAACCGATGGCGTTGTGCGCCCGGCCGGAACCCCTGCGTGGAAGGTGCGCTTCACGCCGGTTGAAAGCGGGGTTTATCGTTATCACCTTCGGGCGAAAGACCGAACCGGAGCCATCGAAGGGCCAGTGGGCGAGTTCCGGTGTCTGGAAGCAAAGATTCGCGGGGCGCTTCGGGTCTCGCGACAAGTTTATTCGGCTTTCGAATTTTCCGATGGAACGCCCTATCATCCGATGGGCTGGAACCTGCATCCTTGGACGCCGCCCGACCGTGAGGCGGTGAGGCGACTGCCGGCTATGCTCTCGAACCTGGAGCATCTTGCGGCCTGTGGCGGAAATTTCATCCGCTTGCGTGCTGATAGTTTCTATGTGCCCATCGAGGCCAAAGCCAATGCCAGGACGGCGTTTCTCGGTCTCGGATTTTATCACCCGGGTGCCTCGTGGGAAATCGACCGGGTTTATGAAAAGGCCGAGCATTTGGGGATCATGCTCATGCACTGTTTTCTCGAAGGCAACTCCTACGCCCACAAGGTGGCCAAGCCCGAACTTCGCAATCGCTATAACGCCATGCTCACCATGAATGGTGGACCTTGTGCCTCTCCCTTTGATTTCTGGTCGAATCCTGAAGCGGACCGTTTCATGAAGCAGCAACTGCGGTATGCCATCGCCCGGTGGGGCTACAGCCCGAATCTCATGGCCTGGGAACTGGCCAACGAAGTGGAAGACCACGATAGCGGAGGGCGTGAATTGCCAGAGTTGACCCGGTGGCATCAGGACCAGGCGCGTTTCATAAAGAGCACGGATCCCGTCAGCCATCTCGTGACTACCTCGGATCATCTCAAGAATGGGGTGGCGGGGCACGCCCTTTGGCGGCTGGCCGAAATGGATTTCTGCCAGACTCATCTCTATGGCTATCCCGATCCTGCCGTTGATTATCCCCGCTTGACTCGGGAATTCCAGTCGGCCTACGCCAAGCCGGTCTTTTTTGGCGAGTATGGCATCGGTGCTGATGAAGATGCGGGCCATCCCGACCCACTCGGCATCCACATCCACAACGCCCTTTTATCCACGGCCCTGGATGGATTGGGTGCTGGGGGCGCCAACTGGTTTGTGGACCCACTGCTCAAGCAGGGGCATGAGCGACATCTGGCCACCTTCGCGCAATTCACTTCAGATGTGCCGTGGAAAGATCCGGGGCTGAAAACGATTCGTTTCTCAAATGTCAAAACCGTTTCGCCCAGCGCGACTGTCTATCGCGACGTATCCATTACCCCGCGAAGTCAGGAACCTTTCAAGAAAATGGAACACGAGCGCTTCACCGTGGATCCCGTGACCCGTGAAGTCGCCAAAGCCGAGTTCTTGCAGAAAAACCTTCATGCCATGAAGAGTAGAAAATCATGCCCCACCTTCCTGCTCAATTGCGCGGTGCCCGCTGAATTTGTCGTCACAGTCAACCGCTCCGTGGGGGACGAGCGCAATGCGCTGGTAATTACGCTGGATGGAATCACGGCTCTCACGCGCCCATTCCCAGCCGGTAAAACGCACGGGACGAATCAAGTCTTCTCCGCGGCGAACAATAACTGGACCTGCGATTACAATGTTGAAGTGAAATTTCCAGTGCCCGCCAGGCGTCACGCGGTGCGGGTGGAAGCCGTGGGTAAAGACCGCTTGGAAACCAGCTACCGCGTCCTGCATTACAGTCCTTCCTGCGACCCGGTGGCATTTGTGGGGCGTGGCACGCAAGACCGCGCATGGATTTGGATTCGCAACCAGGTGAATACCGATGAGAATGAGCGGCATGGCATTAAAGCGGGTTTAATCGGGTCAGCGTCGGCAACGATTGAGGGATTAGCCGATGGCCGATACAAGATTGAATTTAGCGATCCGTGGTCGGACCGCATCTTCATGGCTGGCGAGGCATTGTGTTCGCAAGGGCAGATCAAACTCTCAACGCCGAGTTTTACCCGTTCATTACTTTGCCTGGTCAGGAAAACTCCATGAACCTGCTTTGAAAGTGACTTGTCTATCTGACCTGCGGCACAGGTGTTTTAATCGCGGAAAATCTAAATTGTTTTGTTGCACTTTTTGCCCAGCCTTGAAACGTTAGTGGAAAGAAAAAAATGTCCATTCTGATTTGCTTTGCCCTGAAAGAAGAGGCCGCGCCGTTTCACAAGATTGCCGCGGGTCATCCGGGGGTTGTTACGCTCATCGTTGGCATTGGGCGGCAGAATGCGGAAAAGTCCCTCCGCAGTTTTCTTTCCAATTGCTCACCGGAACAGGTCTTAACTTGCGGTTTCGCCGGTGGCCTGAATCCAGATTATCAACTCGGCGAAGTGGTGTTTGATACGGCAACCAGTAAACCGCAAATATCCGCCCGCCTTGCCGCCGCTGGCGCGACGCCGGCAAAGTTTTTCTGCGCCGACCGCATCGCCATTACGGCGATGGAAAAGTGGAAATTGTGTCTCGATACCGGCGCGGATGTGGTGGAGATGGAATCGGCGGCTATCCACGCGGTTTGCGCGGAGAAAAATATCCCCTGCGTCACGGTGCGTGTGGTTTCCGACACGGCGCATGAGGATTTGCCGCTGGATTTCAACGCGCTTGCCAAGCCGGACAAGAATCTGGATTTCGGCAAGTTGGCGTGGGCCATAGCCAAATCGCCGGGGAAAATTGGTGCGCTGATGAAATTGCAAAAGCGGACCAAGTTCGCTGCGGAACAGCTTGCCGCCGTTCTGAAGCAGCTGATTTGAAGGCAGCGACCTAGCGCTTCATTTTCCAAGTCGAAACTTGCCAAGGTTGAGCGAAAGCCATTCACTTCCACGATGTCTGAAAAGATAAATTTGTCGCCAAGCTTGATGGTGGAATTGCGTTCCATTCTCGAACTGATTGATTTAGGTGAGCTTTTCGCCAAACCGCAGCCGCTTGAAGTGGAGCTTGGTTGTGGCGATGCATCCTTTCTCGTGGAATATGCCCGGCAGAATCCGGAAAGAAATTTTATCGGTGTAGAGCGGCTGCTTGGGCGGCTACAGAAACTCGACAAAAAAGGCCGCCGCATCGGATTGGAAAACACGCGCGGTGTTCGCATCGAATCGGCTTACTTCCTGCAATATCTGTTGCCGCCGCAAACGGCGACGGCGTTGCATATTTATTTCCCTGATCCGTGGCCGAAGAAGAAGCATCGCCGTCACCGGCTCATCAACGAAGCCTTTCCGGCGCTGGCCCGCACGGTGTTGGCACCGGGCGGCACGGTGTTTTTGCGGACCGACGATGTTGATTATTTTCAGCAGATGACGGAGGTTTTTGCCGGTGTGAATTTCTTTGGAAAAACAGAAACACTGCCAGCACTGGTAGAAATCACTACCGACTTCGAGGGGGAATTTAATGCACGGGGGATTCCAACTTTGCGGGCGGCTTACCAGCTTCTTTAAACGTCAATGACCGGGCCGTTGCCGCCGCCGGAATTCTTTGGCGGTTCCGGCGGACGGCGTTTCACAGAGACGCGGGCGGTGCCGGTAATAACGTTCAGCGCCACGGAAATCACGCTGATGATAAGCGCGCCAAGAAAGGCGTAGCCGAAACTGTCTACCTTAAAAAACGGTAACAGCACTTGTAGCAGGCACAGCAACAGCGCATTTATGACCAGAGTGAACAGGCCAAGCGTGAATATCAGCAGCGGCAGCGCGATGAGCAGGAGAATGGGGCGAACAAAAGCATTGAGGATACCTAGCAAAAATGAGGCGACGAGTAGGTTTCCCAACTTATCGCCGTAGCTGATATGGTTGCGCAAAATGATGACCGTCAGCAACACCGCGACAGTGTTGATAATCCAGCTTTGCAAGAAGCGCACTGATTTTTGGACTTGTGGATTCATTGCTGAAAACGGCTGCAAGATGCGTGACTAGAGGGTTAAAAACAAGGCGCGAATTTTGTGGATTTAGGCCGGCTTCTGCGTCAGATTTTTGTCGCGCCATGAAAAAGATAGGGTTAGTCATTTTGCTGGCCGGTGTTTGCCAGGGCTTTGCTTCCGGGATTATCGCGCCGGATGCCCGGCTCGAAAAGCTGGCTGACGGCTTCAAATTCACCGAGGGGCCGACGTGTGATGTGCACGGCAATCTGTTTTTCACCGACCAGCCGAATGACCGTATCCTCAAGTGGAGCATTGACGGGAAGCTCTCCACGTTTATGCAGCCAGCGGGTCGTGCCAATGGCTTGATGTTCGATGTGCGAGGAAACCTCATTGCCTGTGCCGAGGCCAAAAACGAACTTTGGTCCATTGCGCCGGACAAAACGGTGACGTTGCTGACCACGAATTTAAACGGCAAAAGTTTCAACGGGCCGAACGATGTCTGGATTGCGCCGGATGGCTCGCTGTATTTCACTGACCCGTTTTACAAGCGCAGTTGGGGAGACACTAACACCCCACGCGTTTCCGGCGCGAAGGTTTATTTTCTTTCCGCTGACCGGCAGACTCTGCGGCCAGTGATTGACGATTTCAAAAAGCCCAACGGCATCACCGGCACGCCTGACGGAAAAATTCTTTATGTCACCGACATCCATGCCAATCAGACCTGGCGATACCGCATTTTGCCGGACGGCTCGCTGACGAACAAAGCGCTCTTTTGCGCAAAGGGTTCCGACGGGATGACGATTGACGTGGAAGGTAATCTGTATCTTTGCGCCACCGGTCGGACCAATGGCGTGACGGTAATTAATTCAACAGGGAACCAAATCGACCATATTGATGTGCCGGAAAAATGGTCGGCCAATGTCAGCTTTGGCGGCGCGGATCACCAGACGCTTTTCATTACCGCCAGCGAATCTTTTTACTCCATCCGCCTGCGCGTGAAAGGTGCCAACGCGGCGAAATAAACTATCTCCGCCGTTTAATTTTGCGATAGCTTGCCGGCTTAGGCTGGGATGCTGGTTTGCCGCCCGCAATCAGGTGTTTCAATTCCCTAATCTGGTCGCGGAGCAGCGCGGCTTTTTCAAACTGTAAATTCTCCGCCGCTGTAAGCATTTCGTCTTCGAGTTCCCGGATGGTTTCGGTCACATCCAAGTCGGTCGTGGTCTCGCGCAAAAGGCCGGCGGCAGCGGCATGCTGATCTTCCTGCACGGCCAAGCTTTCCTCCACCGCGCGGCTGACACTGCGGGGTGTGATGTTGTGCTCGGTGTTGTATGCCATCTGCCGCGCACGTCGTTTCTCGGTGACGGCGAGAAATTTCTGGATGCTCTGCGTCATCACATCGGCGTAAAGAATAACCTCGCCGTTCAAGTGCCGCGCCGCGCGTCCGGCGGTCTGAATCAAGCTGGTTTCGCTGCGCAGAAAACCTTCCTTGTCCGCATCAAGAATCGCCACGAGCGAAACCTCCGGCAAATCCAGACCCTCGCGCAGCAGGTTGATGCCAATCAGCACATCGAACTCGCCTTTGCGGAGGGAGCGGAGAATCTCAACCCGTTCAATCGCGTCAATGTCACTGTGGAGATATTGCACGCGAATGCCGATATCGCGCAGGTAATCGGTTAGTTCCTCGGCGGTGCGCTTGGTGAGCGTCGTGACGAGCGTGCGTTCCTTCTTGTCGCTGCGCTTGCGGGTTTCCTCCATCAAATCATCAATCTGACCTTTGAGCGGCTTGATGGTGACTTTGGGGTCAATCAAGCCGGTCGGACGCACGACCAATTCAACTACCCTGCCTTGCGACCAGCTGATTTCGCGCGGTGCCGGTGTGGCGCTGGCGTAGATTGTCTGGTTCTGCATTCCTTGAAATTCCAAAAAGTTCACCGGCCGGTTATCCAGCGCGCTCGGCAGGCGGAAACCGTGATCTACGAGAACCGTTTTGCGGGACTTGTCGCCTTCATACATCCCGCCAATCTGGGGAACTGTGACGTGTGATTCGTCGATCACCAGTAGGTAATCGTTCGGGAAAAAATCAAACAGCGTCGTCGGCCGCGAACTGGGTGGGCGGTTGGCAATGTGGCGGGAATAGTTTTCGATGCCGGAGCAAAAGCCCATTTCCTCCATCATCTCCAGATCAAACTCGGTGCGCATCTTGATGCGCTGGGCTTCGAGCAATTTGCCATCGCGCTCGAACTCGGCAATGCGCGTGCCGAGCTCCTCGCGAATGGCGAGGATGGCGCTCTTCATCTTTTCGCCGGTCGTCACGAACTGTTTCGCCGGGAAAATCATATTCGATTGCAGTGACTCGATTTTGTTTCCCGTCAAAGGCTCGAAGCGGGTGAGCTTTTCGATTTCTTCACCAAAGAATTCCAGGCGCAGGCCGTCTTCGCGCCCGGCGGGCCAGACTTCCACCGTGTCGCCGCGCACTCGGAAATTACCGCGTTCAAAGGCGATGTCGTTGCGCGAATATTGCAAATCCACCATGCGCGAGAGGAATTGTTCCCGCGACAACTTCAGGCCGACGCGCACGGGAATCACCAGCGCGGCGTAATCCTCTTTGCTGCCAATGCCGTAGATGCACGACACGCTGGCGACGACGATGACATCGCGCCGCGTGAAGAGCGAGGCCATCGTGGAGAGCCGCAGGCGCTCGATGTCGTCGTTCACGCTGGAATCTTTTTCGATGAACGTGTCGGTGCGCGGGATGTAGGCTTCGGGTTGGTAAAAATCGAAATAGCTGACGAAGTATTCGACGGCGTTGTTAGGAAAAAAACTTTTGAACTCGGCGTAAAGCTGCGCAGCCAGCGTCTTGTTGTGCGAGATGACGAGCGTGGGTTTGTCCACATTTTTGATGACGTTCGCCACCGTGAAAGTTTTTCCCGAACCGGTGACGCCGAGCAGTGTCTGATGCTTCGCGCCGGCGAGAATGCCGGCGGTCAGATTTTCGATGGCCTGCGGCTGGTCGCCGGCGGGCGCGTAATCGGAGACGAGTTCAAACACGGGACGAAAATAGACCGGAATTGAATCGTGTCAAACTTGCGACGGAGTCAGGGAGGCGTGCTTCACGCCTTTTTCACGAAGCAGGCTTTCAGGCCGACGGCGATGCCGTCCACCTTGCAGGAGATTTCATGGTCGCCATCCACGAGCCGGATGGGTTTGGATTTCGAGCCGCCTTTGAGCACTGACGAGCCGCCAAGTTTTAAATCCTTGATGAGAATGACGCAATCGCCGTCGGCGAGCACATTGCCGTGGGCGTCTTTGACGACGCGCGGTCCGTCGGCAGCTTCGGGTTCGGGCGTGCGTTCCCATTCATGGCCGCAAGTGACGCATTCGTAGCGTTCGGCGTGTTCCAGAATCTCAGTCATTTCGCACATCGGGCAGGCGGCAGGTTTGCTCATAAAGGAACAGGATAATCTTTTTCCGCGCAGCGAATCAACCGCGCACTTGTTGCCGCGCCTCGGCTTTAGTCAGAAACCGCATTTGCAACGGCAACCGGATTGGATAATTCAGCAGCGGGACATTCAAACCATGGGAATAATCTCGCCCTATCCCAGCGTTGGTTCGAACGGATAAAATCACAGCCTATTGGTGGCTTTACGTTCTGAACGCATTTTACCGCGATATGCGCAGGGGAAATGGCAGTTTAGTTTATGGCGAAGTGGTTTTCGCCACTTCAACCACACCAGCAGGAGCGGTGAACTCGAGGACCCGGCCGGTATCGGTGACCGTCACGGTTTGGATGGTCCCGCCGCAACGGATGCTCCAGCTGCCGACGGCCGCCCCGGTGACGAGACAATGGGCGGGCGCGGCCAAGCGGAAGCTCACCTGGTTGAGATCAATGTAACTTTTGGGGAAGATGACGGCGCGATTAGCGATCACCACGCCAGTCCAGCCTTCGCCTTCCATGCGAGTCAGCGGTAATGGTGCGGCGGAAGCCCCGTCGTCCATCATTTGCATGACGACCAGAAAGCGGTCATCGTTCCGCTGGGTTTTGGGTGACAACTCAATGCGCCAACCACAATTTTCGTATTCGGGACCGGCACCTTTGGTGGAGGCCGTTGGATAGTTCGTTCCGTTGACTTTAAATTCATTGCCAACACCGCCGAGGGTTTCCAATCGGACATCACCCTTGGTGGGCAGAATCATGCTGGCGTCCATGCGTCCGCCCCAGGTGCCATGCACCGTAAAGCCAGACTCAGCCAAGGTCGGTTGGTCTGGGCAGTGCAGCAACCAGGTTTTTTTGAACGATGGGTTCGCGGAACGCACCCGATCGTAAACAATCAATGCCGCAGGATGCTTTGCGTCATCCAGATTCAAGAATACGAAGGAGCGGATGAAGCGTTCTACTTTCTTGGAATAAGCTCCGGTAAGCTCACCGGCTAGATGGCTGAACAGCGGCTTGACCGGATCAGGACCGATGGCATGGGCCAAGACGCGGCCAACTTCATGTCCCTGTTCCTTTAAGATGGTGAGGGTGGCGGGTTCGATGGATTGGGCTGGCCAGCGCTGGCCGCCATCATTGGCCACAGGCGCTGCCTTGCCGCGATTGAAAACTTCAGTGGGGTCGAAGATGGTAAGGGTGTTGTGGGCGATCGTGCGCTTGTTGTAGTTGTAGTCGTGGTCGGAGCCATAGCGATCGTAGACCCCTGAATCGCAGGCGAGCGAGCCCTTATACCATATCTGGAAGCTGCCAGCATCGAGATGCTGGTGGTTGTTGAACATCCAGGGCGAAATTTTCATCTCGGCCATTGCCACCGGAGCGGTGGGGCCTTCACCCCAACCGGTGCGAGCAACCAAACGCCCGGCAGGATCAGGAAAGTAGCGGGACAGCGGCAGGGAAGAAACCGGTTTATCGCCCAATCCCGGATCAGCGAACAGGAAATACCAGATGGAACCCGACAGTGAATCCTTAATCCGGTTTTGCTGCATGACCACGCCATTGAGAACTTTATCATGATAATAGTTCGCGGCCAAAAACATCGAAATGTTTGGAGAAGCCGGCTTGGTGTTGCGTTTGAGAATGCTGCTACAATCGCCATCGGCCATGAGAACGCCATCCGGGCGCTGAGCATAGACCCAGGCATAGGGAACCTGCCCTTGATCAGGGTTAAAGACATCCACACCTGACATGCGTTTAAAAATCCAAGAGGCGAACATTTCCCATTGAAAACGATACGGTCCATAGCTGCTGCCCTGATGGTGCCAGTTTCCCGGATACCAGAAGTTTCGCGCCGGAACGAACTCGGCGAAGAATCGGCGGGCGGCGAACTGATACATCTCCCGATCTTCGTCATAGATGGCGATGCTGGCACCCAGCTGGTCGCGCATGAGCTGGGCTTCGCCGCTGTGGCCGGTGATTGCGCCACCTTTCACCGGTGGGTAGCCGATCTCGGTGAGTTTGGCGATGCGCTTCATGTGGGTGATGAATAACACGCGATCCATCGGTGAAAGCAGCGGATAGCACCAGTCATAGACGATGGCCGCGGTGAGGATGGTCGCTCCTTTGGCCCGGGTAATGTCCTGTTCGTTGGGATAGGTAACGCTCGGCAGGACTTTGCGCATTATGGCAATGGCTTTTTTCCCTTGGGCGACATCTCCTTCAAGAAGGAAACGCAAAGCGCAGGCTTCGCCCACGTCATGAATGCGAGGGACATAATTGGCCGGAGTGGATGCCAGCGTCCCATCAAATGTGCTGGTGCTGTGGACCAGCACTTGCCGCCACGCTTTTCCAAAAATAGGATCGATCATCCGCGCCTTCAAGCCAGCCACATCGTTTGACCGCACGAACAAACGAGGATGCCCAGCCGGCGGGGTAACCGGCAGTGGCGGAATCGGTTCAGCAGTAAATGCCGAAACCGCAAAGCCGGCCAGACTTATCAAGCATCGGACGCTGGTGATGAAAGCGTAATGCGTAGGGAACAAACCCGGTGAACAGATTGTTTTCAGCATGGGGGCAAGGTGATTTAATGGGTTTACAAGGGCCTATAATTAAATTCCGCTTCTCCCAAATTGGGTGCTCAAACAACAGCCGTTAAATCTGCGAGGCGGGAGTGCGCTTTAGGATGGCCTTTATGATGCCGTTCATGTTGTCTTTATATTGCGGGTCGTCCTTCAATTGTTTCCAGACGGGTGCGGACCCAAACCCCGCCCAATGTTTCTTGTGGGCGTCCATATCTTCGCCGCACGTCATGTAAACGAGGCTTGGCATCGGCGAACCTATCACGGTTCGTCCGTAAAAAATCGGCGCGAGTCCGACTTCTTTCATCACGGTGATTTCGCCGCTTTCGAACATTTTAATCTTGTTCAGGCCCGTGTTTTCACTGGGGCTAATGTAGGTGCGCAGCTCAAACACGTTGGGGCGTTTCTCCGGTGGCGGCACGACCAAATGCTTCATGCCATCAAACGCCATGAGGAGGGAGCTTTGAAGGCTTTCGTAAGCGGGGTTGGTTTTTGGAGCGTTCAGAAATTCGGCGGCGGCTTTCTGGTAATTCTTGTCAGCGGCGAGCTTCGCGGGAATGGCCGCGAATGCTTCCGCTGAATCGCAGGGGATGAGCACATAAATTTTATTGGTAGGGGAATCCTGAATTTCCGTGAAAACACCAATGGGCTTAACCCCGATGCGATTGTAGGCGGGGACTCCGGCTTGTTGCCAATAATCGTTGATGCGTTGCTGCTGCTCGGCGGATTTGGTTGTGTAAGTCCGCAGTTCGTAATATTGCGGCTTGTCCGAGTCCGCAGCGGTTACACGGCCGGTTTGGCCGAGCAGAACGGTTAAGAAAGCTGATACAGCGATGATGGGGAGGAAAAGGCGTGTGTGCATGGAAGGAATTTGGTCATTTCGGCGAATCCAGTCGAATCAATTTTTCAAAGGATCGGTCGTATAGGTAAAAGGCGGCGGTAGTTTTCGGTAACATATTCACCCGCTTCGCGTCTCAAGAATTATGCAAAGACAAAGGCGTTGGATGATCGCAGTGCTGGTGTTCATGAGCTTGTTTGCGCGGGGCGCGGCGGCGGATGGTTTTCAGCAGATGGATTTTACCGTGGATGGTGCCGCTCGCACGGCTTGGATTTATGTTCCGGCCTCGGCAAAAAACAACAGCACGCCGGTGGTGTTCGTTTTTCACGGTCACGGTGGCAATGCGCGGCAGGTGGCGCGCGGTTTTGCCATTGAACGCCACTGGCCGGAAGCCATCGTGGTTTATATGCAGGGACTGAACACGCCTGGCCAACTCACCGATCCGCAGGGGGAAAAACCCGGCTGGCAGGCGGCTATGGGCAATCAGGGCGATCGCGACCTCAAATTCTTTGATACCGTTCTTACGCGACTCAAGCAGGACTGCAAGGTGGATACGAAACGGATTTACAGCACCGGTCATTCTAACGGCGGCGGTTTCACCTATCTGCTATGGCTTGCGCGTGGAAATATTTTCGCGGCGGTCGCGCCATCTGCGGCAGCGGCAAAATACGCAGGTCAACTCTCACCCAAGCCGGCGATGCATCTGGCGGGTGAGAGTGATCCGCTGGTAAAATATGAGTGGCAAAAATTGACAATGGATGCCGTGCGCAAAGTCAATGACTGCGCGGCCACCGGCGAACCGTGGGGCAAGCAATGCACTCTTTATCCGTCAAAAAGCGGCACGCCGTTTGTATCGTTCATTTATCCGGGAGGACACCAGTTTAATTCTGCTGCTCCAGCGTTGATCGTGAAGTTTTTTAAGGAGCACCCCGGCGAAACTGGAAAATGATTTGCGGTGCAGAAGATCCGTCTCTCCAGATTTGATTTTCCGGAGAGACGGGCGGAAGACTATTTCTTCTTGCCGGCGGCCTGCTTGCTGACGATGGCAGCGCTCTTCTTGGCGTTGGCGCTGCTGGCTTTGGCATTTTTCTGGCCGGACTTCTTCTGATTGGCTTTCGGGGATTTGTCGCCCATAACTTTTATTTTGATTCTGTGGTTTGACTCGCCTGCGGCATGGAAGTTTCTCCGAAGGGAAGGTTATCGTGCTGGCTGGCCTGATGATTGTAAATGCCGGAACCCGATTATTTGCCGACGCGACGGATGCGGACTTCGATGCGATAAGTGATGCGCACGAGCAAATCGCCGCGTCCGCCGCGCGGCTTGGGCAAACCTTCGTTTGGGATGCGAATGATTTCATTGCGTGCCGTACCGCGCGGAATCGGCACGCGCAGCATCGCGCCGGTGATCCCGCGAATCATTTCCGTGCCGCCCTGCGCGGCGCGTTCGGGTTTGATTTTTAGGTCACAACGCAAGTCCGAGCCGCGCGGCTTGAAGCGGAAATCGGGATGCGCCTTGACCTGCACTGAAACAAAGCCGTGTCCAAATGGTTCGCTTCGCGAAAGTTTGAACCGCGTGCCCGGCGCGGTGTCCGGCGGCACGATGAGTTCGTAGGTTTCGTTGCTGCCCGGATTGGCCGGGTCGTTGACGCAGACATCCAGTTTGGTGCCGCGCAGAAATTCTTCGAGGCGCAGGTGAACTTCTTTGGCAAGGTTGCCGGACAAATTGCCGGTGCGTTTCGGCGCGGAAGGTTTTTTTGATTCGGCCAGCTCCGCGTCGTAGGCCGCGCGCCGTTCGGGGTTGCTCAAGGTTTCGTGGGCGGCATTTAGTGCCTGCGTTTGTGCCAGCGCTTCGCGCGAGCCGCCGTTGACATCGGGATGGTGCTGCTTTGTGAGCGCGCGGTAGGCGGCGCGGATTTGCATGTCGGTGCAGCGTTGGTGCAGGCCGAGCGTGGCATAATGGTCTGGTATGGCTGATTTCAATGCGGCGAAGTTAGGGGATTTCCCAGCGGCACGCCATCCAGTTAATTGCGTGCTATTGCTTCAATGTCTGTTATAATAGTCGGCTATGTCATTCCAAGTGCTTGGCCTCGATGCCAAAATATTGCGTGCCGTTTCGGAAGCCGGTTACACCGAACCGACGCCGATCCAGACGGCCGCCATCCCGCCGATCATTGCGGGCCACGATCTCATCGGCATCGCGCAGACGGGCACGGGCAAGACGGCGGCGTTCACGCTGCCCATCCTCACGAAGCTGGCCGCGCTGCCGCCGAATCCGCGCCGGGGCACCAAAGTTTTGGTCATCGCGCCAACGCGCGAGTTGGTGGTGCAGATAGAGGAAAACATCAAGGCTTATGCAAAACATCTGCCGCTGACGGTGTCTACGGTTTTTGGCGGTGTGGGCGAACAGCCGCAAATTCGCGCGTTGCGTTCGGGCACGGATGTGGTCGTGGCGTGTCCGGGGCGTTTGCTGGATTTGATGGGGCAACGTGCCGCTGATTTTTCGCAGTTGAAACATCTTGTGCTGGACGAGGCGGACCGGATGTTGGACATGGGTTTCCTGCCATCCATCCGGCGCATTGTGCAGGCGCTGCCGAAGCAGCGGCAGACGTTGATGTTCTCGGCGACGCTGTCGAAAGAGATCGAATCGCTCACGCATGAATTTCAGCGCGCGCCGAAAGTGGTGCAGATTGGCCGCCGTGCGAATCCCGCCGAGACGGTGACGCAGTTCGTCTATGAAGTGCCGAAGCATCTGAAGACGTCGCTCCTGCTACATCTGCTGCAAGATCCGCAGATGGACATGGTGCTCATTTTTTCGCGCATGAAGCACGCCGCTGACCGGCTCGCGCGACAACTGGAGCAAAAGGGCGTGCGCTGCGCGACGCTACATTCGAACCGCTCGCAGAACCAGCGGCTGAAGGCGTTGAAAGATTTCAAGGATGGCGCGGTGCGGGTGCTGGTGGCAACGGACATCGCGGCGCGGGGCATTGACGTGGACGGCATCTCACATGTCGTGAACTACGATTTTCCAATGCATGTGGAGGATTACATCCACCGCATCGGCCGCACCGGTCGCGCGAACCAGATTGGCGATGCGATCAGCTTCGTGACGAACGAAGACAATGCCGAGTTGCGCGCGCTGGAACGCTTCATCGGCCGTGGCATCGTGCGGAAGAAGGCGGAAGGATTTAACTATACCGCCGCCGCTCCGCCTTATAATCCGGCGGAAGAAGGTCGGCATTTTTCGCAACCGAGGAATCAAAGCCGTCCGCAGCGGCCACAACATCAAGGCGGTCAGCCTCGGCAGGAGCAATCAGGTCAACGACGTTGGCGTCGGTGAGTTGTTAGTCTTGCGGAACTTTTGGATAACCGGTGGTTTATTAATGCAGCCGTTTATGGCGGCCCTTTTGCATTTTCCGATGGCGGTAAGCGTCTGTGACCAGCAGGACGAAAATCACAAACCCACCTAGCAGCAGCACGATTATGATTGGTTGGCGCTGCCAGATTTCAGATGCAAACTTGAACAAGTCTGAATTCATCTCACCACAAGTTACATTCAAACCGCTCAAAAATCAAAATCAGGAAAAGCAGGCAGAAACTTCCAACTGCCGCAGGGAGATTGCTAAACTGTTTCCAGCGGGAGAGCTTCAACCGGTTTGGACGCCAGCAGCGTGCAGGATTTGAGCAGGCGACAAAAATCTTTTTTGCTCGTGTGGTGGTGTTCGCCGCTGCCGGACTTGAGATTCTTCACCACTTTGTAACCGACTTCGAGACGCGCGAGCTGGACGATGCGGATAAATTCGTCGCCGTGTTTCCAGACCTGCCCTTGTTGAAGCTTGAGCGCCATGGGGATTTTCGGGGAGAAGCCTGTCTCTCCTGATTTTGGGTCAGGAGAGACAGTAGTGACTACTTCTTTTTCTTTTTGGCCGCGGGTTTCTTTTTAGCCGCGCTTTTGACTTTAGCTTTTTTAGCCATAGTTTTTGTTTTATTGGATTTACTGGCCTGCGGAATGGAAGTTTCTCCGCAGGGGTGTAGGCATCATGGTGGCTGGCGAGGCGATTGTAAATAACTGTTGTTAGATTCATTCAATCGCAAACCCGTGCCGGCCGCGCGTATTTTCCCAACAAAAGTTATCTGGAGATAGATGTTGCTATTGTGGCGATACCTGTCATGTTACAGGCGTCTGTAAGATAGCTAGTCTCTTTCAAGGCATGGTGAATCTTCAAGTGAACTTGTTTCAGTGATGATTTTAGACCCGAAGTTCGGGAACAGTCTGTGGAAAGTTACGGTTTGTCGGACAGTATTACATCACATGAGCAATAAATTATTCGTAGGAAATCTTTCCTTCAATACCACTGAAAACGACCTGAACGACGCTTTTGCGCAGTTCGGGACCGTCACCGAAACCAACCTGATGATGGATCGCATGACCAATCGCCCCCGTGGCTTTGGTTTCGTGACCATGAGCAGCGCCGAAGAAGCCCAGAAAGCTATCGAAGGCATGAACGGCAAGGACATGGACGGTCGCGCCCTTACGGTTAATGTTGCCCGCCCGCGCGAAGAGCGTCCGGCTGGCGGCGGCGGCGGTCGCCGTGAATTCGGCGGCGGCGGCGGCGGCGGCGGTCGTAATCGCTATTAATCCGGCCTAAAGCAAGGATTTCACGGCGGGGTTCGGCGAACCCGAACCCCGCCTTTTCATTTTCGAAATTTCATTCCGTCGCGTCCGACATGAAAGCTCCCAGCAAAGAAGAACATATTGAAGTCGAAGGGGTCGTTACTACCGTCCTGCCCGGCACGATGTTCCGCGTCGAACTCGACAACAAGCACGTCGTGCTCGCCACCATCTGCGGCAAGATGCGCAAACGCTGGGTTCGTCTTACCATTGGTGACCGGGTAAAAATGGAGATGTCGCCGTATGACTTGAGCAAGGCGCGCATCACCTGGCGGCTGCGGTAATTTTTCCTTCTCTCAGTTTGCCCTTCGCGCCCAACGCAGTTTGGCCGGGGCGGAACGCGGGTTGGAATGTTGTTCTTCTGATGTTGGTTGCAACACTTCCCTTGAAATTTCCGAGTAGCTTCCAAGGTTGAATCCGTCGTCAAAAGCCTTTTTCACGCGCCGGTCTTCGCCGGAATGAAAGGTCAGGATCGCCGCGCGTCCGCCGGGTTTCAGGCACGCCGGCAAATTGCGCAGAAAAGTTTCCAAAGCGGAAAACTCATCGTTCACCGCGATGCGCAATGCCTGAAACACGCGGCGCACGGTCAGATCGGAATCTTCCTTGCCCAGTCGCGGCAGCGCGGCGCGCACGGCGGCGGCCAGTTCCAGCGTGGTCGCAAAACTTTTTCCCGCAAGCAGCGGCGCGAGCGTGGTCGCGTTCGGCTCATCGGAAAAATCCACCAGCATTTCCGCTAGCGCGGCCGGTTTGATTTTTTGCAGCAATGCGGCCGCCGACTGGCTGCGCTGCGGATTCATCCGCATGTCGAGCGGACCGTTGTGTTTCACGGAAAAGCCGCGCGCCGGATCGTCTATCTGCATCGAGGAAACACCGAGATCGGCTAAAATTAAATCCGCGCCGGCCAGATTTTTGGCGGCGAGAACCTGCGGCAGGCTGGCAAAGTTGGTGCGGTGCGCAGGAAAAACTTTTTCGTCGAAGCCAATCGCCCTCAGCCGCGCCTCGGTTTTCGGCAATTCCACCGGGTCGGTGTCGAGGCCAAGCAATCTTCCGCCGGGCAATATCTTCGCGAGGATTTCCTGTGCATGACCGCCATAGCCGAGCGTGCAGTCGGCGGCGAAATCGCCGGGCCGGGGCGAAAGGACCTTCAGAATCTCCGCGACCATGATGGGTCGGTGCGTGCCGACGGGCGTTTTGCCGGAGGCGATAACTTTGGCAATCGTTTCCGGATCGCGGCTAAGTTCTTTGTATTTATCCTCGAAGCGGCGCGGGTTTTTGCCGGCATAACGCTTGCGGCGTTGGTGCGGAATCGGATTGGGCGCGGCGGAATCAGTCACACGAGAAGTTTTTCACAAACACCGCGACTGCGCGAGCAAGTTTCGGAAAGTTTAGGCCAGCGCTGAATTATTTTGCGCGTTTGAAACGGTATTGCCGTTGACGGGCACACCCGCCAATAGTTGCCGCACAACGTCCGCCGCCGTGTAGGAATCGCTGTCCGGCGCAAGAAACTGTGCAATGCGCGCGACTTCATCGCCGGCGGTCATCAAGGGTAGTTCTGGCGCGTGGCCGGCGCGATGCTGGCTGAGGCCGATGTTGGCGACGAGTCCGTTGCAGAGGCATTTGCGACCTTCTGCGCCTTCGATTGTGCCGCCTTTTTTCAGAAAATCTTTCACCGGCTCGCTGGCGCAGCGGTAGCCAACGGTGCCGTCCGATTTGCGATAAACCTGTCGCAGATAGCCGAGGTCGCAAATGCGCTCGCGGGCCGCATATTGGGAAGCTTCGGAAAGCGTGCCGTCCATCTGCAACACCTTGAACGGAAATCCGGTGGGTGAGGCGACCGGATCAGTAAACACGTGGGCCTTGCCTTCGCGGCTCAACTGAAGTGCCCGCCGTTTGAATTCAGGTTGAAGGCCGGATTCGGTGCAAAAGGCAAAAGCGGTGCCGACCTGGATGCCGGCGGCGCCGAGGCTGAGAGCTTCGGCCAATTTTCCGGCGCGGCCGTAGGAACCGGCCAGCCAGAACGGCAGGCCGAGTTCGCGGATTTTTTCAAGATCCACCACGTCGCGTTCACCATAAATTGGTTCGCCAATAGCGCTTAATTGAAGCGGGCCGCGGGGCGGGGCATTGTGTCCGCCGGCGCTGTCGCCCTCCACCACGAAGCCGTCCACGCGGCCGCTGGCTTTTCTGGCGAGGGTCATGGCGAGCGTCGCGGAAGCGACGATGCCGAGGAACTGTGGGCGCTTCAAAACCGGCATGTGGCCGGCACAAAATTTTTTCGGGTCAAAGGTCGTGTTAAACTCCTCGCCGGGCAGGGCACCGGCGACATCGATTTTTAATTCCGCCATCTCGCCATTGGCCAGCTTGTCCAGCGCCCCGGGAATCGCGCGGGGAATGCCTGCGCCCATCAGGATATAATCCGCATTGGCGAGCATCGCACCGAACAGCGAAGGCAGTGTGGGTAGTTGGATTTTTTCGAGAAAGTTGATGCCGGCCAGTCCGTTGTGGCCGTCTTTGACGAGGAAAACCTCGACGAAATTTGCGGCCACTGTCAGTTCCACCAGTGCCGGTCCGGGCTGAAGCGTCGGCATGGCGGCGAGTTTGAACGGCGCATCGGGGGCTTTGCCGCCGGGAATAAAATAATTTTCCAGCACTCGGTCAGCCACGCCGGGAATGGGGAAATGCTTCAGCGCGTGGCATAGTCGTCCGGTGGGGTCGCCGATTTGCAGGCCGCGGGCAAGAACGATGGCCAGACCGGTGCCGGAAACGACTCCTAACTGGCCTAGTTGCGAAACGGCCCGCGCCAGTTTCCACCCGGAAACGGCCACGCCCATCCCGCCTTGAATAATTTTTGGCTGCGTCATAGTTTTCCACACGCTCGCTCCACCTGGAGCAAACTCGCAACCGGATAGTCAGGAGCCTGCAAACACGTTGTTAGGCGCATCTGCCAGGTGTCCGTAGGGAACCGACGCTATCCCAATCTAACCCAAGCGAAGGAAATAGAAAGCATTGATTGCAAATACTTCGGCGGGACATTGGCGGGGCGCTCCGCTAACTTTCGCGTTGTGACTTCACGCAAGATCATCGTGGTTGGCGGCGGCGCGGCGGGTTTCTTCGCGGCCATCGCGGCGGCGGAAGCCGGTGCCGACGTGACCATTCTGGAAAAAACTGCGCGCGTGTTGGACAAGGTGCGCATCTCCGGCGGAGGCCGCTGCAATGTCACTCACGCCTGCTTCGAGCCGCGCGAATTTGCCACGCGCTATCCGCGCGGCGGTAAGGCGCTGCTCGGCCCGTTTGTAAAATTTTACGCCCGCGACTCCGTGGCGTGGTTCGAATCGCGCGGCGTGAAACTGAAATCCGAGCCGGACGGTCGGATGTTTCCCGTCACGGACTCTTCACAGACAATTGTGGATTGTCTGATGCAAGCCGCGCAAAAGGCGGGCGTGAAACTGCGGCTGAACTGCGCGGTGGAATCCGCCGCCAAAACTGAGGATGGCAACTTTGAACTGATGCTTGGTGGGGCGAGCGTCCCCGCGAGCCGCGAGAAATTCGTTTGTGACCGCTTGCTGCTAGCCACGGGCGGCTGCCGCGCGGTGGCGGTGGGGGAACTCGCGGCTTCTCTGGGCCACTCGCTTGAACCGCCGGTGCCTTCACTCTTCACGTTTCAGATTGAATCGCCGTGGCTGTGCGAACTGGCTGGTATTTCGGCGGACGCGGAAGTTTCTGTTCCCGCCGCCAAATTGCGCGAGCGCGGGCCGCTGCTGGTGACGCACTGGGGCTTGAGCGGACCGGCGATTTTGAAAATATCCGCCTGGGGTGCGCGAGTGTTACACGATTTGAACTACCAATTTCCGCTGCTGGTGAACTGGCTGCCCGATTCAAGTGCGGAGAAAATCATTCAGGATTTTAAGGCGCGACGCGAATCCGCCGGTGCGAAGCTGCTGGTGAACGTGCCGCTCTTTCCGCTGACGGCGCGGTTGTGGGAGCAACTTGTCCTCGCGGCGGACATCGCACGGGAGACGCGCTGGTCGGCGCTGACGCGTCAGCAGGCGCAAGCGCTGGCGCAGCAGATTCTGCGCTCGGAATTTCTCGTCACCGGCAAAAGTCTGAACAAGGACGAGTTCGTGACCTGCGGCGGCGTGAAACTCGATGAGGTGAACTTTCAGTCAATGGAGAGCAAACTCTGCTCCGGACTTTTCTTCGCCGGCGAACTGCTGGACATTGATGGCGTGACCGGTGGCTTCAATTTTCAGGCCGCGTGGACAACGGGCTTCATTGCCGGTCAGGCGATGGCGGCTTGAATTTTGGCCGGTGGCAACGGTATTTTCTTTAACGTGGGCCGGACGTATCACTTTGAATGTCCGTATTGTCACTACCGCGTGAAAGTTTCGGGCGGAGCGGATAGCGGTGTGCATTGCGAGGTGCAGGCAGTGGTCTGCCGCGACTGCCGGGAACTACTGGATGTCTTTATCAAGGTGCGCCGATGTGAAGGGGCGGCGGAGAAGATCAAGTTTCCCGCCTTTTTCCGTCCGGAAATCCCGCCTGTAATTTTGCGGGACGGGTCTGCCAGTCGGCGGCTGGTCTGGCATCAGCTTCAACCGGCTTGTCCGGTGGAGGCTAAGCATTTTTGGAGGCGTGGAAAGACCCGGGTCGCTGCCCGCGTTGTGGTAACTTCATGGAGAAAAACGGGTTGCCAACCCAAATTTGGGATTAAGTCATCATTTATTGTATATTCTGTCTGCAAAAAACTTGCATTGTGTCCAGTAGAGTGACAGATTTCGCGAGTTTTCTAGACACATTCAGAATATATAATCCATTTGCACAAATCATCATTCAATTTGAACGCTGTAAATGGGGTCGTTTTGTTCGGTTTATTTTTCTCTGAATTTTACTCAATTCCCAATCATGAACTCCAATAAAGCAGCATTCAAAAGATGGTCGCAGTTTTTAATGGCGGCGCTATTCCTTTGGGTGGCCTGCCAGCCGCTGTTGGCCGTGAATTTGGTGCAGGAATTTTATCTGCCGCTGCCGGAATCGCAGCTTTATACCACGCTGAACACCATTCGGGCTGGCGTTAGCACGTCGCAGAGTTCGATTTACACCATCGTCGTCACGGGCGACGGCACGCAGATTTATTACGACCAGTGGGAAGATGGTTATGAAATCAGTCTGGCCGCTCCGGCTCAATCTACAACGCTAATCTGGGGTGATGGTAACAATGCCAATGGCATTTGCCCTGGATTCACGAATGACCCGGTTGGTCTGCCAACGGGCACGGTCATCACGCTGACGAACACTGTCCCGCTCCCACGCAACCCCTCGACGATTTTATATGATGCCCGCGATCGGGTGGCGGCGACGAAGGCGTTGGTGGTGACGCACGCTGGGTGGCCGGTAACACCGGGACCGGTTTTTGGTGGTGCGGTAAGCGTGCTTTCGACGATGGATTATGGGACGAATTACATTAGCCCGGTAGGCACGAATCTAACGGCAAACCTTTTCAAATATGTCGGTATGTCTGTCATGGCGGCGCAGAATAACACCGTGGTGATTGTTGATCCCAATGGTAATGGGGTTGGTATGAGCACCAACGTGCTGAATCAGGGTGAATCTTTTCTCATCAACAACGGCATCAAACAAGGTGGCCGGGTTACCTCCACTAAGCCGGTGCAGGCGCATCTTCTTATTGGTCACACCGGCGCAAGCTATGCGAGTGACTGGTTTACTTTGTATCCGGTCGAGGCGTGGGATAATGCTTATTACACACCGGTTGGATCGGCAGCGAGTGGTTCGCAGCCGGCGTATGTTTATCTTTTGAATCCGAGCAATAGCCCCGTCACCATCAATTACACCACCCGCGTTGCTTCCGGCAGCTTTTTAATTCCCGCGTCAAATGGGGTTTATCAGTTCCAAATGCCCATCGGTTCCGGCGCGAGCTTTGTAAGTCCGGGCGGTCAAAACTTTTTTGCAATCTGCACTGTTGCTGCGAACAACACGGCTGACACCGCTTACAACTGGGGTTTCACGCTGGTGCCTAAGTCAGCATTGACCACGGCAGCGCAGGCAGGTTGGGCACCGGGCAGCGCGGATGGCACGGTGAATGGTAGTCCAGTTTGGGTGACCCCGCTGGCCAATACCACAATTTATGTGGTTTACAACAAGGGCACGCATTCCTTGAGCACGAACGGAAACAGCTACGACGCAAGTTTCACTGCTTCTGCTCTGCAAACACTGAAGATTTACGACCCAAACCCGGGCAACAACCAGACCGCCATGAAGGTGTTTACTGTGGATGGGACTCTGCTGACGGCGGTCTGGGGGCAGGATCCGGACAAAGCCGCACCCGGTAATCCTTACATTGACGCTGGCACGACCATCATTCCATTTCCAACTCCGACATTGTTCAAGTCGGTGGTCATTGCTAATGACACCAACACGCTCGGATTGAGTGTGGGCGACACGCTACTCTACACAGTGCGGGTGGACAACAAGGGATTGCTGCCGCTTGGCAATACCGTGGTCATTGACTCGCCGACCACCAACCTGACCTACGTCACCAACACCGCCACATTCAACGGCAATCCAATATCGGACAACGTGGGACCTTACAATGCGACCAACACAGCGTTCCCGCTGGATGCCTACGGTTCGCAGGGTTACACCATTCCAATTATTCTTAGCCGCGGCTCAAGCACCTTTACCTACAAGGTTATCGTCAACGCCCCTGGTGCGGTCAGCAACAGCGTCAACATTGCCGGCACCACCATTTTTGTGGCGACCAGCATCGCGCCGACCATTACCAACGCGCTACCGCTCGCGTTGAATTTTACAGACACCAACGGTTTGACCGTAGGTTCATATCTGGTAGGCCGAAATGTTTTTGTGACCTTGACCAATGCTGGGGCTAACACCTCGTCGAACTCGATTCAGACCATTGCTGTGACGGTGACTGATACTAACAGCCTCGATTTGCAGACCATCATTTTGACCGAGACCGGCACTAATACTGGTGTCTTCCGTAATATTACGAATCTGGTGACTTCCGGTTCCTCTGGTTTGATCGCGCAGGATGGCATCTTGTATGTGGCCGGTGGGGATACCTTGCGGGTGACTTACACCGACCCGCTCTATGGCACCAGCACCAATGCCACTGCCGCCATTCTGGCGCCGACACCCAATAAACAGCTTTATCTCTCCACAACCAACGGCACGGCTGGCAACCAGTTCTTGAACCGTGTGAACCCCGTAGCCACGGCGGGCCACGGCACGACTTACAACAGTATTGATATCGGTAACGTCAGTCTTGTTATTGGGGCGGCCGCTACGACTGTAGGTTCCAGCACTTCTGTGGCCAGCGGTGCCACACTTGCTTTTTCACACACGCCGGGCTCTGGTGCCAACCGGCTTTTGTTGGTGACAGTGGGGGTTGACAACACCACCGGCATCGATACTGCCGCCCCGGGCACGGTGATCAGCGTGACCTTCGGTGGCACTGCCATGAATCAAGTTGGCTTTACGAATATTCAGGCAGTCAACAACTACATTTTTAGCCTGGTAAATCCCACCAATTTGACCACCAACGTGGTGGTGACCATCGGAACCAAGACCTCCAGCGTCAGCGCATCAGCCACCACTTTTACAAATGTGAATCAAACCACTCCTCTGGGGACTTTGGTCGGCAATACCGCCACCGGCACGGCCTTGAGTGCAACGGTGTCTTCGGCCGCTGGTGAATTGGTTTTCTCTGCCGCCGCGATTGATGAAGGAACCTCCCAACAGTCGATCACCATCAACGCGAGCCAAACGGGATTGTCCACGAATAGCGGCTTCAATTATGTTACCACCGCTACCAGCACCAAGCCGGGAGCCGCTTCAGTAACTAATGATTATACGGCTGGAAACTCGCAAGAGTGGTCTGTCTTGGCGGTGCCCATCAAGCCGGCTCCCGTTGTTGGCGGCCCCACGAACACCACGTCCTTCGCGCAGACGCCGGCGTTCCAGTTGCCGTTCACGATTGCGGCCGGCACCATTAGCATCACCAATTTCATCACGCTGACGAATGGCAGCTTTGGCGCCAATCCCAACGTCACCGCCACGTTGCGCACCAATGGCGTAAATTTCCTGACGCTGACGAATCCCGCTTTCACGGCGGCGGCGGGCGTCACCAATCTCGTCTGGATCGCCACTAATTTGAGCGCCTTCACCATTCCGACTGGTGTTGCCATCACTTATGTCATCACCAACAACGTCGCGAACACCGCGTTCCGCGTGAATTATGACAGCACCAATGCGCCGTCGTTGATTGTCCTGCCGGCGTCGTCCGCCACGGTCATCGCCTTCAGTCCCGGCTTTGGTGCCTACGACGCGCCGTATCCCGGTGGTAGCCTGGTTACCACGCCTATCGCTGGTTCTACAGTTTACATTCGCGCCACGGTCACGGATCCGTTTGGTTATTACGATATCACCAGCCTCGCGTTGTCGGTTACCGGGCCGGCTAGTTTCAGCACTAACCTGACGGATTTGAATGTGGTTTTCACCAACGGGGCGACGAAGATTTACGAATACAAGTGGGTAACCAGTCCGACGACCGGCAGTTATAATATCGCCGCCACCGCGAACGAAGGCACGGAAGGCGTCACCGCTGCGACTGCTGCCAGCATCGCCACTATTTTCCTCGACCTCGGCACGCCGAGCACAACGGAATTTACCGCCGGTCCGAATGGCCTGGCCACCAACAACTATATCGCGGGCGGCGTGGTCAGTGTTCGCGTCACGGATTTGAACCGGAACACCAACGCGACCACCTTGGAAACTATCACGGCAACCATTACCAATAGTCTGGGTGGCGATTGGGAAACCATCATCCTCACCGAGACCGGCATCAACACAGGCATTTTCACCAATTCAATCAACGTTAGCACCAACATTGTTGGCACGGTGACCAACGGGATTTTGTATGCGCCGGTCAGTTCGATTCTTGCGGTGAATTACACTGATCCGACAGATACGACCGACAGCTCGTTCGCGACGGCTACGGTTCAACCTGCGCCCGGTGTGCCCGGTATTTCCATGAACAAGACCATCGTTTCGCCGACTGGTGGGCAGGTTGGCGTCAGTCAGCCAGTGGTTTATAATTTGCAGGTAGTCAACACCGGTAGCACCACGTTGACCAATGTGTCCCTCACCGACACGTTTACTTCGAACCGTTTGAGTTTCACCTCCGCCAGCGTGACGCCGAACACGAGTATTGCGCCCAATCTAATCTGGACCAACCTCGGTAGTTTCACGCCTGGTCAGAGCACAAACATCACCGTCACTTTTACCACGACAGCGTTTGGCACGGCGACCAACTCGGCCACGGCCAACGGCGGCACGGTGACGAATTTTTCCAGCAAAACGATTGCGGTCAATTCCACCGCATTGAATGTTGCTAAAATTCTGTTGAGCCCCACCAATACGCCGGTAGCTATCGGCAGCAACGTGGTTTTCCGCATCACCTTCCAGAACGTTGGCAATACGGTCATCAACTATCTGCCGTTCGAGGACAATTTCAGCGGCGCATATTACCAGTATGTTACCTCCAGCATTTCTGCGAATGGTAGCGGTTTTGGCTCGTTGATTTGGACCAACATTGCCAGCCCGGTGGCGTTGGCGACGAATGCCATCATCACCAACGACGTGACGATGAAAGTGGTTGGCCTGGGTAATCCCGCGAACAACACCGCCATCGTTGATTATGCCACGGATATCTTTGGCAACCCTGTGCCGACTGTAAGCAGCAGCACCAATGTGGTCACGGCGGCGGGTTCCATCACCGGCTATGTTTATAATGATGCTGACACCAATGCAGTGTTTTCTGCGGGCGACACAGGTTTGAGTGGCATCACGCTAAATCTTTATTCAGATCCTAATGGTGACGGCAACCCAGCGGACGGATCTCTCTTACAAGTCGCCACCACTGCTGCAAGCGGTTACTACGAGTTCCTAAATCTTTATACCAACCACTACGTCATCGTGGAAAACCATCTGCCGGGTTATGCCAGCACGGCACCGACAAGCAATCAAAAAGCAGTCAACCTGCCGACCTTGACTGCCACGAACAACAATAATTTCTTTGATTACATTCCTGCGCCGGCCATGTATTCGACCATCAGCGGCAAAGTTTACAACGATCTCAACGGCTACGGCACGAATACCAGCCAGTCCGGCCTTGGTAATATCACGATCGACCTCATCCAAGACGTGAATACCAACGGCTTTGCTGACCTTGGTGAACCAATTGCTTCCAGTGTTACCACCGATACCAACGGAGTTTTTATCCTAGCTGGTATCACACCCGGTAGCTACGTCATTCGCGAGACCGATGCCTACGGATATTACAGCAGCGGCGATTCACAGGGAACCAATGACAACCAGATCATCTTTGTCTCCACCAACGGATTGGTCTCTCCAAACAATAACTTTTTTGACCGTCTGTCGCCCCTCGCCGTCAACGACACGAATACGTTATTATATCTCCTGCCTACATTGATTAATCCGCTGGTCAACGACACAAATTACAATGGCGATACACTGACCATCACCAATATCATCACCACCGGCGGAATCGGTGTCATTAATCCTGGCAGCACCAACATCACTTTCACGCCGACCAACAGCGGTCCGGCCACCATCACCTACACCATTAGCGACGGTCACGGCGGTACCTCCACTGCCATCATCACCGTCAACGTGACCATGTCGGCGGATCTGGCAATTGGCAAAACCGCTACGAACTTTGTCTATGCCACCAGCAATCTGACTTACTCCATTTCCGTAACCAATCTCGGCCCCTCTGGCGCCAGTAGCGTGACGGTGACCGACACGTTGCCGGCGGGGGTGACCTTCGTCAGCGCGAGCGGCGGCGGCAGTAATTCGCCCAGCACCGTGGTGTGGTGGACGCTTGGCACATTGACCAATAACCAGATTACCAACATGACCGTGACCGTGACGGCTCCCGCCAGTGGCACGCTGACCAACACTGCCAATGTCACTTCGCCGACACCCGATCCATTTCCGACCACCAATAACGTGACCCCGCCCGTAATCACGGATGTAATGCCGTTGGCCGACCTCCAGGTGACGAACGTGGCGCCGGCGACCGTCATCGCCGGATCGACCTACACGAATGTGATCAGCGTGACGAACGCGGGGCCGTCGAGTGCGACGAACGTGGTGGTGGTGGACGTGCGGGCGGACGGGACG
>CAIOIC010000088.1 GCA_903858275.1 uncultured Verrucomicrobia subdivision 3 bacterium | reverse complement strand
TGGAGCGGGCGATGGGAATCGAACCCACGTATGAAGCTTGGAAGGCTTCCGTTCTACCATTGAACTACGCCCGCAGCCGTTGGAATCATACCGCCCGCGCTTGCCTTGTCAACCGCTCCGCGCTACCTTCGCCGCGATGAATTCGCTGCTCCTCACCGGCGGACGGGTGATAGATCCCGCCAATAAATTTGATTCCATCGCCGACGTCCTCATTCACAACGGAAAAATTTCCGCCGTCGGCAAAAAACTTCCGGCCCCCGCCGGCGCGGGAACGCTCGACGCCAAAGGAAAAATCGTTTCGCCCGGGCTCATTGACTTGCACGTCCACTTCCGCGAACCCGGCCAGACCGCCAAGGAAAACATCGCCAGCGGCACGGCGGCGGCGGCGCGCGGCGGCTTCACCTCGGTGGTCTGCATGCCCAACACCACACCGGCCATCGACAACGCCGGCACGGTCGCCCTCATCCATGAACGCGCCGAGCGCGAAGGCGTGGTAAATGTGTTCATCACCGGGGCCATCAGCAAAGGCATCGCGGGCGAAGAACTTGCGCCCATCGGCGGCCTGAAAAAAGCCGGCGTCGTCGCCATCACGGACGACGGCCATTGCGTCCAAAACAACGACCTCATGCGCCGCGCCTGCGAATATGCGAAGATGTTCAACCTGCCGGTGATGGATCACTGCCAGGATTATTCACTCGTTACCGATGGCGTAATGCACGAAGGCTACTGGAGCGCCGCGCTCGGCCTGCGCGGATGGCCGGCAGCGGGGGAGGAGATGATTGTCGCCCGCAACATATTGCTCGCAGAGCTGACCGGCGCAAAAATCCACTGCCAGCACCTGAGCGCGGCGGGCAGCGTGCGTTTGCTGCGCGAAGCCAAGCAGCGCGGCGTGACGATTTCCGGCGAGGCGTGCCCGCACCATTTCACCCTGACCGACGCGGCGGCGGCGGGCAGCGAGAAGTTTTGGCCAGCCGACGGAAAGGAGTTGGCCAAAGCGCAAGGCAAGCAGCTTCCCATCTGGTCGAAGTACGACACTAATTTCAAAATGAATCCGCCGCTGCGAACCGCCGCCGACCGCGAGGCAATTCTTGACGGTCTGGCCGACGGCACCATCGAAATTCTCTGCAGCGACCACGCACCGCATTGCGACTACGAAAAGGAAGTGGAGTTTGACTACGCCCCGTTTGGCATCACCGGCCTGGAAACGGAACTGGCGCTGTCGCTGATGCAACTGGTCCACACCAAGCGGATTTCGCTCGCCGACATGATTGCCAAATACACCGTGAATCCCGCCCGGCTGCTGAATCTGGACAAAGGCACATTGACCGTCGGCGCGGACGCGGACATAACAGTGTTTGATCCCGAAGCGGAATGGGTTTTCACGCCAGAAACTTCCGCCAGCAAATCCAAGAACAGTCCTTTCTTCGGCTGGAAACTCACGGGCAAGCCGGTCGCCACCATCGTTGCGGGAAAATTGGCATGGTCGGAACAACGCGAATTTGCAACCGCATAAACCAAACTCCTGAAACATTAAATCCATGAAAAAAATCCTCATTGCCCTGTTGGCTGCCACCGTATTGTGGCAGGTGACCGCAGCGGAAGCCATCTGGCTTACGGACCTGCCCAAGGCCCAAGCCCAGGCAAAAGCAGAAAACAAAATCGTGCTGCTCGATTTCACCGGCTCGGACTGGTGCGGCTGGTGCATCAAGTTCAAGAAGGACGTGCTCGACACGCCGGAATTTCAGGCTTACGCCGCCAAGAACGCCGTGCTGGTGGAACTGGATTTTCCCCGCAAAAAAGCCCAGCCCGACAACCTGAGAAAAGCCAACGCCGAACTGTCGAAAAGATATAAAGCCAACGGCTTTCCCACGCTGGTGGTGCTCAACAAAGACGGCAAGGAAATCGGACGGCAAGAAGGCTATTCCGAGGGCGGACCCGCGGCTTTTATCGCCAAGCTGGAGAAATTCAAAGGCAAGAAATAAGCAGCAGAGAGGATCGGCATTTCAGCTTCACGGAGAAATCCGCAGCATCACTTCATTGCGCCGGAGAAATGACGGTGTCCACGGCGGGTCGAAATAACCAAAAATCGGCCCGCCTTCGCTTTTCAGTTTTTCCCCGTTGAGCCAGGTCCGCAAATCCGCCTGCGCCCTGGTTTCATTTTTCCCGTTGCGTCCGCCGCGGAAACGCAGCACGGCAAACCGGCCGCCGCCAACTTCCCGCACCGACAAATTCGGCTCGTTCGGCGCGGGCGTTTGCCTGGCGCTCATGCCTTTCGGCATCACGAAAGCCATCGTTGCATTCGTCGCTTCGCCAGCCATAAAGACCGGGGTGGTCATGGAAAATTTTTGCTGCGCAGAATTTTTCCCGCCGATGAACCGAAAGAGCCGCAGGAAGCTGTCGTCCGCGCCACGCATGGGCGTTTCCACCAAAACGAGTGTCGGGTAATCACGCAATTCAAAACTGCCGTCGCGGCGCACGACGCGATACGGCGCCGAATCGTAACCCGCGCGCATGGCCGCGCAGCCGGCGCTGATCAATCCAGCAAGAGTGACGAGAGCGAGACAAATAAAGACAATTTTCATAAAGGTTTTCAGGTGACGGCAAAATGTTTTTTCAACGCTCCAGCGCGGTAGAGAAAGATTTTTTCCACGTCGCGGCGGACGAGAAGCCAGTTGATCAACGCACCGCCGGGAACGGCATATTCCACGCGGTCAAAGCAAAGCGTGCCGCCGTCTTTTTCCTCAAAAGCATGCCGGTGGCGCCAGCGACGATACGGGCCGATCCGCTGCTCATCAGTGAAGCCACACGGCGGATTCCAAGCGGTGATTTCGGTCCGCCAGCGCACCGGTAATCCGTGGATACGCAACTGATAGTCAATGACCGCGCCGGCGCGCATCGGAATTTCACCCGGCGTCAAAATCCGAAATTTCAACCACGCCGGGGTGAGAACTTCGAGGTTCCGGGCGTCGGCAAAAAATGGAAACACCTTTACCCGCGGCACCGGCAGCCATAATTCACGCTCGAAGACATGCATGGTCATTGGAGCGCAATGTAGTGCAGAAATCTCGCTTAGCAAACGGCTTCGTCCTTGAACCGGCGCGCACAAATCTTTAGGATTGGAAAATTTGATGAAAGCGATTTTGGCCCTCGAAGATGGTTCGGTATTTCACGGCGCAGGTTTTGGCGCGAAAGCGACAGCCTGCGGCGAGGTTTGTTTCAACACCTCCATGACGGGCTATCAAGAGATACTCACCGACCCTTCCTACAAAGGTCAAATTGTGACGATGACCTATCCACTCATCGGCAACTACGGGGTAAATACCGTGGACATCGAATCATGGCGCCCCCACGCGTCGGGCTTTGTCATTCGCGAACTCTCGCCGGCCGTCAGCAACTGGCGAGCGGATTGTTCGCTAGCCGAGTATCTGGAAAAGAATGGCATTCCCGGCATTCAAGGTATTGACACCCGCGCCCTGACGAAAAAGCTCCGCGTGCGTGGCGCCATGAACGGATTCATCGCCACCGAGAAGATTTCCGAAGCCGAAGCCGTAAAACGCGCGAAGGAATTTGTCTTTGTCGGCGTGGATTACGTCAAGGAAGTCACGCACAAGAAGGCGTTCCGCTGGGACGAGAAAGACGAACAGAGCGCGGCGTTTGATCTGGTGCGCGGCAATAAAATCGCGGACGCGCGCAATTTCCGCAAGCCGCTGCCGGCGGCGGATATTCCGATTGTGGCTTTTGATTACGGGATGAAATACAACATTCTCCGCCGGCTGCGGCAGCATGGTTTTGCCACGCACGTGTTGCCGGCGACCGCCAGCGCCGCGGACGCGCTGAAGTTCAAGCCCGCCGGCATTTTCCTTTCCAACGGCCCCGGAGATCCCGCCGCACTGGATTACATTGTCCGCGAAGTGAAGACGCTGCTCGGCACGGGCATTCCGATGTTTGGCATTTGTCTCGGCAATCAGATTTTGGGTCAGGCGTTTGGCGGAAAAACGTTCAAGCTCAAGTTCGGCCATCGCGGCGCGAACCAGCCGGTGAAAGATCTGGAATCCGGCAAAGTGGAAATCACCTCGCAGAACCACGGCTTTGCCGTGGATCCCAAATCGCTGCCGACCGAGGTCGCCGTAAACCGCATCAATTTAAATGACCAGACGGTCGAGGGTCTACGGCATAAGACCAAGCCAATCTTCTCGGTTCAATATCATCCGGAGGCTTCTCCCGGACCGCACGATTCCACGCCACTGTTTGCCGAGTTCCGGCAGATGATTGAAAAGCATGGGTAATCCGAATTCCATTTGATTTCCGTTTGACTTGAAACATTCCACGCCCATAATCAAAGCGTTCACTCTATGGCCAAACTTGTTATCCTGAATCAAGGCATGATCGGTCGCACGTTCGACCTGACGGCCGAGCGCACCACAGTCGGGCGCGTCGAGGATAATACTTTTCAGATTTCCGACCCATCCGTGTCCAGCCGGCACGCCGAAATTCTCCTGCGCGGAACGGACATTGTCATCAAAGACAGCAACTCAACGAACGGCACTTTGATTAATGGTGAAAAGATTTCTGAAGCGGTGCTCAAACCCGGTCAGATACTGCGGTTTGGCCAAGTGGAACTTAAAATTGATGACGGCAAACCAATTCCCGCCACGGCTTCAGCACCAGCCCCGGTTTATGCACTGGCAAAGCCTCACGCGGAAAACACCACACGGGCCGCGGAAAACACACTGGTCATTCCCCGTGGCGTCAGTTTGGAACAACTGGAGCGCGGCGCAGGCATGCCGCAAAGCTTCGACACCAGCGCGACTTTCTCCAAAAAGACCAACAAAACAAATAAATACTTCGTCATTTTTGGCATCATCATCGGCTTGGTGATTGTTGGATTTATCATTTTCTTACTGAAAAAAGTTAACGCCAAGTAAAATTTAAAACGGCATTTCAATTTTAATACGAAAAACCTCCGACCTTATTCAGTCGGAAGTTTTTCGTTGCCGAAAGCGGTGGTAGGAAAAATTAAACCGCCCGGATCTTGAAACTT
The DNA here is from genome assembly GCA_903858275.1 of uncultured Verrucomicrobia subdivision 3 bacterium. Taxonomy (GTDB): domain Bacteria; phylum Verrucomicrobiota; class Verrucomicrobiia; order Limisphaerales; family UBA11358; genus UBA11358. The sequence continues at coordinate 40,230 of CAIOIC010000088.1, read as the reverse complement.
TTCCACCATTTCACGGGGAGCAGGCCAATCGCGATAAAGGCAAGCTGGCTGGCCGCAAAAAGCACCAGCCAGAAAAATGCCGACTGGGTAAAGCCGTAACTGTGCAGCCCGATGCCCAGCATGTTCACGCCAAACCATGACCAAGCCGTGACGATGTTGCCAAAGATGGCGCAGTTGACGAGGCCGCGATCGCGTGCAATGCCACCCCAGCGCAGGTGCAGGATCAGCGCGTTCCAAAGAACGATGATGAGCGCGCCGTTTTCCTTGGGGTCCCAACCCCAGAAACGGCCCCACGACTGATCCGCCCAGATGCCGCCCGTAACCGTGCCAATGAAACTGAACAGCGTGGCGAAACAAACAATGCCATAGATCATCCGCACCAAAGCCTTGCCAGTGGCCGCGTCCAGCGTCTTCGTAAAAAACCCGCGCAAAATGTAAATCAAGCCCAGAAAGCCCGAAAGAAACGTGCCGACGTAGCCGATGGTCACGGTGATGACGTGGACGGCCAGCCAGAAATTTGAATCCAGAACGGCGCGCATCATTTCCATCGTGTCGCCTTCCAGCGCAAGATGATGGGCGATGATGAGCGTGATAAAGCCGATCACACTGGCCGCGACCACGCCGATGCCATTCTTGTATAAATGCTCCAGAATGAGGCCGAGCAGCGCCACGCCCCAGCCGATGAAGATGGCCGAGGAATACAGGTTCGTCACCGGCGGACGGCCCTCCAGCACCATGCGGTAAACCAGGCCGACGGTGTGAATCATAAACGCCAGCCAAACGAGCCAGACGCCCGAACGACGCAGGGTTTCGGACAAATTAAACCACGAGAACACCGCCAGCAGACCGGCTAAAACATAAATCACCATCGCGTTGTAGAACGGCTGCATCTGGTTGAAAAACATTTCAGCGCGGGCTTTGTTCAACGCTTTCGCCTCCGTCGGCACAAGCAGCGAACGATAATCTTTCAATGCGGTGTTGAATGGTTCCGGCTGGTTCGCAGCAAGCGCGCCGGCCATCCTGGCGAAAGCTTGGATGGAGCCGTCCACTCCCGCGCTGCGAGGCGATTCCAACAGGGCATCGCCCATGCGCCGCCAGTTCCCCTTCCCGCTCGGCGGCAAAATCAGCGGCGGCTCCAGCCTGGCCATGAATTGAAAGCGCGAAATGTAAGCACTAAATGCAGCAAGGTTGTCCCGGTTGAATGCCTTGCCCGCCTGCTGCGCCTGCACGGCGGCAATGCCCTCGGGAATCAATTTAACAAACGCGGCGAGCTCCGCCGGCCAGTCCCTGGCGTCCGCCGGCTGGACGGAATTCCGCAATTGCGCGTAGAGCATAAGGCTGCGGTGCAGCTTGACGATGGCGTTTTCGTAAGCGGTGCGAGACGTTGGCTCCACCTTTTGCACCCGGCTATTTTCCTTCTCAAGGGTTTCGATGACGGGCTGGAATTGGTTCCAGGAATAATGTTTGCCGTCGGATTTTTTCTCGGCGTCCTTCTCCGGCAGCTTGAGCAGTGAAACCAAGTCCGGATTGTCGATGCGGAACACCGGCCATTCGTCAGCCACAGCCGGATTCATCATCACATTGGCAAGCCATTCGGTTGCGGGGAGTATTTTGGGATGATCAAGATGCGACTTCCACGGCTCAAGGTTGATGGTCTGTTTCTCCCTGATTTGCAACAGGGAATTACGGGCGAGCGAATCCAGCGGCACAATGCGCCCGTTGGACGTGAGCGGCAACCGGCCGAATTCAGCGTAGGCGAACCCCTTGCCCTTCGGCGCTTGCAGGTTTCCAAAAAACCACAACGCCATCAGCAGCATGAGCATCGGCGGGAACCATTTATTGAAAGATTTTTTCATGGCGTTTTCTTTTTTGAGACAAAACCGATGAGGTGATACAGGAATTGAATGATCAAACCAATGCCCACCAGCACACATCCGACATAAGGCGTCAGCCAACTCGGATTGCGCACCACCGAGAGCACGGAAGACGGCGTCTGCCCTGAACGCTCCACCATTTCTCCCGCCGTCATCTGATATTGGTAATAGGTGTAGCCACCGTAGCGCAGCGGATGGTTCATGGAAATTTCCACCTCGCGCTTCTCGCCCGTCTGCCGATTGTCAATGCGGACCCGGCTGCGAAAATCTTTTGGGATATCCGTGCCGGGATAAACCGTGTGGTTCGCCTTGAGCAACGTCAGCGAAAACGGATGATAAACGCGCAACGGCCTGATCATGAACGTGAATTTCTTCCCATCCACCGCGATGATCTGCGGCGCAACCAACAGACCGGCAATCTTCTGCGCCATCGCCGCCCCCATCTGCGAATAACCATTGCGGACCGCCTCGACAAGCGAAGGGTCACCGGCCCAGTCACTGGCCACCCAGGTTCCCAGCGAGCCGGCCGGCGTGAGAAATTCTAGGACCGCCGACGGCACGTTCTTTGAATTCAATTCCTTCACGTCTTCCGCCTGGCGAAAATCAAAATTTACCGCGACGCCGTTGGTGGTAAGCGGCGGGGCGTTCTTCATCATCGGCGCGCGGTAATTGATGTCGGTATTATGCCAGTGCTCCTTCACGCGGACGGCGAACGGCAAATTTTGGATTTTTATTTCCCCACCCGGCTTCAGCATTGTTCGCGGGATGGATGTGATTTCATTGCCCGCAACAAAGATGAGCTCGTAATCCGTTGCGCTGTCCGAGTAACTGCGCGTCTCGCCCTCAATGAAACGCATCTGCAACTCTCGCGACAGCAAATCCGTCGAAAGCTGGCCGACCAGCAACACGATGATGCCGGCATGCGCAAACTGGATGCCGGCCTTTTTGGCCGACAACTCAAAGCGATAAATATGAGTGGTGACGAGATTCACCAGCAGCAACATGCCGATGAGATAACCGCCCGGCAGAATCAGCGGAATCTTGTGGCCAAACACATGGGCGCCAATGACGAGCCACTGCTTGAAATAATGCGCCTGCGCGCCGTAAAGCCCCTCGTCCGCCTGCGCCAGCGTGCCGATAAACACCAGCACGATCGCGAACGCCAGCAGCGCGACCGTGAGTTTTAGTGACGTGAAAAACTCGACAATTTTCTTCATAGCTGGCGTGGCGATTTGATTGGGTGGTGAAACTGAATTATTTTCCGGCGGGATATTTTGCGGATTGGACAAACTTGACGAGCGCATCCTTTTGCCGGCCAACAATGGCGGCATCGCCCATCAACTTGTAAAACCACGTCTGGCCGTTGAGCGGCAGCACCACGCCGACGAGCCTTGCGGGCTTGCCGGAACGCGCATCAACGCCAGTGAAATCTACCAATGTCGCCTTTACGCCAGTAGCGTCAATCGTCGGCAGTTTCGCCAGATCCGCTTCAGTGGCCGGCGGCTGACCGAGCTGCGCCCGCCAGCGATTGAGGTTCGCCAACAAGCCGCCGCCGTCACCGGCGAGCTGGCTTACGTTGACCGAGGCCGCCGCGTCGCCACTGCCGGAAACAACAAACTTGGCGACGAGAAATTGCGCGAGCTGACCTGCTTTCCAATCGGCGGGAACGGTCCATGCCGGCTTATCCTCGGCGACTGCGGCGGAAGCCGTGCCGGACGAATTCATGCCGGCAATCGGCGGATGCGATGGCGGGAGCTGACCCAAATCCATCGCAGCCGGTGCGGTGGCTTTGTCGAAACTGGCCGTCTTCAAAAATGCGATGAAAGCCGACTTTTGTTTCTGCACCAAATCCGCATCGCCCATCATTTTGAAATACCAGGTCGTATCGTCACCGTGCAAAATGCCGCCCAGAATCTGAAGTGCGTCGCCGCTACCGGGGCTGGTCCCGGCAAGGTCGTAAAGCTGGCCCGGCTGGCCGGCAATTTCAATGGTCTCGACGAGCTTTTGCAACCCAGCGTCATCCAATGGCGGCTGCCCGACCTGCCCGCGCCAGCGGTTCACATTCGCCGCATCACCGCCGGCCGCGCCGCCGAGAGGAATCACGCTAACATCCGCCGTCTTGCCATTTTCAGACACCTCAAAACTCGCCACGCGCAATTGCGTCAGCGGTTTTTCCTTCCAGCCGGAGGGCAAAGTGTATTTCAGCTTCGGCTGACCACTATTATCCGGCACCGGCAAACCGTCGGGCATATTCACCGGCATCGTCGCCGTCGCTTGGGCTGGCGGCGGCGTAGCAACGGTTTCGCTGGCATCCACCTTGTAAACTTTGACGTCATCGCGACCACAGCCGGAGGCGGCAAGCATTATCAAGACAGCAGCGATTGGCAGCGTGTTGAGGCAAATCAATCGTTTCATTTTAATGGTGATAACAATAGCTGGCATTTTGCCAACAAACGAACCCTTCTTTGGTTTTCGCTGGCCTTAAATTACCTTACCGTGAGCAAAATTTGAATACTTAATCTGAATTTCCTTTTCAACTGACAGCCATATTGAGCAGAAATTCAATATTGCTCTTGGTTTTCTTGAGTTTGCCAAGCAGAAGATCCATCGCCTCGACCGGCGGCACGCCCGTGAGCGCGCGGCGCAAGATGACGACGCGGCTGGCTTCGTCCGGATGATAAAGCAGTTCTTCCTTGCGCGTGCCGGAACGTTCGACGTTGATGGACGGGAAAATGCGGCGATCCACGAGGGCGCGATCCAGGTGCACTTCCATGTTGCCGGTGCCCTTGAACTCTTCAAAGATGACCTCATCCATGCGCGAACCGGTGTCCACGAGCGCCGTCGCCATGATCGTGAGCGAACCCCCTTCCTCGATGTTGCGCGCCGCGCCGAAGAAGCGCTTCGGTTTATGCAACGCATTCGCATCCACACCGCCAGAGAGAATTTTCCCCGAGTGCGGCTGCACCGTGTTGTAAGCGCGAGCCAGGCGGGTGATGGAGTCGAGCAAAATGACCACATCGCGCTTGTGCTCCACCATGCGACGGGCTTTCTCAATGACCATTTCCGCGACCTGCACATGGCGCTCCGGCGGCTCATCGAACGTCGAAGAAATCACCTCCGCGCCTTTGCAGGAACGCTCCATGTCCGTGACTTCCTCGGGCCGCTCGTCAATCAGCAGGATGAACAGATACGACTCCGGGTTGTTCTTCAAAATCGCGTTGGCAATTTTCTGCATCAGCACCGTTTTACCCGTGCGCGGCGGCGCGACGATGAGGCCGCGCGTGCCCTTGCCAATCGGGCAAACGAGGTCCAAAACGCGCGTGCTCAATTCATCGGCGGCCGTTTCCAAAATGAAGCGCTTGTTAGGAAACAGCGGGGTCAGGTTGTCAAAATGAGTCTTGTCCTTCGCCTTGTCCGGCTCTTCGCCGTCCACGGCCTCCACTTTCAACAAGGCGAAAAACTTTTCCTTCTCCTTCGGCGGACGAATCTGGCCGGTGATCAAATTGCCCGTCTGCAAATCAAACCGCCGGATTTGGGACGGCGACACATAAATATCCTCCGGGCACGGCAGATAATTGAAACTCTTTGAGCGCAGAAAGCCAAAGCCTTCCGGCAGCACCTCGATGACGCCCTCGGAAAACAGCACGCCCGCGCGCTCGGCGTTCTTTTGGAGAATGTGGAAGATGACCTCGTGCTTGCGCATCGTGCCAAAATTTTCCACGCCATTTTCCTTCGCCATCGCGTTTAATTCCGTCATCTGCATGGCCTGCAGCTTGGCGATGTTCATGGACGTCGCGATGCGATCGCGCTGGTAACCGCCACGCCGCTCAAACTGGCGCGGCTCCTCGCCCGTAGGCTCAACCGGCGCGGACGGCGGACGCAATTGCCCTGACGATTCCGGCGGGAGGAACATCGCATTGTCTTTCCGCGCGTCTTCGGACGCCGCCGCCTTGATGCTGTCCACGGTTCGCTCTGAACCATTTTCCGGCTCGGCGGCCACTGGCACGGACGGGGCAGGTTCTGGCTGGGGAGTTTCGACGGCGGGCGCATCCGCCGCCACGGCCTTGGCCGATTTACGCGGGACTTTTTCTTTTTTGGTGGAAATTTTTGCCATAAGTTTTAGTGGTTAAGCGACTGGAAATCCTTTGCCAGCAAGCCATGCATGAAGATTCTTCCCGCATTGGACGGGCTGTGTCAGGAAAAGTTCAAATTGAATTTACCGACCGATTTATTTTTCCTCAAACCGGCAAGGGGGATTTCGTAGTCAGCGGCAATACTTTGACGCAATTGCCGGCGGCTGTCAATTTGTTCTTTGCCGGCTGATTCCTGGCATTGCCAAGTCTTGGCGGCGTGAAGAACTATTAATTGTAACCCTCACACCTCCATTTATGTCCTACCCTCCAGACAAATGAATCCCACCCTCGCGATCATCATTGCCCTGCTTTTGGCTCCGCTGGCCAACCTTTATTCCGCATCCGGCGCCGCCCCAACCGCCATTCCATCCCTGTCTGAGATTGCCAACAACTGTGCCGCGGCGGACGAAAAACTCTGGCGCTCCTGCGCCAAGCCACCGGAGGGCTTGAGTTCCCGCGACCTGTTTGCCTACGCCTTGAACTTGTGTGAATCCAGACAACATCCCGAACGGCTGGACCGCCTGTTTGAACTGGCCGCCGAGATGCAAGATCGCGACCCCAAGAGCCGCAACTATGGCAACTTCCGCTGGTATCGCCGCGATGCCAAGGTGCTCGACGCTAACGCGGTGGATTTTTGCATGCGAGGCGGCTCGCTGATGTGGATGAAACACCGCGAGTTCATCCCGGAAAAGGCACGCGCCCGGCTGCTGGAGCTGCTGAATCTCTCCACCATCGGCTGCCTCAAGCACAAAGTCCGCGAAAGCTATTCCAACATCGCCATCATGAACGCCGGCGATTTGATTCTTCTAGGAGAAACCCTCGGCAACGCGGAAGCGACCAAGGAAGGCTATGCCCGACTCGACCGCGTATATCAATACGCCCTACAAGCCGCTTTTCACGAATTTGACAGCCCGACTTACTCCACCGTGGATCTGGACGGCCTGGGAATGATCGAGGCCTATTGTCATCAGGAGCGGGGCCGCGCCCAGGCGCGCGCGCTGCTGGAATTGCTGTGGACCGACATCGCCGCGAACTGGTTCGAACCGTCGCGGCGGCTGGCCGGCGCGCATAGTCGAAGCTATGATTATCTGCACGGCCTCGGCGGTCTGGATGTTCAATTGACCTTGCACGGCTGGCTGCGCGAGCCATTGGATAAAAATCGTGATGTCATCTACGCCGCGCAATCGCAATGGCAGCTGCCCGCAAAACTTCAGACGCTCGCCCGGAAATTTCCGCGCCTCGTCCGTCAAACCTGGGGCATCGAAACCAACCAATTCCGCACCCATTATCTGCTGCCGGATGTCACACTGAGCTGCACCGCCTCCAGTTACGGCGGCTGGACGGACATGCCGCTGACCGTGGACCTGCCCGGCGACCACAAAAATTCCGTGCGTTGCTACTTCATCGCCGATGGCCGGGATGATCCTTTTGGAAAGAAAAAAATCTCGCAAGGCGCGCATCAAAAGGCGCTCCACCTCAATCCATTCTGGGCGGGAGCACAACGGGAGACCGATGCACTGGGCCTGGTCATCTACCGGAACAAAGACATCTCCACGAATGACACTGCCACCACGCTGCAATCCACTATCGTGCTGCCCTTAAGCGCGGGTTCCATCCGGATCGGCGACCGGCCGATTCACTTCACCCAAGCCAAACCCGCCCGCGAAGTGGTGAAACCCGGCGAAGTGATTGCGCTTCGTCAAGGCACGGCCGCTCTAGCCTTCCGCATTCCGTGGACCAGCGGCGTGGGCGGAGCACCCGTCAATATCGTGCTGAACTACGATGGCAATACCTACGGCGCCTTTTGTCTCACCGTCGAGCATGGCGGCAAACCCACGGCGGGCATCAAAAACGACCTCCCCATTGCCAGCGCCGCCTTCTGGGTGCGCGTCGCCTCGGGATTGACCGACGAAGCCAGCTTCAATACCTGGCTGGCCAAATTCACCAAAGCCCGTGCCACCACGGACGGCCAGGCGAACCGTATCAAAATCCAAGTCGAAGGCTTGACCGGCCCCGTGGCGCTGGACACTTCCACGACCGGCACGCCTCCCGCCACCCTGAATCCGCCGCCCGCTCCCGTGGTTCTGGAAGTGAACGGCACGGATCTCGCGTCAAAAATTCTGGGAAAACTGTAAGCAGCGCCCACAAAATTACTCTAGAGACACAAAACTAGAGCGGGTGAAAGCGGCCTCAATCTGATCGCCGCGAAATTTTCTCGCCCGCAAACCCATTTCTCGGTTTAATCTCCATCGCATGAAGAAACAGAAAGCTTACGCCGCCGCCGGCGTGGATATTGATCTCGGCAATAAAGTCAAAGCCACCCTGCCCCAGTTGCTCGCCAGCACGCATCGCCGCGAGGTGCTCGGCAAGGTCGGCGGCTTCGGCGGACTGTTCGCGCTGGACGTCAAAAAATATCGCGAGCCCATCCTCGTCTCCTCCGTGGACGGCGTCGGCACCAAACTCAAGATCGCCTTCCAGCAGGACAAGCACGACACCATCGGCGCGGACCTCGTGAACCATTGCGTGAACGACATCGCCGTGCTGGGCGCGGAGCCGCTGTTCTTCCTCGATTATCTCGGCACCGGCAAGCTGGAGCCGCATGTGTTCACCGACATCATCAAGGGCTTCGCCCGCGCCTGCGCGGAAAACAACTGCGCGCTCATCGGCGGCGAGACGGCGCAGATGCCCGGCTTTTACCAGAAGGGCGAATACGACGTGAGCGGCACGATCGTCGGCGTGGTGGAAAAATCCCGGATGCTCAACGGCCAGAAAACCATCAAGCGCGGCGACGTGGTCATCGGCATCGAATCGAGCGGCCTGCACACGAACGGCTATTCGCTCGGCCGGAAAATTTTCTTCGAGCAGTTGAAATTAAAGCCGTCCAGCCGCGTGCCCGGCCTCAAAGGCACGGTCGGCCAGGAATTGTTGAAGGAGCACATCAGCTACGGTCCGCTGGTGCAAAAGCTCCTCAAGAAATTCAATCTCGTCGGCAAGCCGGATCAGGTGAAGGCGTTTGCGCACATCACCGGCGGCGGTTTTGTGGACAACATCCCGCGCGTGCTGCCCAAGTCCCTCGATGTCGTCATCAAGAAAGGTTCGTGGGACATGCTGCCCATCTTCCAGATCATCGAGCAGAAGAGCGGCGTGCCGGACGACGAACTGTATCAAGTCTTCAACATGGGCATCGGCATGGTGAGCATCATCGCTGCGGACCAGGCGGAAGCCGTGCTGAAATTCATCAACGCGCAGAAGCACAAAGCGTGGATCATCGGCGAAGTCGTGAAAGGCAAGGGCGAAGCGCGGGTAGAATAATTTTTAGCCACCAAGGCACAGAGCGCACAGAGGAAACTCTGTGCGCTTTTTTGCGCGCATATCCGAAGCCGAACCGCCAGAGTGGCTGACCAAGCAAGTTTCCAGGGATTCTTGAAACCTTTACCCCCACCAAGTTGTCTGACAACTAATTGCCCATGAGACTTATTGTTGTTCTTCTAATTTGCTGGCTGACCGTCGGCTCGGTTTGGACCACGAACGCCCAAACATCAGATATCCTCACCGGCCTGCGTTCAGAACATCCCCGACTGATCATCACCACCGACGGCTGGAACGATTTGCGCGCGCGCCTCGCGAAGGAATCCAACCAAAAAACAGTTCTTACCTCGATCATTAAGGATGCGCGCAAGGTGTTGACCACGCCGCCATTGGTTTATAAAAAAGAAGGAAAACGCCTGCTGGCAGTTTCCCGCGAAGCCGTGCGACGGATTATTTTGTGCGCTTTTTCCTATCGGGTGACCGGCGACAAGGTTTTTCTTGAGCGGGCGCAGAAGGACATGCTGACCGCGGCGGCGTTTGGAGACTGGAATCCATCCCATTTTCTCGACGTTGGCGAAATGACCGCCGCCGTCGCCCTCGGCTACGACTGGCTGTTTGACGCCCTGGCGGCAGACACCCGCGCCACGCTCCGACAGGCAATTTTGGAAAAAGGCATCAAGCCCGGTCTGGCCGTCAAGAAAGGCTGGCCCACCACTGAAAACAACTGGAACCAGGTCTGCTACGGCGGCCTCTCGCTGGGCGCGCTGGCTATCGCGGATGAAAGCCCTGAAGTTGCCCGGCAGATTCTGACGCTCGCCCAAAAAAACAATCCCATCGGCCTCAAACCCTATGCCCCCAGCGGCATTTACCCCGAAGGCCCGGGCTATTGGAATTACGGCACATCGTATCAAGTGCTGCTGATTTCCGCGCTGCAAACGGCGCTCGGCACCGACTGGAACCTGTCCGCCGCCCCCGGCTTTCTCACCAGCGCAGAAGCCTTGGTCGAGCAAATTGGACCAACTGGGCGGCCGTTTAACTTCTCCGACTGCGGCGACAGCGTGCCGTTTGAACCCACCCTGTTCTGGTTCGCACAAAAGCTGAAACAACCATCACTAATCTATTTTCAAAACCAGCTTCTCCAGCAAAATCTGGCCACCTCCCAAAAAGAAGGCAAAGAAAGCAAAGGAGGCCGGTTACTCCCTTTTCTTGCCATCTGGATCAATAACCTGCCCAAGAATATTACCCCGCCCACGCTGCCACTCGCCTGGCATGGCGATGGACCAAACCCCGTCGGCGTCTTTCGCAGTTCATGGACCGATTCCAACGCCTTGTTCGTCGCCTTCAAAGGCGGTTCTGGCAGCGTCAGCCACGGTCATATGGATGCCGGATCATTTGTGTTGGATGCCGGCGGCGTGCGCTGGGCCAGTGATCTGGGCGCGCAAAATTATTATTCCGTCGAGTCCAAAGGCTGGGCGCTCTTCGATAAAAAGCAGGACGGTGACCGCTGGAATGTTTATCGCCTGAACAATTTCAGCCACAACACCCTCACGCTGGGCGGCAAGCTCCACAACGTGGCCGGCGATGCGCGCATCACCGAGTTCACCGACAAATCTGCGACCGTCAACCTCTCGCAAGTTTTCGCCGGGCAGGCCAGCAGCGTCATCCGCCGTTTCCGCGTGGATGATAACCGCACCACCGTTATCCGCGACGATATCACCGGCGCCAAACCCGGCTTATCCGTGCGCTGGCAAATGCTCACGCACACCAAAATCAGCGTGGATAAGAATCAGGCCACGCTCCAGCAGGATGGCAAGATATTGTCGGCAAAGATTCTTTCGCCGGCCGGCGCAAAATTTGAAATCGCCAGCGCCCAGCCGCCGCAGGACGGCGTCAACCAGCCTAATCCAAACACGCATATTCTCGTGGTGAACACCGCCGCCCCAGCCTCCGGCGACCTCACTGTCGAAATCCAACTCCAGCCACAAGCAACCACCACCGGCCAGTAAATTGAATTCCATCCGCGCCGTTCTCCGGCAAGGGTGAAGCGTGGATGGCCTGGCTTTACCAATGGCATAAGCATAAAAAATCCTGACCTGCTTTTTGTTTGGCGGACATTGCTGAAACTGTCACAATAAAAAACACTGACCCCACCGCCACAAACAGGTCGCCTGCGATTCGACTGAAACCTCTGTCTTGGCCGAATCGCCCGACAAAAGTTTACACCATGAAATATGTTTCTTATTTATTAATCGGCTGGCTGGCCGCAGGCCCAGCCTGGCCGGCGAAGGCCCAGGCACAAGATGTTCTCGCCGGCCTGCGCCCGGGGCATCCGCGACTGATCATCACCACCGACGGCTGGAAAGATTTGCGTGCACGCCTTGCAAAAGAAGCCAACCAGAACACTGTTCTCACCTCGATCATAAAAGATGCGCGCAAGGTGTTGACCGCACCGCCGTTGGTTTACAAAAAAGAAGGGAGACGGCTGCTGGCGGTTTCCCGGGAAGCTTTACGGCGGATTGGGCTGTGCGCGTTTGCCTACCGGGTGACCGGCGAAAAGGTTTTTCTTGAACGCGCACAGAACGACATGCTTGCCGCCGCCGCGTTTGCCGACTGGAACCCCTCCCATTTCCTCGACACTGCGGAAATGACGTGCGCCCTCGCCATTGGATACGACTGGCTGTTTGAAGCGCTGCCCATCGCCACCCGCGCGACTATCCGGCAGGCCATTTTGGAAAAAGGCATCAAGCCGGGCCTGACCCAGAAGGGCTGGCCGACCGCTGAAAACAACTGGAACCAGGTTTGCTACGGCGGTCTCTCCCTCGGCGCACTGGCTCTCGCCGACGAAACCCCCGATATCGCCCGGCAGCTTCTGACGCTCGCGAAAAAGAACAACCCCATTGGCCTCAAACCCTACGCCCCCAGCGGTATTTACCCCGAAGGGCCAGGCTATTGGGGTTACGGCACAACGTATCAAGTGCTGATGCTTTCGGCGCTGCAAACGGCGCTGGGCACCGACTGGAATTTATCCGCCGCATCCGGTTTTCTCGCCAGCGCAACGGCCTTGGTCGAGCAGACCGGCCCGACCGGCCAAGCCTATAATTTTTCCGATTGCGGCAGCGGAGTGTCCTTCAATCCCACGTTGTTTTGGTTTGCGCAAAAGCTGCAACAACCGTCGCTGGTTTATTCTCAAAACCAGCTGCTCCAGCAAAAACTGGCCGCACCAAACAAAGACAGCAAAGGTCACGGCTTCCCTCCGTTGCTCGCCATTTGGACCAGCGGATTGCCCAAAAATATTCCCCCACCCACGCTGCCGCTGGCCTGGCATGGTGATGGACTAAACCCGGTCGGCGTCTTTCGCAGTTCCTGGACCGATCCCAACGCGCTTTATCTCGCATTCAAAGGCGGCTCTGCCAGCGTCAACCACGGTCATATGGATGCCGGATCATTTGTGCTGGAGGCCGACGGCGTGCGCTGGGCGTGTGACCTCGGCATGCAAGATTACAACTCCATCGAGTCAAAGGGCTGGGCGCTCTTCAACAAAAAACAGGACAGCGCCCGCTGGAATGTTTATCGCCTGAACAATTTCAGCCACAACACCCTCACGCTGGGCGGCAAATTACACAACGTAGACGGCGATGCGCGCATCACCGAGTTCACCGACAAATCCGCGGCCGTCAATCTCTCGCAAATATTCACGGGCCAAGCCGGCAGCGTGACACGAAAGTTTTTAATGGCCGAAAATAAAGCGGTCCGCATCCGCGACGATATTGCTGCGGCCAAACCCGGTTTGTCTGTGCGCTGGCAGATGGTCACGCATGCAAAAATCAGCGTGGATAAGAATCAGGCCACCCTCCTGCAGGGTGGCAAGACCCTGTCGGCAAAAATCCTTTCGCCGGCCGGCGCAAAGTTTGAAATCGCCAGCGCCCAACCGCCGCAAGACGGCGTCAACCAGCCTAATCCAAACGCGCAAATCCTCGCGGTAAATACGGTCATCCCGACCTCCGGCAGCCTCACCGTTGAAATCCAACTCCAACCAAAGGCACAGTAAACCATCACCACGCCCTTCCAGCTTGGGTGTTTGCAAAAAGAGCTATCGCTGTGCGGCGGCACTTTGCTGAAATTCAAAGGATGGAACCCGTCAATCGGTTTGAATTCGGAAATTAAATCTGTTTCCATTTCCTTTCGCATGAAAACCAAAGTCGTTGCTTTAATCCTTTTCACACTGGCAGGTGCTGGGAATTTATCCGCCGCTGATTTGACCCTGTGGTATCGGCAGCCAGCCGCCCAGGTCAAACCGATGAACGAATCGCTGCCCATCGGCAACGGGAGGATGGGCGCGCTGCTTTTTGGCGCGCCAGACCGTGAGCGTATCAGTGTGAACGAGGACAGCCTTTGGACCGGCGACAATAATCCCTCGGGGGACGACCACACGATGGGCTCGTATCAGGTGCTGGGCAATGTGTTCATCAATCTGCCCGGTCACACGAATGCGACGGAATACCGGCGCGAACTGGATCTGGCCAGCGCGTTGTCGCAAGTCCGATACACCGCGAACGGCATGCGATTTCAGCGCGAATTCTTCTGCAGTCATCCCGCCCAAGTGCTGGCAGCGAATTTCACGGCCGACAAAAAGGCGGCCTACTCCGGCAGCATCGAACTGGTGGACACGCACGGCGCAAAAATTGTCGGAGCAGGAAACCGCATCACGGCTTCCGGCACATTGAGCAACGGCATGAAATTCGAGTGGCAACTGCTGGCATTGAATCAGGGCGGTTCGGTTTCGGTGGTGACGGACACCAACTCGACCCGATTGGAATTCAAGAATTGCGACCGCCTTACACTCCTGGTCGCGGCGGGGACGGATTATGTTTTCAGCCACGCCAAAAAGTATCAGGGCGAAGACCCGCACGCGCGCTTGACGGCGCAGATAAACGCGGCGGCGAAAAAAAACTTTGACAATTTGAAGGCGGAACACTTCAAGGATTATCAGACGTTTTTTAATCGTGTCAGCGCGGACTTTGGCAAATCCAGCGCCGCGCAAACCGATTTGCCCACGGACCAACGCAAGCTTGCAGCCTTCACAACGGTTGATCCCGAACTCGAAGCACTGCTGTTTCAATACGGACGTTACCTGATGATCTCCTGCTCCCGACCCGGCGGCCTCCCGGCAAATCTGCAAGGCCTGTGGAACGACAGAAACAATCCCGCGTGGCACAGCGATTATCACGCGAACATCAACATCCAGATGAATTACTGGCCCGCCGAAGTCGCCAATCTCGGCGAGTGCCACACGCCGCTGTTTGATCTGCTGGCCAGCCAGATACCCGCATGGCGCGAGGTAACGGCGACGGCAAAAGAATTTAAGCTAGCCGACGGCAGTTTCACCAAACGCGGTTTCGCCGTCCGCACCTCGCACAACATCACCGGCGGCATGGGCTGGAAGTGGGACAAGACGGCGAATGCCTGGTATTGCCAGCATCTTTGGGAACATTACGCGTTCGGCCAGGATAAAGATTATCTGCGCACCGTCGCGTATCCGATCCTGCGCGAGACGTGCGAGTTCTGGGAAGATCATTTGAAAGCGCAGCCCGACGGCAAGCTCGTGGTGCCCAACGCCTGGTCGCCGGAGCATGGCCCGGACGAGGACGGCGTGAGTTACAGTCAGGAAATCGTGTGGGATTTGTTCAACAATTTTGTGGCGGCAGCAGACGCACTCGGCACGAATAAAGCGTATCGCAATAAAATCGCCGCCCTGCGGGACAAGCTCGTTACGCCCGGCATCGGCAGTTGGGGTCAATTGCTGGAGTGGCAGACGGAAAAAACCGGCACCAACGCCATCGCCAAACATCCGGAACTCGACACTCCCAACGACCATCACCGCCATACGTCGCACCTGTTTGCGGTTTATCCCGGCACGCAGATCAGCATGACCAAGACACCTGAACTTGCAAAGGCGGCAAAAGTTTCGCTCGATGCGCGCGGCATTGCGCCAAACAGCGATGTGCGCGAATGGTCGTTTGCGTGGCGCACGGCGATTTATGCGCGACTGCACGACGGCGAGAATGCGCACAGCATGTTACAGCAACTTTTTTCCGCACGGAACACCTGCGTCAATCTGTTCGGCCTGCATCCGCCGATGCAGATTGACGGCAACTTTGGCATCACCGCCGGCATCGCCGAGATGCTCGTGCAATCGCAGGCCGGCGAGATTGAACTGCTCCCCGCGCTGCCGTCCGCCTGGCCGGCGGGCAGCATTTCCGGCCTTCGCGCCCGGGGCGGCTACGAGTTGAATCTCAAATGGCAGGCCGGGAAACTCACTTCCACCACCATCAAAAATGTCAGCGGCAACGGTCGCGTCAAAGTTCGTTACGGCAGCCGGACGACGCAATTCAATCTGCCGCGCGGCACAAAAAAAACTCTAACTGGAGAACTAAATTGAAATTCAAACTGTTCTTACTGCTCATCAGCCTTGCCTGCCCTCCAGTCTGGGCGGCGGAAGTTGCGGCGCCGGACGTTCTGGCCGGCCTGCGCAAGGAACATCCCCGCCTGATCATCACCACGGCCGGCTGGAACGATTTGCGCACCCGCCGCGCGAGTGACGCCAAGCTGGATGCCGTTATCACCGGCATCGTGGACAGCGCGCGCAAGGTGCTGAAAGCGCCAACCCTGGTTTATACAAAGATAGGCAGCAAGATGCTGCCGGTTTCGCGCGAGGCGATGCGGCGAATCGAGCTTTGCAGCTTCGCTTACCGGGTCACCGGCGAAAAAGTTTTCCTCGACCGCGCGCAAAAGGACATGCTCGATGCCGCCGCGTTTGTGGACTGGGTTCCTTCCGTTTACCTGTGCACCGCCGAGATGACCACCGCGCTGGCCCTGGGTTACGACTGGCTGTTTGATGCATTGCCGGCGACCACCCGCGCCACGCTCAAGCAAGCGATTCTGGAAAAGGGCATCAAGCCCGGCTTGCCGTCCACCAATACCTGGCAAAAGGCCGCCATGAACTGGAACCAGGTTTGTTTCGGCGGCCTCACCATCGGCGCACTGGCCATCGCGGATGAAAATCCGGAAATCGCCCGTGAAGTTCTGACCCTCGCCCGCAAAAATATTGCGAACGGTCTCAAGCCGTATGTGCCGGACGGAATTTATCCTGAAGGCCCGGGCTATTGGAGCTACGGCACGACGTATTCAGTGCTGATGGTTTCCGCGCTGGAAACGGCGCTGGGCACAAACTGGGATTTGCCCGCTGCTCCCGGCTTTCTGGCCAGCGCGACGTCACTGGTGCAGCAAATCGGCCCGACGGGAAGGCCGTTTAATTTTTCGGACAGCGGTGACGGCGTGCAATTCGAGCCCACGCTGTTTTGGTTCGCGCAAAAGCTGCATTCCCCGGAGCTGGTGTATTTGCAAAACCAATTATTGCAGGCGCATCTGGCCAAGTCGGACAAGGAAAAGAACCCCGATCGCTTTTATCCCTTCCTGGCCATCTGGATTGACGGCCTGCCCAAAAACATTCCGCCGCCGGCGCGACTGCCGCTCGCCTGGCATGGCGACGGCCCCAACCCGGTCGGCGCCTTTCGCAGTTCGTGGACGGACACCAACGCGCTCTTCCTCGCGTTCAAGGGGGGATCAACCAAAATCAACCACTCCCACATGGATGCGGGATCATTCGTGCTCGACGTCAATGGCGTGCGCTGGGCCAGCGACCTGGGGGCGCAAAATTATTATTCCATCATGTCCAAGGGATGGGTGCTTTTTGACAACAAACAGAACAGCGACCGCTGGCGCGTTTTTCGCCTGAACAATTTCAGCCACAACAACCTCACGCTCGGCGGCAAGCTGCACAACGCGACCGGTGACGCGCGCATCACCGAATTCAGCGACACTTCCGCCACCGTCAACCTCTCGGAAATCTTCGCCGGCCAGGCCGGCAGCGTGAAGCGAAAGTTTTCCATGGCCGGAAACAAAACCGTCCTGATCCGCGACGACATCGCCGCCGCCCAGCCCGGCCTGTCCGTGCGCTGGCAAATGCTCACGCGCGCCAAGATCAGCGTGAACAACAACCAAGCCACGCTCCAACAGGATGACCAGACGCTGACGGTGAAAATCCTTTCCCCGGCCAATGCTCGTTTTGAAATCGCCAGTGCCCAGCCGCCAAACGACGGCGTCAACCAGCCCAATCCCAACGCACAAATTCTCGCGATGAACGCGGCGGTTCCCGCCTCCGGCAATTTGACGGTCGAAATCCAGCTCCAGCCCGAAGCCGCCGGCGCCGGGAAGTAAAATTGATTCCGCGCCCGGTTCCTGCTTCAATCTGCGCGCATGAAAATTCTGGTCATCGGCTCCGGCGGACGCGAACACGCCCTGGTTTGGAAACTGGCCCAGTCGCCCAATACCACGCAGATGTGGTGCGCGCCCGGCAATGCCGGCATCGCGCAGGAGCGCCTCGCCAAAAATGGCGCGGCGGTGGAATGCGTGAACCTCGGCGCGGAAGACCTGCCCAGGCTGCTCGCCTTCGCGCAGGAGAAAAAAGCCGACCTCACCGTTGTCGGCCCCGACAACCCGCTCGCGCTCGGCATCGTGGATTTGTTCCAGTCGCACGGCCTGCGCATCTGGGGCGTGAACCGCAAAGCCGCGCAGTTCGAGTCCTCCAAGGTTTTCTCGCAAAAGTTCATGGAGAAATACGGCATTCCGACCGCCGCCGCCGGAACCTTCTCCGACGTGGTTGCTGCAAAGAAATTCTGCGCCAGCCTCGGCGGGAAATGCGTGGTGAAAGCCGACGGCCTCGCGCTCGGCAAAGGTGTTCTGATCTGCACCAATCAAGCCGAAGCGGAAAAGGCCGTGGACGAAATCATGGTGAGCAAAGCGTTTGGTGCAGCGGGCGCGAACGTGGTCATCCAGGAATTTCTCGAAGGCATCGAGGTTTCCTTGCACGCGCTCTGCGATGGCCGGACGGCGAAAATTTTCCCCACCTCGCAGGATCACAAACGCGCGCTCGACGGCGACCTCGGCCTGAATACCGGCGGCATGGGAACGTATTCGCCCACGCCTTTCCTGAATGATGCCCAGCTCGCTGACACCGCCAAAAAAGTTCTCGAGCCTTTCATGCGCGGCTGCGTGGCGGAGGGGATTGATTATCGCGGCCTGCTTTATCCCGGCGTCATGCTCACGAAGAACGGCCCGAAGATTCTGGAGTTCAACGCCCGCTTCGGCGATCCGGAGACACAGGTGTATCTGACGCGGCTGGAAAATGATTTGGTGGAACTTCTCGCGGCCAGCGTCTGCGGTTCCCTCGGCTCACTGGAATTGAAGTGGAGTCCGCTCGCGAGCGTGTGCGTGGTGATGGCCAGCGGCGGTTATCCCGGCAACTACGCGAAGGGAAAAGTCATCACCGGCCTCGACGCCGCGAATGCGCTGCCGCACACGAAAGTTTTTCACGCCGGCACGGCGTTGAAAGACGGTCAGATTGTGACCAACGGGGGTCGCGTCCTCGGCGTGACCGCGTTGGGCAAGGATTTGAAGGCCGCCCAGTCCGCCGCCTACGTCGCCGTTGGGAAAATCCAGTTCGACGGCGCGCACTTCCGCCGCGATATCGCGGCCAAGGCCTTCAGTGTTTGATTGAACCGCTCCAATGCCGTCACGAACCACCGGCTGCCGGCAAACTGGCCCCAGCCAATTTGAAATTACCCGCGACCATTTCTAAAACGTCCTTGGGTAAAATCAAACCGGTCATGGCCGCAATCAAATTGTCCGGGACAAATTATTATCCGGTCTTGACCATTTTACCACTGGCCGCAGCCGATTAAGAATTGGCCGTGGTCTTTTGCAAATTGGCTTGGGACGGTTTGAAACTGGCCGCGACCGATAGCGGTTTGGTCCGGCATATTTTTTGTTTTCCCCGCACTTTTCTTGAGCGGTGGCGGTGTTCCAGCCGGTATTGGCGTAGTTCTGGCCGCTCAATATCAATCTTTTGGCGGGGTTGGGCGCTTTTGCGGCCAATAATTCATACTTGGCAATCCCGCCGGTCGGGCGTAAAACGAGAGCGGAAAGGAAAACTACGTTATGGCTGATTATGTGCCCAAGCGGGACACCGACCAGTATGTCTGGCTGCAAAATCTCAGGACCAACCTCCCCCGGCATGTCGCGGAAATTGATATCACGCCCGCGCGGCTGGCGCAGGTCAACGATTGGATTGATGCGCACCTCGCGGCCCACGACTTGGTTCGGAAGAAACGCGATGAGTGGCTGGCCGCCAGCTCGCAGAAGAAACTGATCGCGCGCCAGAGCCTGGCCGGATTGCGCAAGGAAATCGCCCGGTGGAAGACGGCGGCCACCGACAGCTCGGCCGCCATCGCCGGATTGCAACTGTCCGCCTCCGTGCCGGCGGTGGATGCCAACCACCACCAGCCGGAACTGGAGGCCCGGGGTCATCTCGGCCAGGTGCGGCTGCGGTTCAAGAAGCGGGGCGCCACCGATGTGAACCTGTATGTGCGCCGCGAAGGCGAGACGGCGTGGCGGCTGGTGGCGCGCGTGTCCCGCTCGCCGTATGTGGACCCGACCCCGGTGGCGGTGCCGGGCGCCGCCGAGACGCGGGAATATCAGGCCATCGGTGTGGTGCAAGACCGGGAAATCGGCCAGCCCAGCGACACCGTCATTGTGACGGTGCCGGGAACGGTGGTCCGGCAGTAAGTCCCCGCCGTGACCTTGCGGCCAAGGCGTTGTAGCGGCGGACGGGAAGCTGCCGCCATGGGGTCAATCAATCACAATCATCCGGAGCCGCGGCCGCAATCCTCACCTGACGGCGCCTGTCCTGACACTCTTGCACGTGGCAAAGACCACCGAATGCGCGGGCAAGGTGAACGAAATTTTGCTTTGTCCCGCCGTGGTGGATAGCGTCATTGCCTGAGGGCTGACAAATTCGCTTTGCTGGTGTATCCACGGCGAGGCATTCGCGTCTCCATTGTTAAGGACCACGGCACTGATGCTGGCGATGTTCATTCCGGTCACGGTCATATTGCAGGGGCAGTCATTCTTCCAGTCGCCATTCGCCACCATCAGATACAGTTCGGTTTTGTTGGAATTAAGCGTCACGAGCGGCGGCGTTTTCACCACGGGAATGGTCTTATCCTTTCCGGTGCGCATGCTTTGCTGTGGAGCGGTGCCTTTGATGTCGAGCACCCAATCTCCCATATGGCGGTTGAAATAGTAATACAGCCAGTAGCGCATGGAGGTCACCGAGTCGTCCTGCATATTGAGGATGGCGTAACTCATATCTTTTTCGGCTGATGTGGAAAGCATCTGCCAGGCACTGGCACCCTTCATCAGGCTTTCCCGAGTGTAGTAAATAAGGCGAATGGCATGATGGAGGACGCCCACCATATTGCCGGCGACGCGGGGCGGCATATTGCCCTCGGCCGTGGCCCACTCGGTGTCATACTGATAGGCGGGATGTGCCGGATTAAGCTTGTGCAGGGCATTGTTGAGCCTTTGGACATTATTCATGGTCTCAAAGTTGTTCCTGAAAAAATATTCATCGAGCGGCTGATTTGGCCGGGCGTAGCTGTAAAAGTGGCCAGCCACCCATTCATAGTAACCGGCAGCCTTGCCCAAAACATTGGTTCCCCAACTGTCATCGGGCAACCCGCCAAGAAAGGGCGCCTTGGGCGGATAACCGCCTGCCCAAGGGGTGATGATGTCGGCACCCACCAGAGCCGCCGGATCGGCGGCATGAATAGCTGCGCTGACGTTGGTCAGGTAGGCGACATAATCGCCCGGCGCGCGAAACATGGCCGTTTTAGAGCCATACACACTACCGATCCAAGGCTCATTCACTATTTCCCAATACTTAAAGCGATATCCTTTGCGCTTGGAATAGGCGACCAAATCAACCCATTCCTTAGGGGTTATCAGCGGATGCGTTGTCCGCCGTGAATCGTGATCATTTAAACTGAGGGGCGTTGTTTCCTGCGGAATTTTCAGGGTGTCAAGGAGGGAGGCAAGACGATCGAGGGCGGCGAACTTATCAATCTCTTTGTCAAACCCCCAGGTTATTTCATGGAAGCGGGTCATGGGCAATTTCAGCTCTCGAATGGCGCTCTCCATTTTAGGCGTCAACACATACCCGCCCTGTTTATCATATGGCCCTTTTCCGGTAGCCCAGCCCTTTAAAAAACAAAAGGAGATTCCGCCGATTCTTTTTTCGGTGTTGGCAAGCACCTTTGCGGTATCAACCGAAAAATCAAGCCTGTCTCCTTGAGTCAGGCGTTGGTTGGGTATTTGAAATTGTGAGAATGCCAACATCGGCACCAGGGCAACTAAAACGATGGTGGTTTTTTTTGATACGATGGATAGGGATTGTTTCATTTTTACACCTTTGATTTATGGGGGTGAAGTCACAAAGATGGCGCTTACGGCTGAGCGACTCTGAGCCGGAAGAACAGGCACGACGCGCCCGCAGGATAACTGGCCTGCCAAGTCTCGGGATCGCCCGCGACCGTGCGCACATGGGTGACTCCGTTGGTGGTCCATGAACCGGCGCTAAAATCCGGAGCAACCTCAACGGCATAGTTGATATCGGGGCGGCTGGCCGGGCGCCGGTAGGTAAACACACACGTCAAACCGGTCTTCGTCAGGGTGATGCTGTTGGTTGCCGGGGTCGCCACCGGCAGACCAAGGGCGTATTTCAGGAGGTTGGGCAAGCCGTCGCCGACAGCAATCACGCCGGGGCCGGCCATAGCGGCATTATTCCAGTTCATGCCGAAGTTATCCGCCTGCCACTGCTGCCACGGCGTCATCAGCCCAAATATGACATCGTCCACGTCGTAGGTGTTGGTTGCGGAACTGCTGGAATACAGGTGGAAGTAGCTCAGAGGCGCATTGGTCGTCGAGGTCATCGGCACGTAGGCGACCGCGGGGATGCCGGCTCTCAGGCCGTTGGAAACGGTCATGCCCAATTGCTCCACCCCGTCCACTTTGATGCTCTGGTATTGGAATGTGACCGGGTTGATTTTGAAGACGATATTCACGTAAGAACCCGGCACAAAGTTGTAGTAGGTGCCATCAGCCTTGTAGGCCTGGGCCTCCGTCTTGCTGACGCCCGGAGCGGTATCATAGTTGATGAAAATAGCCCGGTAGGGGTAGGTCAGCGACCCGGAATCCCTGCCCGACCGAATCGCCACCCAGTCATTGCCAAAACCGTAGGGGCTTACCGGACCATCCCCAAACGTCAAGCCGTTGCCACTGTTCCCAGTGGAAGTGGTCACCGCATATTTGAAGGCAACCCGGAGCGATTGGTTGCTGCTGCCAGTAGTGGTGGCGCCGGTATTGAGATATGTGCCGATGGTGTTGGTGGCCGCGTCGATGAGGCGAATATGATTCCCACTGCCGCCCGCAGGGTTGGCCTGCGAGGAGTAAGCGTCAATGCTTGCACCCAGACTGCCGGAATTGACAACCGTCGTCCAATCGGAGCCGGAGTTTGGATCCGTGAAGTTCAAGCGCGTGCCGCTACCCGAATAGGCTGAGTATTCAAAACCGCTGGAGAAGACTGAACCCGGATCGGAAACAGGAATCGATCCAGTAAGCAGGCTGACGTTGTCAAAACGAGCATACCCGAGGGAGCCGACATCGCCATCCGTGGGGTCGGTGGAAATGGAAAATCCCACGTAAGCCGAGGAGGGAAAGCTGGCCTGCGTAATGCTAGTGGCGGCGGCAGTCCAAGCAATACCATTGGCGGACTGTTCGGAGATGAACTGGTTGCCAAGGCGGGTGACACGCAGCCAGTTGGGAATCTTGGGAGCATAAACCAATGGACTGCCAGTGATGGATCCTGCGCCGTTGCTGGCGCGGCTGTAACGGGCGCAACTGAGAGTATTGCCCGAGATAATGAGGGCATTCATCATGGAGTTGCTGGCAAGTGACCCGCGAACCATGATTCCGGCGCGCACGTTGGGGCCGGTTGAGGAGAAGTAGGAAGCGCGGGCGGTCAGCCGGAAATCGCCGGTGATATTGGTATAAAGATAACGGGCGGTGTCTGCGGTGCCCGGGCTGGCGCCGACCCCGTAATCAGTTCCGCGGGTGGCAACGCCGTAGATGCCGTTGGCGATTTCCGCATAGCCGGTATCCGCACTTAGGGCACCCATGGTGGTGGTTGCCCATGTGCCGGAGAGAGCGAGTGCGGCGGGATCGGTGATAAAGACGTAAGAGTTCGTCGGAGTGCCGAGCGCCAGACTGTTCGTGGGGCCTGAATAGCTGATCTTGAATATCTTGGTCGGCTGGGTGCCGGAAAGATTCACGATGGGAACAGAAGCCGCTTTGGCTCCGCCTTCACCATGGTTCCATGTCACGGAGCCGGCGACCGCCGTGTAGTCGGTCCCGACAGTGGAGAGCACATCGGTCGTGGTATAATTGATGCCGACGATACCGGCGCTTCCACTAAAACGGAGTGGCTGTGCGTTGAAAGCGCCAACCCCCTTGGTGGTGGTATAATAGTAGGCGCTTTCGCAGAATATTCCGGGTCGGTTGTAATCAGCGGCAGCTGTGGAGTAAGCGGAATTAGCACCAGCCCCAGTGGCACGAACCCGGTAGTTGATAATCTGGCCGATGGCGGCGGCGTAGTCAGTATGGTTGGTGGAGTTGGCGGGCAATGAGGCAATCTGGCTCCAGATGCCGGTGACGGGATCGCAGCGTTCGACCAGGTAGCCGGTTTCGTCGCTGGCGTTATCATCCCACGTGAGCACACAAGTGGCGGCGGCAGTGCGCGAGACGGCAAGCCTCGTGGGGGCCGTGGGAGACGGAACAGCCGCAAGATGAGTCAAGGTGACTGCAGCGCCAAGGCTCTGATTGGCATAGATTCCCGAAGCGGAAGTCTCCATTTTGACGGCCTTGACCAGATAGGTGTAATTGGTTCCGGCGAGGAGCGAGGCATCGGTGTCCATATAGGTGAGGGTGGAGGAACTCAGGCACGAGCCGGTTGGATTGGAGCCGTTGGGGACGATTCCGGTAAGGCGGGTGAAGGGCCCGGAGGCAACGGTGGAGCGGTAAACATGATAGCCGCTCAAGCCGGCTTCGGAAGAGGCCAGCCAGGATAGGGCAATGCCACCAGCAGAGGAAGTTGCCGTGACCTTGGTCGGAGGCGCGACGCTGTGGAGGCGTAGGGTGGGATCGCCCATCAGGTTCATTTGGATGGCACCGGCCCCCCAGCTGCCATTCCAACCGCCGGCGACGTAATCATGGTTCTGGGTAAACCGCACACAGTAGCCCACCGTGTCGCCCAGGGCCATGTGGAAGAGGTAAAAGTAGCCTCTTCCCGACCAGACATTGACCAGACCGAGGGAATTGGCGGTTCCCGCCAGCGGAGCCCGCAGGCAGTTGTCCGGGCTGTCCCAGTCTCCGAACCAGCTTCCGAAAAGCATATTGAAAACCGCCTTGGAATCCTTGCTGCCAAAGTCGTATATGGAATATCCCACGCCCGTGCAAGCTGTGAGGTAGCCGGCCCCGCAGCCGTAGGCCAGCAGCATCGGATTAGTTTGCAGGGTGGTGAACCAGTCGAGGGCGTCCATTTGCCCCGCCGCGTTGCCGAACCAACTGAAGCCGGTGCGCCAGCCTGACGAGGCAAACGCTTCGCCTCCAAAATACCCGAAGTTGTCGTCCACGATCCCCCGGCGAGCGACTTTGTCGTACGGCGCGGTTTTGCAGCGGAACCGGTGGTCGCGGACAAGGTATTGCCGCAGGAGTTCGGTCTCCGACATGCCCGTCGGCACATGCGACATGTTAGCGAGATCCACCCGGCCGCACTGGAGTTCGATGGTCGATGGCGCATTATCCTGGTCGAATTTTCCATCGCCTGCCACGTTCCAGTTGCGTTGGTCAGTCCCGCTGGAGGCAGAGGCGGAGGTGTCAGTCCACCCCCCATCGACATCGGCATAGTATAAATCGGTCGGCCACGCGCCCCAATGGGTCCCGTGACCGTCGGGAGCAATCACCCCCGAGTAGGGCACCGGCACATGCCCGAGGAAGAACAACGACCAGTTATTCCCTCCGCCGTTGTTGTTGTAATCGTTTTGGACGATCGTGCGGACCGCCTGCAACTCGGCCAAGCGAGGGCCGTAATCGGCGGAATTTGTGGAATTCGCCGTGGTGGCTTGCCGGGGGACATCGTGGCGATAGACCACCCACCCGTCGGCGGCGAGATCCTGCTGGAGCTGGGTGATTTCGTTGGCCAGCGGGACAGTCATGGTGTTGTCCACCAGCAGCATGACATTTCCCCGCTGATCCACGAGGGGAATGTCGGAGCCCGCGACAATCGCCCCGTAAGAGGTGTAGGGGGAACCAGCTATCAGGGAATATTCGTAGGCGACCCCCGGCAGCGCATTGGTGTCGGCATAGGAGGTGGTGCCTATCGGAAGAGAAATCCCGGTTCCCCAGTTGCTGCTGCCCTTGGGCCGAACACAGAGATTCAGACTATACGAGCCAGCCGAAGGCCACTTGAGGGTGACGTAGGGAGAAGCGGAGCTCGTCGTCGCCGTCAGCTCGATGCTCACATTTCGCGCGGTCTGCGCGCTGGCCGAGGGGGCAAGGACCGCAAGCGCCAACATAAAAATGGCGGCCATAGCTGACTTCAGACATCCTGATCTGCGAGTAAAGTTGGCGAGACTAGTCATATGAAAATAAGACAAGAGGCGGGGTAGCGTGGTCATGTTGTTTGCCAGAGCAGTATCAAAAGGTCGTTCGTGATCATGATTTAAAAGCATATGGCCACCACCCGCAAAACCCCGACAACATTTATTTTCATTAGTGAACTGGCGCAAGGCCTTTACTTTCCATGCTAGGTCGCGCATTTTTCTAAACATGAACAAGTTTGCAATGCTATTGCTGACCGCCGTGTTATCCGCATCGGCAGCCGAACCGGCTTTGAAGGTTTCAATGCTGGAAAACTCTATCGTTTGCATCCGCGCCAGCCGCGTTTCGGATAACTTTTGGGAGCAGTTCCAAGCCGTCCGGACAACCAATAAAATATCAGGCACGATCCTTGACCTGCGTTACGCTGACGGTGAAAAAAACATCGTCCCAGACAACCTCGTTTCCGGCCAGTTATATCCGATGGTGGTTCTGGTGAATCGCCAGACCCGCGGCGCCGCCGGCTCGCTCGCGACGCGATTGCAGGCGGCCAGAGCCGGCATCGTCATCGGCGGGACCAACAGCAACGTTACCCCGGACATCACACTCTCTGTGAATTCAGCGCAGGAAAAATTATTTATTGAAAATCCCTACTTCACGGCAACCACCAATCCCACGGTGTCGCTGTCTGCAACCAGCGCCTTGCTCCCGTTCGTGGACCACATGAGCGAGGCGGAATTGGTGCGCAAAAAAATCAAGGATGGCGAGGGCGAAGACAGCCCGGCAACCCCACACCGGACCGAACCGGCCACGCCCGTCATCCGCGATCCCGCGCTGGCGCGGGCGGTGGACTTGCTCAAGGCGCTGGCCATCTTGCCCAAACAACGCGGCTGATTCGCATTGACGTCCGGCCTCCGAAAAACCACCTTTTCTGTCCGCGTTTGGGATGAAAACGATTCTTTTTCTCTGCACCGGCAACGTCTGTCGCAGCCCGATGGCCGAGGGACTTTTCCGCCACGCCGTCAAAGGCCGTGGCGAGTTCCGCGTCCTGTCGGCAGGCATCGGCGCGGTGGACGGCGAAGTGCCGACCCACCATTCCGTGCAGGCGATGAAGGAGATCGGCATTGATATTTCCCGCCAGCGCAGCCGCGCGCTCACCTCGGAACTGGTGCGCTCGGCGGACTTGATTTTGGGCATGACCCACAGCCACACGGACACGGTAGCCCTGCTCTACCCGGCGGCGGCGGAAAAAACATTTTTGCTCCGCGAATTCGACGAGACGCTGGAGCCTTACGAAAAGGACATCGGCGATCCCATCGGCAGCTCGTATCCCGTTTACGTCGAATGCCGCGACCAGATTGAACAAGGCATCGTCACGCTTATAAAATTTATGGAACAACACAACTTCTTATCCAAGACCGAAACCTCCGCGTCCAGCACTGCGGCCAACTTCGCCATCGGCGCGGACCACGGCGGCTTTGAACTCAAAGAGACACTCAAGGTGTTTCTGCGCGAACGCGGATTGACAATCACTGATTTCGGCGCGACGAGCAAAGACCCGGCGGATGATTATCCTGACTTTGCCCTGCCCGTGGCTAA
Organism: uncultured Verrucomicrobia subdivision 3 bacterium; assembly: GCA_903858275.1. Classification (GTDB taxonomy): domain Bacteria; phylum Verrucomicrobiota; class Verrucomicrobiia; order Limisphaerales; family UBA11358; genus UBA11358. Next base: position 12,707 of record CAIOIC010000088.1, on the reverse strand, counting down.
GGCGGTCGCCGCCGGCAAGGCGGAACTCGGCCTGCTCGTCTGCACCAGCGGCGTCGGCGTAACCATTACGGCCAACAAGGTCGCCGGCGTCCGCGCCGCGCTCATCAGCGACGAAGAAACCGCCAGACTTTGCCGCCAGCACAATGACGTGAACACGCTTTGCCTCGCCGGTGGAAAAACTTCGCCGGAACTCGCCAAGAAAATCCTCACCGCCTTTATCAACACGAAATTTGAAGGCGGACGCCACGAACGCCGCGTGCGCAAGATGGATTCGCAATTTGCACCCGCCAACCTGCGCCTCGCCTCGGTGGATGCCGAAGTGGCCGGTGCCATCGAACACGAGCGCACGCGCCAGCAGGAAAACATCGAGCTGATTGCGTCGGAGAATTTCACCTCGCCCGCCGTCATGGAAGCGCAAGGTTCCGTGCTGACGAACAAATACGCCGAAGGCTATCCGAAGAAGCGCTGGTATGGCGGCTGCGAAAACGTGGACAGCATCGAGCAGCTCGCGATTGATCGCGCCAAAAAACTTTTCGGCGCGGAACACGCCAACGTCCAGCCGCACTCCGGCTCCGGCGCGAACATGGCCGTCTATTTCGCGTTCTTGAAACCCGGCGACAAGATGCTGACGATGGACTTGAGCCATGGCGGCCACTTGACGCACGGCAACAAGGCGAATTTCTCCGGCAAATTTTTCGAGATCGTCCACTACGGCGTCGGCAAGGAAACCGAGCGGATTGATTACGACCAGATCGCCGCGATGGCCCGCGAACACCGGCCCAAGATGATTACCATCGGCGCGAGCGCTTACCCCCGCGTCATTGATTTCAAGCGCATGGGCGAAATCGCCCGCGACGTCGGCGCGTATCTGCTCGCCGACATCGCACACATTGCCGGCCTCGTCGCGGCGGGCATCCATCCCAGCCCGGTCGGCCACGCGGATTTCGTCACGACCACCACGCACAAGACCCTGCGCGGCCCGCGCGGCGGCTTGATTTTATGCGCCGAAAAATACGCGAAGGAAATTGATTCCATTGTTTTCCCTGGTATCCAAGGCGGCCCGTTGGAGCACGTCATCGCCGGCAAAGCCGTTTGCTTTCTCGAAGCATTGCAACCAGCTTTCAAGAATTATCAGCAACAGATCGTGAAAAACGCCGCCGCGCTTGCCACCGGCATGACCCGCAACGGTTACCGCCTCGTCAGCGGCGGCACGGACAACCATCTCATGCTCGTGGATGTGGGCGCGAAAGGCATCACCGGCAAAGATTCGCAAATCGCGCTCGACGAAGCCGGCATCACGGTGAACAAAAACACCATCCCGAACGAAACCCGCTCGCCGTTTCAGGCCAGCGGCATCCGTCTCGGCACGCCCGCCTGCACGACCCGCGGCATGAAGGAAGCGGAGATGGCCGCCATCGGCGACATGATTTCTGAAGTGTTGATGGACATCAAAAATGTCGAGACGGCCCACAAGGTTCGCGCCCGCGTCCGCGAACTGACGGCGAAATTTCCGTTGCCGTATTAATCAGGTTAGTTCGCCAGCTATGTTCAGCGTCGGACAAAAAGTTGTTTTGGTGGATGACAAATGGCCGGAAACGGTCAAGCAGCTATATCTGCAATTGCCGGTTCTGGAAACGATTTATGTCGTCCGCGCCGTGCGCGTGGGCGTGCGGGCGGACGAACTCATCATGGACATGCGGCGCGTGCTGGAATCCTCGTTGCTCCTCGTAGGCGTTTACAACCCAACCAACAAACTGGGCGTGGAAGCCGGATTTGCCGCCAGCCGTTTCCGCGCGCTGGATGAATTGAAACGGGAAGCCGTCGAAGAACGGGAAGCCGTGGTTTAACCCCGCCCCACGCGCAAAAGCAAATCCAGCAGGCAGGGTAAGGTGAAAACGCAGCTTCGAAGCATGACTGCAATTGGCCATGGGCGTAAGTTCACCAACGCAAAACGATGAAAATAAAACCACCCATCGCCGGCGGATGTCTGCTCTGGCTTTTCCTTGCGGCTATTAACACGGAAGCTACCCCCCCCCCCGTTGCGACGAGTGCGCCGATTGACAATCCCGGCATGACGGTAATGGTGGATGCGGCAGGCGTTCAGGCGCGCGGCTATCAATTTACAAACTGCTGCCAAAAGCCAGTTCCATGGCAGGCACAGTGGATCTGGCTCAGCGGCGAGGGGACGGAGCGCGGCTGGTTCCGGAAGGAAATCACGCTCGACGCCATGCCGAATAATATCCCGGCGTGGATATCCGCCGACATGAAATACCGGCTCTGGATCAATGGCAAACTCGCTTCACGCGGTCCCGCCGACATCGGGCGCGACTACGCCGGCGGCTCAACGCATCGTTGGTTTTACGATTACCGCGACCTTGCCCCATTCTTCCAGAAAGGCCGCAATGTCATCGCCGCCGAGGTTTTCCGGAAAGGGCCGGGCGGCGTTTCGCGCGGCCAGCCGGCTTTCCTGTTTGAAGCACAGGCGGACAAGCTCACGATCAAATCAGACGCGACATGGCGCGCGATTCCGTCCAATGGCGGCATGGCTAACTGGCAAGCGCCGGATTTTAACTCTGACTCATGGCCAGCGGCAATCGCAGTGCAAAATATCTGGGAGCCGGTGGTAGCCAGCGAAATTCCACCGTTGATGGAGGCGCGATATCCAGCAGCCCACATTGAAGGTTTGCCAGAAAAAAAGGTGTTCACGAATGACGGCAGCTTCAAGGTCGTATTCGACCGGGTATTGAGCGGATTTCCGCAGGTAAAGGTCAAAGGCGGCAAAGGCGCGCGCGTCACGCTCAAAGCACATGCTTCGGCCGCATTCGTGCTCGGCGGAGGTGGCGGAGGTGAAGAAACATTGGAACATCCGTTCATGACCGAGATCGTGCCAGCGTTCACGGTCGAGTTGAAGCACGTCACCGAACCGGTGGAAATTCTTGATGCGGGCGCGGTGTTCACGTCGCAGCCGGTGGAGTATCGCGGCACATTTGAGTGCAGCGACGAGTCGTTGAACCGGATCTGGAAAGTCTCGCGCTGGGCGGTGCAAATTTGCTTGCAAACCCATCATCTCGATTCGCCGAATCACCAGGAGCCGATCAGCGATCCGGGCGATTACCTGATTGAGGCGATGGTGAACCATTACGCTTTCGCACAGCCATGGCTGACGCGGCAGGACGTGCGGAAGTTTGCGTGGCTGTTGAAGGACGAGAAATATCACAACTTCCACACGAGCTATTCCATCGGCTGGCTGCAGATGCTGATGGACTACTATGACTACACCGGCGACCAATCGCTCGTGGACGAAATGGCGCCCTATGTCCACGAACTGCTCGACACCTACGCTACGTGGCGAGGGAAAAACGGCCTCATTTCCGAGGCGCCGAACTACATGTTCATGGACTGGGTGACCATTGGCGGCTTCGGCTGCCATCACCCGCCAGCGGTGATCGGCCAGGGCTACTTGACGGCATTCTATTATCACGGTCTGGCCATGGCGGCGCGCGTGGCAGCGATAATGGGCGACACCGCGCGCGTAGCGAAGTATGCGAGGCGGCGCAACGAAATCGCGGAGGCGTTCAACCGCGAATTATGGGTGCCGGAGAAAGGACTCTATCGCGACGGCAAACCGTTCCAAACTTCCGTCAAGCCGAGCAAGTGGCTGCCGGCGGACAAGGACATTGAGACGTTCAGCCCGCACGTCAACCTGCTCGCGGTGCTCTACGATCTGGCACCGAAGAAACAACACGCCGCCATCACGGAGAAAGTATTAGCCGAGAAACCACTGAATACGCAGCCGTGGTTCATGCACTGGGTCTTTCAAGCGCTCGACCATGCCAATCTTTTTGAAAATTACGGCACCGAGCAGATGCGACGCTGGCAGATCGTACCCGAGACGCAATCATTCCGAGAGATGTGGGAACGCGGCGACCTGAGCCACGGCTGGTGCTCGACACCGCTCGTGCAAATGTCGGCGCGAATCCTCGGCGTGACGCCGACTACGCCCGGATTCAAGACCTTGGCTATCCGTCCATCGCTTTGCGATCTGATCTGGGCCAAAGGCACCGTTCCCACGCCAAACGGCGACGTGACCGTGGCCTGGAAACGGATGGGTGAGATGTTACAACTAGACGTCACCCTTCCCGCCGGCACCGAGGCAGACATCATCCTGCCAGCAAAAACCGTTCGCGTGAAATCCGGACAATACCATTTCAAATCACCCTGCAAGCGTGCGACTTAGGCCAACGACGCACTTGTGGGAGGTTGCAATTCAACCACCCCTCCGTAATCCCTTACCCGCATCGGGCGAAATGCGCTCAATTGAATCCCCTTAAGAACTTCATTAATGGCCGCCAGTTGTTGCTAAATCAAATTGCCAGTCGCCATTTTTTTCTTAAAATGTCCGGATGAATTTAGACGAACTTTATTCCGAACTAACACTCAAAACGAAAACCAAGGTCGCCCTGATCGTCCTCGACGGCCTCGGCGACATCGCCGCGAAGGAGCAAGGCTATCTCACGCCGCTGGAAGCCGCGCACACGCCGAACCTCGACAAGCTGGCCAAGGATTCCGCGCAAGGCCGGATGATTCCTGTCGCGCCCGGCATCACGCCGGGCAGCGGTCCCGGACATCTCGGATTGTTTGGCTACGACCCGCTGGAATTTCAAGTCGGACGCGGCGTCATCGAAGCGCTCGGCCTCGGTCTGGAACTAAAACCCGGCGACGTCTGCGCCCGCGCCAATTTCGCCACGCTCGACGCCAAAGGCATTGTCACCGACCGCCGGGCCGGACGCATTCCAACCGAGACGTGCGAAAAACTCGTCGCACTTCTCTCCGCCAAAATCAAAAAAATCGGCGACACCGAAATCATCATCAAGGCCGGCAAGGAACACCGCTTCGTCGTCGTGTTCCGCGGCAAGGGATTGGAAGGACCGCTGACGGACGCCGATCCGAACCGTGAAGGGTTTGTCATTCCATCCGTGAAGCCGCGCGATGCGAAAAACCTGAAGCAGAAGAAGATGGCGAAACTCATCGCGGATTTCTACAAGTCCGCCCTGCCCATTCTCGCCAAGGAAAAGCCAGCGAACGGTTTCCTCATGCGCGGCATCGCTCACCAGCCGGAGATTCCACTGTTTGAAGACCGCTACAAACTCAAGCCCGCGTGCCTCGCGGTTTATCCGATGTATAAAGGCCTCGCCCAACTCGTCGGCATGAAAAAAATCGAAGGCCCGCAGACGATCAAGGAACAATTCGAGCGCTATCTCGCCGAATACGACAACTACGATTTCTTCTTCATCCATTACAAATACACCGATAAATACGGCGAAGACGGCAACTTCGCCGCCAAGAAGAAAGCGATTGAAGACTTTGATGCGGCGCTGCCCATTCTCTTGAAGAAGAAGCCCGACGTCATCGCCATCACCGGCGACCATTCGACGCCCTGCGCGTTGCACGGCCACTCGTGGCATCCGCAGCCGGTGCTGCTGCACTCCACGACGAGCGGCTCGGACAAGCTGGAACGCTTCACCGAGACCGGCGCCAACAGCGGCTCCCTCGGAATTTTCCCGGCTAAATTCCTGATCCGGCAGATGCAGGCGAACGCTAAAATGTTTGATAAATACGGAGCGTAATAATTATCAAGGCATGGCGGGTTGCCGAAGGGCGACCCGCCTTTTATTTTTAATTTGGAATTGCCAATCGCCGCAACCAATCGGCACTCTTTGCGAAGATGAATCTGCCCAACAAACTCACCGTCTCACGCTTTGTGCTAACGGTGCTTTTTCTTTGGGCCCTATTTTTAACATTCAGCTATAACGGCACGCTGGCGCTGTTCTTTTTTTGCCTGGCCGGCGTGACAGATTTTCTGGATGGCTACCTCGCACGTTCACGCAACCTCATCACCAACTTCGGCAAGCTGATGGATCCGCTGGCGGACAAAATCATGACCTGCTCGGCGTTCGTGGCGTTCGTGGAAAGTACCCATCTGAATCCGAATGCCCCCGTCAAAGTCGCCGCGTGGATGGTTATTGTCATTGTGGCGCGCGAATTGATGATCACCGGCCTGCGGCTGCTCGCGGCATCAAAGAACGTCGTGCTGGCGGCGGAACGGTTCGGCAAACACAAGACCATCTCGCAAATCGTCACCATCATTGCCCTGCTCGTGGTGGACGCCTGCGAGGAATGGCCGGCGATTCTGAAAAATCTCTTTGCGCCGTGGGTTGCGGTCTTTGCGGAAGGGATGCTGTGGCTGACCGTTGCGCTGACGCTGGCTTCGGGAGTGATTTACCTCTGGCGCAACCGCCCACTTTATCTGGAAGACAAGTGAATGAACGCGGTTCGTTTCTGGATTCCGAATTCTTACTGCTTCACTTGTGCAATGGCAAAGTGTCGCCAGAGTTGGCCGGCTGATAAACGGCGGGCGGAAGATTTTTCAGCGGACCACTTTTTTGGTGATGACGCCAGGCGAGAAAGCTCGTGACGGCAATGATTCCCAACACAATGACCGCCAGACCGGCAAAGCCCAGCTTCCAATTCACTTTCGCAACCAGCAGCGCCAAATCGTCCACAAAAGTTTTCTTGGCCTCACCCAGCGGCGGCGGCTCGCTGTATTTATCCGTGCCCTTCAATTCGGCATCCAGCGTTTTGAAGATTTCCGCGACATCCAGCTTGAGTGCGCCAGCGTAATTTTTCACCGAGCCGCGGATGTAGATCGGCGCGGAAAACACGTTGAAATTCCCCTCCTCCAGCGCGCGGATATGGTCGGTGCGGATCTTGGTCATGTCTGCGACCTGTTCCACCGTAAGGTTTTTGGCCTCGCGACCAGCACGGAGTTGTTCGGCAACCGTTGACATTCTTTCTTATTTAGCGGGTTTAATGCACGCTTGGCAATCTTGGAAATCAATTAAACTGCAGATTGCCCGCCGCCATCGGCGCCGCCGCCGTCGAGATCAATCAGGATGTCACGCGGCTCGGCGCCTTTGCTGGGGCCGACGATGCCGCGGCCTTCGAGCTCGTCCATGATGCGCGCGGCGCGGGTGTAGCCGAGGCGCAGACGGCGTTGCATGAGTGAGACGCTGGCCTTCTGCTCGCTGCGGATGACTTCGATGCATTGCTGGATGATTTCCTCGTCCTCATCAATGCCGCTCTCGATGTCGGTGTTCGCCGCCGGCTTGGAAAGCTGCTGGTGTATCTCCATCTCATAGCTCGGTTTGCCCTGCTTGGCGATGAAGCCCACGATGTCTTCCAATTCCTTGTCGGTAATGAGCGCGCCTTGCGCGCGGTTGAGCTTGGGCGATCCGGGCGGCAGGAACAACATGTCGCCCTTGCCCAGCAATTTGTCCGCGCCCATCGCATCAAGAATCGTCCGCGAGTCCACGCGGCTGGCCACCTGGAACGCGATACGCGCCGGGATGTTTGCCTTGATAACGCCGGTGATGACGTCCACCGAAGGCCGCTGCGTGGCGACGATGCAATGGATGCCGGCCGCGCGCGCCATCTGCGTGATGCGGGCAATGGCCATTTCAACATCGGCGGGAGCCACAAGCATGAGGTCCGCCAGCTCGTCAATGATGACGACGATATAGGAAAGTTTTTCGGGAATGATGATGTCTTCCTCGCGCGGGACGATGATTTCCTCGTCCACTTCCACCGCGAAACCATCGGCGCCGGCTTCCACTTTTTCCCGCTTGGCGGCAAGCGGCAGCTCCAGCTCCTGTTCCGGCAACGGCTTGTTCTTCGGCCGTTCGTTGAAAGATTTAATGTTGCGCACACCGCAGCGCGCGAAAATTTTGTAGCGCTTCTCCATTTCATTTACGACCCAGCGGAGAGCAAGAAGAACTTTCTTGGGATCGGTGACGACGGGGACGACGAGATGCGGCAGGGCGTTGTATTGCTGCAATTCAACGACCTTCGGGTCAATCATCACGAAGCGGAGTTGATCCGGCGAGAACCGGTAGAGCAGCGACGCGATGATAGAATTGATACAGACGGATTTGCCGGATCCGGTGCTACCGGCGATAAGCATGTGCGGCATTTCCGCGAGATCGGCGACGATGGGATGTCCGTAAACGTCCTTGCCCAGCGCGATGGGGATGCGCGCCTTGGTATTGCGCCATTCGTCCGACTCGAACAGGTCGCGCATGATGACCTTGGTCTTGATGAGGTTCGGCACTTCGACGCCGACAGAGGATTTTCCGGGCACGGGCGCGAGGATGTGGATGCGTTCCGCCTTGAGCGCGGCGGCGAGGTTGTTGCTCAAGTTGAGGATTTTTTCCAGCTTCACGCCGGGCGCGGGATGCAGTTCGTAGCGCGTGATCGTCGGGCCTTTGGTGATGTCACCGAGGGAAACCTCGATATCGAACTGCGCCAGCGTCTGCTGCATGAGCCGCGCGTTGGCCATCAATTCCTCCTTGGATTCCGTGGGCTTCACGGTCATGTCCGCGTGCTGGAGAAAATCCATCGAGGGCAACTGGTAGTTGCCAATCATCGGCACCGAGGCCACGGTCATCGGCTTCGGCTTCTTCGGCACGGGCCGCAGACGCGGCGCGGTCACGGCGGAAGCCGAGCCATCGGCAATCGTAATGACCGGCTCCACCTTCGGCTCGGCAGGTTTTTCCGCGTCAGTCTTTTCCGGTTCAACTTTCTCGGCGGCGACCGGTTCGGGCTCAGGTTTTTTCTCGGCTGGCTTCGCCTCGGATTTCCGGCCAAGGATATCTTCGGTGGTCGCGGCGACAATTTCGGTGGCGGGAATGACCTCTCCCACTTCAATTGCTTCGGACGCAGGCTCAATCACCGGCGGCGGCTCGGGCAGGGTGGTTTTGCGGACGCGCGGGCCTTTGGCCTGCGGATAACTCAAGTCACGCACGGTCGGTTCCGGCACAGGCAAGCCATCGGCACCCAGGCCGGTGGTGGATTTCTCAACTTCCTCCTCCAGCTTGCGTTTTTGCTTTTCTAGTTCCATCGCGCGTTTTTCCAAGGCGAATTCCTCGGCGGATTTGAAAGGATCTTCAGACGCGGTCTTTTCTTTTTGCAGTAAGGTACGGATCCAGTGACCAAGCTGGAAATTGGTAAGGAACAAAAGGCTGATTAAACCAAGTGCGGCATAGACAATCGTGGCACCGAGCCGCCCCAGCAGCACAAAGCCATAATCGTATTGCGAGAGCCGGCCATAAGAGAGATAACCGAGCCAGCCACCGGCGAAATGCGCATTGATATGCACACGCCAGTCATTAATCAAATCGACTCCGCCAGCCAGGTGCAGGAGACCAGTGAATGAAATAAACAGCATGACCGTCCAAAGCAGACACCAGCGGAGACGCTCACGAAGATAGCCGAGGATGTTCAAGAGATAGGCCACCCCAAACGCTGCCAAAATCCACGGAAGCAAATACGCCGAGATACCCAGCGGCAAAAAAGTGAACCACGCAAAATGCGCGCCGATAGTGCCGATCCAATTGACGGTTTCCTTGTTGGGCGGAACACGGACGGAATGAAGATCGTAGCGGTCAAAAGATAGTTGCGCGACGAGCAATAGCAGCGCCAGCGCCAGCAGTGCTACGCCAATGACATCCGCAAATCCGTTTTTGGAATTATCGCCCGGCTTTCGTGACATGCGGAAAGCGTAACCATTCGCCGCCGGGAGTTCAAAGTTGAAAAATGCGAATCCCGCTCGCGGCGATGCGCCGACTTAACCAGGAAAGCTCAGAAAATAAAAAACGGCGGAGGAAACTTTCCCTCCGCCGTTAAGATTAATTTTCGATAGATTACTTCTTGCCCAAAATTGCGTCCTTCGCCGCTTTGGCAACGCGGAATTTCACCACGCGCTTGGCCGCGATCTTGATGGTTTCGCCAGTCGCGGGATTGCGTCCCATGCGGGCTTTGCGATTGACCAAGACGAGTTTGCCGAGGCCGGGGAGCGTGAAGGTGTTCTTGGCGTTTTTGTAGGCCAAGTTCACGATCGCTTCCAGCGTGGCAGCGGTTTGTTTTTTGGTAAGACCAACCGTTTCAGCAACGGCTCCGATGATTTGTGATTTCGTTAAGGATTTTGCCATAGGCGGAAAGAATCAATGGCAACGCGGTTGAACGCAAGCCTAATTCCATTGAAAATATCAGCCTTCGCCGATTACCGCCGCCGCCGTTGAGCGCTGAATTTCGAGCGCGAATGCGAGGATGGAATCTGCGGACGGGCAGACTGCGATTGGGAACCCCGCGCCGAATGTTGAGGCCGCGCTGGCGGACGATGGCGGGCGTCGCTTTCCTTTCTCTCTTCGCGAGCCAGCCGGAAATCCACCTGCTTCTTGTAGCTGTCCACCTTGGCGATTTGCACCTGGACCTTGTCGCCGAGACGGATCACGCGCCGGTTCCGCCGCCCCGTCAACTCACCGCGCGCTTCATTGAATTCATAAAAATCGTCCGTGACGCTGGACAAATGCACCAAGCCGCTCATCGCGAGGCCGGTCACGTCCACAAAGAAACCGAAGTTGCGCACGTCGATCACCAAAGCCGGATACACCGGCGGTTTCGCCGTCTCCAACTGCGCTTTCAAGAACGCATACATCTTCACGTCCTTGCTGTCCCGCTCGGCGTCGGCGGAATTGCGTTCCGTGTCGGAAATATGCTCGGCGGTTTCCTTGAGCGAAGGGGCTGGCGCGTGGCTTTTCTCAAACAGGGCGCGATGCACCACCAGATCGGCATAGCGGCGGATGGGGGAAGTGAAGTGCGTGTATTTGGACTTGGAAAGCCCGTAATGACCGAGCGGTTTCACATCGTAACGCGCCCGCATCATCGAACGGAGAAAACCGATCTTCAGCGCCGCGCCGATGGGAATGGTGTCAAGCTTCTGCAAGAGCTTCGAAACTTCGGGGCGCTTGGTGAGATTGCCGCACGGGATGTGATGGCTGAGCACGTCTTCACGAAACTCATTGAGTCGCCGTTCATCCGGCTCCTCATGCACGCGATAAATCGCCTTTTGATTCAGGCTCATCAACTGCGCCGCCACCGCCTCGTTGGCTAGCAGCATATATTCCTCGATTAGTTGGTGCGAAACATCGTTCTCAATCTTCTCGATGCGCAACACCCGACCCTGTTCATCAAGACGGATTTTCGTTTCCGGAAAATCCAACGCGAGTGAACCGGCCTTGAAACGCAGCCGCCGGATTTTTTGCGCCATCGTGTGGGCATCGTGTAGCATCCGCTCAATTTCACCCGCCGGTTCGCGCTGCAAAATCGCGAACACATCCTTGTAGGTAAAGCGCCGCTGCGAATGAATCACCGCCGGATAAAATTTGGCGCTTAGCACCCGGCCGTCATTCGCCACGAGAAATTCCACGCACTTGGTCAGACGATCCACGTTTGGCTTGAGCGAGCAGAGTTCATTGCTCAACGCCTCCGGCAGCATCGGAATGACACGGTCCACAAGATAGGTGGAGTTGCCGCGCTTGCGCGCTTCCACGTCCAGCCCGCTGCCAGGCTTCACATAATGCGACACGTCCGCAATGTGCACCCACAATTTCCATTGCTCATGCGAAATCCGCCGCAAACAAATCGCATCGTCAAAATCCTTGGCATCATCCGGATCAATCGTGACCACCGGATGCCGCCGACAATCTTCGCGACCGGCGGTTTCATGCGCCTGAACCAGCGTCCCAATGGCGCGGGCTTCGGCGAGAACATTCTTTGGAAAATGCAAAGGCATGTTGTATTGGCGCAGCACAGAGAGCATATCCACACCTTCCTCATCGGGCGCGCCCAGCACTTCAATGATTTCGCCCTCGGGATTTATGTGGCGAGATTTCCATTCCTGCAATTCAACCACGACCTTGTCACCGACCCGCGCCGGCCGTCCCACATCACGCGGTTGGGACACATAAACATCATGCGTCATGCGCGGATCATCGGGGATGACATACAGAACCTCGCGCCCACGCTGCAGCGTGCCGACGATTTGCGTCCGCTTCCGCTCCAGAACACGAATCACGGAACCCGTCTCCTGCACGACGCGATCCGTTCGCAATCCGCGTGCCCGAACATCACGCCGAACCAGCACCAGGTCTCCCGGCAATGCCGTTCCGGTGGCGTTTTCGGGAATCATGATTTCCTTCAACTCCGCATCATCCGGCTGCAAAAAACCTTTGCCCTGGCGATTGATCTGAATCCGGCCAGGAATGAGATCCGCCTCACGCGACAGGATATAGCGATTACCCTTGGTTCGCGTAATCTGACCGGATTGCTCGAGTCCGCGCAACCCGCGCTGCAATTCTTGCTGGCGGTCCGGCAACAAGCGCAGCAGTCGGAGCAATTCCGGCACGTTGGCCGGGATATAGTCCGCCCGACCTAAAAGTTTCAAAACTTGATCTTCCATATGTATATCCTCGCACGAATCTCGAACGTATGCAGCAACCAACCGTCGCACCCACGAACATTACCCGAACATTGTCCGCATCCAAACCCAGTCGCAACACCAAAAAATCTTGCCACCCAAATAAACACCGTCTAGTCTGCGGTCCGGTAATAGACGTGTTTTCACTAAAAGAAACAGTGCTGGATTCGCATGGTTAAGCACCTTTTGCAGGATTTTAGCTCTTCGCAAAACTTCTTTCAAAAACCGTTACATGTTTGTTATTTTTAGCCGGTTGCGCGGTTAGCTCAGTGGTAGAGCATTACCTTGACACGGTAGGGGTCGGAGGTTCGAAACCTCCACCGCGCACCATCTT
>CAIOIC010000087.1 GCA_903858275.1 uncultured Verrucomicrobia subdivision 3 bacterium | reverse complement strand
GTTGGCGGCGATTGCGATCCCGAACTTCGTGAAAGCGCGCGCCACCTCGCAGGCCAATGCCTGCATCAACAACATGCGTCAGTTGGACGCGGCCGTGAACCAGTATGCCTTGGAAGCCAAGAAGACCACTGGCTACCAGCCTGTGGTGGCGGACGTCACGCCCTACATCAAGCTGAACGCCCTGAACAGCCTGCCGCCTTGCCCGGCTGGCGGCGGTTACAACTATGCCACGGTTGGCACCTCGCCGTCCATCACCTGCACCCTCGGCAGCTCGGTCACGCCGCCGCACTCGATGCCGTAATCTGAATTGATTCAATCAAGCTCCGGGGCGCAAGCTCCGGGGTTTTTTGTTTTCAAAGCAAACACAAGGTTTTAATTGTTGAAAGTGGCATTGATTGTGCTAATTTGAACAACAAGCGGTTCCAACAAGCAATTCGTGAACGGTCCTGTAATCATTATAATAACAACCCGTTTGTTGGAGGTTCACACCGCGCAGAAAACGTATGAAAACTAACCGGGCAATTCGATTGCGCGGCTTCACACTCGTGGAAATCATGATTGTGATTGCCATCATCGCCCTGCTGGCGGCGATTGCGATACCGAACCTGTTAAAAGCGGTCGCGAAATCCCAATCCGCAGCTTGCATCAACAATCTCCGGCAGCTTGACACTGCTATCCAGCAGTTCTCGGTGGCCGCCGGCAAACATGTGGGTGACGTCATCAATTTCCCCGATGACATAACGCCATACATAAAGCTGAACAAGTCGGGAGAACTTCCGTCGTGTCCTGGCGGTGGTGAATACAGCCTGACCTCGGTGGGCACGGTTCCCTCCGCATTGTGTTCCTTGGGCAGCACCGTGACCCCCGCGCATCTACAGCAATAATCCAAAACAATTTGCTTCACCGGCGCGGGAATCTTTCCTGCGCCGTTTTTATTTCAAAACCACCGCTGATCAGGCGTCGCCACGGTTGACTTGGTGCGAAAATTCAATTAAAAAACGCCCGTGATTCAACGGTCATCCAAACTGCCATGAGCGCGATATTGCAAACCCAAAAATTGCGCGTCGAATACCGCACCCGTGAACTGCGCCAGCCGGTCAAAATCGCGCTCACCGGCCTCGACCTGGAAGTCCGCGCCGGCGAAGTTTTCGGCTTCCTCGGCCCGAACGGCGCCGGCAAGACCACCACGATGAACGTTCTGCTCGGTTTCGTTCCGCCCACCAGCGGCGCGGCCAGCTTGTTCGGCATTGATGTGCGACAGCCCATCGCCCGCCAGCGCATCGGCTATCTGCCGGAAATGACTTACTACTATAAATTCCTTTCGGCCGAGGAATTGCTCCGATTTTACGCGAAAATCTTCGGGTTGGCCCGCGCGGAAGCGGACCGGCGCATTGACCAGTTGCTGAAGCTGGTGGAACTCGAATCCGCCCGCAAACGGCCGATCAAATCCTATTCCAAAGGCATGCAGCAGCGTGTGGGTCTCGCCCAGGCGCTCCTCAACAATCCCGATTTGCTGATTCTGGACGAGCCGACCAGCGGCCTCGATCCGCTGGGCCGCATGAAAGTCCGTGAAATCATCCAGCGTCTTAAGAACGAAGGCAAAACTGTCTTCTTTTCTTCTCACGAGCTCGGCGAGGTTGAAACCATCTGTGACCGGGTGGCAATCGTCCATCAGGGCGATCTCAAAGCCGTCGGCACCGTTGCTGAAATTTCCGCCGGCCACCCCAATCTGGAACAGGCCTTCCTGAAAATCGTCGGTTTTCAATCCGCCCACGCGTCATGAACAAAATCTTTGCGCTTACCGGTGTCGTCATCAAGGAGCTTTACCGCCGCAAGGATTTTTACGTCCTGTTTGTCCTCACCGCCGTGCTCACACTGGCGGCGGGCGCGGTGAATTTCTTTCACGATGAAAAAATCGTCCGCTACGTCAAGGACATCTGCCTGCTGCTCATATGGATTTCCTCCCTCGTCATCGCCATTGTCACCACGGCGCGGCAGATTCCCGCCGAACGGGAGGCGCGGACCATTTTTCCGCTGCTCGCCAAGCCGGTTTCGCGCGGCCAGGTGATCGCCGGAAAATTTCTAGGCTGCTGGCTCGCCACGGGCATGGCGCTGGTCGTGTTTTATTTTTTCTTCGCCGTCATAACGGGTTCCAAGGAGCAAAGCTGGCCGGTGTTGACCTATTTTCAGGCGGCGTGGATGCAATGGCTGTTGCTGGGCATCGTCATCGCGCTGGTGCTACTCGGCTCGATTTATTTTGCCGCGCCCTCGTCCACCTCCACCATTTCGTTTGTGGTTGTTATCAGCATCCTGCTCGTCGGCAGCCATCTGCACGTCATCGCGCTGCAGCAGCCGGAGCCGATGCAGACTGTGCTGACGTTTGTTTATTACATCATGCCGCATCTGGAATGGTTTTATTTGAGCGACTTCGTGGTCTACGATTTCGGCCATGTGCCGCTGCTGAAAATCATCGCCGCCACGCTTTACGCCGCCGTCTGGACGGGGATTTTACTGCTGCTCGCCTGGCTTGGCTTCCGCCGCAAAAACCTGACCACGTGATGAAAATCTCCCCGTTCACCGTGCTCCTTACGCTGCTGGCGCTGGCCTTCACGCTGGCGCTGGGGCTGGCCCAGGACGCGGCTGGGTGGAGCCAGCGGGGTAAGTCTGGCAATGTCTTGGGCATGATGTTCGGCGATGGCCGCAAGTTGCTGGCCAACCAGTTTTTCACGATGGCCGACGTCTATTTTCACAGCGGCTATTACCCGTCCGTCTTCGATAACAAAGCGGGTCAGGAGGACGAGCCCAAGGCGATTGTCGCCGCCACTCGCGGCCATGAGGGACATGATCATGAAACCGGTGACAAAAAATGCGAGAAGTGCGAGGAATGCGGCAGCTTTCTCGGTCAGCCGAAGGATTGGATTGACGCCTTCGGGCGCAATTTCAAAATTGCTCAGCACACTCACCTTGAGCATGGTAAGGAGCGGGAGATGCTCCCGTGGCTTCGTCTGGCCGCCGACCTCGACCCGCAAAAGATTGACACCTATACCGTCGGTGCGTTTTATCTACGCAACCATTTGAAGCATGTGAATCAGGCCGAAGCGTTTTTACGCGAGGGTTTGCGGAACAACCCCGACAGTTGCGAAATCCTTTTCGAACTCGGCCGCCTTTACCGGGAAAGTTCGCACGATCTCGACCGCGCCCGGAACGTCTGGGAACTGGGTGTGAGAAAATTTCTAGCCCGGTCGCCTGCGGAGCAAAAGGAAAACCGGCTGGTCTTCGAAGAACTCGTCGTCAATCTCGGCCATCTGGAGGATGAAGCCGGCAACTACGGACAGGCCATCAACTGGTTTCACGCCGCACAAAAAGTCTCGCCCAACCCCGCCGTGCTGCAGAAGCAGATTGACGAAATTCAAAAGAAATTGGCCGCCCTCCTGCCCGTGGGGCCCGCCAAGCTTTACTGACCGCGCAATTCCGCTTGGTCTTTCCGCCGCCGCTCTGCTTTAATTTCCCCGTGAAACCGCGCCAGTCCAAAATCAAACGCCACACGCTGGAAACCCAGATTTCCATCCAGCTCAACCTTGATGGCAAGGGCAAAGCCAAAATCCACACAGGCATACCGTTCTTCGACCACATGCTCACGCTCTTCGCCAAGCACGCGACGGTGGATCTCGATTTGCGCTGCGCCGGCGATCTGGAAGTGGACGCCCACCACACCGTCGAGGACTGCGGCATCGCGCTCGGGCAGGCCATCGCCACCGCGCTCGGCGACAAACGCGGCATCCGCCGCTACGGCCACGGTTTTCACCCCAAAAATCCCTTCACCGGCGAAGCCTATGTGCCGATGGATGAATGTCTGGCCCGCTGCGTCGTGGATTTCAGCGGCCGTCCGTTTCTCGTCTGGCGCGGGCTGGGCAAATTCTCGCTGAAAAATATTTCCGATGCTGAGAAAAACCAGGACGCCTCCAGCGCGTTCCGGTTTGGGTTGGCCCGGGAATTTTTCCAAGGCTTCACAAACGAGGCCCGCTGCAATCTGCATCTGGAACTGCTTTACGGCGACGAGCCGCACCACATCGTCGAGGCGTTGTTCAAGGCGTTCGCCCGCGCCGTGGACGCCGCGCGGCAGCGCGACCCGCGAATTGCCGGCCAACTGCCGAGCACCAAGGGAAAATTGTAGGTCAAAACCTGCTGGAGGTAGCGGCGGTCTGTGACCGTCGATTTTTTGAACCTCAGACGTGCGAAGGGCGCAAGGAAGCGGAAGTAGTTCAGGTTGCCGCCCCGTTTTATAAAAACCTTTACTCGACGAGTTTTGGCATTTCGTTAGGAGCTATAACAACCATAAAACCGTTTGTTGTTATGCAGAGTTTTCCTTTCCCACCGGCTCGTTCAGAAGGAAGCGAAAACAATGTCATATTCATGCTGTTGCCTATCATTATTTTGCTTATTTCAGGTTTGGGAACTAATCCATGCATTCCTTCCAATGCAATAATAACAGTTGAATCCAGAGGCTGTTCAACTTTCTTCCAATGATGGTAGGCTGATTTAAGCGAATGCTGTGCTCTTCGGAAATCTGTTTCTCGTCCTTGCTTGACCAAAATAACGAAAAATAAGCCGCCCGCATTAATTGACAGTGCCAAGACTAATAACTAATAATTGGATTTTGGTTCTTTTTTTTCATCTTTGTTTCATTTGTGTCTCTCAGTGACAGAAAGTTCCTGCCACAGGTGGGCGCTCATGCGCTGGCCCTGCTCAAAACAGTCGAGGCTGAATTTTTCGTTGGGCGAATGGGCGTTGTCATCCGGCAAACCAATGCCGAGCAGCAGCGAGTCCGCGCCGAGAATTTTCTTGAACTCGTTCACGATGGGAATCGAGCCGCCTTCGCGCATGAGCACCGGCCTGGCTCCAAACGCTTTTTCCAGCGCCCGCAAGGCGGCTTGCGTTGGCGCGCTGGTGGGCGGGACGAGATACGCCTCCGCGCCGTGGCCGGCGGTGATTTCCAGCCGCACGGTCGGCGGGCAGTTTCTTTTGAGCCAAGCGCAAACGATTTTGCGGACGTGCGCCGGGCGCTGGTTCGGCACGAGGCGGCAGGTGATTTTGGCGCGCGCCCAGGCGGGTACGATGGTCTTGCTGCCTTCGCCCTGATAGCCGCTGGTGAGGCCGTTGATTTCAAACGTGGGCCGCGAACTCCGCTGTTCCGTGGGCGTGAACCCGCGTTCGCCGAACAACTGCGGCGCGCCGAGCAGGGTTTTCAATTGCGCGTCTTTGAGCGGATAGCGCTTAATCTGCGCGCGCTCGTATTTTGACAAGGGCGCGACGCCGTCATAGAAGCCGGGGATTTTCACGCGTCCCTGGTCATCGCGGATTTTGGCCAGCAGTTGCGCGAGCGCCATGGCGGGATTTTCCACCGCGCCGCCGAAGATGCCGGAGTGCAAATCCCGCGCCGGACCGCGCAGGATGATTTCCAACGCGATAATGCCGCGCAGGGCGTAGGTGAGGGCGGGATGATCCGGCGCGGGCATGCCGGTGTCGGAAATGACCACGGCTTCACAGTCCAGTTCGGCCCGGTGGCTTTTGAGAAACTTGGAGAGGTTGGCACTGCCGACTTCCTCCTCGCCTTCGAGGACGAACGTCAGGTCGCAGGGCAGGGGCGTGCCGGTTTGCAGATAGGCCTCGACAGCTTTGAGGTGGGCGAAGTTCTGGCCTTTGTTGTCGGTGGCGCCGCGGGCAAAGATGTTCCGTCCCGCGAGGCGCGGTTCGAAGGGCGGGGTTTTCCAGAGATCGAACGGTTCCGGCGGTTGCACGTCATAATGGCCATAGACCATGAAGTGCGGCTGGCGCGAATTCTTTTTGCGCGGGGTCTTGGCAACGACGATGGGGTGCCCGGCCGTCGGGCACAGGCGCGCTTCGAGACCGATTTTCCGGCAGTGCGCCACGAGCCATTCGGCGCAGGCGAGCAGATCCTTTTTGTGCTCGGGTTGCGCGGAAACGCTGGCAAACCTCAGGTAGTCACCAAACTCGGCGAGAAAACGTTTTTGATTCTTTTTCAGGTAGTTGAGAACCGCTTGCATGACGCCTAACTAACCAGTGAAACGCCCGGCTGCCAAGCAGAACCGGCGGCTAGACCGGATTCTCCTTTCCTTCACTGGGGGAGTGGACTAAGGGTGGCACATGAAAATCCACATCAAATCATTTCGCGTGCGCGAGGGGGCGAAAGTCCGGCTCCGGCATCAGCCGACGAAAGTGAAGCCGTTTTACCGGTCGGACGAGGATTACCACAAGATTCTGGACGGGCACATTCATGATTTGACCGCGCGGCAAAGTTTGCTTTACGCGCACAATCGTTATTCGCTGCTGCTGATTTTCCAGGCGATGGACGCCGCGGGCAAGGACGGCGCGATCAAGCACGTCATGTCCGGCGTGAACCCGCAGGGCTGCCAGGTCTTCAGCTTCAAGCATCCAAGCGCGGAGGAACTGGAGCACGACTTCCTCTGGCGCACCACGCGCAACCTGCCGGAACGCGGGCGCATCGGCATCTTCAACCGCTCCTATTACGAGGAAGTTCTCGTGGTGAAGGTGCACCCCGAAATCTTAAAAAGCCAGGCGCTGCCCGGGGAATTGACCCGGGACAAAAAGTTTTGGGAGAAGCGCTACCGCTCGATCAATGACCTGGAAAAACATCTTTACCGGAACGGCACGCGGGTTTTGAAGTTTTTCCTGCATGTGTCGAAGGAAGAGCAGCGCCAGCGTTTCCTCAAGCGCATCGAGGATCCGGCGCGCAACTGGAAGTTCAGCCGCTTCGATCTCGCCGAGCGCGGCTTTTGGAAGGAATACCAGGACGCCTACGAGGATTGCCTGTCCACGACCAGCACGGAACACGCGCCCTGGTTCGTGGTGCCGGCGGACGACAAATTCAATGCGCGGATCATCATCTCGGAGATCGTCCTCGACGCGATGAAACGTTTAAAGATGAGCTATCCCGCGCCGGACCGGCAGCGGTTAAAAGAATTGCAGGCGATGAAAAAGTTGCTGGCAAAATAATTTTGGCTGTTGGGACGGATCAAGCAACGGTTTTTATTTTTCGCTTTCTGGTGATGCGGCGTTGCGGCAGGATGGCGTGAAATCGGAATTATGTATTTCGGAAAAAAAATCGTCGTGGTCATGCCCGCCTACAATGCGGCGCGAACCGTCACCCAAACCGTGGAGGAAGTTCACCAGCAGGGGATCGTGGATAAAATCATCCTCGTGGATGACCGCAGCCGCGACGACACCGTGCAGGTGGCGTCATTGCTGCCCGGCGTGGCCGTGCACGTGCATGAGAAAAACACCGGCTACGGCGGCAACCAGAAGACCTGCTACCGCCTCGCGCTCGAAGCGGGCGCGGACATCGTCATCATGGTGCATCCGGATTACCAATACACGCCCAAGCTGATTCCGGCGATGGCCTCGATTATCGCCCATGACCTGCACCAATGCGTGCTGGCGAGCCGGATTCTCGGGGGTTATTCGCTGCAGGGCGGGATGCCGACGTGGAAATACGTGGCGAACCGGTTTCTGACGGCGGCAGAAAACTTCATGCTCGGCGCGAAACTTTCGGAATACCACACCGGCTATCGGGCGTTTTCGCGCGGCCTGCTGGAAAAACTCCAGCCGAACCTCGCCGGCAATTCCAACGACTTTGTGTTTGATAATCAGATGCTGGCGCAAATCCTCTGGCATGGTTTTACCATCGGTGAAGTGAGCTGCCCGACGAAATATTTCAAGGAAGCTTCCTCCATCAATTTTCGTCGCAGTTGCAAATATGGATTCGGGTGCCTGAATGTGGGAGCTCAATTCCGGCTGTCGAAACTGCGGATGGCGAAGCCGAAAATGTTTTTCCCGTGACGGGTGGATCAAGGAAAAAGAAAAACGCCCGGTGTAAGCCGGGCGTTTGGGTTTGCGGCGGAAATTACTTTTTCAAGGCGGCGGCCAAACGGGACTTTTTGCGGTTGGCGGTCGCACGCGCGACGGCTTTGTTCTTCACGGCCTTGTCGTAGGCGGAAAAGACCCCGGGCAGCAGCTTGGTCGCTTCGTCCTTTTTGTTGGCGACGAGGGCGGCACGGAATTGCTTTTCCACGCGGCGCAATTTGGATTTGACGGCGCTGTTCTGGAGGTTTTTGCGGGCGCTATTGCGCATCCGGCGTTCGGCTGACTTCGTATTCGGCATAAATTCGTTTTATATTCGCTAAAGAGCCGCAGAAACTAGAGGAATACGCTCAAATGTCAACGCCGAAAAATCCCCTCCGCGCTTTACTTTTGGACGTCGGACTGTTTTTTTAAGCGGAAGATTTTAACCTGATGAGTGACTCCGCGTCCACGACTCCACCGCTCCGACTCCTCCTGCTGGAGGATAATTCAGCGGATGTTCTGCTTGTGCGCGATCTGCTGGGGCAGGAAAATATCGCCGCGGAAATCCACCATGTGGAAAACCGGGCCGATTTTGTGAAGGCGCTGGCGGCGGGGAATTGGAGTCTTGTCCTGGCTGACTATCACCTGCCAGACTTCAATGGGATGGAAGCCCTGAGACTGGTGCGGGCGAAATATCCGCTGCTGCCGTTCATTCTCATGTCCGGCACCATTGGTGAGCAGGTGGCCATCGAGAGTCTCAAAGCCGGCGCCACCGATTATGTTCTGAAACAAAACCGGGACCGGCTGCCCTCGGTCGTGATTCGTGCCGTGACCGAGGCGGGCGAACGCGAGCGGCGACTGGCCGCCGAACAGGAGTTGCGCAAGAGTGAAAAGCAATACCGTCGCCTGTTTCAGGACAATCCGCATCCGATGTGGGTTTTTGACTTTGAAAAGCTGACCATTCTCGAAGTCAACAACGCGGCCATGCATCATTATGGTTTTTCCCGCGAGGAATTTCTCAGCATGAACCTGAATGACCTGCGCGCCCCCAGTCGCGACCCGCGCGGTCAGGCGCCGGTTTGGGACGAGATGGAAAAAAGTCTAGTCTGGCGGCACCGGCGCAAAGACGGCGGCACGATGGATATGGAGGTCAGTTGGTCGCCGATGGAATTTCGCGGCCGGCTGGCGGCACTCACCATGGCCACGGATGTGACCGCGCGCCGCCAGACGGCGCATTACAATTATATTTTCAGCCGGCTAAGCCAAAATCTGAGCGCGGCGGGTTCGGCTGCGGCTGCGGCTGCGTTCATTTGCGAGGCGGCGGATGATTTGTTCAAATGGGATGATTTCGCGCTGGATTTGTTTAAGGCGGAGCGAAACGAGGTGGTTTCGCTCCTGGCCATCACGACACTGGAAGGTCAGCGGGTCAAACTGCCCGCCTTGTTGCAACCCAAAGTCGCCAACGCGCTGGTGCGGCGCGTCATTGAGCGCGGCGCGGAACTGGTCTCGGCGGCGGAGGCTGAGAATCGTGCGGGGGCGACGATGGTGGCGCCGATTCGCGCCGGGGAGGCGGTCGTTGGCGTGTTGTTTGTGCAAAGCCGCGCTGCCCATAGCTATTCGGAGCGGGACCTGAGAACCCTGAAAATGCTGGCCGAACATTGCGGCGGAGCGTTACAGCGGGTCTGGGCGGAGGAGGAATTGCGGCAGAGTCAGCGGCGTTTCCGCGACCTGTTTGAGAATTCGCCCGACGCAATTTTTGTGGAGGATATGCGGGGCAATGTGCTGGATGTGAATCCGAGCGCTTGTGTTTTGCATGGGATGAATCGGGAACAATTAATTGGCAAAAATGCGATTGAAGATCTCGTTCCGCCCGCTCAACGGGAGGCGGTGCGCGCGGATTTTCATCGGTTGTCAACGGGTGAGATTTCTTGGCTGGAAGGTGAAAGTTTGCGATCGGATGGCCGGGTGGTGCCGGTCGAAATCCGGGTGGTTCGCGTGGAATACGATGGTCAGCCGGCGATGCTGTTTCACGTGCGTGACATCGCCGGGCGGCGCGCGGCGGAAGTGGCGTTGCGCAGTTCGGAGACGTTGTTCCGTTCCGTCTGGGAAAATTCCGTGGACGGCATGCGGTTGACGGATGAGCGCGGGCACGTTATCGCGGTCAATAGCGCGTTCTGCAAACTGGTCGGCCTGAATTCCGAGCAGATTGAGGACCGTCCGTTCCCCGTCATTTACTCGCCGGAAATGGATTGGGCAAAACTGCTGGAGCGCCACCGCAAATATTTCACCAGCGGGCAGTTGCCGCCACGGGAAGAGCGGGCGTTTGTACTCCACGACGGCCGTTCGGTGCTGTTTGAAATCAAAGATTCCTATGTGATCAGCGAGGGCAAGCCGCGCCTGCTGTTGAGCCTCTTTCGTGATGTCACGGAGCACAAACGATTGGAAGATCAGCTGCGGCAGTCGCAAAAAATGGATGCGGTGGGCCAGCTCGCCGGCGGCATTGCGCATGATTTTAACAATATTCTTACGATTATTCTCGGCCATGCCACGCTGCTGACCATGGGGGTTTTGGATGTGAAAGCGCAGGTGTCCGCCAAGCAAATCAAGCAGGCGGCGGAGCGCGCGGCTGGATTGACCCGTCAGTTGCTCGCGTTCGGGCGCAAACAGATTTTCAATCCCCGTCCGCTCGACCTGAACCGTGTGGTTGAAAAAATGTCCGAAATGCTGGGCCGCCTCCTGGGCGAGGATATCGCGCTGCAAATCAATTACAGCCCTGAATCGGCGATGGTTGAGGCTGACACCAGCATGATGGAGCAGATTTTATTAAACCTGTCCGTCAATTCGCGCGACGCCATGTCGCGCGGCGGCCAGCTCAATCTCCGCATCAGTGTGTGCGAGGTGGACGACAATCACGCGCGGCGGTTCGTTGAGGCGCGTCCGGGCAAATATGTCCGCTTGAGTCATACGGACACCGGTTGCGGCATTCCGCCGGAAAATTTGCCGCGTATCTTTGAGCCGTTTTTCACCACCAAGGAACTCGGCAAAGGCACCGGCCTCGGCCTGGCCACGGTTTTTGGCATTGTCAAGCAGCACCACGGTTGGGTGGAAGTTGAAAGCGAACTGGGCAAGGGTACGTCGTTCCATGTTTATCTTCCCTTCACCATCAAAAACGCCGTCGAAGCGGTGGAGTTCGACACGCAGTTCCGCTCCCGCGGCGGCAACGAAACCATCCTCGTTGTCGAAGACGAACGCGACCTGCGCGAAATCATCACCCGCACGCTCAACCGGCACGGCTACCGGGTCTTTCAAGCCGCCGACGGCTTGAGCGCCTTGCAGATATGGGAGCAATATAAACAGGAAATCAATCTGATGTTCACCGACGTCATCATGCCCGGGGGTGTGAACGGGCGCGAACTTGCGGAAAAAATCTGGGCCGAAAAACCGGGTATGAAAGTCATTTTCTCCAGCGGCTACGGCGCGGATGCTTTGGGTAAAAATTTCACGCTCGATCCGGAATTGAATTATCTCCAAAAGCCCTACCTGCCGCAGGCTCTGGTGCGCATCATCCGCAAATGTCTCGACGCCAAGCCAACTTAACTTTTAGTTTTGAGCCTTGATTCCTGGCCGTGAAATTCAAAACAAAAATATTTAACGCAAAATGATTATCGCGCCGTCGCTGCTCGCCTCAGATTTTTCCCGCTTCGGCAAGGAAGCCGGGCGCGCTGCCAAATCCGGGGCCGACTGGCTGCATCTGGACATCATGGACGGCCAGTTCGTGCCCAATATCTCTTTCGGCCCTGCGGTGGTCGCCGCCGTCCGTCCGCATGCCAAAAATCTTTTCTTCGATGTCCACCTCATGTGCGGCAAGCCCGAAATTCTCCTCGAACCATTCGTGAAAGTCGGCGCCGACCTTATCACCGTGCATGTCGAACTCGGCGAAAAAGTTCCGCAACTGCTTTGGAAAATAAAGTCGCTCGGTAAAAAAGTCGGCCTCGCCGTCAACCCGCCGACCGCCATCACCGCCGCCCAGCCGTATCTCGACAAGATTGATTTGCTCCTCGTGATGACCGTGAATCCCGGCTTCGGCGGACAAAGTTTCATCCACGAATGCCTGCCGAAAATCCAGCAGGCGGCCGCCTGGCGGCGCGAGCGGAAATTAAACTATCACCTCGAGGTGGACGGCGGTATCACGAACCAGACCGCTGCCGAGTGTGCCCGCGCCGGCGCGGATACGTTTGTGGCGGGAACCAGTCTGTTCGGGGCGCGCAGCTTGAAAACCGCCGTCACCAAGATGCGGAAAATCGTCTATGCCGCCGACCCGGCGCTGGCCGATCTGGCGGTTCCGCTGCTATGAGTCGGATTAAATTTGGCACCGATGGCTGGCGCGCAGTCATCGCTGAGGATTTTACTTTTGCCAATGTCGCCCGCGTCGCGCAGGCGACCGCCGACTTCTGGCAATCCGAAATCCGAAATCCGAAATCCGAAATTTACCGGCGCGAGCCAAAAGTGGTTGTCGGCTACGACCGCCGGTTTTTGTCCGATCGCTTCGCGCAGATCACCGCCGAAGTTTTTGCCGGGAATGATTTTCAAGTCATTCTCACGCCGGAGCCAACGCCGACGCCGTGCATTTCCTATGCGGTGAAACATCTCGGCGCCGTCGGCGGCGTGATGATCACCGCCAGCCACAATCCGCCCATCTTCAATGGCTTCAAGCTCAAGTCGCACTTTGGCGGCTCCAGCGGGCAGGAGGAGTGCCGGGGCGTGGAAAGCATTTTGGGTCGGAATCCAGTCAAAAGAGCAGATGGCAGATGGCAGATGGCAGATGGGAAGCCCCATCTCCCAATTTCCAACTCCCATTTAGTTGTCCGCGACGTTCGTCCCGCACATTTCGCCGCGATCAAAAAGCTGGTGGATTTCAAGCGCATCGCCAAATCCAAGCTGCGCGTCGCGCACGATGCGTTGTTCGGCGTCGGGGCGGGGGTGTTTGAAATCTTGCTGGCCAAAACTTCGTGCCATGTCACCACGCTGAACAGCGCGCACGACATTCTATTTGGCGGCATTTCTCCGGAACCGCTGCCGAAAAACTATGTTCTCGGCGGCGCGCAGTTGAAAAAGAATCCTCACGACATCTGCCTCGTCACCGACGGCGATGCCGACCGCATTGGCGCGATGGACGGGCACGGCCGGCCGATGACAAACCAGCAGGTCATCGCGTTGTTGCTGCATCATCTCGTGCGCAATCGCGGCGGCCGCGGCGTTGTCACGAAGACTTTCAACACCACGGCCATGGTGGATAAAATGTGCGCTGCCTGGAATCTGCCGCTCACCGAAGTGGGTATCGGCTTTCGCTTCATCGCGCCGGAATTGATGAAGCCCGGAGCGTTGTTCGGCGCGGAAGAGAGCGGTTCCGTCGGCTTTGCCAACCACATTCCCGAGCGCGACGGGCTGGCCGCCGGACTGTTTTTGTTGGAAATGCTGGTGATGGAGAAAAAATCCGTGAACCGGATTTATGCGAATCTGGAAAGAGAATTCGGCCCGCATCGTTATGCCAGATTTGATGCGCATTATCCGCTGGAAAAACGCGACGAGTTGATGAAGTTGCTCCAAGCCAATCCGCCAAAAAAACTGCTGCGCTCATCGCTGGCAAAAGTGGATGCCCGCGACGGCGTGAAATTCGTGGCGGAAGATTCCACCTGGCTGATGCTGCGGGGTTCCGGCACGGAACCCGTGTTGCGCATCTATGCCGAAGCCAAAGCCGATGCCGATGCGCAAAAGCTGTTGAAACTGGGACGCTCCTTGCTGAAAAAATGAGCGAATCTGTTTTGGAATTTCCGGTTGAATCGCGGCTAGCGAATCTTTTGTTTTTCAATTCTTCGTGGCGAGTCGCCGTTGTCTGTGGTTAAATTTCCCCGCGTTTATGGAATACGAAGCCGTCATCGGACTGGAAACCCACGTCCAGCTCAAAACGAAGTCGAAGATGTGGTGTGGTTGCGCGAACCAATACGGTTCCGAGCCGAACACCAACGTCTGCCCCGTCTGTCTCGGCATGCCCGGAGTGCTGCCCGTGCCGAACGAGGAAGCACTGCGCAAAACAGTTTTGACCGGTTACCTGCTCAACTGCGAGATTCCGCGCTACGCGAAGTTTGACCGAAAAAACTATTTCTATCCCGACGCATCAAAAAATTACCAGCTTACGCAATACGACAAGCCCAGCACGGCGAACGGTTTTGTGGAATTTGAATTCAACGGCCCTGGCTCGGTGAACGGCTTTGGCAAAGTCCGCATCACCCGCGCCCATCTCGAGGAAGACGTGGGCAAGCTCACGCATTTCGATTGCACCAGCGGCGTGGATTTTAACCGCGCCGGTGTACCGCTGCTGGAAATCGTTTCCGAGCCGGACATCACCGGCGCCGACATGGCCTATGCCTATCTCAACGCGCTCACGGAAATTCTGCACCAGGGCGGCGTGAGCGATTGCGACATGGAAAAAGGCATGGTGCGCTGCGACGTGAACATTTCCGTGCGCCCCGTTGGCACCAAAGAACTCGGCGCGAAGATCGAGATCAAAAACATGAACAGCTTTTCCGGCGTGCGCCGCGCGGCGGAATATGAAATCAGCCGCCAGGTTGAAGTGCTCAAGAGCGGCGGCAAACTTGTCCAGTCCACGCGCCGCTGGGACGATGTCGCGGGCATCACGGAAGAAATGCGCACGAAGGAAAACGCGCACGATTATCGTTACTTTCCCGAGCCCGACATGATGCCGCTAGCACCGACCGACACGTGGCTCGCCGAGGTGAAGGCGCAGGTCATCGAGCTGCCACTCGCGCGCAAGCAGCGCTTCATGCAGGATTATCAGTTGCCCGCCGGCGACGCGGAAGTGTTCAAGAGCAACGTCGGGCTGGGAAATTACTTTGAAGGCCTCGCCCGGCAGTCTAAGAATCCCAAGGCTATCGCCAACTGGATCATCAACAACCTGCTCGCGAAGCTCGCCGAGTTGAACGAAGCGGAGAAAGCTGAACAGGGCGCCATGGGTGTTGAGGCCGCCGACCTAAAGCTGTCCTCGCTTAGGGATTTGCAGTTCAAGCCGGAGGCGTTACTGGAACTCGTCGCACTCGTTGAGGCCAAGACCATCAGCAGTTCCGCCGCACAACAGGTGTTCGCCGAAATGTTTTCCACCGGCAAGGCTCCCGGCCTCATCGTGCAGGAAAAAGGTCTTGCGCAAGTTAGCGACACCGGCGCGATTGAAAAATTCTGCGACGAAGCCATCGCCGCCAATCCCGCGCCCGTGGCGGATTACAAGGCGGGCAAAGTCGCCGCGCTCAATTCGCTCAAGGGGCAGGTGATGAAACTCTCCAAAGGCAAGGCCAACCCCGCGCTCGTTGGCGAGATTCTGGAGCGGAAATTAAGGGGTTAACGAGCGAAACCGGTTCGAATTTTAGTTCAACTCAATCAGGTCGCGTTTGCGCTCCGCTGAATTTGCTTGGTGGGCGCTTGCCTTCATCCATCAACTTCTGGTAATTTGCCTTTGTCTTCACGTTGCCCACGTGGCGGAATTGGCAGACGCGCTAGATTCAGGTTCTAGTGAGTAAAATCATACAGGTTCAAGTCCTGTCGTGGGCACCAACTTTAATATTCTGGCTGTCGTATTGATCGTGCGATCTTATCTAACAGAAGTGACGCCTCCTTTATGGTGAAATCATCAATCAACCAAGCCATTCGTTTCGGTGCTGCATGTTTGTGG
>CAIOIC010000086.1 GCA_903858275.1 uncultured Verrucomicrobia subdivision 3 bacterium | reverse complement strand
GCGGTTTCATTTACTGGACACCACCTGGTCGCTGCTCGCCGTCAAGCAGTCAAACACGCGCGCGCTGGATCCGGAGGCGCTGGCGCGGCTGGACCGTTTTGTTTTTGAATTGAAATCGCGCGGCATCTACACGGACCTGAATCTGAATGTCTATCGCACCTACAAGGCCGGCGACGGCGTGCGTGATTTTGAATTGCTTGGCCTCGGCAAGGGCGTGACCTATTTCGACGAGCGGCTCATCGAGTTGCAGCGCGAATATGCCCGGCAGTTGCTCACGCACACCAATTCGCTGACCGGTCGCGCCTATCGCGATGAGCCGGCGGTGGCGGTGATTGAGTTTGTGAATGAAAATTCGCTGGTCGAGTCGTGGGTGCAAAACCGGCTCCTCGGCAACCAGACCAACAAACCCAGCGGCACCTGGAACGACATCCCGCCGAGTTACGCGGCGGATTTGACGAGGAAGTTCAACGCCTGGCTACCCGGCCATGTCGCTGCGGGCTCGCTCGCCCAGTGGCGTCGGGACGCAGGCGTGGCTGCTGGTGCGCCGCTCCCGCGCCTGCGCAAAGAGCAATTCAGCAAAGTGTCCCCGGAGCGTTTTCAGACCGAGGCCGCTTTCTATATGGAGCTTGAAAGCAATTTCTTCCGCGACATGGCGAAGTTTCTCCGCGAGGAAGTCGGCGCGAAGAGTTTGTTCATTGGCGACAGCGACCACGGGCATGGCGCGTCTGGCTACCCGTTGACGGCGTCAATGGCGCAGCTCGATGTGGTGGACGGTCACATCTACTGGCAGCATCCGAATTACCTTTCCGATCCGAAGACCGGCAAAAAAACCGGCTTTAGCATCGGCAACACGCCGATGGTGGATGATCCGCTCCACTCGAATCCCGTGCAGCTTTCGCGCACGGCCGTGGCGGGCAAGCCCTACACGGTTTCGGAGGTGAACCATCCCTTCCCGAACGAGTTCGCCTGCGAAGGCGTGCCGGTGCTCGCCGCCTACGCGGCGCTGCAGGATTGGGATGGAATTTTCTGGTATTCGTTGTCGCACGAGGACGCCACCTCGATGAAGGACGAAATTAAAGGTCACTTCGATTTTGCCAAGGACCCGGTGAAGATGAGCCAGCTCGCCGCCGGCGCGCTGATTTTCCTGCGCGCTGATGTGCAGCCGGCCCGGCGCGTGGTGACTCGCAACTACAGTCGCGAACAAGTGTTGGAAAGCTTGCGCCTGCCATGGAAGGAGATTCCCTATTTCACGCCCGGATTTCCGCTGGAGCTGCCGCTCACGCATGCCGTGCGCATTGCGTCCTTCAACGGCCCGCCTACCGGCAGTTTTGAGCCGATGCCAACGAATTCGATTGAGTCCGACACGCGTGAATTGCTTTGGGTCGCCAATGGAAAGGGAACTGGTCTGGTTACTGTGAACACGCCGCGTTCGCAGGCATTGATCGGTCACGTTGCGAAACAAAGTCGCTCGACTAAAAACTTGCGCGCCGAAATCCAGACGCCGTTCTGCGCGCTCACGTTGGGCGCTCTCGATGCCAAGCCGATTTCCGCTTCCGGAAAATTGCTTCTCACCGTCACCGCGCGCGCCGCCAACTCCGGCATGGTGTGGAACGAC
This sequence comes from uncultured Verrucomicrobia subdivision 3 bacterium, assembly GCA_903858275.1. Classification (GTDB taxonomy): domain Bacteria; phylum Verrucomicrobiota; class Verrucomicrobiia; order Limisphaerales; family UBA11358; genus UBA11358. The sequence goes on along the minus strand of CAIOIC010000086.1, from coordinate 1,736 downwards.
AAGCGCACCTCGCTTGAAAAATGGGGCGAGGCACCCACCCGCATTGAGCCGGTTCAGGGAAAAATCATTCTCACCGGTCTGGACCAGGCGGGCGGAGTTCGCGCTCAGCCGCTGGATGGGGCCGGGCAGCCGCTCGGCCAAACCATCGCGTTAACCAAGGCAGCGGAGGGCTGGGTGCTGGAGTTGGGGAAGGTGGCCACAACTTCGTTTGCCATCACTGTGGATCGCCGGCCATAATTCGTTGACCACCGATAAATTTCTGAAGTCAGAATATGAACACAACCATCACCCGCATCATCGTGAGCGCTTTGGCGCTCGTCACCACCGTCGCCACGGCTGCTGAATTCTACGTTGCGCCGAACGGCAATAACACCAACCCCGGCACGAAGGAAAAACCTTTCGCCACGATTCAGGCCGGCGTCAACCAACTCCAGCCGGGCGACACGCTGTTGGTTCGCGCCGGGATATATCGCGAGACGATTGTGTTTCCGCGCAGCGGCACGGCGGAAAAGCCCATCACGGTGAAACCGTATCCGGGCGAAAAGCCGGTTGTGACCGGTTGCGAGCCGGTTGCCGGCTGGACGAAGCACAAGGGCTACATTTGGAAAGCGCCAATGAACTGGACGCTCGGCCTCGGTCACAATCAAGTTTTCACCGGTGGCGATGTGATGATTGAGGCGCGGTTCCCAAATAAGCCGTCGCCGGGTTGCGAAATGTTTGTTGCGGGACTTTCACCGCTCTGGCCGACATTTGGCGAGTTCACGATTCCGGCGGAGACGCGCACCAACGATCCGGGCCGCATCGTGAGCAAGTTGCTGGATGGCCAGCCGGACGATTATTGGAAAGGTGCGCTTTACTGCGGCGAACATTACGAGGCGTGGGGTGTGCAGTCCGGCGTCATTGAAAGTTCCAAGTCCGGTGAAATTCATGTCGGCGACCGGACCAGGACGTGGTGGTTCGGACCGACGTATGGCGCGAAGTATGCCCAGAAGGATCAGGATGGCATGGGGATGATCGTGGGCCACATGAACGCGCTCGACCAGTCGCGTGAATGGGTTTGGCAGGGCAACACGCTTTATTTCATTGCGCCCGATGGCGGCGAACCGCATGGCGTGGAGGTGAAACGGCGCGCGCTCGCGTTCGATCTTTCCGGGCGGTCGCACATCGTTGTCAGCGGCCTGACGGTTCGCGCCGCGTCGGCGCGGCTTGATGAGTCGGCGTTTTGCACCTTCGATGGTTGCGACTTCGCCTACCTCTCGCACTACCTGCATCATTACGAAGCCGGGCAGATTGAAAAAGGTCGCGACACGATCAAGTCCGGCGAGACCGGCATCTACGTCAGCGGCCACGACAATCGTTTCCTGAACTGCTCGGTTCGCTTCAGCTCCGGAGCGGGTTTGCACATTCGCGGCCTTCGGCACACGGTTCACAACTGCCTGATTGACGAGATTAATTATGCCGGCCATTACCTCTATCCGCTGACGACCCGCACCGAGGAAGACTTGCATAACGGCGGCCATGCGTTCACCTACAACACGATTCGCAATGCCGGACGTAATTGGTATGTCATTTCCGGGAACAACTGGGCCGGCGTTGGGCGCACGCGCGCTCCTTACCCGACGCTGGCCAGTCTCTTTGCGCACAATCACTGCTACAATTGCCTGCTGATTACGCGCGACGCCGGCGGCTTGAGCGGTGGTGGCTCCAGCGGCGGCAATCTCAACGGCGTCCGCGGC
>CAIOIC010000085.1 GCA_903858275.1 uncultured Verrucomicrobia subdivision 3 bacterium | reverse complement strand
AGGAAACTTGAGGGGTTCTAACCTTAGTACGAGAGGACCGGGTTAGACGCACTTCTGGTGTGGCAGTTGTTCCGTCAGGGGCATCGCTGCGTAGCCATGTGCGGAAGAGATAAGCGCTGAAAGCATCTAAGTGCCAAGCTCATCCCAAGATAATGTTTCCCGGACGCAAGTCCCTAAAGACCACGGGCAGACCACCCGTTTGATAGGCTGGGAGTGTAAGCGCCGCGAGGCGTTCAGCTGACCAGCACTAATCGGTCGTGCGGCTTGATTGCTTTTTCCTTTATTGGAAAAACAATTTCAACTCGCGAGTTGTTTAGTGCCAATAGACTCCTGTGTATAGTTTTCAGAGAATCGCCGGATCACTTCCGAATGTTCTTTATAAAATAAAATTTTGCACGTCCAAAAGCGTGCGCAATAATTTGGTGGCATTACCGCAGTGGTCCGACCCGTTCCCATTCCGAACACGGCCGTCAAACGCTGCATGGCCGATGGTAGTGGTTGTATAGCTTCCGCGAGAGTAGGTAGCCGCCAGTCTTTTAAAATAAAGCCCTCAGAATACTATTTGAGGGCTTTATTTTTTTATGTCCTTCCAGCCTAGGCAGATAGTTTTCGGGCAAAGAAAGGAAAACCATCATGAAGAAGAAACATCACACAACCGAGCAGTTCAGTAGTGGCACGCTTAGCTATCGGCCAAGTCGCTGCCCGAGCGGAAGCAAAAGCTGGAGTTAGAGAATGTGCGGGTATCCAAAGAACATCTCGCGCTGGGTTATAAGAAGATCACGCGCAAGCTGGTTGAACTGGGTATGGTGTGAAAGAAGCGAGTGCAGCGGATTCAAAGAGAAAGAAGGCTTGCAGGTGCCCCCGCAGAAGCCGGGCAGCGCCGGCGCGGCGTATCCATGGGTTTGCCGCAGCATGCGGAGCAGCGGAACCAGGTGAGTTTGCATCCCAAGCCGGCTTCAACAAACATCTGCCAACTTCCTGCTCCTAATTTATTTTACCCGCAAATCCACCTTCCGCCGTTCCAGGGTGGAGCCTTCCTGCTGAGCGAGATTGGCGAGAGCTTTGTTGTAATTGGCGAGCGAGCGGATTTCCTGCGAGCGGGCGGCGGTGAGATTGTTTTGCAGTTGTAGCACGGTGAACGTGGTGCTCTTGCCGACGGCGTATTTGCCCTGCTCGGCTTTGAGCGCGGCCTCGGCGTAGGTGCGCGCCTTTTGCGTGGCATCCACGCTTTCCCATGCGGCCTGCGCCTGCTTCACCCCATTGTCAATCTGCACCATGACATTCTGTTCGAGCTGCTTGAGCTTGAGTAAAAGCTGCTGTTCCGCGGCCTTGTTGGCTTTGATAGAATTGCGGGCCTTGGTGCTGCTGAGGGGAATGGAAAACTCCGCGCCGTAGGTGTAATAGGGCCGGTTCGCCGTAGCGTATTGGCCCAAGGCTTCGTTAAATTCCCGGCCTGCGCCGTTGTATCCGTAGCTGCCGGTCAAATCAAGCTGCGGGAAAAGCTGGTTGCGGTCGTATTTCAGCTGGATGCCCTGTTGCTCCACGTTCACCTTCGCCTGCGCCAGGTCCGGGCGCAGCGTCATGCCCTTGCCCCAGCTGTCCTGCACGTCAAACAGCTGCCGCACCGCCTCCAGCGTGGCCGCTGGCTCAATGGCGGTGTCATGCCATTCCCGGTAGTTGTCCGTGATCAGATTTTTCAATGCGTTTTCATCCGTCGCGAGGGTGAATTGCGCGGCGATGAGATTGGCGTGGTTCTGCGCGACTTGCGCCTCGTCCTGCTCAATCGTGCCGCCGGCGGCAGCCACCGTCCCGATGTTCACGCGCGATTTGTCGTCCGCAAGCTGCTTTTCGGCGAGCGCCAGCGCCTGCTGCTGCACCTTCAGGTTTTCCCGGGCATATATGAGTTCGTAGTACGCATTTTCCACCGCTGTGACGGTGGTGATGAGTTGCTGACGCAAACCTTGTTCCGACAGTTTTAAATTGTTTTTCGCCGCGCTGATTAGCAGCCGGGTGCCATCAATCCAGAAATTTTTCAGCAGCGGTTGTCGGCCATTTACACCCACCCGGCCGCTGGAACTGTCATAATTGCCACTGGATAAGACGCTGGATGGATAACTCAGGCCGTAATTCTCGGAGACGTTTCCAGTCAGGCCATAAGTCATTCCCCACGGCAGCGAACCCGTCAAACCGGAGCTGAAGGTGTTGCCATCGGAAATGTTCGGAAACGTGCCATACACGCCCGTTTCAAATCCCAAGTTATTATGGCTGTGCGTGCCGGAAAGGCTGAAGGTCGGGTCGTAGCCCGCGTAAGCCGCATTCAGATTGAGGAGAGCTTTTGCCGGCTCGTAGCGTTCCACCTGCACATCGAAATTATGCCGGAGCGCCTCATTGAGGCAGTCGGATAATGACATCGCCCGCACCGCCGGCGCATTGGTCTGCGCGGAAACCACCGCCAGCGAGGCGGCCAAAAACAACAGGCTGGCACAGTATTTTTTCATTTCAAATCCAGACGCCATGCACCGCCGGTAAGTAACCGGAAAGTTACTACGCGGGAGCGGTTTCCGTGATGGTGGCGTTCTTCTCCAACAAATCCAGCACCTTTTCGTGCAGCACCTGCTGGTAAAGTTCGTTCACGCCGTCGCGCTTCTGCAAATCCTTGATGAACTGGTCAAACGGCATCTGATACATCATCGCCAGTTGCTGCGCGCGCTTGAGCACATCCTCCTGCGACGCCTCGAGCTTCTCCTGCGCCGCGATGCGGCCGACAAGGAACGCCAGCTTCACGCGCTCCTTGGCGTTGGTCGCGGCGATGGAATAAATCTCGTCCTTCTGCGTTTCGATCAATTCCCGCGAGATGCCGCGCTGCGTGTTCTGGCGCACCAGATCATAGACCACATTGCGCGTCTCGTTGGCGACGGCGGTTTCCGGCAGATCAAAAGTCACCTTATCCAGCAGGGCTTTGACGGTCTGGGCGCGCACTGACTTGGAGCGCGAGTGCGTCAATTCATTTTCCAGATCCGTGCGGACGCCGGCTTTGAGCTTGTCGAAATCTTCCGCGCCGTATTTTTTCGCGAATTCGTTGTCCAGCGGCGGCAGGACCTTTTCCTTCACCTCGACGAGTTCAACTTCGTAAACACCCTTCTTGCCCTGCAATTGCGGCGTCACGAAATCAGCCGGGAAATCCACATTCACCGTGCGCTTGTCGCCGGCGTTCGCGCCGTTGAGTTGCGCGGCGAAACCGGGGATGAAGGAATTGCCTTCCGTCTCAATCCAGAAATTTTTCTGCTCGGTCAAACCCTTCGCCGTCGGCGCGAGTTCCGTGATGGCCTTGCCTTCGCAGGTGCCAGTGTAATTCACCACTGCGATGTCGCCGTTTGTAAGCGAACGCGTCACGGTCTTGTAATCCGCCTGCTGGCCGCGCAGCAAATCAAGCGCCTTGTCCACATCGGCATCCGTCACGGACTTGGTTTCAATCGTGGCGGTCAAACCCTTGTATTCCGGCATCTGAAATTCCGGCGCCGTCTCCACCGTGGCGGTGAATTGCAAAATCTGGCCGCGGCCGAATTGCACTTCCTCGATGTCGGGATAGCCGATGACGGAAATTTTCTGATCCGCAATCGCCTTGCGGTAGGCGTCGCCGATGAGCTTGCGCTTGGCCTCGTCTTTGATTTCCGCGTCGTATTTTTTCTCCACCATCGCGCGCGGAGCCTTGCCCGGTCGGAAGCCCGGCAGCGCGGCCTGCTTCTGGTAATCCTTGGTGACGGCGTCAAACGCGGCGTCCACGGCGGTTGCGTCCAGTTCCACCCGCACGAGCTTTTTGCACGGGGCCAAATTTTCAACGGATACGTTCACAATAAAATAAAGGTTAAACGAGCCGCTGAGCATAACTGAACCGCACTCTTCCCGTCAATCTTGGTTTTGCTTGGCGGCGGTTGCCGTGGATTTGAATGTGGGTCGAGCTGCCCCTTGGGCTGAAAACGGGGCGCTCCGCGGTGGGCCTCGAAAACCACCTTGACGATATTCCGTCATGCTGGCAACGTGCCATGCCTTCGCAGCCAGCTTAGCTCAGTGGTAGAGCAGCAGTTTTGTAAACTGCGGGTCGTCGGTTCAATCCCGACAGCTGGCTCCACTGCTCTCCGCGCGCTTAAGCCGGAAAACCGACGCCGCCTTGCCTCCCGCCGCCGCCAGCCTGTAAAATCACCGGTTCAGCAGCAGGCGGATGCGATCCTTTTTCTGCTCATCGCTTTGCAATTTGTCGGCGGTTTGGAGCAATGCGGCGTCTTTCCAGTTTGCGCCCGCCGATAATATGAGCGGATACAGCGACTCGCTTTTGAAGCCTTGAATCTCCTGAAACGCCCATTTTTTTGTCGGGTCGGAAAACTGGGCGACAAAGTCAAAGGCTTTTCGCAGGCTGCGGCCGTCCGGCGTGGAGTAATTCCAAAGATCCACGCCGACAGGTTGTCCGGCCGTGGCGAGTTGGAAGAAGGCTTGCAGGTTGAAGACGGAATAGTGGAATGACTTGGTGCGCTTCAATTCGAGCGGCATTCGGCCGTCCGCCTCAACTTGGGCGGCAATTTGCGCTTTGCCGGATTCGGCCAGTGTTTTGGCAACGTCAGGACGGTTTGCAAACCGGGCGTAGGTGGATGTCTGGGCGGCAAACCAGACCCCATGGTTGTTCTTTGCGTTGTGCTCCAGCTTGCCTTTTTCACTGTTCAGCAGCCAGTCGGTATATTGGCCAAACCAGGCCTTGAGCCCCTTCAAATCTTCGGCAGTGAGGCTCTTTGATCCGGAAAGCAGGGTGATGGCATCCGGGATTCCGATCATGCCCACGGTGTCGATGATGCCGGTGCCGGTGACCTTGTCGCGTCCGGGATTCACTTGGGCATAGTTGAGGTTCGGATTCATCCGGGTCGCCGGATCCAGATACCATGTTTTCAGGAGAGTCGTGGCGTGCACGGCGTAGGATTCGTCGCCGGAAAAGTAGTAAGCCAGGGCGAGAATCTCGATGGCTTTAAATATTTTTCCCGCCCGGCCCGGGTCGTAGGCATCCGTCGAGCGTTCCGGATTGGAAACCCCGTCTTTGCTGATGTAGGGCAGCCCGTTGGGAGTATTCGGGTTCGGCCAATAATAGGGTCCGATGGAATAGAAATCGTGCTTGTCGCCGCTGGCCGGCGTTTTGGTTTTCTCCATCACGCTGACAGGGCGGGCGGTCATGGCTTTTTGTGCGTCGCGGAGCAACCGGTCATAAGCCGCCTTGAGCGGACTGTTTCCCGCGCGGACGGAATCACGGGCCTGGGCCAGCGAGCCGGCATTCATCAGGATTAAATCCAATTTTGCCTCGGCCGCGGGGCTAGTCGTGACCAGTCCCATGAGCGTCAGGGCCAGAATGAGAGAATGATGTTTCATGGCTTTAAAGCGGAGTGCGGTTTTTCTTGATTGGGTTGAGCGTATGTTCCGACATTGCTCGTTCCGCATCTGAATAGCAATGTTGATATGTTCGAACGGGAAACATTCAGGCAAGGTGCGGTGCGGCTTAGTTTGGCTCACACTTTACTTGGCTATAAATGGCCTTGCCTTTTGTGAGTTTGAGGAACACGCTGCCGTGAATTTGTACGCCAATGTAACGAAGACATTATGCTGGTTTCAGTGGCTGGATGTGGGTTTTTGATTCTCGGTTGTTCGCGGCATAATCTCTCAGCGTAATCGTTCCACAATGAAGGCAGAAATGATCAAAGGCATTTAAGGCGGATGAACTTCATTTTCCAGAATGAAACCTGGCCGCGGCGGATCGCGAGAATATCGTTCGCGATTGGCGGGGGTATTTCATTGTTAGTTCTGCTCACTTGGGTCGCTGGTTTTTGGCGGATTACCGTCTGGGGGAGCGAGAGTGTTCCCATGGCTCCCAGTGCCGGTGTTTTGATGCTGGGGTTGGCGGTTGCGGCCTGGCTGGGACAGCGTTGGCCGGAATCTGCGGCCATCAACCGGTTTGGGCGGGCGATGGGATCGGGCGTGCTGCTGCTGAGCCTTCTGACTTTGGGCAAAATCTATTTCGACCTGCCGTTCCCGATGGAGGAGTGGCTCACCCGCTCAACTGATACTGTCGGACAGAGAATACCCGTTGGCCATATTTCTCCGTTATCAGCCTTGGCCCTGCTGCTGAATAGCCTGGCCTTGTTGCTGGTGTTTCCCGCGTGCCCGGCCCGCCGGCGGTGGCGGCAGGCGGCCGCGCTTTTGGCGCTGGCGGGCTTGTTGATTGGTTTGGTGGTGGTCTTGGGCAATATGATGCAGGTCCAGTTGTTTTACAGCGGCACCGTCAGCAGGCTGATGGCCGCGCAGACCGCCGAGGTGGTTTTTTTTGTGGGGCTGGGCATGCTGCTGCTGGCGGGCACCGATGTTTGGCCGCTGAATTTCTTCTTCGCCCCCGTCCGGGTTGACGGGTCTGGCCGCCGGACCATCTGGGGCTTTATCGCCTTGGCGCTGTTGCTGACGGCGCTTATCGGAATCATGGGCGGATTCTACTTTAAGCAGCAGCAGGCGGAAGCCCGCCGCGCCGCCCAGGAAGGACTTCAGGCGATTGGCGATTTCAAAAACCGGCAGATTTCCGACTGGATGAACGAGCGCCGCGGCGATGCCGAGACCGCCGGCAACTACCGGCAACTATCCGGCCGTTTTCTGTCGGATCCGGAAAACCTCAATCTGCGCCGGGATTTAATCCAATTGATGGATGCCTACCGGTCGGCGAGCGGCTACAGCGGGGCGGCTTTGTTTGACGCGCGAGGAGTGGTCCGGCTGGCGACCCCGACCAATGCGGCTCAAAAGGTATTCTTCAGTGCTGAGTATATCCAAGCCACGTTGCGCTCCCGGAAAGTGATCATCACGGATCTGCATCGCGACACCTCCGATCAGAGGATTCATTTGAATATCCTGATTCCGATTCGAACGAAACTGCAGCCGGATCCGTTGACGGACGGCGTGCTGCTGTTTGATGTGGACCCGTTCCGTTTTCTTTATCCGCTGGTGCAAAGCTGGCCCACCGCCAGTCGCACGGCGGAGACGTTGTTGGTCCGGCGTGAAGGCAGGGATGTGCTTTACTTGAATGATGTGCGGCACCGCGCGCAAACCGCCCTGCAACTCCGGCTGCCCATGGACCGGCCCGATTTTCCCGAGGCGCTGGCTGTCGAAGGCAAGACTGGTGTGGTCGAAGGCGTGGATTATCGCGGCGTCAAGGTTTTGGCCGTGACGGGGAAAATCCCGAACACGCCCTGGTTCATGGTCGCCAAGGTGGATCTGGATGAGATTTATGCCCCGCTCCGGCAGCAAGCTCGGATGACGGGATTGTTCTTTGGGGCCTTGATGCTGGCGTCCTTGCTGGTCGTCGGCATGTTGTGGCATCAGCAAAAGCTTTTGTTTGCGCAACGAGAACTGCTCCAGCGCAAGCAGGCGGAATCGCTGCTTCGTGAAAACGCGGAGAAATTGAACGGACTTTTTTACCTCTCACCGCTGGGCATTGCTTTGTGCGACATGCAGGGCCGCTATTTGGAATTTAACCAGGCGTTTCAGGATATTTGCGGCTATACCGCCGAAGAATTAAAGCATCTTGATTATTGGAAGCTGACGCCGAAGGAATACGCCTCTCAAGAGGCGCTGCAATTGGAGTCCATGCACCAGACCGGTCGCTATGGGCCTTATGAAAAAGAATATATTCGCAAAGACGGCCGGCGGGTTCCCTTGTGTTTGAATGGTATGTTGATTACCGGTCGGGACGGGCAATCATACGTCTGGTCGCTGGTGGAGGACATCACGGAGCGCAAGCAGGCGGAGGCCGCGTTGGCGCAGGAGCGGAATCTGCTGAACAGCCTGGTCACGAACATTCCGGATCATATTTATTTCAAAGACCGGGCAAGCAAATTTATCAAGATCAACGCGACGCAAGCCAAAGCCTTTGGTTTGCGCGACCCCGCCGAAGTGGTGGGGCGTTGCGATGTGGAATTTTTCCCTGCTGAAGAGGCCCGTGAGTATTACGCAGATGACCAGAAGGTGATGGCCACGGGGGAGCCGCTGGTAGACAAAGAGGAAAAAGGGACTTGGGTGGATGGTCGGGTGGTCTGGGTTTCGACTACCAAGGTGCCGCTGCGCGACCAGGCTGGGGAAATTATCGGGCTGGTGGGCGTCTCGCGCGACATTACCGCCCACAAATTGCTGGAGGAAGAATTTCGTCAAGCGCAAAAGATGCAGGCCGTCGGCCAGCTTGCGGCCGGAGTCGCCCATGATTTTAACAACATCCTGACCGTAATCATGGGTAACACTTCAGTCCTGCAAGAAGGTCGTTTGGATGCCAAAAAACAGGAGGAGGCGTTGGCTCAGATTTCAAAATCCGCTGATCGCGCGGCCGATCTCACGCGCCAGTTGCTCACGTTCAGCCGCCGGCAGCCCATGCAGTTAAAGGGGTTGGATTTGAACGAGGTCATCATCAACGTCAGCAAACTGCTCCGCAGCCTCATCGGTGAACATATCGTGTTGCAGACGCAGTTCGGCGGCGGCAAGGCGCCCGTGCTGGCCGATGAGGGGATGATGGAGCAGGTGTTGATGAATTTGGTCGTCAACGCCCGCGATGCCATGCCCTCTACCGGCGGGCGGATTATCATTGAAACGGGACGCGTCAATCTCGACAAACATGCCATCCACGCCAAACCCGAGGCGCGAGCGGGAGAATTTATCCGGGTCAGCGTGAGTGACAATGGGTGCGGCATTCCGCCGGAGAATCTTCAGCGTATTTTTGAACCGTTCTTCACCACCAAAGAAGTCGGCAAAGGCACCGGGCTGGGACTGGCGACGGTTTTCGGGATTGTTCAACAACATCAAGGCTGGGTCGAAGTGGAAAGTCTAGTTGGCGCCGGCACCACTTTGCATATTTACCTGCCGCGGAACAAATCTTCAGTCGAAGTAGTGGAACCCACGCCAGCAAAAACACGCGAAGCTGGCGGCACGGAGACCATTCTTCTGGTGGAAGACGATCCCGCGCTGGGCAAAATAGCGTATGAGATATTGAAAAAGCAGGGCTACCGGATATTGGAAGCGGAATCTGGTGCAGCGGCGTTAAAGGTATGGAAGGAAAATAAAGCCAGCATCCAGTTGTTGATCACGGATGTGATCATGCCCGGCGGCATCAATGGGTTGGAACTTGCCCGGCAACTCCAGGCGGAAAGGCCGGAGTTAAAAGTCATCTACATCAGCGGCTACACGAATGAAATGCTCGGCGAAGGATTACCATTGAGCCAAAATCTAAATTTTCTCGAAAAACCGTTTTCCATCCAAGCGCTGTTGCGCAAAGTTCGTTCCTGTTTGGATGCCGGTGCCTGAAACGGTGTCTGGGTCGGCCGAGTCGGTGAAAGTAATTTATGAAAATATGCTGCCGGATCCTGCTTTGTGTATGGTTTATGGCCCCGCTGTTCTGGCCATTCCCTGCCTGCCACGCACAAACCATCGCTTCTCAAAATGCACCCACTAATGAGTTGTTCATCGGCGGCGCCGGTGGCATTTATTTTCTCGCAGAACCGGGCGAGCTGACGGTGGAGGTCGTAAAGCGCGACCGGAACCGTCATGAAATGTGCACGGAACTGCGTGCAATTCTTGTCGGCCCAGATCGGCAGGTGTTGCAGGACGTTATAATTCCCGATGACGGCCGTCCGCGTGGCAGTGGTTTGGGGCCGGTGCAACGCTGTCGGCTGTCAACGCGTGTGGAGCGCAAGGGTGTTTATGCGTTGAATATCACCGTCTCGCAGGACCCGCATGGGGACGCCGTCATCTGGGGGTTTCGTGCCAATTGCCCGAAGTATATGATTGAAACTGCGCGCGGTCACAAAGATGCGCGGCACGAGGAACCGATTGTGCTGGCCAGTCCGGAGCGGGCGGGTGATGTGTGTTTCATGCCGCGGCTTGGCGCTTTTAGCATCGGGTTGTCAGGCCTGTCCAAAGGCGTGGCGGCGCCGCAGTTATTCGACGCCAGGGGCGCGCACATCGCCGCGCTGTCGCTCAATGAAAAAGGGCAGGGCACCACCAATGCTTTTCCCGCGAGCAAGCAACGCGAAGCCGTGCCGTGGCGGCTGCATTTTGCGTCGGCGCAGGCAACGGTGGCGATTGATGGAATCACACGCTGGGAGGGAAACGACTTGCAGCGCGATATGGCTTTATGGACGCCGGAGCTTAAATCGTGGTTTCCGTTTCCCGAGAACCGCTGGCTGCTGACGCCTTATCGCCGGACTGTTTATGGAAAACCGGGTGAACCAAAGGAGGTGGCGTTTCAAATCCAGAACGACGCGGTGCGTGAGCGGGCCATTCAACTGGTGTTGGAATTTCCCGCCAGCGGCGGAGCCTGGCCTGCACAATTATCCGCCGGGCAGGTGACCCTTGGTGGGAAAAAGTCAGCGACGGTCACGGTTCGCTGCCCGGTGCCGGCGGCTGGAGTAACCCGCGTGGTTCATCTGCGGGCAACGCCGCAGGATGGTTCCGGATTTTCGACTTTTTCCACCTTGATGGTGAAGGCCGGTGAAGCCCCGGCGGGTAAACCGCTGACCCTGCCCATGGTACTCAAGCCTTACCAGCATGAGAACGAGCAGTTCGGTCATCTGCCGGATTATCCGACCGAGAATCAGGTCTATTTCAATCTACAAAACCGGCCCTTTACTCTCACCAGTGACGGCTTGGCGACCCTTCGCGATGGCCGTTGGACTGCGACCAAGCCCAAAGGTGTTTCTGGCGATCTTTGCTCGAAGGTGGCATTCGACCGGGACCATCATGTCTATGCGCTGGCCACAGTCGGCGGGAAAGCTGCGCTCTTTTATTCGACAAATGAGGGACAGAGCTTTGCCAGTGAATTCATTCCGAACCGCGCCGGCCAATCCCGCTCCTTCGATATGGAGGAGTTCATGGGGAACAATTCACCTGAAGGACCGCCGCCGGTTTTACGTTACACGCAAACCGCCAAGGATAAAAAATTGTTTTGGCGGGCGCTGTTCGACTTGGAATTGTTTCTTCCGAAGAAAGTGAACGGGCGAATCATCCTGGGTGAGCCGATTCTAATTTCCACGAACTGCATCGGCTTGGCGGCCCACTCGGGCATTCCTGCCTCCGTGGTTTCGCGTGGCAAGAAAGTCCATGTGGTGTGGGGCGAAGCGACCGATCCCCAGATGCCCGGCCCGGGCGTTCCCGCTTATGTGGCCACTTATGACCGCGAGACAGGGTGGTTGAGCAAGCCCGTGCTGGTGGGCATCGGGGCTCCACCCAACGACCTTCATAATTCACCCAGCATCACGATGGATAGTCGGGGCTATCTCCATGTGCTGGCCGGCACCCACGGCCAGCCGTTTCCCTACGCGCACTCGTTGAAGCCAAACGACGCCGGTGGCGGATGGACTGAGGCTTTGCCAATGGGAACCAACCTTAACCAGACTTATGTCGGTATGGTTTGCGGGCCGGATGATACGCTTCACGCGGTGTTCCGCTTGTGGCAATACAACCGGAAACCATTTACCAACAGTTCCTATGCGACGCTTGCCTATCAGCGGAAACGCCCCGGTCAGCCCTGGGAAGCGCCGCGTCTCCTCATCGTTTCGCCCTTTTCCGAATACAGCGTCTTTTACCACCGGCTCACGATTGACCATCAGGGGCGGCTGTTTCTTTCCTATGATTACTGGTCCACGTATTGGTTTTACCGGAACGATCATCATGGTCGCCGTCGGACGTCACTGATGTCTCCCGACGGTGGCGACACCTGGAAACTGGCGCAGAACGATGATTTATAAACTGGCTCACCCGCCTTATACGACACCAAGCAAGGCGCTAAATGAGCGCATTTTTGACTCTCACGAAACCGAATTTAACAAAATACACCGTCAGATTTTTAAGCCGCCAAGTAAGCGGGCTTTACCAATGATCCAGTGACGGATTAAAATTCCAAATACTCCACGATTACAGATAATAGAAATATGAAATCAACCCTCCTGCTCGCCGCTTTCTGCCTGATGCTTGCCCTTGGAACTGACGCTGCCACGCTTCCCGCCCAAAACCTGGTCATCAATGGCGATTTCAAGTCAGATCTCCAAGGTTGGAAGGTAGCCAGGCAAAACCTGGTTACCCTGCGCTCGGAGGGCGGCAACCCCTGGCTGGCCATCACCAATAACGGCAGCGTCAGCCAAAGCATCGCCATGAATCCCGAATGGGAATGCCTGCACGTCGCGATGCGCATGCGCGTGACCGATGTGGTTCGGGGATCGGAAAGCTGGCACAATGCCCGGCTGGCGATGAGCTTTCACGATCAAAACGGCAAGCGCCTGGAGCCCTGGCCCAGCGTGTTTAACGCCCAAGGCACAACGGACTGGGTTCAATACCAGCGCGATTTCAAGATTCCCGCCGGCGCCGCGCGGCTGGAATTTTCCCCGAGCATGTTTGGGGTTTCCGGCGGTGCGGAGTTTGATGATTTGACGGTGACAGTGGTTCGCACTCGCGGCGGGGAGGCGGTTGATCTGCCGCTGCCCGCCGGGGCGGATGATTTGGCGACCACGACCAATGTGTGGCGGCAAATATCCAAAACGCGCGAGACGATTTGCTTAAATGGTCTTTGGCGGTTTATTCCGGAATTTTCCGAAACCCCCAAAACCCCGCCCGGTTCCAGTCATGGCTGGGGCTGGTTCAAGGTGCCGGGGGTCTGGCCGCAATCCTCCAACGGCGACCAAAAATTTCTGATGCCGCCGGGATTTGATGACGCGGATTTGTCCAAGGTGGAGCAGGCATGGTATCACCGGCCGCTGAACATTCCCGCCAATTGGGCCGGTCGCCGCGTCCTTTTGGATTTCACGATGGTGCAAACCTATGCGCGGGTGCTGGTGGATGGGCGGCCGGCCGGCGAGGTGTTTTTCCCCGGCGGTTTGCTGGACATTACGGCGCTGGCCAAACCCGGCACCCGGCAACAGCTGACCATCCTGCTGGTGGCACGTCCACTGGAACGGGAGGCGAACGTGTTCATGGCGCCGGATCGGATTATCACCAGCAAAGCCAGTTTGAAAAACAAAGGACTTACCGGTGATGTTTTTCTGCGCAGCCAGCCCGTGACGGAGGCGATTGGCGATGTTCACGTCATCACCTCGACGCGGCAGAACACGATTGCGTTCGACACGGCGCTGCCGCAAATGAGTGGCGGCAAACGCCGGCTCGAAGCGCGCGTCTATGATCAGGGGAAACTGGTGAAGACTTTTACCGGTAATTTGATGGACGCGGGGGCATTGAAAAATGGCCGCGCCACCTTCACCAATGCCTGGGCGGACGCGCGGCGGTGGGACCTGGATACGCCGCAAAATCTTTACACGGCGGTTGTCACTTTGCGCGATGAGCAGGGCAAAGTGGTGGATGAATCCTTGCCTATTCAGTTTGGTTTCCGCGAGTTTTGGATTCAGGGGCGCGATTTCTTCCTGAACGGATCACGGATTCACCTGCGACCCATATTTTTGAAAAATGTTGCCGACGGCGCGGACGCAGCCTCGGTGGAGGGTTCGCGCAACACCTGCCGGCGTTTGAAGGAATATGGGTTCAATGCATTCATCACTTCCAACTACGATTTCCAGCCGGGCGAAGTGAGCTATCTCGACGGGCTTTATCAGGCGGCTGACGAGGAAGGCGTGCTGAGTTCGTTCACGCTGCCTCATGCGAAAGATTTTGGCTGGAAGCTCAACACGCCGGAACAATTAAAACGGTATCGGACGCTGTGCGAATGGCTGGTGCGTCGCGCGCAGAATCATCCCGGCATCGTTTTATATGCGATGACTCACAACGCCACCGGTTACAAGGGGGATCAAAATCCGCTCTGGATGGATGGCTTGTATACTCCCGACGACGAATGGGCGCGAACCAATCCGGGTAAGTCGAAAAATCGTCAGCAGGCGCTCCTCGCCGCAAAGACGGCCAATGAGTTTGATGCCACGCGACCGGTTTATCATCACCAGTCCGGCAATCTGGGCGAACTTTATACCGTCAATATTTATTTGAATTGGGCGCCATTGCAGGAGCGCAGCGACTGGATGGAACATTGGGGAACTCGCGGGGTGAAACCGATGTTTTTTGTGGAATGGGGGCTGCCGCATGTGTCAAGCTGGTCGAGTTTTCGCGGGCCGCAGTTCATCTGGCGCTTTCCCGCTCCGCAGCAGATTTGGGATTCGGAATTTGCCGCCGCTTATCTTGGTCAGCCAGCCTATCAGATGACGCCGACCAAAGTGAAGTCCATGGCTTGGGAAGAGGAGCTGTGGGCGGGCGGGAAGCCCATGTATTGGTCGCAGCTTATCCGCTATTTCCGTTCGCAGGATGAAAACTACACGCAAATCCAGGCGCTGTTTGCCGCCGACAACTGGCGCAGTCACCGCGCTTGGGGCATTTCCGCCATGCTGCCGTGGGATCAGGAAAATCTGTGGCGCATACCGGCTGGAGCGGAGCCGCCGCTGCCGGTCAAACAACCTTACCAAAGCTTGCAATCGCCGGGGATTTTTCCGGATCAGATATTCCCGGTGAAGAGCCAATGGCTTTACAGCCGGGATGTCTCGAAGGTGAAATCATCCGCTTTGGGCGAAACGTTTCTTCGTTGGAATTTGCCGTTGTGTGCCTATATCGCAGGGGGCGAAATTTTCACACAAAAAGGACATAACTATCGCGCTGGTGATGTGGTCCAGAAAAAACTGGCCATTCTCAATGACACCCGCAAACCAGTTACTTGTCGTTACCAGTGGAGTTTGGCGGGAACCGCAATTCGCGGCAGTGGTAGCACGCAGATCGAGCCCGGTGGAATTACTTTCGAGCCGGTCAAAATCACCCTGCCACCAACACTGGCGACTGGCAGATACATAATGTCGGCATCGTTTGATTTCGGGCCCGGTGGACGGCAGGAAGATTCGCTGGCCATTGACGTAGTATCGGCCCCGGCTCCGGTCACGGGCCAGTCACGCATCGCCTTGTTTGATTCCAAGGGGGACACGGGCCGGCTGTTGCAAGAAATGGGAATTAGTTTCACCAAGGTTGCTCCCGGGCAGCCCATTGATGCCGATGTGTTGGTGATTGGCCGTCAAGCGCTGCAAACCAATGGGCCGTTGCCGGGGTTTGCGCAAGTGGCCAAGGGGTTAAAAGTTTTGGTCTTTGAACAAGATGCGGAGGTGCTGACGTCGCGGTTTGGTTTTCACATCAATATTCAAGGATTGCGGCAGGTGTTTGAGCGTGTGCCCTCGCATCCGGCGTTGACAGGTTTGTCGGATCAACTGCTGTGCAACTGGCAGGGAGCGGCGACGCTCGTGCCGCCTTACCTTGACCTGAAAAGTGTTGAAGAGAACGATCCGAAATGGAACTGGTGCGGGTTTACCAACACGCGCGTCTGGCGGGCCGGCAATCGTGGTTCGGTGGCGACGGTGCTGATTGAAAAACCGCCGCGCGGTGACTATCTGCCGATTGTGGATGCCGGGTTTGATTTGCAGTTTTCGCCGCTGCTCGAATATGTCGAAGGCAATGGCCGGGTGATTTTCTGCCAGATGGATGTGACCGGACGCACGCAATCCGACCCCGCTGCGCAAATGCTGTGCGCCAACCTCATGCGATATTTGAAAACGGCCAAACCCCAGCCCGCTCGCACCACCCGCGTGGCCGGAGACAGCCGCGTCCAGAATTTGCTGCAGCAACTCGGCATATCAACCTCTGCTGAGCCTGTCGCTAATGACAAACCCGCAAATTCTCTGCTGGTGCTTGGGCCGGGTTCCAGCGCGCCGGCGGATTTGCGGAAACAAGTTGAAGCTGGCCTGAATGTATTGTCCCTGGGATTGAATCAGGCGGAAATAAACCAAGCCTTGCCCGGATTGGTTCGTGGTCGCCAGGCACAAACGGTTTCAACCAGAATTGCACGATATGATCTGCCGGCTCTCTCCGGCATTTCAGACGCTGAACTGCATTGGCGGACACGTCCCGACATTGCCGCGTTGGAAGAAAAATCAGAGCAATCAAATGAAGCTTTGCGAGTTGTGCCGCTGGGCAAAGGGCTGCTTGTCTTTTGTCAGGCAGCTCCATGGATGTTTGATTATGCGAAACAACCCTACTTGCGCACCACCTATCGGCGGAATGTTTTTCTGATCAGTCGACTGCTCCACAATCTTGGCGCGGCAAACCCCGCGACGAAACTTGGCGCGCCGACCAATCTCTACCTCCAAATACCCCAGGCCGAAGATGATCCCTACCGGTATTACCGGTGGTAAAACCAATAATCTCAATGCATTATTGTTGTGGACTAATTTTTCAGCTCCAGCGTTGAATCTCTGCGCGAGGCTATGAAATCCATGAAAAAAACCGCCGTCTCCACTTTTGCTTTCTTTTGCCTGTTGGCAATTGTTCAGGCTGATAATCAGTTTCCCAATGGCTGGCAGGCCGTTACGCCGAGAGCTGAGATTCGCCCGGCCTTTTCATTTGAACCGGAAGCCGGGTCCAAAGGTGCAGGTTGTTTTGTGATTACGGCCGACCAGCGTGATGGTTTGGATGGCTGGTTCCAAAAGTCGTTCGCGGTGAAAGGTGGGGATTTCTACCGCTTTGACGCGATTCGCAAGACTTCCGGGGTGGCCGTGCCCCGACGCAGCGCGCTGGTTCGTGTAAGCTGGCAGAACGAGGCGGGACGTATGGTGTCCGCCGATGTTCCAGACCAACAAGTCAAGGAGCTTGGCCACATTCCCAGTGCCGAACCCGAATATCCCACTGACGGCGCGACGGATCCGCAGGGTTGGACCACGGTTTCCGGAGTCTATCGCGCGCCCGCCAAGGCTGCGCGTGCCGTGGTTGAACTGCACCTGCAGTGGGCACCCAACGGACAGGTGAGGTGGAGCAACGTTCAGTTCGGAATAACCACTCCGCCACCGCCTCGCCCGGTGCGCCTCGCCACCATTCACTACCAGCCGAAGGGCAAATCCCCCCGGGAAAACTGCGCGGAATATGCCCCGTTCATCAAGGCCGCCGCGCAGCAAAAAGCCAATCTCGTCGTGCTCGGTGAAACAGTTCCCACCGTGAAGGTGAAACAGAAGCTGGCCGAAATCGCCGAATTGATCCCCGGTCCGACCACCGGCTATTTTGGAGAACTGGCCAGAGAAAACAACCTGCACATCGTGTTAAGCCTGTATGAGCGGGCTGGACACTTGATTTACAATACGGCCGTTCTGCTTGGCCCGGATGGCCGTCTGATTGGCAAGTATCGCAAGGTGTGCCTCCCGCCAAGCGAGGTCGCAAATGGTATCGCGCCTGGCAGCGACTATCCGGTGTTTGACACGAAGATTGGTAAAATCGGCATGATGATATGCTACGACGGATTTTTCCCCGAAGTCGCCCGCGAACTTTCAAACCATGGGGCCGAAATCATTGTCTGGCCGGTTTGGGGCTGCAATCCATTGCTGGCCCGGGCGCGGGCATGTGAGAATCACGTTTATCTCGTTAGCAGTTGCTACATGGAATCGAAGGAAGGCTGGATGATTTCGGCGATTTACGACCAGACCGGCAAACCAATTTCCCAGGCTGAAAAGTGGGGCTCGGTGGCCGTCGCCGAAGTTGATTTAAGCCGGTCTTACATCGGGCCGAGAAATCTCGGCGATTTTCGCTCGATGTGGCCTCGGCAACGCCCGCTCGTCGCGCCGGAAGCACCCTGAAAGAATGCGTCGTTCCATTGTTGCAATCGTTAAATAAACACAAACAACACCGACTCTGAATTATGAAGCTAAACCAATATCCGGCCGCACTTTTCACCGCCTTGCTGCTGGGCTCGTTGCCGGTCTTGGCCGTCGATGACAATATCCGCCTGCCCCTGAATGACGCCCATTGGAAACCGGTGAAGAATTATGGCGAAGCCACCCCGCTGCCGGAATACCAGCATGCCTCCGAGGCGGCGCGGGAGTCGTTTCGCGACCTGAAGTTAGGCGTCCGGATTCATTGGGGGTTGTTTACGACCTGGCAGCCGCAGCGGGGGGAAGTGAGCTGGCCGTTGCTGAAAATGTCTCCTGCCGAACGTCAGCAGTATCAGGACCTTTACCGCACCTTTAATCCGGTCAAATTCAACGCCACCGAGTGGATGGAGCTATTCCAGGAATCCGGCATCAAGGTGTTTGCCTTCACCACCAAACACCACGAGGGTTTTTCCATGTTTGACACGAAGACCAGAGTCAAGCAGCGCGTGAATTGGACGGTGCCGGGTGGTCCATGTCTGGAAGATTGCGACCTTGCCTATAGCATCATGGAGACGCCCTTCAAGCGGGACATTGTGCGGGAACTCTGTGACGCCGCGCATCACACCGGCATCAAGGTGGACCTCTACTATTCGCATCCCGATTGGTATGACGCGGATTTTCGTCCGTATGTCCGCCATCCCGTGCAGGTGCCGTCGTCGCCGGATTTGGCCCGGATGGCGACCAACCACATGTTGCTCGCCGCCGAGCGGACTCCGGCGGAAACCCGGCGCATGATGACGCGCCACCGGGAACAACTGACCGAACTGCTGACCCGTTATGGCAAAGTGGATTATCTCTGCTTCGACATGTGGATGGACGCGGATGTCTGGCCGCAGTTGCGCGAGACGGTCATGCACCTGCGAAAATTGCAACCAGACGTAATGTTCCGCGCCCGTGGGATCGGCAATTACGGTGACTATTACACGCCCGAAGGTTTTGTGCCGGGCTCCAAGGAAAACACCGACATGCCGTGGATGGTGATTTACCCGTTGGCCGGCGGCCATCAGCGATGGGGCTGGGGTCATGAGAAATGGGGCTACGAACCCAACGCCGCTTACTATGAAAATGCCGGCTGGATTGTGACCAATCTCGTGGACTCCGTGGCCAAGGGCGGTAATTTCATGGTCGGCATCGGGCCGGATGAACTCGGCCGGTTTCATCCCCGGGCTGTTGCCGCCTTGCGCGACACCGGCGCCTGGCTCAAGGTCAACGGCGAAGCGATCTATGCCACCCGACCCCGCGAAGGTGACCTTTGGAAAGAAGGCACCGACCTCCGCTTCACTCGGAGTAAAGATCACCGCTATATTTACGCGATCAGCCTGAAATGGCCCGGCCAAAGCATCACCCTCCAATCAGTTCAGGCAAAGTCCGGTTCAAAAATCACCCTGCTGGGATCATCCGCCCCGCTGGTTTGGCAAAAGGTTCCGTCCGGTGGCGTGACCATTCATTTGCCCGCCAATTTGGAAAAAGAAACGCAACGCCCATGCCAATGGGCTTGGGCATTCAAGATCGAAGCGTCCGACGCAACGAGTGAATTGAAATAAAAAACCGTGAAAACAAAACCCGCTATTCTTGCTTTGGCCTGCTTGCTGTCCCTGCTGGTGCTTCCCGTCGTGTCGGTTGGCGGCGAAGCTCTTCAATTCGCGGACCGGCTCGGTGCGGTTTCGAAAGGAAGCGGATACACCATGAAAGGCTGGTTTGTCTGGTGTGGTGCAGTCATCAAGGTTGGCGACGAATATCACATGTTTGCGTCGCGCTGGCCGGAGGAGACGAAGTTCCCCGAAGGCTATCGCGCCAATTCGGAGATTGTCCGGGCTGTCGCGTCCCGACCGGAGGGGCCTTATGTTTTTCAGGAGGTGGTCGTTGGCAAGCGCGCGGCCGGAAAATGGGACAGCGGCATGGCGCACAATCCGGCAATCTACAAAGTTGGCGACACCTTCGTCCTGTATTACATCGGCTCCGATGTCGGCTCCCGTCATCGTCAGATTGGCATCGCTACGGCAAAAGCCATAACCGGTCCTTGGACGCGACGTGACCAGCCGCTCGACCTGGGCGTTGCCAGCGATGCCAACAACCCTTCGGCCTGTTTCGAGGCGGACGGCAGCGTGAAACTAATCTGGCGCACGAGTGATTTGCGCGTCTGCATCTCGGCGGCGTCTTCATGGTCGGGGCCTTATACGCTGGTCAACCGCAATGTCTGGCCTGCCGCCAAGTTGGAGGATTTCTTCTTTTTCAAACACGGTGGTGAATATCACGTTGTCTGCGAGGATAACGTCGGCAAGGTCACCGGCCATGAGCGCTGGGGTGCGCATTTGTTTTCCGCCGACGGTGTGACGGATTGGAAGCCTTGGCGCGAGCCGGTTGTTTATGATCATCGCGTTCGTTGGACTGAGGGTGGAGATTTTGTTGCCACTCGCCGTGAGCGTCCGTGGTTGCTCATCGAGGACGGCAAGCCAACGTATTTATTCACTGCGGTGTATGACGGTCAGCACACCTGGAACCAGCCCGTCCCCATATTGCCCCATAGCGGTATTTCAGCCGGGCGCCGCCATTGAAGGTTGAATGTTTCACGCCCGTGCCCGCGCCGATTGATCTTGATCAGGAAGGCGGTCGCCGGCCGGATGTGATGCCGAATTCTTCGACCCCGGCCACCCAGCTTGAAATTTCAAATTCCGGTGGCCGGAAATGGCCGCCGGTGGCCGCCGGTGTGTCGGCCACCTCCGTACCGTCGGCCTTTCCAGTCGCAATTTTCCGTTTCAATTTTCTACCTCGGGATTTGATCGTCGGGTTGACTCGGTAAAATCGTTTGCTGGTAAAGAAAGGGTAAAGTTCTTAGTGCTCTATCAAGCACTTACAACAATTGACTCTCAGCCCGGTAAAGAAGCCGGTAAAACCGGTAAGCGGTAAAAAGCGGTAAAAAGCGGTAAACGGTCTCAAGTTTCCGGTCTCAGGTCTCAAGACTGGTCCCTGTTTATCGTGGGAGCTTGATCAAATACACATCGCCGTTGCCTGCCCGGCAACTGGTGAACAGCACATAGGCGTCATCTGGTGAAAATGCCGGATGCGGATGCCAATATTGCTGGGAAAAGGAACTGCCGTGTTTGAAAATGTGCCGCCCGGTGAGCTTGCCGTCCGCGAGCTGATAGAGATTGAGATACGGATCTTTATCAGATCCATCGCCGACGAACAGATTACCATGATGGCTCGCCTGCACATGGCCGTCGGTATAGGGCGCCTGATATTCGTGGACGGATCCATCGCGAGTATCGGCCACGCCAATCATCTTTGGCCCCTTGGGATAGCTCACCTGATAGCCGACGTGAATGCCATCTTCGAACCAGAATTCATGTCCGATGCTGATCTCGGGTTTTTCTTCCACCCGCAACGGGTGGATGTTGCTGCCGTCGGCGTTGACCAGCCACAGTCGTTGTTCCACCTGATTCCAGCGGCCTTCGTGGCAGTAGAGAATCAGCTTGGGATTTTGCGGGCTGATCAAGGTGTGGCTGAGCCATTTTTCCTGCCGGGCGATTTCGTGCCAGCCCGAGCCGTCCGCGTTGCCGGTCAGCACCGCGCTCCAGGGCCGTTTGGCGAAATGTTCATCCATGTCGGAATAAATCACCTTGGTCTTCGTGGTCAGCACCAGGTTGGTGGTGATCGAGAAGGCTAGCGCTTTGCCCGAGGCTGTGACCGAAAGTGCCGAGCCCAGGCTGTAGCCTTCCGGCACTGTGGTGACCACCCGCTCCGCCAATGTTTTCAAATGCACCGCCTTGATCATGCGGCCCTCGGAATAAAAAACTTCATGGGTGGCCGGCGAAACCTCCGCTCCCGTGCCGCTGATTTTCTTGGAATCAGTCAGCTGCACGAACGTGAAAGTTTTTAGGTTCATGTAGAACAGATTCCATGCGCCGGTGCGGCGGGAGGTGAAAACCAGGCCGTTTTCATCCGGCACAAAGCTGCGGCTGGTGAAATAAAGTCCGCTGTCATCCGCCGAATTGGTGGTGAGCTGGAGCACCTCGTAACCGGATTCCTCCGCGATGATCACCTTGTGTTCATCGGGATAAACCTTGCCCTTGAGTGAATTGGTATCGCCCGCGAACCCGCTGATCGAAGCCGCCAGGCCAATGCACAACCCCAGCCGCCCGCTTGACGTTTTGAAGAGCCGGGTTTGCCATGGTTGCAGTAGTGTAAGCATATGTTTCAGCGGAATGGGGGGGGGTACGTTCAGAACGATGGGAGTTATGCGACATGGGGTCAAACTGAAAATGCCGGTGTAGTGTTCATGTTCCAATCACTGTTCTCAAATCGCTGGGGTATGAATTAAAACCTACATTCAGTCGGCAGCCGTTCCGGGCGCCGGATTTTAAGATTGTCGGGCGGCGATTCCCGCTTCAACCTTCCCCAGCTAAATATGTCCCAGCCTGCAACCCCTGTTGAATTTTCCACCGTTGTCCGGAAACTTGCCGGCCCCAGCGGCATCCTCGAATTGATGGATGATATGGGGCGGGCCATGACCGTCGAACCGCAGATGCGGATGCTTGGCGGTGGCAATCCCGCCGCCGTCCCCGCCTTGCAGGCGCTCATCCGGGAACGGATGCAGGAACTCCTCGCGGATGGCGACGCCTTTGAGCGCATGCTGGTCAACTACGATCCGCCGCAGGGCAACCCGCGCTTTCTCCGGTCGCTCGCCGCGCTGTTGCAGCGCGAATATGGTTGGGACATCGGCCCGCAAAACCTCGCCATTACCAGCGGCGGGCAAAACGCCTTTTTCCACCTGTTTAACCTGCTGGCCGGCCGCTTCGAAAACGGTCGCCGCAAAAAAATTCTCCTGCCCGTTGCGCCCGAATACATCGGCTACGCGGATCAGGGAATTGAACCGGACCTGTTTCTCGCCTGCCGTCCCGCCATCGAATGGCCGGCGGGCCGCGCTGGGAAAGTTTTCAAATACGCGATTGATTTTCCCGCCGTGGAAGCCGCGCTTGCCCGTGGCGATATTGGCGCCATCGCCGCTTCGCGCCCTACCAATCCGAGCGGCAATGTGCTGACCGACGCCGAGGTTGCGCGCCTCTCCGCGCTGGCCGCCGCGCAGGGCATCCCGCTGATTCTCGACAACGCCTATGGCTCGCCGTTTCCGGGCGTCATGTTCGCTCCGGCGCAGCCGTTTTGGGCGCCGCATGCGATTCTGGTTTTGAGTTTGTCCAAGCTCGGCTTGCCCGGCACGCGCACCGCCATCGTCATCGCGCCGGAAAAAATTGCCCAAGCCGTCAGCGCCTTCACCGCCATCACCGGTCTGGCCAACGGCACCATCGGCCAGCAGCTCGTTTTGCCGTGGATTGAAAGCGGAAAAATTCTCGAGCTCGGCCCGAAAATCCTCCAGCCCTTTTACGCCGGAAAAAGCCGCGCCGCCGCCGGCTGGGCGCGGGAATATTTTGACGCCGCGGGCGTGGACTGGGCGCTGCACGCTAACGAAGGCGCGTTTTTCCACTGGCTCTGGCTGAAGAATCTCCGCCTCACCACCCGCGAACTTTACGAACGGCTCAAGGCGCGGAAAGTCCTGACCGTGCCCAGCGAATATTTCTTTTTCGGGTTGGAATCGGACTGGTCGCACCGCCACGAATGCCTCCGCCTCAATTTTTCCAGCGAACCGGAAGCCGTGCGCGAAGGTTATCAAATTATCGCCGAGGAAGCGGCCCGGGCCCAGCGCTGAAGCCGCCCGCCCGCGACCAAGTCGCACCGGAAACCATTGCGCGCCGTCCCGAATTAAGGAACACTTTCCGTGGTTTTCATGTCGCCTAAAGCCCCAACTCCCGAAGCCAGCGTGAACGCGATGATTCTCGGCGTCGGCTCCTTCGCGCACAGCCTCGGCACGGCGCTGGCCGATGGTGGCGCGGTGGCCTCCACTTATCTTACCCGCAATTACGGCCACTTTTCACCGACCCTCGTCGGAAAAACCTTTTCCCGCGACGCGTTTCCGAGTCCGGTGCCGTTGCTCCGTGAAAACAAAGTTGATGTCGTCATCCCGCAGTCCATCGACTGGGCGACCCAGCCGTGGGCGAAGGAATTGGTTGGCTCCGGCGTTGGCATTTTCAGCCCCACCGGCGCGGCGATGCGGATTGAGCGCGAGCGCGATTTTGCCCGCGAACTGTGCGCCAAGTTTAAGATTCCGTTTCCCCGGTCGTTCGTCGCCTCCAACCGGATCGAGGCGGAAAGAATTCTGGAACAAAACCCGCGTCCGTTCGTCATCAAGAATCCGCTCTGCTCGCCGACCAGTCCCATCCATACCGTCATGTGCGAGACCGTTGCCGACACGCGCGCCTGGCTGCGCAACGTGAATTATGCTGAAGGCGTTTTTTTGCAGGAATACCTGGGCCGCGCCGAGGCGGGCCACATCGCGCTGGTCAGCGGCGGCGAGATTCATTCGGTCGTCACCAATCAGGAATACAAATACGCCTTCAACGGCAACCTCGGCATCGTCGCCGGAGCGCCGCTCGGCGGCTTGGTCGAGCGTGACGAAAATGACAAATATGGCCTGGCGCGCGAATTGATTCATCCGCTAAAGCCCTGGCTGAGCGAATCCGGATTCAACGGGCCGCTGCAAGTCACCGCCATCAAGCGCGGCGGCAAATGGCACGTCATCGAATACAACATTCGCATCGGCGTGACCTCCGGCCCGATGATTCTGCGGATGCTGAAAAACCCGGCCGCGGTGGTTTTGGCGACGGCGCGAAACGAGAAACTGAAGCTGGCGTTTAATGAACGGCTGAACTTTGGCTGTTCGCTGACGATGGCGGGTTATGGCTATCCGTTCACGCAAGTGCGCGGGCCGCAGTTGCCGCTGGAAAGGGACGGTGAATTTGACTGCGATGTGTGGTGGAACGAAGTCGCCCGCGGTGCGGACGGCGGTTTGATTGCCACCGGCCAGCGCATTGCCGATGTGATCGCGCTCGCGCCGACGCTGAAATCCGCAATTGCAAAAGCCTACGCAAACATCCGCAAAATCCGCGTCGTGGGCAGTTATTTCCGTACGGATGTCGGCCAGAGTTTGTGGCCGCCGGGGAATATTTGAGTTTCACTGGTTCTTCAGCAGCTCAGCCTTGTGTTCGTGAATCGCCGCGCGCGTCGGATTGTTGACGGACTTGAAGTGGGCCGCCAGGCGGTAATGGATTTCGCGTTCGATGGTCTCGCGCCGGATGGGTTCCTTCGACCAGGCGAAGCCGAGCGCTGCCAGCAAGGTCAACAGGGCGATCAACGCCGAAAGATTTTCCCACGCCAGGCCCGATGGGTTGCGTGCCAGTCCGTAGCCGCAGAGACCTATGAACCAAACCAGCCCGACATACAAAATGAGTGTGGCGTGGTGTAGGAGCCATTGCGAAACGGCGGAAAAACGGCCGGTGACTGGAGCCGGCGTGGGCGGCAGGCACGAGGCTGGCAGAATGGCTTGCAGTTTCGCGTCCCGCAGCACGCCCAGCGTGACTTTCGGATTCGGGCGCACGGTGGGCGGTTCCAGCAAATCGTGTTCGTCACCAGTGGTCATGTAGGTGGCCACGCGTTCTTCTGCCGCCAAAGTCATCATGCGGGTGGGTAGGACAAGGTTTTCCACCACGATTTTTGAAATATGGCAGAGGCCGGAAAGAACCACGAAAAAAAAAGCGAGCGCCAGAAAAAGCCCGAATCTTTTAGAGTATTTTCCGCGCCACCAGTGTTGTCCCAGTAGCACGGTGGCGAAAAGGCTCGCAATGACGAACACGTTTAATTTGTCCATGTAACGGCTGGCGGGAATATCCTCGCCAAAATTTCCGCGTCCGTAGGCGAGGGCGAAGGATTGCAGAACGCTCCATAATCCGAGAGCCAGCAGCAATTCGGCGGCGCGCGGTGATTCCAAGCCCGGCCGGAAATACAGAATGAAAAGCAGCAGCAGCGGTAGCGCCAGAACCGCCGCCATGACGGGCGCGTTGAAAAACGGCCAGGTCAAGTTGCGGGTGAGCGCGGTTGTAAATTCCGCAACCGTGTGCGCCCGCAACGCCGCGTCGCCGGCATAAGGCACATACAGGGCCGCTCCGAGCGCGACCACAGCCAGGGCCGCCGCCAGGGTGATCAAATTCCCTATTTCAATCCGACCGCTTTTGAGGGTTCTTAGGATGATCAGGCCTGCCACCGTCGCCGGCGTGAGTAGGCCGGAAGCCATGGTGAACAAACCAAGAATCGCCGCGCCCCAGCCCAGCCACCACCCGCCACCGCCTGGTCGGCCGAACCCCAGTCCGACCAGCGCCGGAAGGAAGCAGACGGCCAAAAGGTAGGCCTGGGAATTAAACGCCCAAAGGGTGTTTTCCGCCGCATAGGGCAACGCAAAAAATGGCAGCAGGAAAAAACAGACGAGCCCGCCGTTTCTTCTTCCCAGAAAATTCCACAGGGTGAACGCCAGCCCGCCGGCGTAGGTCGCGTGAATGAATGCGTTGACCACCATTTGTAGCAAAGGCTCCCAGCGCCCGTTCAGCCAGACGACGCCCAAATCCAGCAGGCGTGTGAGCAGGATTCGATGTTCACAATAGGGGGCGATAAAATCCTTCCAAGTCAGCAGCCCCGCCCGCCAGTGGGTAAAAAAGGATGCGGTCTCAAACCACTGGTCCCACCAGGGTAATGGCGATCCATAAAGCTGCACGACCCAGAGTTTCGCGCCGAAAACCGCCAAAAACAGCGCCGCCAGCCAGGCCGCAAAATATTTGATGGAATCATTCGCCGCATTCACCGGCGGGAGCTTAAATTAATCCACCGACGACACAAGTCCGCGAACCAATCGCGTTACGGGGAGCGAATTTTTCGTGTCATTTCATCCCGTTCGTGGTTTAACTTTAGGAACGATTGGATGAATTTGAATTCTGAAAATTTTCCGCAGCGCCCCGCGTGGACCGAGATTGATCTCGGCAAGCTGCGCCGCAACCTGCGGATCATCCGCTCCGATTTGCCGAAGCACGTCCGGCTGATGGCCGTGGTGAAGGACGAAGCTTACGGCCATGGCGCGCTGGACGTGGCCCGCGTGGCGGTCGGGGAAGGCGCGTGGGGTTTTGGCCTCAGCACGCTGGAAGAGGCGGTGCATCTGCGCGAAGGCGGCATCACTGCGCCGCTGCTGTTGCTCGGCGAACGGCAGGAAGCCGAACTCGAATGGTGCGTCGCGCATGACCTGACGGTCTGTGTGAACGAACCGCATGCCATTCGCAAGTTGGCAAAGCTCGCGGCGGAATTTGGCAAACAAGTTCCGGTTCACGTCAAAATCCACACCGGCATGAGCCGTTACGGGGTGCGGTGGGATGAGGCGCTGCCGCTCATTGAAAAAGTTGTCGCGGAAAAATCGCTTTTGCTCGAAGGCGTGATGAGCCACTTCTCGCAGTCGGATGAAGTGGATAAAACCTTTGCCCACTTTCAATTTTCACGCTTCCAGGAAATTTTGACCGCGCTGGCGCAAAAGCAAATCCCGGTGAAGCTGCGCCACGCCTGCAACAGCGGCGGTTTTCTCGATCTGCCGCAGGCGCATCTGGACATGGTGCGTGTGGGGATTTTGCTTTACGGTGTTTTTCCGTCAACGGTTTGTCGGCAGATTCCCGGCATCGAACCGGTGATGTCCGTGAAGGCGAAAATCGCGGCGATCCAGAAATTAAAACCCGGCGAAGTCGTGGGCTATGGGATGCGCTATACCGCGCCCGGCGAACGGCGCATCGCCATTTTGCCGATTGGCTATGGCGACGGATTTCCGCGCGTGCGCAACGAAGGTTGCGCGCTCATTCACGGGAAACGTGCGCCGCTCATCGGCGGCATCGCGATGGACGCGCTGATGGTGGACATTACGGACATTCCGCAGGCACAGATGTGGGACGAGGCGGTGCTGATGGGTAAACAAGGCGGCGATGAAATCACCGTGCGTGACCTCGCCAAGCTGAAAAACTCCGTAACTTACGACGTGCTGACGAACTGGCGGTTGCGCCTCCGCCGCAAATCGGTGAACGGAAACAAAACCGAGACACGAATTTCACGGATTGATACGAATCCGGCAGAGGCTGAACCAAATCGTGCTAATTCGTGAAACTCGTGTCACTCCCATGAAACTCCTTTTCTCCGAGCAAAACTCCGACTACGAAAACTACCAGTTTCCGTATGCCATCTGGGCGCTGCCGGAGGAGGGCGAGACACCGGCGGATATTTTTGACGCGGGTTTCCTGCCGTCATCACGCGACCTCGACCGGTTTTATCTCTGCCGCCAGGTGCGCGTGAATCTGGCGAAGTTCAAGGTGTCATCCGAGAATCGTCGGATTCTGCGGAAGGGCAAGGGCATCGGTGTCGAACTGGTGCCGCGCGAAAATTATGATTACACGCCGGATCGCCGCACATTTTTCAAGACCTACGCGGACATCAAGTTCGGCAAGGACGTGATGAGCTTTGAGCGGCTGGACGCGCTGTTTGCCGCTCCAATCATCTCGCACCTGCTCGTGTTCACGGACACGGAGACTGGCAAGGAGATCGGCGTTGCGACGCTCTATCTCGAAGGCAAGGCGCTGGCGTTTTACTACTACGCGTTTTACGACCTGAATTATTACGCCCGCAACCTCGGCATGTTTATGATGACCTCGGCGGTGGCGCTGTTCGCCGAGCACGGCAAGAAGCATCTTTACCTCGGCACCTGCTACTCGGACGCGGCGCTTTACAAGACGCAGTTTATCGGCGCGGAATTTTTTAACGGTTTCCGCTGGTCGGCGAATCTGCAGGAGCTGAAATTCCTCCTGCACCGCGACCTGAAAGATTTGCGCCAGCATCTGCTCGAAACTGACGCCTACCGCGACGAATTCTACAACGGCGACCTCGGGAGAATTTCTGGCGCGAGTGGATTCAGGGTGCGGGTGAAGTAAATCGGCGTGGCGAGGTTAATGGCTTCCCAGCCAGGCGCGAAGTTGGCGGATGCTGTTTTCGGATTGCGCTGAAAGGTTGGCGAGTGCTGCCTGAACGCGGTTGGTGTCGTGTGCGGCTGCGGCATTCTCGATTTCCAGAAAGGTGGTGGAGAGTGATTGCAGGCCGAACATCAGGCAAAGCCCCTTGAGCGAATGCGCAGCCCGTTCGAGTTCCGGCCAATGTCCAGAGGCGTGATGGTGCTGGATTTCGTTGAGCCGATCCGGCAGCTCCTTCAGAAAATCACCCGTTATTTCCGTCACGGTTGCGCGGTCGAGCTCGTTGCAAAGCTGCTCCAAGCGGGTGAAATCAAATTTTCCAGGCACCGCCGGATTGGCTCGCACCGCGACCAGCAGCGACTGGTAGAGTTGCTGCGCTGTGAATGGCTTGGCGAGGTAATCGTCCATGCCGGCCGCGAGGCAGCGTTCCCGTTCGCCGGTGAGCGCGTTGGCGGTGAGGGCAATGATGCGGACGCGCTGGGTCACTTTTCTTTCTTCCTCGATTTTGCGGATGGTGGCGGCGGCTTCCAACCCGTCCAGTTCCGGCATATTGCCGTCCATGAGAATCGCGTCATAGTTGCCGGCAGAAAACTTTTCCACTGCCTCGCGTCCATTGACCGCCCAGTCGGCGCTGGCACCGAAGTTTTCAAGCATCAACTGGCACAGTTTGCGGTTGAAGGGATGATCCTCGGCAACAAGGATTTTCAGATTGGTAATTGGCGTGTGCTTGGGCGAGTGGTTTTCGGGTCGGGCGACCCCGGAGTCGTTAGGCAGCTGTACCGGCTTGGCCAGCTCCGGGTTTTTTTCGGCGATCACGTTGACCAGCGCGTCAAACAAGGCGGATTCGCGCACCGGATTGAGCAGGATGCTGGCGAAGGCAGCGAGTTCGGATTCGTCCGCACGAATTGAGGAGACCGGGTTGGAGAGCAAAATGAACCGGATATTGGCTTGGCTGGTGATGATTAGCTGGCGCAACTCATCGCCGCCCACCTTGAGCATTTCATCATCACAAATCACCAATGGAATAACGGCCGCGCGCAGATCGTGCCGCATGAGCCGGATGAGTTCAGGGGCGTTGCCGACGGTCCGGCAATCCACGCCCCAACTGCGGAGCTGCTCGGAGAGGGCTTCGCGCAAGCTGGCATTGGGCGCGGCGATAATTGTCTGCGTGAAGGCCAGACCGGGATAGCTCCGCTCGATGGCGGGTTGCTCCGGCACGCCAAACGGGAGTTCAAACCAGAAGGTTGAGCCGACGCCGGGTTTGCTGCGCACGCCGATTTTTCCACCCATTAATTCCACAATGCGCCGCGAAATGGCCAGACCGAGACCCGTGCCGCCAAAGCGGCGGGCAGATGAGGTGTCGGCCTGCTCGAATGGCTGGAACAGCCTTTTGATTTGTTCATCATTCAGTCCAATGCCGGTATCGGTGATCTCAAAACGCAAAGTTATTTTTCCCTGGCCGTGATAAAGCGGCTGAATGCGCAGGACCACTTCGCCGCGATCGGTGAATTTGACGCCGTTGCTGACGAGGTTGAGCAGCACCTGCTGCAGCCGGTTGGCATCGCTGGTCAGCCGGTGGGGCACGGTGCGGTGGATGATGGCGGTGAGCGTGAGCGGTTTGTTTCGCCCGCGGGCGCCGGCGATTTCCAGCACGGTGTCCACCACGCTGCGCAGCGCGAAGTCCTCGTTGGCGATGGTCATCTTGCCGACTTCGATCTTGGAGAAATCCAGCACGTCGTTGATGACGTGGAGCAGGGCATTGGCGCTCTCGGCGGCGGCGGCGGAAAACTCGCGCTGGCGTTGATCCAACTGCGTTTGCTGGAGCAGTTCGACCATGCCCAGAATACCCGACAGCGGGGTGCGGATTTCGTGGCTCATGTTGGCCAGAAACTCGCTCTTGGCGGCGCTCGCCCGATTGGCGCGCTCGGCCATGCCGCGCGATTCGCCGGCGGCGATCTGCAGTTGCTGGTTTGCTTTTTCGAGCGAAAATTTTGCTTCCTGCAATTCGATTTCCGCTTTTTTGCGGGCGGTGATGTTCCGGATGACGGCCTGAAACTCCACCTGCTGGTCATCGTTATGAATCAGCCGCCGCAGGTTGCACTGTTGCCATTCCATGTGACCGTCGGCGGCTTCGGCCCGCCGGTCGAAACTCCAGAGGGGGCGCTCGTTTGTCAGCGCGGCAAGGTTTTGCTGCAGTTTTTTAACCTCGGCATCCGTCATTGGTAGAAAAAAAATGGTTCCGAGCAATTCAGCTTCTGGCTTGCCTAGAAAATCGGCGAACGCCGGATTGACAAACGTGATGGTGCCGTCGGCTTTGAAACGACAGATCAAATCGGTCTGATCCGTCACCACGGCCCGCAGACGTTTTTCATTTTCCACCACGTCCGCCTGTGCCTTGCGGCGTTCGGTCGTGGCAGAGGCCAGGAGCAAATTTGACACGGCCACAATGCCGATGTAGCTGCCGATTAATCGCAAGCTGTCCGCCATGTTGCCCGTCACAAACGGCCCCTGACCGTTCATCAATGAAAAGATAGCCAGAGTCACTACCAGCAAGGTGCCCGCCGTAGCCCCGCGCGGTCCAAACCGCAGGGCGGCCCACGCCAGAAACGGATAGGGCAGATACGCCAGCGGATATTCGTGGAGGCCATACACGAACCAAGTGTTGAATGAAATGAGTGTGCCGATTACCAGTCCAATGCCGCACAAAATCGCCTCAGTCGCATGCCAGAAATTCCAGCGCTTGGTTGCCGGCGCGTTCCAAGTGATGATAACCGGCGTTACCACCAGCATCGCCAGCGCATTGGGCACCCACCAGGCCAGAAAGTTTGAAAACAGCGCGTCCTCGGTGATTTTTTTTGCGTAAATCAAACCGACGACGTTAAACAGCGCGTTGACCGTCGTGCCCAGCCCGCACGCCAGCAGAATAAATCCTGTCGCGTCGCGCGTCCGCAGCATGGCGTTGTCAAAGTTGACGAATCGCTTCAGCAAAAAGGCGCACAGCACCGCGCCAACGGTATTGCCCGCCGCCGTGCCCAGCGTAAAATATCCGAACGGCTGGCCGCTGATGATGGAAAATAACACTGCGCCCAGCGCGATGCCCGGCCAGAAGCGGTAACCGTACAGCAGAATAGCCGCGAGCGCGATTCCTGCTGACGGCCAGACCAGGGCCGCGTTGCCGGTATGGAGCGAAGCTTTCTTGCCCAGCACCCCGCCAAGAAAATAAAGCGCCGTCAGCGCCACCAAACGCATTATGGTTGTCAGACGGGTTTTGTCTTGCGGACTCACTGAAATGTTTCTAACGAAAATAACATCCGAAGACCAGCCTGAAGTGCCAGATATACCGCGCCGATACGGCGTCGAATTCACCGGCTTGAGCGTAAAAATGTTTACCAAGCTTTCGGTTATTGGCATCATGCGGGCAAGGAAGGCGTCCTTCAGTCAGAAGAAGACTCAAGGCATTCACCAAATCATGAACAGCCAGCTGCCTGCGCATCTTATTGCCCATATCAATGTCAAACTCGCCCTCATCGGCTGCCCGCTGGTGCCGATGCAGGAAAATACGGAATTTGCAGAGATCACCGCCGCCATGGCCGCGCAGTCGCGCGAGAAAGACCGCCTCCTCGGCCAGCATCTCTGCCCCGCCGACCAACGTATCCAGAATTTTCTCCACGATTATTTACAGGAGATTCCCGCGCCAAAACTCCCCGCACGCACCTTTACGCTCGACCGCGCCGGCCTCGCCCGCGTGCTCTCGCTGCCAGTGGACCGCGAGGATTTTGCCTCCGACATCATCAATTCCTACCGCGTCAAACAAGGCGTTTTGCACAACCCCAAAAGCGACCGGCGCACGACGGTGGGTATTTTCCACGTCACCGAGGGCGGCTTGCCGATTCCCGACGATAAGCTTGGCGTGCCGAAAATCACCTTTGCCAAAATCCTCCAGCTCGCGCTCTCGCCGCCGAAGGAATTGCTGAAACTGCCCTTCACCGCCACGCAGCCGCAGCCGGCGGAATGTTTCGTCTCGCTGCTGCTGCGTCCGCTCGTCTGCCCCGAAGTTCCCGGCTTCACGAAAAAGAAAACGATGGAAGTCCGTTTCTTCGTGCCGGGCAACCTCGTTAGCAATCTCGATTTCGTCGAAGCGATTTTTGAAAACGGCGGCGACCCGCTGCTGCCGGAAAATGACGCCGCGCTCGACAGCGAACATTGGACCGGCCACACCGGCTGCGTCATCCTCGCGCCGCATTTGATTAAGGTGACGAAAAAATCCGTCGGCCTGCCGCATTTCGACCAGGCCACGGAACGCCAGCGCCGCGATGGGATGTGTTGGAAAAAAGAGGACGAAATTTACAACGGCGGCAACGCCTTCAAGTTGACCTGCCGCGACGAAACCGGCGTCATCATCACCATCATCGCTGACAACTATTTCGGCTACTGCAAAAAAGAGGTGAAGACGCAGTTGAGCTACGCGGCGAACCTGTTCGGTCTCACGGAGGAAGAACACGCCGGCGGCGCGCTGGTGTTTCCGAGCTATGATTTGGGCGAGGCGTTCGACGGCGACATCCTCGCGCGCCGGCTGCCGCATTCGTTCGTCGAGATGACGAAGATGTTTGCCGATATCATGGATGTGAAGCCGGAAGGCTACGCGGTGGATAAAAACTTTCCTGAGATTGTTTACGTCCCGGCCTCGGCAAAATTTGACCTGCACAGCCAAAGCATCACCTGGTTGAACCCGGTCGCTGGCGAGCAAAGAATTCAATTGTCGCCGGAAAAAAACTACGTCCGACCCTCCGGTTACAAAATTAAAATGGAAAAACCGCCCGGTCACGGACGCCAGTGGCGGCTGGTGGGCACCATTGCCGAGGGCACGTTCTGCCACAAGCCCTGCACGGTTTCCGGCGGCGGCAAGTCGGAGATTTCCAAGCCCATCACCGACGCGATTCTCACCGGCCCGGTGTTCGTCGCGGATTTGAAAAAAGATTTTGACCGCGTTGCCGAATTAATTGACCGCGATTACTCGAAAAGGTTTGCCGACAAGTCGCGCGCTGACAAACGCAGTGTGCTGGCTACCGAGCGCTCGCTTGGCTCGGTCATCAAACTACTCACGCCGGATGAGCATGATTATGCGCCGGAATACAACACCTGGCTCACCGGTGTGCCGCAATACGTCAAGGAACTCGTCTTCGTCGTGAAGCGCTATTACAAACCGGAGTGGAATGGCAACTGGCGCGACCATTTCAGTGTGGACATCATCAACGGTACGCCCGGCAACGAGTTGAAGTGCGACAACCGCAAGCTCGTCACGACGTATCTGCGCGTCGGTTTCGATGATGATGGCGCGTGGCGCACGTTCGGCCTGCGCAAAGATTTTCATCCAGCCGTCAAAGTGCAGATGGAAGATGACATTACGGTCTCGACGGTGGTTCCCGCCGCCGCGCTGGAAAATCTGCCGGAAGGCACGGACAAAAATCTGTCGCTTAAATTCGTGCAGAACTGCGAACAGCGTTTGTTTCAGCGGCCGGACGATGCGATTCATCCCGGCTACGACAAGCAGTCGGAAAGCGATTTCGTGCAACCGGAAAATTTCTTTTCCAACTACCAGCCGCTCACGCCGGCGGATGCGCAGGCCATGAGCGCGGATGCGCTGGGGTTTTACCAGTTCACCGAACCGATGCAGAAATTCATCCGCGAAGTCGCGGAGACCGGACGGCCAGATTATTTTGTCTGCACCGCCAGCCCGCGCCTCGTGGACGGCAAGCCCACGAAAAATCCGCGCTACCTTCAGAAACGTCCCGACCTCGTCCGCGCGAGCGAAACCTATCTCGCGGAAATCTCCGCGCGCCTGCGGCGCCGCGTGCCGATGAGCCTGCCGTTGCACACGCCAGTCACCGCCGTGCTGCCGGGCCGCCGTAACAATCCTCCGGAAAAAGGCGTGCGCCCGCTCGCCTGCTACAATCCGGTGCACCACATGGAGCTGCCGGAATTTTTCATGGAAGTGATTTGCAGCATGACCGGCAAATCGCCATCCACCACCGGCGCCGGTTCCGAAGGCGCGCTGACGAAAGGCCCGTTCAACGCGCTGCCGCCGATCATTGACCTGAACAACGCGCTGGTGTCGTTCATCCTCACCGGCCACAACGCCTTCGTCACCGCTGCTGGTTACGTCGGCCCGCAACTGCGCGTGGATCACGACGTGAGTCTGATTGTGCCGGAAGTCTGGTCGCGCATGAGCGCCGGGGAGCATGACCCGAAATTTCTGATCGAAAACCGCTTTCTGGAAAAGTGCGCGGACTTCGACCACGACGGCAAAAAAGTGCTCGCGAGCCGGCTTGGCTGGCGCATCAGCGCGCGGTTCGTCCACGCGTTTTTTGGTCGCGTGTTCAATCATCCACACGCCGTCTTCACCGAGGCGATGCTCAAGCCGGAACTGCAGAGCAAAGATATTTTTGCCGATGGAATGGACAACATCATCGCCACGCAGAAGCGCGTCGCCCAAATGTATTTCGATGACGGAAGCATCAATCAGGCGTGCCCACCGCTAAAGGCGCTGCTGCACATCATGTTGAACAATGAGTTCGAGGGCAAAGGTCTGGATAACCCGGGATTCCGGAACATGTTCTTGTGCGAAAATCTTTTGGTGAGTTCGTGGTATGCTGCGCGTTTGTTGGCGAAACAGAAGATTGACCGCGCGTTGTGGAAATGCCATGTCGAACACCTGAACCAGTTCCTGCGCCGGCCGAATTACACGGATGTCGCTGAAAAACTGCGCATTGCCGAACGTCTGACCGCCGCGCGGAAAACCCTGGAAACAGTGGAGTCGCCGGATTACCTGAAGAAACTGGCCGGCACAATTGGGGCGGAGCCGATTGAGAATTACGCTAAAGGCTGAAACGAGGATGGAACGGCGGCTCCAGCCATCCTCAATTCTCCACCCGCCATCTTCGTCCTCAGTTGATCCGCTCGGCAATCTGGTATTTGAACATCCGCTTCTTCATCCAGCGGACGGCCAGCAAATCGTAAAACGACGCGAACAACCGGTTCCACACGCCGTAATTGCTCTGGCCGGCGAAGCGCGGATTGTTGCTGACCTCGATCTCCGTGACCGTGTGCCCTTCGATCTTGAACAGCGTCGGCAGAAAACGGTGCATGCCCTTGAAAAATTTCAAGTTCTCGATACACTCGCGCTTGAAGGCGCGATAGGTGCAGCCAGCGTCGGAAATTTTTTCGCCGGAAAGCTTGTTGCGCACCGCGTTGGCGATGCGGGACGATGCCACGCGGATGAAATGGTCGCCTTCGCCGCGCACTTTCACGCGCGTGCCGCAGACGCAGTCGAAATGCTTCAACTGCTCCAGAAACTTCGGCAAATCCTTCGGGTCGTTCTGCAAATCCGCGTCGAGCGTGAAAAGATATTTGCCGTGCGCCGCCTTGAGGCCGGCGTAGCTCGCCGCGCTCTCGCCGCAGTTAAACGCGAGTTTTTGCGCGCGGATGTGCGGGTCGGCGGCGGCGAGTTCCTTGAGAATTTCCCAGGACTTGTCCTTGCTGCAATCGTCGGTGATGACAACCTCGTAGGAAATCTTCAGCGGATTCACGGATTCGCGGATGGCCTTGATGAGTTCGCGCAGGTTGCCTTCCTCGTTGTAGCAGGGAATAACGAGGCTGATTTCAGGATTCTCAATGTTCATCGGTTGGAAATGAAACCATGAATCGGGCAAACTGGCACGAAATTCTTTTTGCCGTGGGTGCTGTGCGGAAATCGAAGAAAACTTTATAGCGGCTTTTCGCCGTAGTTGATAGCCATCGCGCCGCCCAGCAGGTTGATGACGCGGACGTTATTTAGATTCAAATCGCGCATTTTTTCCGCCACGGCGAACTGGGCCGGATAATGTTTCAGCGATTCCAAAATATAGGCGTATGCCGAGGCGTTGCCACAGAACAGAAGGCCGATGAGCGGCACCGACAGCCGCAGGTGCGTGAAATAAATCGTGCGCCACAAGGTGTTGGGCGGCTTGCCGAAGTCCAATACAAGGAGACGGGCGCCGGGTCGCGCCACGCGGAACATCTCATCGACACCGCGTTCCCAACTCGTGAGATTTCGCAGGCCGTAGCCGATGGTGACGATATCAAAACTGTTTTCCGCAAAGGGCAATTGCTGCGCGTCGCCCTGCAAGAATTGCGGATTGCGGATTGTGGATTGCGGAATTTCAGCCCGTTTTCTGGTTTCCTGCTTCTTGCTCCTGTTTTTGGCGACTTCGAGCATTTGCGGGCTGAAATCGAGTCCGGTGGCGGCCGCGCCGCGTTGCGCGAGAGCGAACGTGATATCGCCGGTGCCGCAACAAAGGTCGAGGGCGCTTGTGTTGGAAGTTGCTTTGGCCAGTTCAACGACCTGACGTTTCCAGTTGCGGTGCATGCCGAAACTCTGGAGGTCGTTCAAAAAATCGTAACGGCGGGCGATGCGGGCGAAGAGGTCGTTGACTTTCGCGGCTCGCTGTTCGCCGGGCGTGTAAAATTCATTGCTCACCTGCCAAGTCTAGCGGTGGGACGCGGCGGGGCAAAGCCGAGAAATATCTTTGCTCCGGAGTGCAGCTTTGCTAGTGTCGATTTGTCAGAACAACAACGTCCTGATATTGGATAACTAAAAACAATTATTTATGAGCACCGATTCGTCTGCGGCGCCTTTGAAGAAAATTTTGGTGGTCGATGACAATGAAATTGTTGTCAGGACGCTGTCGCTAAAACTTCAAGGGGCGGGCTATCAGGTGATCACAGCTTTGGACGGCGCCGAGGCGGTGGCGGCGGCGCGGAAGGAAACTCCGGATTTGATTTTGCTCGACATATCTTTTCCACCGGACGTCGGGGGTGTGCCGTGGGACGGGTTTCGCATCATGGAATGGTTTCAGCGACTGGATACGGCAAAAAAGATTCCCATCATCATCATCACCGGCACTGAAGACCCTAAGGCTCGGGAGCGTGCCACCAGTTCCGGCGCGATTGCGTATTTTCAGAAACCGCTGGAACACGATTATTTGATTAAAGTTGTTCGTGCAACTTTGGGCGACCCAGTCAAATAGTAATTAATTCTGGCTTGCCAGCCGGAAATGTCCGCGTATTATTCCAACGCTTTTGGAAGCGAGCGTAGCTCAGTTGGTAGAGCATCACGTTGCCAACGTGAATGTCGAGGGTTCAAATCCCTTCGCTCGCTCCATTTTCATTTACAGGCACTTACGTAAATCGCCCCCGCAGTTACAACATCCAGTTACAACAATTTGAAAATTTTCAGCTCGTTCGAAGGTTTTCAAAGGTGTCAACGGTGATAAGGCTTTTTCATTCGGTTGGCCTTACCAAAATAATTTTATCGCCAACTTGGCGACAAAAAATTTCCCCGAGGTAATCGTTCTGGGTAAGATTTGGCATTCCCTATGAACGCAGACAAAATTTCCGCAATCCCAACCGGAGTCACACTCGCGACGCTGGATAACGGCCTGACCATCATCGTCCGCGAAGATCACACAGACCCAGTCATTTCGGTTCAAGCCTGGTGCTCGGTTGGGAGCATTCATGAGGGCAAATGGTTGGGAGCTGGCATGTCGCATATTCTCGAACACATGCTGCTCAAGGGCACCAAGACCCGCACCGGCGAGCGGATTTCTCAAGAGGTTCAGGAAGTGGGCTGCAACATCACCGCATACACATTTTACGATTATTCGGTTTTCAATGTTGATGGGCTGAGCAAAGGATCGAAAGTCGCCATCGATGTGCTTTGCGACATTATGCGGAACGCTTCATTTCCAGAAGAGGCTTTGGCTAAGGAACTGGACGTCATACGTCGCGAAATGGACATGGGCGCTGACGACCCTTTTAGGCGGAGCAGCCGGCGCATGTTGGAGGTGGCGTTCACCAAAAGTCCCTACCGATATAAACCAATCGGATACGTCGATTTATTTAATCAGGTTCAGCGGCAGGACATCCAAAATTATTATGCTGAGAAATACACGCCAGCCAATGTGTTTTACGTTGTTGCGGGAGCTGTGAAAACAAGCGAGGTCGTATCGCAAATAAAAGCAGCCTATGCCGATGCGCCGATGTCCATAAAGCAGGAGATGTTCATTCCATTGGAGCCAAGACACACCGTTCCATGTGAAGTCGTTGAACGCGCCCCAACATCTGTCGGATTGATGTTTGCTCTGTGGCATATCCCGGAAGCTTTGCACCCAGATCTCCCCGCCATCGAAGTTTTAGCGACTATTTTAGGATCTGGAATGAGCTCGCGCCTGAAGCAAGGAATTCTCGAGAAAGGATTGGCTCACGAAGTGGATGCGTTTGTTCACAGCTTTACGCTGTCGGGGCTGTTTGGAACTTTTGCGGTAATTGAACAAGATCGTTATGACGAGACTCGGGAGGCGATCCTGGCAGAAATAGGAAAACTTAAAACCATCCCTGTTCCTGACGCGGAGTTAAAAAAAGCGGTCAAACAGATAATCGTGTCCAAACTTTCAGCACGAAAAACTCTGTCGGAACAGGCCAACAATCTTGCCATGAATTGGTTGCTGGCCGGCGATGTGAATTATTCCGAACGACTGCTGGAACGAATTAAGCGGGTTACGCCTGCTGATGTGTTGCGCGCAGCCAACAAATACATCACTGACGAAAGCCGAACGATCTATGCCATGTTGCCGGAGGAGGCAGTCAATGCACAACCCGACGAAACTCGGCAGTCATTGGCCAAATCGATTCAAAAAATCACTCTTCCCAACGGATTGAGACTTCTTGTAAAAGAAGACAATCGATTGCCGCTCGTTCAAATCCGAGCGGCATTCCTCGGAAGCCTGCTCGTTGAAAATGAATCAAATAACGGAATCAGCGCATTACTGAGCAAGCTTCTGACAAAAGGAACCGGCACACGAAATGCCCAACAACTAGCGTCAGAAATTGAAGCGATTGGAGGGTCACTGGCCTCGGATCGAGGCAATCAGTTTTTCGCCGTGACAGCTCAGGTCTTGAGTGATGATTTGGCTGTGGGCATAGATTTGGTGGCAGATGTTGTTCAGAACCCAGCCTTCTCTCATGAAGCTTTTGCATTGGAACAGCAGGGTCAACTTGCTGAAGTTCAAAGTTTGCAGAGCGATTTGTTGACTACGGCAAGAAATTCCATGCGCAAAGCCATGTTCGGGGCATCAGGCTTCGGCCTTTACGCAGATGGATCTGAATTAAGCATCAAGTCCATCACCCTGGACGATGTGCGCGCATTCCATGCTCGTCATTGTGTTCCAAACAATTGTGTTATAACGATCTTTGGAGATGTAAAAACATCTGAGGTGATAAAATTGGCTGAATCCGCCTTCGCTGGATGGAAAAAAGGTGCGGATGTTCAGATCAATGTGGCAAATCCACAAAAATCATCGACACCACGCATAATAGCGGAACACAAGCAAAAGCAGGTTGCACTGGTGGTTGGCTTTCCGGGTTGCTCGATATCATCAAAAAGCCGATTAGCTTTGGCATTATTGGAGGCAGCTTGTAGTGATCTGGGTTCGCGCCTTTTTGTTCAAATTCGAGATAAATTGGGTTTGGCCTACCAACTCGGTGCGTTTCATATGTGTGGAATGAACAGCGGTTTTTTCGCGTTCTACGTCATGACCCACCCAGACAAAGTTTTGCAAGTTGAAGCTGCACTCCAAAAAGAAATAGATGGTTTTTGCTCCGATGGTTTAAGTGAGATTGAATTGCAGCGTGCCAAGGCAAAACTAATCGGCAAGCGGACATTAGAGCAGGCGAATTTGGAAAAATTAGCCGCTACAACATCACTCGACGAACTTTTTGGCGTAGGATACGAATTTCAGCAGCAGAATTCCGATCGATATTTAGCTGTTACGGGTGATGAGATCCGGCAAGCAGCAAAAATTCACTTCGATCCCGACTATCGCGTAATTTCCATTTTGAGACCATCTGGAGCTTGATTTAACGTCTTGAGCCGGCAACTCGAAAGTCTCGCCAATTGGCGAGACTCGTTTTTCAATCCTCCTCAGCGAGCAATTCACGCACGACATTGTCCTTATTTTCAACCAATGAACGGATACGATCTACTGCAGAAGCATAGCCCGGCTCGAATTCGAATTTGAGTAATTCCGCTGCTTTATCAAAAGCTCCCAATTGTCGGGAAGCTTCAGCGGCCATCAGTCGGCTGTCGGGGTCTGGGGCGTTTAAAAGAGACAGAAGCTTCTCCAGATTTTCTCGGTAACCATCCGCAACAGGATTGGGAATCTCACCACGTCGAACAGGATCATTGGCAGCCCACCAAAAACGCATCCGTAAATATCGTTCTTTGTCTTTTGTCAACGCAGGCAATGTCAAAGCTCTACGATAATCGTCCAGTTCAGGATCCTCAGCAAACGGCACATCGCTGTATTTGAAATCGCGTTCCCAAGGCAATTCTTCTGCAACCTCGTCACATTCGTTAGTCCAGAATAGCTCTTTGTTTTCGGGGTGACAGCGCAACCATGGATTGTCCGGCAACATATCTGCTTCCCGCTTGCCGTCCGTCCAATATCGAGCGCCAAACGTGTTTCCGGAGGCGATTGTTGTGATTTTTACGAGTTTACCAGATGTGGGTAGGCGTAGGATTTTGTTTGGTCCAGGTGTCATAATTTCCCTGAGAATACCAAGACCCCATGTCAAACGCTGTCATAGGGTCGTTCATTTTTTAGTTTTGCTCCCCTGTCAGCCTTTGTCACACCCCCATTGGTAAAATGATTTTTCAATGGGAAAACTGCTGCTTGGGATGAGCAGCTCAACACGAAAGCAAAGAAAGACAAAACTATGGAAAATCAAATCAAGAACTACCTCAGCACCGTGCAGATTGGCGAACCACAGTCCTACCACAACCTCGTTTTGTTTCCTTTGCAAGCACCTCAAAACGGTGTGCTGCCCTATGTCACCCTAGCCGAAGCTATTGCTGCTGGCACGTTCACGGTCACGGAAACTTCCCAGTCCGGCTCCGTTCCAGAATTATTCGTCATCAACAAAGGCGATATCGCGGTTCTCCTCGTAGATGGCGAGGAACTGGTCGGTGCTAAACAGAACCGCGTCCTCAATACCAGCGTCCTTGTCCGTGGCAAATCCGAGACCAAAATCCCTGTTTCCTGCGTAGAACAAGGTCGGTGGGCGTATAGTTCAGCGCAATTTGCTTCCTCGAAAGACATTATGTCCGCCAAATCCAGAGCACGCAAATCCCGTTCCGTATCCGCCTCACTAAATGAGGGCGCATCTTTCCATTCTGACCAAGGCGAAGTCTGGAATGAGGTTTCCAAGCTTCAGGTCAAGGCGTGCATGGCCTCACCTACGTCAGCCATGAGCGACGTGTTCAAAGCGAATGAAGAAAAGCTCAAGGAATGCTTGGCCCGATTCACATGTCAACCCGGCCAGCAGGGATTGATCGTGCTCCATAATGGCCAAGTTGCGGGACTCGATCTCATATCACGGCCTGAGGTTTATGCCCGGCTACATGAGAAATTCGTGCGCAGTTACGTGATCGAAGGGCTCCTGGAAAAGGCCGCCGAACCCGAAGATCCGAAGCGTGCCCGTGACAAGGCGCAGAACTTTTTAGGCGATATTGCCAAGGCTGGAGAGCAGAAGTTCCAGTCAACCGGTTATGGCTGGGATTTCCGTCTCCGCGCCGATGGTTTGGCTGGTAACGCTCTCGTAGCCGATGAACACGTAATCCATGCCGCAGCTTTCAAATTGGAAGCGGCTGCACAGGTCCCGAGCGACATGGCTGCATTCTCCCAGCGCCGTCGTCGTTACACCCGCGAATAAAGGGCAAAGAGGCGTCTCCGGAGCAATCCGGCGACGCTTTCCCTCATCCCACAAGCGGTAAACGGCAATCGAAAACCCTAAATGTTTTAGCCTCTGTCAGCCTTTGTCATACCTACTCCGTTACCATGATTTCAAATATGAAAAAGCCTATGAAAAAGACCAAAGAACAAACCGAGTTAACCGAAGAAACCGCCCTGGCATTCTTCGCTCGCCATCTGGACGGGCTGAAATGGCAATACCACCGCT
Source organism: uncultured Verrucomicrobia subdivision 3 bacterium (assembly GCA_903858275.1). Taxonomy (GTDB): domain Bacteria; phylum Verrucomicrobiota; class Verrucomicrobiia; order Limisphaerales; family UBA11358; genus UBA11358. The sequence goes on along the minus strand of CAIOIC010000085.1, from coordinate 42,326 downwards.
CCACCGGCCATCCGACGTTGTTCTGCGGGTTTAACGGCGGCGATGCCCTCTGGGATTTCAACATGGTCGCCCGCGCAAAAGGCGACGCCCAATTTTTATTGGGTGTCAGCTCTTTCATACCAAACAAAGCCCGACCTGAGCGTCGCGCCGCCTGCGCCGAGCTTCTCACCCGCATCAATTGGGAGCTGACCATGGGCTGTTTCGAGATGAATCACGCCGATGGTGAAATCCGTTTTCGCACCAGCGTCATGCTGCCCGCCGCTGATATCACGGATGGCATCGTCAAACACCTCCTAGGGTCCAATCTCGCCATTGTGGATGAACGCATCAACCAGATCATGGCCGTGCTGTATTCCAGCACATCCCCAGAGGACGCCATTAAACCCAAAGAGGCAAAAGCTGACGATAATGCGCAACCCCGTTTCGACTTTAATTAAACGCCATACCAGAAAATATTATGGATCGCACACCTACACTCCCGGAACCGCCCGAAGAAAAAGAAGTTTTAACGCTCCTGCACCACGCCGCGTGGGAAGGTAAAACCGAGGTGATCCCGTTTTTACTCGCCCATGGATTTGATGTCAACGTCCCGACCAATCGATCCATGACTCCGCTCCACTCGGCCGCCATCAAAAACCAGCACCAGGCCGCAAATTTACTTCTGGAGAATAAGGCTGACCCGAACCTCAAAAACTATCTTGGCGGCGTTCCGCTGATTTATGCTGCCCTGAATGATCATGTGGAAACCGCCCGGGTATTTTTGAAACACGGTGCTTTGGTGGACGTTCCCGACATAAAAGGTTGCACGCCGCTGCACATCGCCGCTGACAAGGGCTCATGCAAGGTGGTTAAACTGCTGCTGGCCGGCGGTGCTAATCCTCTGTCGAAGAATTCTGAAGGACAGACCCCGCTTGATGTGGCGACCATTGATGTGGCCAACCTCCTCCGACGCCATCTGGCCCGCCATAAAAAGCCCAAACTCAAGCTGCCTCCCGGAATCAACAATTGAACCCGACAGTCATGAAGCAAATCATAATTTATTAGTGCGCTTGCATTTTTTTTCCTGCAAGATTCCACAACCTTTTAACTACCATGGCTTAGCGGGCTAAAATGAACCCACTCACAGAATCTGAAAAACAGGAATTGCTCGGCTTGGTGGCCAGCGGTGCGGCATTGCCATCGAAATGGCAATGGCGCTTGTTCCCTCAAACACTAGGGACGCCCGAAACGGGCAAGGAATATCGCCTCGCCTACGATGGAAAGATGAAACGTGAGGAGGTGCTGGCCCAAACGCCCGCCGCACCGTGGCAGTTGGTCCGCTCCTTTTGTGCCGATCGCCCGCACACAGAAAAGGATTGGCGCAACCTGCTCGTGTGGGGCGACAATTTGCTCGCGTTGCGCGGACTGCTGGCCGACCAGCAAGGGCCGGATCGTTTCGGCACACGCGGAAAAATCAAGCTCATCTACATTGATCCTCCTTTTGCCACCAAGCAGGACTTCATGAAGGACAAGGAGAAGGCTTACCGCGACAAGGTGCTCGGCGCGCAGTTCATCGAGTTCCTCCGCCGCCGCCTGATTATCCTTCGAGAACTACTAGCAGATGATGGTAGTATTTTTGTCCATTTAGATTGGAAAAAGGGACATTATCTAAAGGCCGCACTCGATGAAGTTTTCGGAGAAGAAAATTTTGTCACTGAAATCGTTTGGCGGCGCACAACTGCCCATTTCACAGCCGAGCGATTTGCGTTTGTTCACGACTCTATTTTTCAATATTCGCGCGGCGAAAAGTTTATTTTCCGAAAACCCCCAGCTCATCATTCGAGCGAATACCTTGCGGTAAAATACAAGAATGAAGACGCTGATGGGCAACGCTACCGGTTAAGCGATGCCTCTGGCGCAGGTCAAGGGCAACCGCGAGTATTTTTTGGACGCAAAATTTCCCCGCCAGCAGGACGGCACTGGCCATCACAGAAATATATCGATGAACATTTGAATGAGTATGTTCTTGGTGAGGATGGAATGCCCCAAAAGAAATCATACCTCAAAGGGGCCACAATTGGTTCAGTCTGGGATGATATTTCACCAATCAATTCGCAGGCAGAGGAGCGCCTTGATTATCCAACTCAAAAGCCAGAAGAGCTTTTGGAACGAGTAATTTATTCATCATCAAACGAAGGCGACATTGTTCTTGATTGTTTCGCAGGAAGCGGCACGGCAGCGGCGACAGCGGAAAAACTAAACCGCCGTTGGATCGCGATGGATTGCGGAAAATTGTCAATTTACACAACGCAAAAACGGCTGTTTGCCCTGACAAAGAACATTGGCTCGGCCAAAAAAGACGACCGCACCGAGCCGGAGCGCGTGGAGGATTGGGGAAACCATTTGAAAAATGCGCCTGGTGTCATGTTCATTACAGAAAAAGCACGCAAAGGGGAATGCGAGATAACGCTCGAATTGCTGCATGATCTCGCCGCGATTATTCAGAAACACGGGCTGTTGAAAAAAGATGCCGCGCTATCTCTGGTCTGCCCCGAAGACAAATTGTGCGTGCCAGCTGATAAACTTGGAGATGTCGAAGAAGGGCCAGGGACGAAAGTTATCAAAGTTGATGGAGTAGATTTCCGGATTTCGCTCATTGCGTCCAAGGACAAAACCGATAAAGAGCAGTCGTTGCCTGCGAAGGAATTTGCGCTCTATCGCGCCGGTGTCTATGACATGGAAGGCATCAAAAATCTTCCGTGGTCCGATTATCGTCCGTTCGTCCTGAAGCTGTTCGGCGTCCGCGAACATCCCCACGCTCGCTACGGATTCAATCTCGATGGCTACATCGGCACGCACTCCGCGTTGGTTTGGAATTATCCCGACTACAAAAAACTGACCCTCGATCATGGTTATGTGGACGACCTCCACAAAATGTTACGCGGCAAGCCGGGCGAACGCTTTTATGTCATCGCCCCGGTTGTCGCGATGGCATTCGCGGAAGATGAAGTGGTTCGTAATGATACCACCTATGTGTTTCTCAAAGTGCCACTCTCGGTATTGCTCCGTCTCATTGAGAACCGGCTGCCGGCCGCGCTGAAGCAACCCGCCAAGGAGGAAGATGTCAACGAGGTGATTGATGCCGTGGGCTTTGATTTTATTTCCCAGCCCCAGGTGGAGTTTCAGGCCAAGAAAGACAGCCGGGACGATGAAATCTTCGCCGATTTCGTGGTGGAAATTCAACGTTTCCGCGCGCAAACGCTCGCCACCGACCCGGAAGACTTCAAGAATTTCGAGACGTTCTCCCTGGCCATGGTGGATTTGGATTACAACGGCGATGTCTTCCGGCTCTCGCGTGTTTTCTGGGGCGAAGAGCTTATCAAGGCTGCTGGCGGCTTGGATGACGCGGAGCAGTTGGAGCTGCGGATACCCGAGCAGGATTTCAGCGGCAAAAAAATGATGGTGGTTTTGTGCGACCGCTACGGGAACGAGAAAGCGCTGGTGTTCGAGAAAAAGGATTTTATATCGGCGGCCCGAAGCACCAAGAAGCCCACCAAGAAAGGGAAGACTAAAAAATGAGCCTGCAATTCCGCATTGCTGATCAGGTGTTGGTCGTGGACGACAAACGCGACGCCGTGGAGGCGGTGGTGCACAAGTATGATGCCTTTTTAAATCTGCTCTGCTCCGAACGCTACCAGTTTCAACGGGATGCCGTGCGCGCAACATTGCGCTTCCTCGTGTCCGATAAGTATCGGGATCTTGAAGATTTGGCTAAAGAAAACTGGAGCCACAACGAGTCCATCCGCCAGCGGCACGAGGCTGGCGTGGATTATTTTCTGATCCGGATGCCGCTGCGGAATCGTAAATCGGCATCGCTGGACCTCGCCACCGGCACGGGTAAGAGTTACGTCATGTATGCCTTGGCGGCAATTGCGCTGGCGGAGGGCTTGGCGGATCGCGTCCTCGTCTTGTGCCCGTCGTTGACCATCGAGGAAGGATTGATAGAAAAATTTACCATGCTCGCGGGCAACGGCGAGTTGTCCGGCATCATGAAGGAGCTGGAGGCTGCTCATCCCATCCCCAGCATCAAGCGCGGTAACCAGACGATTCAGGCGGGCGACATCTGTGTGGAAAACATCCACGCTGTTTATGAAAACACCGGTTCATCCATCCGGGACAGCTTCAAGGGAAAAGGGATGCGCACCTTGGTCTTGAACGATGAGGCGCACCACCTGTTCGGTCAGCCCGACAAGGCGATGAAGGAGTGGATGAAATTTTTGCAGAGCCCGGATTACTGGTTTCACCAGATCGTGAATGTCACGGGCACCCCCTACGTTGATAATGATTATTTCCCGGACGTGGTTTTCCGCTATGGCCTCAAGCAGGCCATCGCCGACGGCGTGGTGAAGAAACCAGACTACAAGGTGGAGGATACTTACACCGAACACGATTGGCAGAAGACCTACGCCATTCATCAGCAGAACCGGAAGGATTACGGGAAGTATCTAAAGCCGATCTCCATCGTCGTCACCCAAGAGATTGCAACGTGCGTGGAAGTCTGGCGTCAGTTGGTGGATTTTCTGGTTGAAAAAGAATCCATCACCCGTGAGGAGGCGGAGAAGAAAGCCATCTGGGTCACTTCCGGCGTGCCGTCCAGCGGCCCGGTCAAAGCCCGGGTCGAGGCGGTTTACAGCCCGCGCAATAACGATGATTCACCCGAGAAACGTCGGCAGGAAAACCTCATCGCCCTCAAGCAGGTTGATGAAACGGCCAGCCCAGTCGAGTGGATCATATCGGTTTCCATGCTGACCGAAGGCTGGGATGTGAAGAACGTATTTCAGGTTGTTCCCCACGAGTCGCGGGCGTTCAACTCCAAGCTGCTCATCCAACAGGTGCTAGGGCGTGGCCTCCGCGTGCCGCCAGGACTGCCGGCGCAGCCACGCGTGAAAATCAACAATCACGAGGCGTGGTCCGAAGAAATCGCCAATCTGTTGAAGGAAGTGCTCGAAGTGGAGAACACGCTGTCGTGGGGCTATGACCCGCGCCGCAGCCAGTATGTCTTTCCGTTGCACAATTTGCGTTACGAGCCGGAGCAGACAACCACCGAGACCAAGCGTGAACCGGCCAAAGAACCGGACGTGAAGTTCCAGCCGCAGGATCGGAAGACCACGGAGTATTCCACTTTTTCTGACACCGGAACCCTCGCGGTGGAAATTCAGCATCACAATCTGTTTGAGATCGACGACGCGGTGCGGCTAATCCGGCTTTTCCTGCGCGAGAAAGACGAGCAGATCGCTGAGGCTTGGCCGAAGAAACGGATACGCGAATTCATTGTCTCGCGGCTCAAAGCGGCGTGGCAGGACGAGACGTTTCTGAGCAAGGAAAATTTTCTGCGTCTCCAGCAGAGTTTTGGACCCATGTTCCGGGAATTGGACAAAGAACACCCGCGCATGAGCCAGACGGCAAAGGGAATTATCCATATCGATTTGAAGGCGGTGCCCCGGCAGTCGGTGTCGGAAAGCTCCCTCAAAGAGCATGGGGCAATCTATGCCGTGACGGAGGATGCCAAGCCGTTCAGCGGACACGAAGTTCACCTGTGGGAACAGTATCAGAAGTTCAGGAAGATGTGTGCCGACTACGGCGACGATGCTTCAGATCAAGCCAAAGCCATTGGCTCCCGAATTCAGCAGGTTGACCTGACGATGTTTAAATCGCCGTGGAATATCCATTACGCGAGCCATGAGCCGGAACGCAAATTCTCGGACCTGTTGTTCGAGAATGGGCACCTATTTGATGCGTTTGTGAAAATGCCCAACACGGGCGGATATGCTTTTCCGTATTCTTACAAGCCAGCCAAAGCGGCCCGGACGCATGTTGCTAATGAACACTTCAACCCGGATTTCTTCATCAAGATCCGTGAGGCGGATCATATTTTGGTCGTGGAGGTGAAAGCCGACGACGACGATGCAAACCGAAATAAAGCCAAGTGCCGCGATGGGCTTAAACATTTCGAGGCGTTGAATGAACGTCTTAAAGCCGCGGAGGAACCGTGGCAATACCACTTCTATTTTCTCTCCCCGGAGGACTACACCAGCTTCTTTGAGCAGGTGCGCAATAAAACGTATGCCACCTGGCGCTCGGGGCTGATGCTGCAATTAATTGCCAGTTGATTTATAAATGAATATCGTCACGCAACCAACCGATATGCTTGACGGGCGCGTGATGCTCGGCGTGAGCCTGCGTCGCCAAGACCAAAGGGTAAATAGTCTATGGCTGTAAAAATCATCCGCTTCAGCAAGGCCGTAAACGCCAGTGAGGTTGCCGCCGAAACCAGGTGCAAAACCGCGCTCGAAGCCTTGGTGGATGCACCGCCCTGGATTGTTTTCGCGGGACTGTCCTCATCGTCATCTCCCTTGCACCAGTCAGATGACTTGGATCTCGTCCCCATTGGACCCAGAGGAATTTTTGTAATTGAAGTCAAACATTGGGACGCTGCTTGGATCAACAACAACCGGGCCAGCGCCGAGGCGGAGGCGGAAAAACTAACGGCCAAGGCCAAACGGTTCGCTGGTCGGGTCAAACGCGCCCTGTCAGACAGCCCCAAAGTGAATCAGGCATTTCTGATCACCCGTGAACCGGTTGGCCCCAATCTACCCTCAACTATTCGTGGCGTGCCGGTATGGACATTGCGTGAACTGGTCAAAATCTTCCGTGAGCTTCCCCAAGGCGAGTTAAACGAATCGCAAGTGAAACTCCTCACGGGCACGCTTGAACCGGCGGCCAAGTTGCAGTTGGATGGCAAGATTCGCCGCATCGCGACTTATCAGAATCTGGAACTTCAAACGCCCCATGAGCAGGCATTCCACCGCGTTTACACGGGCACGCACCAGCGCACCAAGGAGCGCGTAATTCTTCATCTCTACGATATCTCCGCCAGCGAAGAAAAGAATCCAGAACGACAGGCCGAGCGAGAATCCCGCGCCCTGCAAATGCTACAGAAAACGCGTTTCGTGCCGCGCGTCCGCGATACGCTCCGCGAATTGCCAGAATTTCCCGGCGAGTTGTCCTACTTCACTTTGATTGATCCCGGCGCGCCGACTCTTGCCGAGCGGGCTGTGGATGCGTCTTGGACTACATCCGAACGCATCGAATACGCCGCCAACTGCTGCCTGGCTCTCCACGACATTCACGGACTCACCGATCCGGATTCAGTCAAAATTGTTCATCGCAATCTGTGTCCGCAGAGTGTTTTGGTCGCTTCTCGCAACGAACCCGTCTTCGTTAATTTCAGCCTGTCGCGACTGCCCAACACTCAGACCCTCGGCGCCGTTGAACCAACCGATTCCGAGTTTGATGCTCCTGAAGTTCGCGCCGGCGGTCTTGCTGCCGCCTCCCAACTCAGCGATGTATTCTCCCTCTGTTCCGCCTTACTCACGGTGTTTGGCAATGCCACGGACAGCAAGGCCGAAACCGCCCGAAAAGCGTTGCTCTTGGGGTGTGTGGATGTCCCAGAATCCCGCGCCCCACTGAAGACCATCGAAACGGAATTGCGTGCGTGTTTAATTGCGGCTCCTGAACCTGAACTTCCCTTCGCCCCACCCGACGAGGGGGAAATTCCGCCAGCCGAATATTGGTCGGAAGGCCAGCTTCTTCCCTTTCGTGACATGACATTGCGAATCGTCAGCCGCTTGGGTTCAGGCGGGGTCGGGAGGACATTCAAAGTCGAGCAGGTTGATCCAGCCAGCGGGGAAAACTATGGGACGTTCGTCGCCAAGGTGATGAAGTCGCCGGATTCTGGTCGCGCCGCCCTTCAGGCATACCAGCGTGTGCGCAGTCACACCACGTCTCCCGGCCTGTCCGTCGTTTTTGAAACGGCCCGGAATTGGCAGCAGGATCGCATCGTTGCCTTGCTGAAATGGATCGAGGGAGATTCGCTGGACGGCCTTGCCGGGGTTTTGGCCATCGCAGCTGAAGAGGCCGGCGATGAATCGGTCGAAAACCTCCTCGTCCGCTGGTGCACCGAGGTTTGTCAGTCGCTCGCGGCCTTGCACGCCCAAGGACTGGTTCACGGCGATGTCAGCCCGCGCAACTTGATTTGCGATCGTGGCGGTTTGACTCTCACGGACTACGACCTTGTCACTGCCGTGGCCAAGCAATCCTGGGGGACTGGCGCCACGGCGTATTGTTCGCCCGAAGCTCAACGCCGTGAAGGCCTCCAACCTTCAGATGATTTTTTTGCGCTCGCTTCCAGTCTGTTTGAAGTTGCTTTCAACCATTCCGCTTTCCCTAGCCCTCACGGTGCCATGGACAAAAACCATGGTCTTGATTGGCGAACGGGCGAAAGAGAATCGCTTCCCAAGCTCGCCCCTTTTTTGGATCAGGCCACGCACCCGGACCGCGACCGTCGTTTCCAAGATGCCCAGGCCGCGATTCGCGCCCTTTCTTCCCTCGGCATCGGGGAGATTCCCCCAGCAAACGAACCAGTTACGCCTGTTCCAGAAGTGGTCCAACGATCCCAACAGCAGGTTGAATGGCTGGATTCACTTCTCCGGATTTATCCTGGTTCACCTCATGGCAACATTGAGACTCGGGGTCTGGATAGTGACTTCGCACTCGCCACCTATGTTGAAACCCCGCTTGAACAAGCCTTGTTCGACGCTGTTCGCTCCCGCACCACGCGCCTGGTTTTGTTATGTGGCAATGCGGGGGATGGCAAGACGGCATTGCTTCAACACTTGGCGGCAAAATTTGGAATTACCCGGCACCAGTCTGCTAACCGCATCTGGGAGGCCACAACCACTGATGGTTTGGTGCTTCGCGCCAACCTCGATGGATCGGCATCGTGGCAGGGCCGCAGTGCTAACGATTTACTCGACGACATACTCCAGCCTTTCCTGAATGGTTTGCCGGAAAATGACATTGCCCATTTGCTGGCCATCAACGATGGACGTCTTTATGAATGGCTTGAAAACCGCGAGCACACTTCTGGCCCCAGTTCATTCACCCGCGCGCTCCGTTCTTTTCTTTCGCACGATGACGAAGACGGAGCCACGCCCGCTCACGTCCAGTTCATCAGCCTGAATCATCGTTCACTCGTCGGTGGGCGGACACCCGCCGGACAATGGTCCGACGATTTTCTGGACCGACTAATTCGGCGATTGTTGGGCGGTGAGCGGGCGGCCCAGACATGGGCGCCGTGTCTGAAATGTGAAGCTTGGGATCGTTGCACCGCTGGTCCTTATGCGCATCGCCTGCTTGCCCCGGCTGGAACTCCGCAAGAAGACCTAGGCAAACGCTTGCGGGCCCGTCTAAGCGATGCGTTGCAGGCGGTCCATCAGCGGGGACAAATTCACATCACGACCCGCGAATTACGGGGTGTGCTTAGTTACGTCTTGTTCGGTGTTAATAGCTGCAGTGAATTACATAATGATCCAGGACTAAAAGCAGGTTCACTTTGGGATATGCTCTTTTCCCCCGAGTCGCCCTTTCGACAAGGTGAACTGCTTCGCGAACTTGCCGCACTGGATCCCGCGCTTGAATCACACCCTCAACTGGATCGCTGGCTTATGGGTCGCACTGCTCGCGAAGTTCCGGGTGCGGGCCAAGGTTATCCTGGTCTCGCGCGCGATTCTGCCCGCCGCCGTGCTTACCTGGAGTGGAGCGAGGCACAACTTGAGGCGTTGACAGGCGATTCCAATTCTCTCCCCTTGGCGAATGGCGATCATTTGCGCCTGTTCAAGGAAGCTGCTCTCAGGTCTGCAGCGGACAATGCCGATCTTTGCTCCCGTCTTTGTCGCGGCATTTCCCAACTTGAAAGCCTGCCGCCACTGGCCTTGGTGCGCAGCGCTATTGTTCCACTGCGCATCACGCCGCGCACACCGACCGAAACGTATTTCTGGGTCGAGAAACCGCTGGATCGTTTCCGGCTTGAAGCCGAATGGCCGCTGGTTCGAGACATCCCGCTCCCAATACTTCCGCGTCGCCTGAATCTGGTTTACCGGGCCGCGAACGGCCGTGAAGACGTTTTGTCCATGGGCTATGAACTGTTCCATACGCTGTTGTCGTTGGCTTCGGGCGAGCAATTAAGTGAACTGCGCTCAGATGACCTGTTTGCCAATCTGGCCATTTTTACCCAACGACTCGCCAAGGAGGACGAAGGCCACCTTCTTGCCTGTAATCCCAAGTCTGATACAACCTTGTATCGCTTGGGAATCAAGCGGTCTCTCTCGGAACAGCAATTGGCCTGTGAAGCCATCAACCCCTCACTGATATGCCCGTAAACGAAGGTAAGATCGCAAGTGCAATCGTTGAGGAGGTGTTCACCAAACCACTCAAAGAGTTGATCTGGACTGCCAACACCCTAGTGGTGTTGCCTTTGACTCCGCAAGGTTTTGCTGTGGGTTCAGTGCTTCCCGCAGTTTTTTATATGTGTCGACGTGGTTGTCGGCGTGGGAAAGGAAGGTTTCAGAACACGTTTGGTTTGCCTGATCGCAGAGCAGATGTGTGGTCGGTGGCTGCTAAACTTTCTCAAGATGAAAAACATTTTGTTGGCTTCGACTCTGAAGTTGCCAAGGACATTTTGGGAGATCTTATTCTTTGTGACCAACTTGAAAACAAAGGCCACGAAGAGGGGCAGCGAATAGAAATTCAACGGGCGTTTCCAGTCCACTTCTTTGCTTCCTGGCTCGACCTGCCGCCGTTTGTAGGACATCTCCGTTATGTCCCTGAAATGATAGTTAGCTTGCTTGCAAATCAGAGTGATGAACAGAAACTAAAGCCAACTTCAGCATCCGCGAACACGGCTTTTCCAGTTGGATGTTTTCCTGAAAAAAATCTGTTTTTGGGTATTTTTGGACGGGGGGTTCAATTCGGTGACAACATAGCTAATTTGTGCACTGACACGCTCGATGAGCAAGCACAGCTTTCCATAGAGGAGTTATTAATGGTTAGGTTGGCTATGGCCTGCGGTGAAGCACCGGAGACGGCCCGGGCTACCGCCAATGCTCTTCCCTTCATTCAGAATTTGTGGCCGCTTTCACAGCGTGCAGCCGATGTTTTCAGAGACGATCTAACAGGGTTTCTTCAAGAGTATGGCGATGTTGTTCCGAGGCGGTCGATCACTCCCATGCTCGAATCATTAATTGGCTTAGGCCTTTTATGCATTTATTTGGAAAGTTGCGAAATTGCTGTTGCCTGGGACAGTAGTGGGAATATTACCCCGAAACTGGACCAGAAGCCAGTAGCTGTGCTTGCAGATGCCTCAAATGGAAGCGACTCGCGTCTTCGTGATCTATCAGAGCGTTCATTTGAAGAAGTTATGCGGTTGTTTGATCAGTCATCTTCAAGCTTGATGGCTATTCGAATCCTGGATGCAAAATGCAGATATGATCGGGTATTACGCGATCATACTCCCAAGGGGCCAGACACCGCGGATTGGCTTAACTTATTGGGACGAGTCCGCTTTGAAAAACACGAGCGCTCCGACGCAATACTGAATGATTTATTTGAGAAAATTGAAGCGCTGGCGGCGCGGCTCGAAACCGAAGGTATCGAGACTGAGGCTGTTGAAATCCTTCGCGGGACGAAAACTTCAAAAGACCCTTTACGGATACTCGCTGAAAGCATGTGTGTCATGATGGGTGATAAGCTGCTCCACTCAAATCCGCTCAAATTTATTGACTCTTGTTTGATGTTGAACGAGGCCCATGGGTTAGGCCGCAAAAGACGTGTCTCTAGGACGATTGCGGGACGTAAAAGAAAAATGATGGATATGAGGTCTATGATTCTTTCAAATACTGTTCTCGAAACGCTTGTTCACCTGCACCTCATTGCCCGTCAAGGCGTGCTCTCGTTCGCGGAATTCCTTCGCATTTTACGCGAACGCTATGGAATTTGGGTGGATGAATGCCCGCCTGGTGTCTCCGCTTCCCGAGAAGACTTGTTGAATAACCGCGCCATGTTGGAACGCCGCCTTCGTGATCTGGGCTTGCTCGTTGGCGTCAATGATGCCGAATTTATGAAACATCTCCGTCCGCGGTTTCAACGGAATAAAGAGGTATGAACATTCAGATTCTGAGTCGTGCGCTGGAGCGCCTCCTCGGTCGGGGGGCGGAGGGAGACTTGGCCTTTACCCGTGCCTTCGCGCGCAGCGACATCCAGCAAATCGTTGGCGCCGGAGTCCGCAATGTTTCTGGCTGGCAAATTGTTGCTGTCGGCTCCGCCAACGGTGAAGGCTGGATAACTGCTGATCGAGCTGTCGAGGTGCGCGAGAACAAAGGGCCGGCTACCTTTCTACTGATTGACGCGCATGGTGCTGGAGCAGGCATGGATGGCATCTATAGCGCCGCCCGTGAAATTGACGAAAAAACATTATTCAAAGAAGCGATTACCATCCTTCGGCAGAATACTGAGCGTGCGTGGAGAACTTTCGCGGAAGATGCCATCAAACGCGCCCGTCGCTTGGGCGGACGTCGCAATAGCACCTCCTTGCGTCAGGAGTTTGAGTTTTTTGGGTTGCTCAATCAAAATTATAAAGAAGCGGGCCAACTGGTTCATCTGCTTGACTTGTGGCCTGTGGTGGGCAAAACGGCTGAAGAATGTGGCAGTCTTTTAGGCGAGTCAGCACTGATGGTGGAGAAACTGTTAATGCCTCCTGCCACCAGCCAGGCACCGGCCATGCGCATAAGTAGCCTCGTATTATCCCAGCAAACTGAGGCGCAGCTTGCCGCCCTTGAGCAGGTGTTGCGTAACTCTGGCTCGCAACCACGCTCGGTGGTTTTGGAGGCAGTTGCTGCGACCCCAATGCTGTGGCTTGGAAATTTGCGGCCGGCATTCTTGGATAGCAGCCTCGCTAAGATTGACATCATACCATGGCGCCGGAACAACAAACTCTTGGCTTGGTCAGGGTTGAAAATCGTTCCAGACGAATCTCTTCCGCACCTAATCATTGATACCGAGAATCCAAAAACAAAACTAGAGATCAGGTGGAAAACGGAGCCGGAAACCCTTCCTCGGGGATCAGTCAATTATGAAGTCAGAGTGCTCGCTGGGTCGGAAACTATCGCTTCTCGCCAGGTCGAGCACAGCGGGAATTCCGAGCAAAAAGTGATCTTTACTCACGAGGATTTTGAAGACTTGGATGACTCCTCCAAATTGGAGGCATTCGTTGAGATTTCGGCCGCGGCCCAAACCAGTGTAAAACCAGAAAGGACCGAAGATTTCATTATCACCTTTGGCGAAGCCCCCGTTTCTGAACGCATCAGTAGTGGTGAAATCTTGCGCTGTCTTGCCGATGGCTTGATCCAGGCAAATTCCCGGGACGATATTGAATTGTTCCTTGAACAGCGTCAAAAGGGTGAGCAGGCCGTAGCGGATAAGCATGGCTTCGTAACCTGCCGCCTTCCCGGCATGCGGCGTGGCTTTCGTGTCGAACGTCCGCGTTTGCTCCAAGAAGTGGAGCGTGACTGGCAACGTCAAGGTGAAGCCTGTATCGGGCGTTGGATCATTCGATGCCGGGCGGATGGATTTTGGACGAGTTCTTTGGAGTTCAAATCCGTCGTCGCGGCGGAAACAATGGATGACACACTGTCGCGCCTGCAGGATGTATCGCGCCGTTTTCGAGATAATGCCCTCAAGGCAGCAGGCACGATGTCCCGCTTTTATTTGCACGGGCATAGCTCGGCTGCGCTGACCGCCGAATACTTGAACGCCTGGCAAACCGCATTGGAGTCTGGTGATCCCCAGCTTGCATTGGCGCACACTATTGAAGTTCAGAATCCCGCCGGCCGCACCACCGGCCTGATTGTGCTGCCCTCGCATCCGGCGCGCGTGGCTTGGCAAAGCGCCTATGATGAACTTGCATATCAGATGCGGTTTGAGGAGCAAATACCCCCTCGGCGTATTCGCAATACTCTTGGCTGGCTGGATGCAGCCCATTTCCCTTTCATTCTTCCGGGCCTTTTGCCTAATTCCCATTTTGTCTTCGGCGATGTGCTCGGCCTATCGGCCGTGGCGATGGTTGCGGATCGCGATCGCGAACCAAAATCAGCTATTGCCACGCTCGCCGCCTGCTTTGCCGGTGATTCGGAACGCATTGTGCCTGGTTTGAGCACAAATTCGGGCGATGCTCTGGCACGTGAAGTGGGTCATTACTTGGATTCCCACCCGGAATGCTCGTTGGTTCGAGTTCATGCCTTGCGTCCGGGGGATGCTGCCACGGTGGTGCGAGCCTTGGGTAAAGCCCTCATTGACGAACCGCATCCGGATGACGAGTCTGAAGATGGACCTCACCTTCGTAATGTCGCCTACCAGCTCGATTTACATCCCTCCGAAGCACAGTCTGGCGCGGCTGGTGCGCATTTAGTGAAGATTAACCAACGGCGGCGGGCCGGCGTCGCTCGTGTCCCCGCAGAGGATGCATGGAGTTTGGAATCTCTAAACCGTGGTGGCGGACGCGTCTTGCCCCGGCTTCGCTGGGCCCGCCGTGATCCTAAATCCTTGAACCAGCCCGCCCATCTAGCCATCGCCTTCGACTCGTTCACCTCACAAGTTGCCGCAGAACCCAAGCATCCTGGCACGAGTCCCATTCTCGCCTTCGGATTGGCGGCCAACTTGCAGCGCATTTTTTCCATCAGTGGATCTCAGCCATGTTGGCGGTTGTTTGTCCCCCTGGAACAGGATGGCCTGAAGCTTCCAAACCGAGTGGTCACCGAGCGCCTCCAGAAACTTCAGAGCGCCATCGCAGGCACTGTTGCTCGCTGGGCTGGATTGCCGGAAGGCCAGCCGCTTATCCTCACCGTTCCGTCCGGTGATGACGTGGAGATGTTGGATACCCTCCACCGGCTCTGTGACTGGGTTGTTACCGTGGATCGTAATGCTGGTGTTGAATATTTTGATTCTCCTCAGCAGTCACCGGCTGTTTACGATGCCTATTTAATCGATGCAGTGCCGGAGCGCGATGACCTCGGATGTTTGCAGATGATTACTTCGACCGCACATTTTGACGAGGTGCGTCATTTGCTGGATCAGACTCTGGCCTTGATGGGTTTGAGCGGTTCGATGCGCAATTGCGAATATCTGCTTGGGCAGCTCAAAGGATTGAGCGGCCGGCTTGCGATGCGCTTGGCGGCGGGAGGGGATGATATGCCGGCCAAACGGGTTGGGGCAGAATTGGTTGCCCTCTCCCTTGTTCGCGCCAATTGCCTGAAGTCCGAACCCGAGTCGGAATGCTGGTTGCCGCTTTCGTCCGGGTTTCTGGTTCCCCTCGACGATGTGCGCGACCTTGTTCCAACAGAGTTGTTTGAGGATGAGGATCAGGATAAACCGACTGATGGCGACGGCCTGGAACAGGAAGATTCCCGCCGCGCGGACATGCTCTTTGTCTCAGTGGCTTCCAAAGGGCGTCTCCAGTTTCGCTTTGCCGAAGTTAAGTATCGCCGCCATTTAGCCATGGCTCGCGCGGCGGCGCTGGTTAGCTCCGTCCTTGAACAGACTAGCAGCACCCGCACCCGTTGGATGGATTGGTTTTTTGGTGCGTCGTTGAAGCCGTCTGAGCGCGCCATTCGAGCCGGTCGGCTGGTTCGGGCGCTTCGGTTTTACGCCGATAAGGCTCGTCGTCACCATCTTGATGAGGCGGTTTACAACCGCGTGTGCGAGGAATTGGATCGCCTGATCCGCGAGCCGGCCGCATACGAACCGAATCTGGCAGAACGGTCAGATCGTGCGTTTATCTTTTGCCCGGATTTTGCTCCAACCACACCCGAGGAATTATTCCCGGGCTTGGCCGAAGAATGTCGCGTTTGGCTATTTGGACCAGACACGTTGCCGGATAAACCAACCGAGGTGCGCGCAGAAGTGTTGCCACCCTCCAACCCACCGGCATCACCGGCACCAAAGCCTGATTTTGAAATTAACAGTGTGGCGGAAGCTTCCATAGTTCCATCGGTTTCGCCCATTCCGTCAACCGCGCCGGTTAATACTGAAGCAGTAATTCCTCCACAACCCGATGCAGGCAGCGAAGCCGCGCCAATCGTTCCCACGGTGCCTCTTGGCGATGCTCGCGGCGGTGGGACAGTTACGTGGTCCCCATCCATTAAGAGTAACCCTCACCTGATGATCGCGGGCCTTCCCGGCATGGGTAAAACGACCTGTCTCATAAACATCTGTCAGGAACTTGTGGCCGGCAATGTCATGCCCATCGTTTTCTCCTACCACGATGATATAGATGAAAAGCTGGCCAGCGCATTCCCCAACTTGTCTTATAGTGATGGTCGGAGTTTAGGATTTAACCCGATGCGTGTCACTCATGACGGCCCCTTGGCCCACGTAGAAAGCGCCGGCCAGTTGCGGGACATTTTCTCCGCCATCTTCCCGGATCTGGGGGAATTACAGCTCGAAAATTTGCGCGGTGCGATCAAGTCCAGTTACCAAGAACATGGTTGGGGCAACGGCTCCACCGCAGGCTTGCAGCCACCCCCGTTCCGTCGTTTCGTAGATTTGCTGCGCCAGCAAGAGCGTCCCGACACCAGAACCCAGACACTTCTTGCGCGCCTAGCCGAGCTCGACGACTTCGAGTTTTTCGGTGCCGAGCAGGGTGCAAAGAGTCTGCTTGATTCGACCAGTCCGCAGATCCTTCGGGTTCACGCCTCCAAGAGTGATGCTGTGCAACGCGCATATGCGAGCTTTGCGCTCTACAGTATTTACCAGGATATGTTCCGCCGCGGTCGTCCCGACCGCATCACTCATGCGGTAATTTTCGACGAGGCGCACCGTGCCGCTAAGTTGAAGCTCATTCCAACCATGGCCAAGGAGTGCCGCAAATACGGCCTCGCGATGATTGTCGCGTCGCAGGAAGCCAAAGACTTCGACTCAAGCCTATTTTCGGCCATCGCGAATTACCTCATTCTCCGTGTAACCGATCAGGATGCCCGGACACTGGCGCGTAATGTTGCTCCTTCAGAAATTGAACGCCGGACAGCCGACCGCCTAAAAACGCTGCCCAAATACGAAGCCCTGTTCTTCTCCGAAGGCCAGCGCCAGCCCGTCCACCTGCATTTGGCGCAGACAAAATAATTAACAGGTATCCCGATTTATGAGATTCCAGATTGGCAATCTTTATCCATCCACGTCGTTTTGGTCCCGCAATTCATTTTCGTCGCCGGTTCAATCCGCCTGCCGCCCGGCACGTCGTGCGGGACGAAGCACGCCAAATCAGCAGCCCATTTTTTGGAATGCACAACTTTCTTAAATAAATTGAAAACTAATTAGATATGATTTTATGGATTACGAACGGTTGACAAAAACTTACTGGGATGAGCAGGTTGCCCGTGTGATCGAAGTGCGGGACAAGATCATTTCGCGTGAGGGCGCTGTTGCAACTGGGCGGGTAGTGCCAGAGGATGAAGAATTGACCCTTGGCACCGGTCGTCGGCTCGAAATGGCGATTATGTTCCTCGATATATGCAGTTTTTCCGGGCGACCTTCTGAAACGCCTGCTGAACAAGAGTTGATGCTTAAGGTGTTGAATCTCTTCTTTACCGAGATGGTCAAGATTGCTGAGGAATACGGCGGCGTTGTAGAAAAAAATACTGGCGATGGTTTGATGGCCTACTTCAACGACAACGATGGCAATCCTCCTGAATCAGGATGTAAACGAGCCGTAGCGTGTGCGTTGACCATGATGCGCACCAATGCTCTTCTGATTAACCCCATACTCACGGCCTCGACCGTTGAGCCTCTTAAGTTTCGTATCGGGATAGATTACGGCCAGATAACGGTTGCCCAAATTGGGTCGGCCCGGCGCTTCGGTTCGTTGGTTGCGATTGGCACCACTGCCAATGTTGCGTGTAAAATGCTCGCCGCTGCGGACCCGGATGAAATTATAATTGGAGAAACCGTCACCCAAAAATTACCATCATCGTGGCATCAATGGTGCGTCCTCAAGAAATCCGACACAGGCTGGGTATTTCGAAGTAGCCAACAGCCTTACCGGTTTTTCGCCTTCACCGGACATTGGACAAACCCTCGATAAAATCGCTATGAACGACAATTTACAAAGCGCTCAATCGGATGAATCTCGACAGCCAGAGGTTCTGTCGGCACTCCAAGGTAAAACGCTGGCCGTGAATAAAACAAGCGCGCCAAGTTCGCCTGAGTCAAAGACGGGTGTCCGGCCGCGGAAACGGACGACTCCGGAAACAGAAAAGAAAAATGACGCTGCTGATAAGTTTGCCAGCGACGTGCATACCTACATCCGTCAATACATCCAGATCGCGGATCAAAAGGCCGCATTTCTATTCGCAGGCGTCGCGGCCATGACTGCTTTTCTTCACGGTCGGGGAATAACCAAACTTTGGTTGAAAGATCCACGGCTATGGAATTTACCTGATGCGATTGCCTTTATTGCCGTCACTGGTCTGTTGTTAGGTGCACTGCTTGCAATTTACGTTGTTTTACCCCGGCTTGGTGGAGCAGCACGAGGCATCGTATTTTGGAACGCCATTACCAATTTCGCGAATGGAAAGGAGTATGCATCTCATGTGCAAAAATGTGACCCTGCGGAACTGGCCGGGGCCAAGCTGGAACACTGCTACGAAATAGCCAGCGTGTGCCAGCGAAAATACCGAATTGTGGCTTGGGCTTTGTGGTGCGGAGGCGCGGGCCTCATCGCTTCAGTAGTTTATTTGGCTTTTTACTAGGAGCACGAACGATGAGCGAGGACGCATCTACATCCGCAGACTCGATTGAGACTGCTTTCGAAGATGCATTCAAGAATAAATCCCTGTCCGGTCCATTACAAACCGCAAACAAACCGACACAGTCTGGTTTGCCAGGTCTGCCGGGGAAGAAATTCGTGTTTAAGTATCGCAAATTGAACCAGCGAGCGATTGAAATAATCAGTAAACGCCAACTGCACTTTTCCAATCCCTCCAGCCTAAATGATCCTTTCGACTGCGATTTGGAGTCAATTGTTGAAGGGCCTGTTGAGCAATTAGAAAGTCTTTGGGAAGCTTGTTTTAACGAAGTAATTCGAGTCCGCCAGAAGGAACGATTGATGTATACGCGCTATCGAGATGGGTTTTCAGACCCAAAGGACGAGCGTGATGATCATAACTTTTGGAGATCCCGCCTGGATGATCACCACGGTCGTGATGTGCTGCTACAATTTATTGAGGAATATGATTCCCTTTTGAATGGAGAAACCGCTGGGAATGATCCTCACCATCGCCGCCTATTGCTGAAAGAATTTTATGCTTCGCTAATTAGACTAGGAAAAGAAAAGTTTGGCATCTGTTCCATGGGGGGTGATCCCACCAGTATTTTAATGTGGTCACACTACGCAGACAATCACACTGGGTTTGCACTGGCCTTCGACGCTTCCCACCGCATCATTGAAAGGCAAACTGGAATATCGCATCGCCCGGTGGATTATTCACAGGACCGAAAGGTTAATGTTGCTAAGGAGGGATGGCCTAATTCATTTATTAAACTTTATACCAGAAAGGCTAAAGAGTGGCGTTACGAGGGTGAAAGCCGCTACGTTTCACACAACGGCCCCGGCCCAAAAAAATATAAGCGCTACACCCTAAAAGGAATAATCATTGGTTGTCGGTTTTCTGAAAACCTCAATAACGATGCAAGTCGTGAGTTGGTTAATCAATTGGTTGCTTTGCTGGAAAAAGAAAATCAGGAACGCCTGAGTGGATCAAAAATCCAAATTTATTTGGCTCACAAAAAAGAGGGTGTGTTTGCATTGGATTTGAAACGCCTGCACGATGTTGCCGCTCTGAAAAAATACTTTAGCCGCTATGCCCCCAAGTAATCCGACCTACGACCAACCGGAACCATGCCATTTTAATAACATGAGCCTTTGTTGATTTGATGACGCTGACGCTTCCATTCCTGACCACCTATGATCCTCCGGGCACGAGTGAGGGCACGCTTGATCCACTAGGGCTCTACCAGATTGCCGACCAACTGGCAGTTCAACTGGTGCCGGCGGTGCGGGAGCGGATGCAGCGTATCCGGTTTCTTACCGCAATGGCCGTGGGTGCGGTGGTGACGGAGGATATCGAGGACGACCCACAAGTCCGTGATGCTTCGCCCTACCTCGTTTGGGAATGGTTGATTGTCGAGGCCTTTCTTCGAACCATGGATGATGATCCCGAAATCTGGGGTGTGCCGGGAACCTTAGTTGCCCGCCGGGCGCTGAACCAGCATGGATATCTCGATGCTCGCAGCTACTTGAAAACACCGCGCATTTTCGGCTTCTATGGTGTTTACAAACGCCTCGCTATTCATTTGGGACTGGTGGATGTCAACCTCGGGCCGGGCCCCAACGCGGAGGGTTTGGTGGATGCTTGGGCACGGGATCAAGGTTTGGGCGGTCTCGCCGGTGCGCGGCCGCTATTGCAACGATGGTCGGCTGCCGTTTCTCGCAGTGTGGCAGAAAAACCACCACGCACGCGGGCGGGTTGGAAAACCGAGGCTTGGCTTGAACTGGCAAAGGCTTTTGCCCCGGCCGGCGGCAAGGCTAGGGAACGGCGCTACCTCCGTGAGTTGTTGCACGCGTCTGATGAGCGGCGTTTGGGAGCGCTGACGGAAATATGGAAGTTGCAGGAAAAATTTCAGGTCGATGATTTTCAGGAAGAACGGCTGCATGACGATCTCGAAAAAAAAGTTCCCGGTCTGGGATCCTTGTTGGTGGCGATCAGAACTTACGAGAATTTTGCCCGTGGCTTGCAGGATGCCTTCGATGTCCTGAAGGCCGAAGCGGCGGGCCGTGATGCGCAGGGATATGATGTGCCGCAGATTGCCGGGAACCGGGAGTTCAAACAAAGCGTGAAACAACTGCACGCGCGCTTCGCCGCCACCCAGGCGGCCCTCGGCGAGGTAGCACTGGCCAGTCTTTCCCTTCCCAATTTGTTCAGTGACCGCTTCGGTGTTTTTGGCGAACTGATGAATGAAACCGATTGCGCCCTCGCTTTGTGCGCCCATCACGAAGTGGTTCAACGGGGAAAATCGGCGGATGGCAAGCGGCCTTGGTTCGACCGCATCGGTCAGGACCGTATCTACATTCGGCACGCCTATCGCACGCCACGCCGCGATATTTTACCGGGCCGTTATGTTCATGATTATCGTGGTAAACCCATCCGACGTTTCTATTCCGACCTCACATGAGCAAGCACAACAACTCCACGAGCAGCGGAATGATGCTCGACCTATGGCGGCCACCCAAGGATGCCGGTGATCCCATTGGCTGCCTGGCCACCACCTACACGTTTGCACCGGGGTTGTTCGATGAACAGTGTCTCGCCCGCTTTCTGGAAATCGAATCCGAACCCAATCGTGAAGACTTGGCCTTCTTGCTGGAACGCGAAAGCCGCCTGGGCGGTGTCTATGCCGGCGTGCTGGTGGATCATACCCAGGCCGGGGTGGAGCATTCGCTGCGTTGGGATGTGCTGCCAGTGCGAATTCACGGCGGCAAGCAACACGCCAAGCTGAGCCTCCTGGTCTGGAATCGGCATATCCGGGTCATAATTGCGTCCGCCAATCTCACCGAACCCGGCTACCGCTCAAATTATGAAGTGGCTTCCGCTGTGGATTTCTCAATTCAGGATGCCGATGTTGGAATGTTGGTTGAGGCGGTCGGTTTCCTTCAAAGTTTGCTTCAGCTTGTGCCCGGTGCCGCCGCCAGTCCGCCGGAAATTCAACGTGCCGGGACGTTTCTCAAGCAGGTTTTGCAATTGGTGAAGTCCTGGAAACCAGCCGGCCGGGATGGAAACGTGCGCCAGCAATTTGTCTTTACCATTCCCGCGAATGGTGCTGGCCAGCCGGAGCGCAGCAGTCTCGACGAGGCGATTCAGGCTTGTCGGCGGCGCGCGGGGTCGCCGAGTGATATTTGGGTGGCTTCGCCATTCTTTGATTTTGATGAAGACAACTGCCGGGTTGCTACGGCCACCTGCAAACTCATGGCGCGCGGGGTGGAACGGGATATCCGTTTTTTTGTGCCGTCGGTCGGAGACGAGGGGGAAGCCGGTGTTCCTCGGCTCGCGGCCCCGAAATCTTTGCTTGTGACTCCGGCCAAGTATGGAGTCACGGTGGGTGTTAATGTGTTGCCTCAGGAGGACCAGGATCGAAATCGTCGCCCGTGGCACGCCAAAATGCTGGGATTATTAACGGGTGGGTATTCGGCCCTAATGATCGGTTCCTCCAACTTTACCTGTGCCGGCATGGGGGTGGGCCGTTATCGCAATGCCGAGGCAAACCTGGTTACCATTGCCGACCGTAATGCTTACCGCCGCGAAGCCGCGTTGCTGGAGTCGGTTTGGCCCGAGTTGAATCCGGTCGAGGACCCGGAATCAGCCGAATGGTTGGGGGCGCGTCCTGAAAATGACGAGGAAGAACAAGCCAAGACGCCGCCGTTGCCTGCCGGGTTCCTGTCGGCCACCTATCGCGCGGGTGATCAAAGACGGATTCTTTTACGAATGAATCCGGCGCATCTTCCCGCCGACTGGTGTGTCTATGCGTGCGGCCAGGAAAAGCCGGAATTGCTAAATGCCGGACGGTGGCGCGAAGGTGGAAGTCTTATCCTGATAGACCTACCTTGGGAGCCGGCCCAACCACCCGAGAAGCTGCTGGTAAAATGGGGCGATCAAGAGGCGTTTCTGACCCTCAATGTGGAGGATGCCAGCCGGCTCCCGCCGCCCCCTCTGTTAGAAAACATGTCTGCCGACGATATGCTCTGGATTCTTGCAGCCGTGGATCCCAGCGCCGCATTTCGCGCTTGGACTAGGCAGCAACAGCCGTCCGATTTGTTTGATACGGACTTGGATTCGGCCACCCCGGTTGATTTGGATCCGTTGCGTCGTTACGATCTGCAAACCACTTTTCTGCACCGGATTCGCCGCCGGGCTCGTGTGTTGGCGCAATTGCGCGCGAACCTTCAACGTCCCGTCGCTGGCCCGCAGTCGTTGGAATGGCGCTTGCGGGGAATGATTGGCATCGAGCCGCTCGCTGCACGTTTGGCGCTGGAGTTGTCCCGCAATCAGGTCGCACCCGATGAAGCGTTGCTGACGCTGGCCGATTTCATGATTGTTCTCCATGAAGTGGATTATCAACCCGTTGATGGCTCTTTATCACGCAAGTCGTTTAACGAAGTGTTCCAATTTTTTCTCAAGGAATTGGTGATGAAACTGGATCAGTCGGTCGCACCGCATGAAAATAAGATTTCAGCGGAAGCCATGAGTTTCTGGAAACGCGTAGTCAAACGATGCCAAACATGAGCGATATATACCGGCTGCCGCCGGATTTGGTGTTGGGCACCCGGCTCAGCCGGCAGGTGCCAAAGGGGGACCAACGGCGGCAGCGGATTGAGGTGGCCGAGATTTTGCGCCGGTTCCGGCAACAACCCGGCGTAATCCTCGCCGATGAAGTTGGCATGGGTAAGACCTTTGTGGCCTTGGCTGTCGCCTACAGCGTGGCGATTAGCAGTCCCCGTGGGCCGGTCATTATTATGGCTCCAGCCAACCTCGTGGAAAAATGGGAGCAGGATCTTAAAACATTTTGCGAACTATATCTAGCCAACCGGCAGCCGGTGAATCGTGATCTCGCCTCCAGAAGTGTGCTCATCGCGCCAACGTCGCTTCGTTACGGTGTCGCCCGGCATAGCATCGATTTGATGAAGCTCCTCGACGACGCCCCGCGCGAGCGATGCCACCTCATTTTTCTCGCCCAGGGAGCCATGAGTCGGCGCCAAACAGACAGATGGGTTCGGCTCGCTCTGATTGCCGAAGCGTTGCGGCGACATGGCCGTGGCGGGGCCAGTCGTTTAATTCAGGTCAAGCGGTATATCCACCGCTATCTTGCCGAGCTGCTCTGGGCGATTGGTGATGAGAAATCTCACGGCTGGGGTGACGAATTGTGGCAACACCTGCTTACGACCGATCCCCAATCTTGGAAAGAAGTGTATAATCAGGCGGCCCAGGATGGCCGCAAATTATCGGATGATCCGGTTCCCAAGGCCGTCGTCCGCAGCCTTCACCGGATTGACTTGAAGGAACTTGCCGTCGCAATGGAAGGGATGCCCATCCGTGCCGTCGGCGGCGGGTCCAGAATCACCGAGCGGGTGCAGGAAGTAAGACGAGTTTTGAGGGTGATCGAGGATGATTTATGGAACAACCTCTTGGTTCAAGCGCGTTGGCGGTCACCATTGCTGGTCATGGACGAAGCGCATCATTTGAAAAACCCGGCGACCTCGCTCGCTCGGCAACTCCAGTCGCCTGAACTCGAACAGGACTTGCGCACGGGCGATGGTGCGATGGCGGAGAAATTCGACCGGATGCTGTTTCTGACCGCCACCCCGTTTCAGCTTGGCCATCATGAACTCGTGGGCGTGCTGCGTCGCTTTGGTGATGTCCGCTGGAACCCTGTCGAGTTGGGTGACGCTGCCGCTTTTCCAACCCAGTTAACCGAATTGGGTGAACGGCTAACGGAAAGCCAGCGCGCGGCCATTGCCCTCCAACGGAGTTGGGGACGACTTCAACCAGCCGATTGTAAGGGCGAAATTGCGACGTGGTGGTGTCAGCTTCAACAATCCCCACGAGATAGCCTGACGAATCATCAGCGCGCGGTGATGGATGCCTTTATTTCTGCCAAAGCCTGCCGGGTGAAAGCGGAAGCTGCCCTTCGTCCGTGGATTCTGCGGCACAACAAGGGGGCTAAATGGGCGGACACCAATATCGATCGTCGGCAGCGGATTATTGGGGCCGCTATCGTCGGGCAGGACCCGTCTAAAGGAATTCCAGTTCCGACCACGCAGCTATTACCCTTCTTCCTGGCGGCTCGAAGTGCGGTCAAGGCGGGTCAGGATTTGCTGGGTGAGGCTTTGTCGTCTTCCTATGAGGCGTTTCGCTTCACTCGCCAGAGTCGCAAAACTGGAAAGGATGATCAGGAGGAATCCGTGCCGTTAACCTTGGATTTGGCACATACCCAATGGTATTTATCCGAGTTTGATTCGACATTGCAAGAGTGCAGCGGTTCCGCTCATCCCAAGGTTTATGCGACAGTTCGCAAGGTGGTGGATCTATGGGAAACGGGGGAAAAGGTGCTGGTTTTTGCTTTTTACCGTCAAACCTGCCGGGCGTTGCGCATCCACATTAGTGATGAGATTGAGCGCCGCCTGATTATACGCGCCCAAATCCAACTCCGGGAAACTGGCGTTGCCGCCGATCCGGAAAATATTGAGCGATTGGTGGAGCGCATCCAAAAAAAATTCTTTGATGATGTTAAAACCCCGGGCCGCAAGGCCGTGGATGCCGCACTGGGCGTATTGGTAAAAAAGCATTCGAAATCACTTGCCACCGCTCAGGTTTCCCATGAACAGCGCGAAATGTTGATCGACGTCATGCGTCGGTTCCTGCGCGTCAAAACCACCTTGATTCGCTGTTTCCCGCTCGCCGAACTCAATTCTCTCGCCCCCGAGCTGGCCGTGGATAAAACTTTGTCTTTCAGTGATGAATCCGGCATTTCCTGGCAACAGAAATTCCAAACCTTTATTGAGTTTATCACCGAACAGTGTTCGACCGAAGAACGCCGCTTTTACCTTGAAGCCGCATCTCGGACCCAGACCGGTGGCATTCGGGTCGAAGGTGAAGACAGAGACGAGGACGACGACGAAGGGGTAACCATTGCTCTGGCCAACGTGCAGGAAGCCACGGGTAAAACGAAACGTGAAAAAAGGAGCCGCCTGATGCGAGCGTTCAACACCCCATTTTTCCCGGATATATTGGTATGTAGCCAGGTCATGGGTGAAGGGGTGGATCTCCAGCGGTTCTGCCGCCATGTCATCCATCATGATCTCGCGTGGAACCCGAGTGATATTGAACAACGCACCGGCCGCATTGACCGCTTGGGTTGTAAGGCGGAGGGCCGGCAATCCATCGTCGTGTATTTGCCCTATCTCGATGGCACTGCCGATGAGCGGCAGTATCGGGTGATGACGGATCGGGAACGCTGGTTTCGCGTCGTCATGGGACAGGACGAGGTGGCCCGCCTGATTACGTCAGATTCTGGCGGTTCGTTTCCTTTACCCGACGGCATTTCCGAGGAACTAAGTTTTGAACTTGGTATTGCCGGTTCGATCCCGTGATGTTGCCAGCCTAAAACTATGAACGCACTGTTCCAGGCCTCCGAAATGATCCAATCCTTCCGGGCCGGTTCTCTCCGCGCCACGATTGCCGCGATTGAAAAAGATCTTTCCTCCGCGACCGCGGAACCGTCGAGTCAAAAGCTTGCCACCTTGGGGATTGGCCCTGAGTTGCTCGCCGCCACCATCCTCATCAAAAAAAACTCCAGTCAGATTGACGAGATCATTCATGCTGTTGGGATTCTTCTCGCCCTTCCAAGCATTCTCCAAAAGGGGGAAATTATCGAATCACTTTCCCTCGCTGCGGGAAACACCGGGAAAGGGTTCGACCTCGAAACCAATTTGCGAATTGCGGAATTCACTTTTATTCATTGGCAGGGGGGCCCTGAAGTCATTCGCCAAAACAAAATCTTCAAAGACTTCTATTTTCTCGCCGAAGCCAACACAACCAAGAAACGAGAGTTATACACCATCGGCACTGACCACCCGAAAAAGTTTTTCAACAGCCGACGCGCTCTGCACGCTATCCTCGATGGGAACAGGAAACTCGGCGAGGCTTTCCGAGCCAAATACGGCGACCTGTTCCGGTGCGTTCGTGACTATTATGCTCCCCGGGAGCGCCACGTTGCCCTCAGGGACATCACGGAGCACATTCCGCTGCTTAAGCAAAAGCACCCGAATGAATCCTGACTATGACTATGCCCGGCCTCTCCAAATCCACTTTCCTGATGGGAAGGCAATGCTCGAAGCTCCTCTGGTTCCGTTACAACGCCAAAGACCAGATTCCCGCGCCCGATGAAGCCAAACAGGCCGTCTTTGATCAGGGCACCGAAGTCGGCGAACTTGCACAGCAACTTTTCCCCGGCGGCATGGTTGTCGCCCTCGGCATCATCAATCCGCAGGAGGTAATCGCCCAGACCCAAGCGGCCATCTCAAAACGGGTGCCGCTTTATGAAGCCGCCTTTTCTCACCACGGCGGTTATGCCCGCGCGGACATCCTTGTGCCCGTCGCCGGCGATGCGTGGGATCTGGTCGAAGTCAAATCCACCACCAGCCTCAAGGAAGATGTCCATCTCCCCGACATCGCATTCCAGACGTTCGTGCTCACCGGTGCCGGCATCAAACTCCGCAAATGTTTCCTCGCCCACATCAACAACGAGTTTGTCCGGCAAGGACCAGTTGACCCACAAAAGTTTTTCACACTCGAAGACGTTACCGAGCCCGTCTCCGCCATGACCGGCGATATTCCGGATCAAATCGAAGCCATGCAGCATGTCATTGGTGCCAAGGCTCAGCCCGATGTTCAAATCGGCCCGCATTGCGATAGCCCTTACACCTGCGCGTTGCACGACCGCTGCTGGTCATTTTTGCCTGAGGCCAGCGTCTTCACCCTCTACCGCGGCGGTCAGAAAGGTTTTAGCCTGCTCCAACGAGGCATCCAAAAACTCGCCGACATTCCTGCCGATGAGCCGCTCACAGATATTCAGGCTATCCAGCGTGACGTCTTGCTCGCCGGCCACCCGCATATTGACCGCCCCGCGCTCGCAGCGTTTCTCAGCCAGCTCGAATATCCCGTCAGCTTTTTGGATTTCGAGACCATCGGCACCGCCATCCCCTTATTTAACGGCGTTAGACCCTACCAACAGGTGCCATTTCAATACTCCCTGCACATCGTCCGTAAGGCTGGTGCCGAGCCCGAGCATCATTCATTCCTGGCCGAAAGCACTGCCGACCCCCGTCCGGAATTCATGCGCCATCTGCGCGGATCTTTGCCCGCCACCGGATCCGTGGTGACCTACAACGCCAGCTTTGAAACCAGCCGGTTGGACGAATGTTGCGAGCTGTTGCCCGAATACCAACCCTGGCTGAAAAAGTTAAAACCGCGCATCGTGGATTTGCTGCTGCCGTTCCGTGGCTTCCGATACTACCATCCGGACCAACACGGCAGTGCCTCCATGAAAGCCGTGCTGCCAGCCCTTGGCGGTGGCGGCTACGAGCATCTGACCATTCAGGAAGGTGGCGCCGCTAGCCGTGAATTCCTCCGTGTGACCTACGGCAAAGTGCCCGAAGCCGAACGCCAGCAGGTCCGCCAGGACCTCGAAGCCTACTGCGGACTCGACACCCTCGGCATGGTTCAAATCGTGGATAAGTTGAACCGCCTAATCGCGTAGCAGCCAACGTCAGGAGGCTCAATCATCCGCCATCTTGCAATATCGTTGGCCCAGTGCCATCGGTACTACCACCGGCCGGCACATCAGTTTTTTGAGTTCTCCAGCCGATTGATAGTCTCCAACACCTCTTTCCAACGTGCATCTCGCCGCAGTGAACTGAAATCCTTGTCCCGCTGCATATATTTTGCTGCCCGAAAACCGCGTTCCACGGCTTTCCATAAATTACCAAAGGCTGAATCTCTTTTCCCCTCCAGCGCGTCCAGACAGGCGAGATCGTAATAGGGCATTTGTCGGCTCGGATCGACTTCTAGTGATTTTATAAAAATCCTTCGTGCCAGCTTCCGATGTTTGAGCCCGACATGCGCCAACCCCAGGTCATACCATGCACTGGCGCAGCTTGGATTCAATTCCGTTGCCAGTGTCAGCACCTTAACCGCCTCCTTGTGCCGTTTCAATTCGTTCAAGATCGCCCCGTATTGATGAACCACGTCTTCGTTGTTTGGTTTCAAGACGTAGGCTGCGCGCGCATACGGCAGGGCCGCCTCAACCCGCTTGGCCTGGAAATGTATAAAACCCAGGTTGAATAAAATCCCCAACGCCGTGTCCATGGCCGGCAGCAACGTCTGGATAGCCTCGTCGCGTTGCCCCAGTTTTTCCTGGCTCAGCGCCAGATTCGTCATGGCGGCAATCATCAGATTTGACCACGCATGCTTTAATTGCGGATCGTCCGACACAATACTGGCGAACTCATCGCGGGCGGCCTCGGATTGTTCCAAATCATAAAGCGCCAGCCCCAGGTCATAGCGAAATAGAGCGATTTCCGGGGCGAGTTTCACCGCCGCGCGCAGAATCGGCACAGCCTCATCCGGTCGCCTCAAAGCCAGTAGGGTGTCGCCGTAAAGATACCAGGCCCACGCGGAATCCGGTTTTTCAGCCAACTCATTTTTATATTTCACCAGCAACGACTGCAAAGTCAGCTGCGTCGCTTCTTTAGGTGTCGGATCCAAGGGCAGTGTGCCCTGCATTGGGTTAACCGAAGTGGAAGAGGCATCATTCTGCGAACCGCTCTGGGTGGTGCTGCAATCCAGAACGTTGGTCGTAAACCGTTGAAATTTCACGCCTCCACTTTAGCCATTTGGGTATGACAAATACGGTCATAGCCATATTATTTTCAAGTTTCAGCTTTCAGATTTTCAGCTTTTCTCTTCGGCCCCTTGACATTCCATGTCACAGGGTTCATAAAGACCTCAACCCACTGGGAAAACTTTATGGCCAAATCCATTTCACAGCCCTTCAGCCGCCCGCCACTGGAGCGCATGATGCGCTTCCACAACCTCATCAAGGAAGAATCCTTCCCCAATTGCTCAAAGCTGGCTCAGGAATTTGAGGTGACCGTGCGCACAGTCATGCGCGATTTGGATTTCATGCGTGACCGGCTGAATCTGCCCATCGAATTTAATACTCAGCGCAACGGCTTTTTTTACACCGAACCGGTGGAGCAGTTCCCTCAGGTGCCCTTTTCCGAGGCGGAAATCTTCGCCCTCCTCGTCGCCCACAAGGCCGTGGCCCAATACCGGGGCACGCCCTTTGAACAACCGCTGGCGCTGGCCTTCAAACGCCTGACCGGCCAGCTCGATTCCTCGGCCAAATATTCCCTTAACAATCTGGATGAAGCACTGTCCTTCCGGCCGTTTGCGCCCGAGGACAACGATCTGGATACCTACGAAGTCCTCACTCGCGCCTTGAAAGAGCGCCGCGTTGTGAAATTTCAATACCGCAACCTCGATGCCGACAAAGCCCAGACCCGGTTGGTTCATCCCTATCACTTGGCCTGCGTGGACAACCACTGGTATCTGTTTGCCTTCGACGTGAAGCGCCAGGCCATGCGCACCTTCGCCCTGCCACGCCTGAAATCCCCGGAAATTACCACCGAACGCTTTACCATCCCCAAGAAATTCAACCTCAGTGAACACCTGAAAGGCAGCTTAACCGTGTTCAAGGGCGAGGATGATTACGAAGTGGTGGTGGATTTTGATTCATGGGGCGCCGACCTTATCCGGGGCCGCAAATGGCACGCCAGCCAGGAAATCACCGAGTTGCCCCACCGCCAACTTCGCCTGCGCTTGCGCCTAAACAGCATCGAGGAAGCCGAGCGCTGGGTCCTGAGCTGGGGCGCGCACGCCACCGTCGTCCGCCCCCAAGCACTCGCCAACCGCCTCCGTGAAACCGCCAAATCACTCCAAGCTCGCTACCAACCCTGACACGTATGAGCGAATCCATCCCATCCCAATTCCAGCGGCTCACCAGCGACGACGCCCGCAAAGCTTTCTATGCCGGGCTCAATGGGCCTGCGTGGTGGCTGGGTGGAGCCAAGCGGGGACCCGAATTCGGGTGGGTAAAAGTCTTCGAAAAGAGCGATGGAAAATGCGTCTATTGTTCGCGCGACTTGGCTGCCAGTACCGACGCTCTAGCCGAATCCACTGAAGAACATCTCGTGCCGCGTTCGTTGCTGGAGGCGAGTGGCGTCAAGTATGACAACGAGCACAACATGGCCGTGTGCTGCGCGGGCTGTAACGGATTGAAAAACGAATTTCTGCCCCCAGCCGGACATCCCTGCTGGAGAAGCCGGAAATCCTTCATCAAAGAATGCAGCCGCTTCGTTGCCGAATGTCGCCTGAAAAACTTCCTGAAATACAAAACCCACGTGGAGAACGTCCTGAAAAAACGCGCCGGTCAATGAGCCGGAGGGCTGAGCCACGCCGGATCAATCTCCATCCTCTGCAATCACCAAACCGGCTGTTTTCAAAGTTTCACGCGGCAAACGTCGAACGACCTTTCTGCTCAGTCCTCCATTAATGGCCTCGGTGGCTGGCTGGCCACATATGATGGCGACCGCGATATATTCCCATAGCATCTTAATATCTTCGGCGGTAAAGGATCCGACACGAGGGAGAACCGCCTCATCATAAACCCTCAACCACGATTGAAGGCTTAGTTCGAATTCAAATTTGTCGTCATGGTCAAAATGAATGGTTTCCTGGATTCTTTGGTAATATTGATGGGCCACCTGGCCCCAGTCTTCCGTTCTCCAACTTTTCCCCACTGTCTCCGCCGAGGCGGTCATGTCTGCAGGCAGGCAAATCCGCCAGATCTGAATGAGATGGTCGGGAGTGAGACCTGCTCGCTCATACTTTTCCTGCCGAATACGTTCTTTGGATTTCAAAAGGTTGAACATGTTTTCAGCTTTTTTCAGAAAAGAGCCATCTGCGTCTGTTTGTTGCTCTTCACCGTGACCGGCTTCTTGACCGCCGGTTTCTCTGGCTCCACCAGTTTGCTCGCAGGCACCGGAGGCTTGGTGATATTCCATTCCTCTAGTTCGCTGCCCCAGACCCGACGGTTCCATAGATTCACTGGCAGATGTTTTTTGACCAGCCGCTCCACCGTCAGGTAATTCTCCTGAAAAGGCGTCTTGCTCAACTGCAAATCCCGTCGGTCCAACACGTCTTGAAGTTTCTCCACCTCCGACCGCTCCAGCCAATGGCGCGGATATTCCCGGAAATGAACCCATGCTTCGCCGCGCAACGTCCGCGTGTCGCCCGCCAGCCAGATCAGCACATCACTGCCCATCAAACAAACGTGCGAGTGAATATGCACGCCGATGCCCTTGGGCCGCGACCGGACCACGTCATAAAATGCCAGCGCCGCGTCTACCGTCACCGTGCCGGTGTCATAGAGGCACAAATTTAAGTCGTCGCCCAGTTTGGTGTCTTGAAACCGATCGGCTAGTTCAATGATTTTGAAATCAAACGCGCCCGTAAGGGGAATGGGGATGGTGTCCATGATATTTGCAGGGGTTAAGGGTTTAATTTTCGGCATGAATGCTCATTTATATCCCAGCCTAGCCAGTCAGGTGTGACATCCGCTGACATCCCTAAAAAAATGTAGGTTTAAAATTTCACCATCCCCATGCCACCTGCACGAACGTATTCCGGTTAATCAATACCGGTGTGATGCAGAAGTTTATCCGTGCAGTCTGCCATCAATCTTCGCATCCTGGCTTTGCAAATGCCAAACCGGTCAACAGTAGCTATGGACGAGGATCGCGCCAAGCGGCGACAGATTTTCGAGCTTTTGGCCTCCCGTTTTGGCCGAATTGTTCCGGCCAGCTTCGTTCAAAATCCCAAGTTGCCTGGCGTTGAACGCGTTCATCATTTAATTGAAGGAATTTACAAGCCAGCTTGGTCGAATTACCCGTTGAGCATCGCTTCCATGCTCAAGAGCCCCTACCACGACCAGACCCATTTTCACTCAGACGGGACTTGGTGGATGAATTACAGCCCCAAGACCGGCGGGATGAATATTGCGGCGAATGTCGCTTTGATCCGATGCATGACC
Source organism: uncultured Verrucomicrobia subdivision 3 bacterium (assembly GCA_903858275.1). Taxonomy (GTDB): domain Bacteria; phylum Verrucomicrobiota; class Verrucomicrobiia; order Limisphaerales; family UBA11358; genus UBA11358. The sequence goes on along the minus strand of CAIOIC010000085.1, from coordinate 9,638 downwards.
GATGCAGAGCCGCTGCTGGTGCTAAAGCAGGTCAGTGATAAAACGTCCGCCACCGGCACGCGTTATCGCATGCTTGGTCTGGGGTTGGTAGAGTCGTTTGATGATCGGCGCGATTTGTTCAGCATACGTGGTGTTCCGGCCGACCGGTTTACCGATTACCTCAACCTCCCGCTTCAGGATGAACTGATTGAAACCGTGTTGCGGTTGGAATCACTCGAAGATTGGCAGCCGTTTTTGCGTGAAGACCGGGTGCTATACAAGGTTAATGCCCAGCGGCGTGATCAGGCTTTTCGGGACGTAGTTCTCGATAACTATGACAAAACCTGCGCGGTGACCGGCCAAAAGTTTGTCTATTCAGACACGGTGGAGGCGGATGCCGCCCACATCATCGGCAAAGAAAAGTGTGGAACGGATGATCCGCGCAATGGTCTCGCGCTATCCAAGTCGGTGCACTGGGCCTTCGATCGAGGAATCTTTACCATCACGGACCAATACGAAGTCGAAATACATCCCAAAGCAAAGCTTGCCGACACCAAGGCATTCCCGCTCATGGCCACCGACCGAAAACGGATTATTTTGCCCAGTGATTCGGCCTACCACCCGCATCCGGAAGCACTTGCGTGGCACCGCGAACACCGCTTCGGTTGGTTCGCTAAAAAGAATTAAATGTTTTACGGCCTCCACCGCTCGGCCCCTCGCTGAATCGCCGTCACCTCCACCGCCTCCACCAATCGCTGAAACGCCCCGTCCTGCCAGTTTGCTGCCGTCGGCTTCTCGCCGGTAAAATTCGTTAACTCGTATTCAAATCGCCGCTCGTGCCGCTGCTTCACCGACTCCCAGCAGAACACGATGGCTTCCTTCCGCTGAAATAATAGTCCGCGCTCTGGCAGCTTGTCGCTTTTGCTGCCATTCACCCGCGCATCACAAGGCAAGAGGTTCCACAAATCATTGCAATGCCACAGGCTGAACGGAATCACATGGTCCACCGCGTAACCCGTCCGCAGCGCCTTATCCGTCCAGACACACCGTTTTTCCGCCATTCCATCAAACACGTCTTTTGCCGCGCCTACATTCCGCTCCTCAGTCGGATTCACCACCAAACGATTGAGCACCTCCGCCACCGTTACCCGTCCACCGGACATCCGGTTCGTTTCTTCCGCCCAGCGCAATACCACTGCCGGTTCGATCCAGTGACCAAGTTGACAAAATTCCCGCCAGGCCCCGGCTTCCACTACCACGCGTCCCTTGTCATACCGGAACATGTTTCCCGACGCATAAACCACCGGCCCATCCTTGATGGTTGAGCCAATGCTTCGCAACGTCTCTTGGTATTGCTGCTTCACCGGTTCGGGCAATTCCCCGCTCGCCGAATCCATCAGAAACTGGGAAAGCCCGCCTCGGCTTCGATATGCCTCGATGATTTCCATCTGTCGTTTACGGAAAGCCACCGGCTTTGCGCACATGGGTTGCTCACCATTATTTTGCGGGATAAATTCCGTGGACTCGAAGAGTGGCCAATAATACCGAAACCATTTTTCAGCAATGAGGCGCAGCGGTAGCGCCACTTCCCGGCCCGGGAGCCATTCCGCTTGATGATTTTGTAATGTTCCGAGTTCGCTGAGCGCACGAAACAGCGCCAGCTTGTAAGTCGCCGTCTTGCGGTCGCGATTGAGAACGCCTTCAATTCGATCCAGTGGCCGCCCGCGCACACTGTCCAACTCGAACAAAAAACTGTTCCAATGGAACCCCGGCCGACCCAACCGGTCCGTCTCTTCCCAGCGCCGCACCAGTTGAAATCCCAACCGTTCAAACAGCAGCACCAGATATTCCGGATGCACCGGTTGAAACAATCGCCCGGTGGGATCCCGATGCCCCGCATCCAAATCCGGTCGTTCTCCCGGCACCGATATCCACAAGCGCCCCTTTTCCCTTAATAGCCGTTTCAGGCTGAACGCGGCATTGAACCGGTCTGCTTCCGGGATGTGTTGAAACACCGCCGAGCAAATTATGCCATCATATTGGCCACCAAGGTCCGCTTCCTCCGGCACGGGCAACCCAAATGGGAAAATTCGTCCCTCCAACTTCGGAAAGGCCCGGATCGCCTCCGTCCGCATTCCTTCCACCGGCTCTGTCCCATAAGCCTCAAATCCTAGTTGGAGCAGCAACGCCAGATCGCGCCCGGAACCCGATCCGACATCCAAAACTCGACCACCAGCAGGAAACGCCTCTTTAAACTGTTGCTGCCACGCGCTCGGATCAACGGCGCGATACTTCGCTGCCGTTTCCGCTGCACACCCGTCATAATAATTAAGTGTCGACTGATCCATGTTTACTTCGGCAAATGCCCCGCCCATTTCGTCGCCGCCCGGATTTGCGGCAATTCTGACCGCACGTCCTTGAGAATGGTTTTTTCAAGTTTCAGACATTCATCCAACAGGCGCAGCGCGTCCTCACCCATCGCCTTACCCTCAAACAATTCCGGTAACCGGTCGCTAAAATCCAAGCCAGTTTGGACCTCGCGAGCAGCCAACGGGATGCCGAGATCAAAATTACTGAGCATCAAGCGCCGTTCCCGATGCTTGGTGCGTCCGCACGCATCTAGAAACCAGGTCTGGCTGCCGGTGGAATCAACATGCAGCAGAGTCAGCAGCTTCTTTTCCAACACCCAAAGGTCACGCAGTGACTCTTCGTTAATGCCGAACGTGCGGAGATAAACTACCGTGCGAAAAAACTCCAGATAAGCATCCGTGTAGGTTGTGCCCTCACAAGTCGGCAGACCAAATCGCTTTTGCAATCCCGACAGATAGACCGTCGAACGGTTCAGAGTCGTGGCTATCTGGTTCAGCGAATGCACCTCGCGAGTCTGCTCCCGCTCACCCGCGACTTCAAGCGGAAGGTGCAGCAGTTGCCGGTTTGCCAAACACGATCGCCTCTACTTCTTCTCGCCGGACCCGATACGTCGCGGGCAGAATCTCCACCCGTGTCAATCGCCCGGTATTCAGCATCCGCCACAGCGTCGCGCGGCTGATGCCCATTAACGCCGCCGCGTCGCCCATTTTCATGAGAAATGGCCCCTTACGTTCCGGCCGGACCGGTTCGGTTTTCCCGTCCAACACCCGGTCAATCGTCTCCAACGTCTCTGGCGAGGCCAGCAAGATTCGGAGGATTCGATCATGGGCAGCATTCAAGTTTGCAACGAGCCTGTATCTGTTGGGTATCATGGTCTTATTTGTGGGTTATGCGCTTCGGCCAGATGAATCCGTATTCGCCGGCAGAAGCGCGATTCAACCTCAAATTTCTCCAATATCCCACCCCGGCCGCCAACCGATTTTTTTATTATTTTTTGCCTTGGACAGCGGTTGTCCTACCCCCTTCCGTAAAGTGATGACGTATGAAACTAAAAAATCTGATTCCCCAACGCCGTCGCCAACAAGTGATCCAACAATTTGGTCGGGCTAAACTCGTAAAACTCCCTAATGGACAACACGAGCTTTTGGGCGGCACCGATGCCGACCGCGCCGCCGCCTTTGAATGGTCCACGCTCTTCGCCCACGAAATCGTATTCACCCATTTCCACCGTGAAGCCCAATTTCCCTGTCGCACTCGCAAACCTCTGTTCTCCTCCCGCCTTCAACCCGCGATGTGAACAACTCGTCATGGACGGATGGTGCAGAGAGCGTAACGTGTCTTCTGCCCATGAGCCGGCACAACAACCGCATTTTACATATTGACGGAGATTCCTTCTTCGCCAGTTGCGAAATCGCGCTCGATTCCAGGCTGGAAGGCCGCCCCGTCTGGGTAGGTGGCGGCCGGCGTGGTGATGGCATCGTCATTGCCGCCAACCGGCTCGCCAAGAAATATGGCATCAAGACCGGCACCGCCTGTTTCGAGGCGAAGCGGCTCTGTCCCAATGGCGTCCTCTGCAAACCGCACTACGACGCCTACCGCGAATTGTCCCGCCAGATGTTCCTGATTCTGGAGGAATACACACCCACCCTCGTCCCGTATTCCATCGACGAGGGTTTTCTGGATTTTTCCACGATGGACGAACACGTCTGGCGCAACACCACCGCCACCGATTACGTTCAAGGCATCCGCGCCCGCATAAAAAAAGAAACCCGTCTCCCCGTGACCGCTGGCCTGGCAAATTCCGCCAAACTCGCCAAGCTCGCTACCGACGCCGCCAAAGGCACCGGTTTTCTTGAAGTTCCAGCCGGCTCAGAAAAAGAATTCCTGAAAGACCGGCCCGTGTCGGAAATGTCCGGCATCGGCAAAAACCGACAACGCTCGCTCGCCGCCTTCATGGCCTTCACCTTCGGCGACGTCGCCCGACTGCCCTCGATGCTGCTGAAACAGAAATTCGGCATCTGGGGCCAGCAGCTCTGGCTGTTCTCGAATGGCCAGTGGAACGAGCCGCTCGTGCTGGAGATCAAAGACCGCACCACCATTTCCAGTAGCACCACCTTGCCGCAGGACGAACACGATTACGAAGCCGCGCTGACCTTCATGCTCAGCGAAGCCACCCGCCTCACCGGCCAGTTGCGCCGGGAATTGATGCAGGCGCGGGAATTCAGTCTGGCCGTGCGGTTCAACGATTTCACCGAAGTCGGCACGAGCCACCGTTTCAAGCACCCGCAATTTCTCAACTCCGTCATCAATTCGGTCTTGGAGCAGATGTTCCGCGACCTCATGGCCGACGCGCACCGCCCCGTGCGCCAGATCCGCATTGTCATGTTCAATCTGGAGCGCCTCGACACGCACCCGACGCTCTGGGGCCGCACGAATGAAGAACGCTGGGGCGCCCTCGACGACGCCACGCACGCACTGAATCAAAAACTCGGCAAAACCGCCCTGATGACCGGCGCCCAACTTGCCTTGCGCCACATCGACGAATCGCAGAAGCAACCCAAGGCAAAATGTCCATTCACGCCGCAGCGGGAAATGATTTCAAAACTGTGGGGCGCAGATGGTCCGGTCAAACCCGTTCAGGGGACATTATTGTGATCGCACTGATGCAACTTTATTCGCCGCAGGTTGTTTCAATAATATGATAAAGCTCATAAATTATTACCTCGAAGTCGAAAGCTGGGGCCGAAGCCAGCCAAAGAAGTTTTGGCGCCATTTGATAATCTTTTTAACTGTTTTGGTGGCGTGGTGCATTGCCAAAACCGGCTTTGATGCAGTGGATAAACTCATGCCGATTGCCCATTACGCGTTAATCAATGCCGGCCTGTATCTGTTGCTGGTGGCGATCTGCAGCAGGTTTGTTTGGCGTGCCTATGTCGGCATGGAACGCGACCACGATTTCTATAACGAAGATTGATTCTTCACACTGGCCTGTTCTCTCATGTGCGGCCGCTACACCATCACGGGCGATTTAGCTGAACTGGAAAAACTCGTCCGGTTCATCTGCAAGGTCGCGGACTTTAAGCCTCGTTACAATCTCGCCCCGCGCCAGCAGGCCCCCGTCCTCGTCTGGGAAAACGGCCAGCCCACCCTGAAATCCATGCGCTGGGGTTTGATTCCCTCGTGGTCCAAGGATGAAACCATCGGCGATAAGCTCACCAACGCCCGCGCCGACACCATCAGTGAGAAGCCCAGCTACCGGAAACCGTTTGAAAAGCAGCGCTGCCTGATCCCTGCTGACGGATTTTACGAGTGGCAGACCACACCCACCGGCAAACAACCCTTCCGGTTCACGCGCAAAGAGGGCGGATTCTTCTGCATGGCTGGTTTGTGGGAAAAATGGATCCGTCCGCCGAACGAAAGTGAACTTGGCCTCGATGATGCCGGCCCCGCCGTCAGTCAAATGGTCGAGACCTTCACCATCATCACCACCGAGCCGAATCCAATGGTCGCCGCCGTCCACAACCGGATGCCGGTCATTCTCGGCCCGGAACATTATCAATGGTGGCTGGAGCCCAACCGCTTCGAACCGCAATTCCTGAAAACCCTGCTTCGCCCGTATCCCGCCGAAGACATGGCCTGCTGTCGCGTCTCCAAACTCGTGAACAACGCTCGCTTCGACGACCCCGCCTGCCTCAACCATGGCTGACAAATATTAGCAAATTGCTGGCATTATGAACCACCGCCCCGCATTGCCATCTGATATTAAAGAGTTCAGGCAACTCATTAAGACGGGCAAAATATTCGCGGTGCAAAAGTGGATCGCCGAAGGAAAACGCATCACCGCCCCTGAAATATACTGGGAAACCCCGCTGAGTCTGGCCGTGGAAACCGGCTTCCACAGCATGATTGAAGTCTTCTTACAACAAAAACCCGAACAGGAAGATTTGGACCAAGCGTTGAACTATGCGACTGGCGAAGGCAATTTCGAGAACATCAAGTTGCTCGTGGAATACGGAGCCAGAATTAACAGCGTGGATTTCGATGTGATTTGCCATACCGGCAATCCGTTGATCATTGAATATTTTATCAACCATGGCATCGATACCGAAACGGATTATCCATTCGCCCGTGCTCTTTGCCACCCCAAGCGTCGGTATCTTGGCGTTTACATGCGCTACCGAAAAAAATTCCCCTCCTTTAAGCGGCAAATGAACTTGGCGCTTCGATATCATGCGCAGCGGAACAATCTGAAGTGGGTCTCTTTGCTCATGTGGGCTGGTGGCGACCCGCATTTGCATCTTCCGGAAATTGGCGAAAAACCATGTCCGAGAACTGACACCAATGCCGTTGAAGAGGCAGTTACGCTCAACCGGAAGGAAATCGTTGATAAGATCGGCATTGATCCAAAACGGGACAGCCTTTCCGTGATGTTGGATCTCGTCACCATACGCGGGTATCCAGAAATGCTGGATCGACTGGTGCCATTTGCGTCGAATCTGTCGGAGAAATTCCGTGAGCAGCTCATGGATAATGCCATATTCCATCTTCAGAGTGCTATGGAAGAACGATACGGCTTTCGCAGCACTTGTGCCGCCAATGATGCGATTGCCTTTGTGATAAAAGTGTCGAAGCTGGGGGCTCGATGGAATCCCGGCACGAGTGAAATTAGGCGTTTCCGCCGGTATATTTATCAATACGACCGGGAATTCATGCAGCATCTTGTCGAAGAATTCGACGCGCACCAGGTTTGTGATCGCAAGATTTTGTTGCAGCTCATGAAAAACTCCAGCGTGTTGGAAAAATACGGCTTTGGATATGAAGAGTTGATCCAGCAGCTAAAATCGGGGAAGCCCCTCAAAAGATTTTTTTAGACTCGAGAAAACCCGGGTATATTTCCCATCGGACCCATGTCCCCACAACTGGTGACATGCGGAAAATCCCGTCTCTGGTAAGCTTTCCTCGTTGGGAGTTGTGTCCCGACCGAAAACAAAGTGTTGTTGATAGAGCCCAGAGTAGTGTCTGGGCTCTTTTCACGCCCAGATCCGCTGATTTGGCAGGCTCAGCGTCTTGGTGTTTAAAATTTCAGAGGTTCTGATTTTCCCTGTGAGCAACTCCAGCCCATTGTATTTGCTGGGGTTGAATGTTATGGTTTTTGGCGTGAAAGCTCATTTATACCCCATCCTAGCCAATCTGGATAACATCCGGGGAAACCCGTAAAACCCATAAATATCAAGTCTCGCCAAATTGGCGACACTGCCAATACGGCTGATATTGGGGAGCTTTGAATCGTGATAGATTAGACGCCCGATGAATCCACAAACAAATTCTCTTCCCACAGGTTTTGCTGCGATTCGGATGGCATGTCGATGCTTTGGTGTCAACATGCCAGAGCTGGGAAAAACACTCCAAGAAATAAGGAAAAAAGAGGCTGATCCGGATCAATATTTTCCAAAGAAACTAAACAGAGTCCTGCTTAACAATGCCGAGAAGAAGCCTGTAGACCATATTGAAGGCCTTTGCACCGTCGCCCGTCGAGCTTTATACAGCCATATTCATTATTCATTCGCGAAACCGTTCGTTGGTCCAACAGCAACTTTAGCCGAGAATGGTGCGCTTGGTTTGCCTCATTTATATGCAGAAATGCTATCAAGTCTGCGAGTAGGTAAAACCACCGAACAGAGAGCTTTCGAGGTACTGATTCGCGAGGTTTTTCTTCCAACATTCTTCTTGGAATTAAAGAAGGCGAATTATCTCAATCGCAACCGAGGAAACGAGTTGAGCGTGACCGAATGCTGGTATTTTCCAAGGAAGGATAGAGGGCAGCCAGAATATCCATTTCCGCGAGTGGTCGAAGCATGGCTGAATGCGGCTGGCTTTCGCTACGCCGAGGATGTTGGCAAATCATTGCAGTCAGATTCTAAGCGAAAAGTAATTAGAAACTGGCTTAAGGGCAAGAACGTGCCGGATGCCAAGGCCATAGGTAAATTTGTTGATTCCTTTCAAAAAGACACAAATCGGTTTGATGACGCCGGGACTTGGAAAGGGCGGTTGGTTTTTGCAGCAGCTATGCACAGGCTTTGCGTGAGTATGGACAAATATTTCTCATCTCTTGAACCTGGCTTCTCGTTCAAGCTATTAGGACTGCTTGGAGAAATCGAAAAAGAATGCGTTCCGATAGACACTGATGAAATTCTGGCAGACAGAAGAACTTTTTTTGTAGCTCGGCTCATTTACCAGCGATTAAAAGATGGGTCAGAATGGAAGAGCAAAATTGCAGCGATTTCAAAGGGGAAAATGGTCAGTGTTCCAGATTCTGCAAATGAGAACGAAATAGAACAAAGCCGGCAGAGATTGGAGCGCGACATGAATTCGGGTAACTTTCTGCTCGAATACATCAAGAATGAAGCAGAACAGCTTTCGATAAAAAACGATGAGGTTTTGATTAATCCGAAGCCATTACCGCAGCAAATCCTTGAGCTCGGAATTGCAGAAGTGAATCGGCTTTTGACATAAAAGGGGCCGACGGTTTACGAACCGCCGGCCTTGCACGATGGGCATCAGCTATTCGCCCATGGTCTGTATTACAGAATCATTTCCCTCCTGGTGGATTATTGGATCTGCCACCACCAGACGGGTGTCCAGGAGTGCCACTTGGCCAGCCACCACCGTTGCCTTGTCCTCGTCCGTCGCAGCAGCTTGTCTCCGATTTGCTCATGCACTTGTTCATACTATTCCTTTTGGTTGTTTGTTAATTGATTCTAGGATTACTCTCAGAATCAAATTAAAGTTAACTCGCCCTGCATCAGGTTTGCCAGCCACCACCCCGGAAACGACCGTAAATGGGTTAAGCTATCTAAAAAAAGGAGGTTGCGCAGAACGCAACCCCCTTCGATTCTCAATTCCACGCCAGCATTTTCTCGCTAGCAACCGTAAACGCTCTGGCTTTGGTCTGATACGAGCCTCCAAACCACGAAGAAACCAAACGCTGATTCTCGTTTTGCCTAGATTTCCTGTGATCTTGCCATTCCGTGACGCCATTGAACGCAGCCCACAAAGTCCCGGCAACGCCAGGCACACGATTTCCCTGGCCTTGATCAAAGAAATATTCACTCCAACTCCGATCCCGTTGCACCAGTTCCATCTTGTCCGGTTCTTTGACTGTGGGATAAACCGTGCCTAGATAATCAGCGAGACGGTTTGAATCCATCTTTACGCGGGACATGGCTTGAAACGTAGCTTCCATCTCGTCAAACCTCGTATTGATGAGGCCGAGCATTTGATGGGCACTT
>CAIOIC010000084.1 GCA_903858275.1 uncultured Verrucomicrobia subdivision 3 bacterium | reverse complement strand
GCGGAGCTGACGGGCTGGACGCTGAATCTGACGGTGGTGCCGGAGCCGGTGGAACTGGCGCTGGGCCTGTTTGCCGCCATGCTCCTGGCCCTGGCCGCTTTGAAGCGCATCTGTTCCCCCAAACCCGCTGCTGAAAAATTATAAGCCGGCTGGCGGCGTTGAGATTATTGGTTTACGCGGAAGGATTATGGCCGGGCACAACCGCATGGCCGCAGCGGCGGGTGGGGCGGTGCGGCTGGTGATGTTGGAAGCTTTTTTTAGTTCGCGTGGTTCGTGTCTTTCGCGGTTTAAAATGATTTTTCCGGTTTCGCCCCTGGCGTTCCTGGCGCCGTGGCGGTTTAAACCCGGGTTCCTGGCTTCCTTATTTTTAGTGCGGTTTGGGGCAATGCTTGGAAAGCTGGTGAACGGTTATCCCCACCGGCCCGCCACCCTGTGGCTGGCCGCTGAACCTTACCGTGGTGCCCGGGCCGGTGACGCTGGCGGTGGGCTTGTTTGCCGCCATGTCCCGGCTTTGGCGGTATCAAAACGGTTGTGGACTTCGGATTCCAAATGCTGACGACTTCCAAACTCCATCCGCCGCAAAAAAACTTGCGGCCGGGTTATGATTTTGCAGGACGTTTGGGAAAATGAGGCGGGGATATTGGGTAAGCACATGTGGTCGCGGCCGGCTAATTGAAGGCAGCGCGTTTATTGATTGCCCAATCCCCGAAATCGGATTGAATGCCGTCCGTGATGTGGTGGTGCGCGCTGATATTGTCCGCAGCAGCGGTTGGCTCGCTCTGCTGTGAAAATGCCGGCGGAAAACGCACCAGCATTCTTAAAAATTATTTTTGCCAAGCGCGAAGCGAAAAATGAAAGTGATCAAAACAAAATTTAACCGAAGCCAATTCTGTGCTGCACGGATTTGCCTGTTTGCGGTCTTGGTGGGGATATGGGCGGCTGGAAAGTTCAATGTCCCGGCGGCGGATTCATTGGAAAAAGGTTTTCTGTCACCGCCGGCGGCTGCCAAACCGCAGGTGTGGTGGCAATGGATGAATGGGCATATCACCCGGGAAGGCATCACCCGGGATCTTGAAGCCATGAAGGCGGCGGGCTTGGGCGGGTTCACGCTGTTCAACACCTCGGAAGGCACGCCGGCGGCCGGGCCGGTCGCCTACATGAGTGACGAGTGGTGGAAATTATTCCAGCACACCCTCGCGGAAGCCGGCCGGCTCGGGCTGGAAATGGGGCTGCAAAACTCTGCCGGCTGGTCGGCCAGCGGCGGGCCCTGGGTCACTCCTGACCGGGCGATGCAGGAGGTGGTGTGGACGGAGAAGCGCGTGACCGGTCCCGCCGGGTTTGATGGCGTGCTGGAAATACCGGAGCCAGCCTTGGGCATCGAGCGCGACATGAAGCGCAATGCCGAGATCAACAAACGATACTACGTTCCCCGCGAACGGGTCAGGGGTTATTACCGCGATATTGCGCTTTGGGCGTTCCCCACTCCCAAGAGTGATCAGGGCCCAAAACCTTTTCGACTGGATGACTGGAAGGCCAAGGCGGGGTTTTCAAAACTGAAAGGAGACTACGCGGCGGATTCGCGGCCGGCGGCGGCGGCGGATTCGGTTGATCCAAAACAGATGGTGGAACTCACGTCCAAGCTCGGCCCCGATGGCCGGCTGCAATGGCAGGTGCCGCCGGGTGATTGGACGTTGCTGCGGTTCGGGTATCAGCCCACGGGGCGGCAGAATCATCCGGCGCCCCCGTCTGGTCGCGGGCTGGAGATCGACAAGCTTTCCGCCACCGCCGTGGATTTTTACTGGCAGAATTCGGTGGCCATGGCCGTTGACTTGGCTGTAAAAACCGGCAACCAGAGCTTCCGCAGCGTCAACATTGACAGCTACGAAGCCGGGCATCAGAACTGGAACGTCACGTTCGCCGATAATTTCCGGCGGCGGCGCGGTTACGATGTGGTTCGCTATCTTCCGGCGTTGACGGGCCGGGTGGTGGGCAATGTGGACACCACGGAGAAGTTTCTCTGGGATTTTCGCAAGACCCTCAGTGATTTGATGGGCGAAAATTATTATGGGCGCTTCGCCCGGCTGTGCGCCCGGAGCGGGCTGGCATTGGCGGTGGAGCCCTACGGCGTTTTTGGGAATACTGACGATCATGCGATAGCTGGAATCCCGGAGATTCCGACGGCTGAATTCTGGTCGTTCGGAGATGCGGCCAACCGCTACACCGCCAAACTGGCCGCTTCCGGAGCCCACACCCAAGGGCGCACGCTCGTGGGAGCCGAGGCGTTCACGGGGCGGCCGGATCGGATTTTTGAAGAGCATCCGTATGCGCTCAAGGCGGAGGGCGATTATTTTTTCTGCCAGGGAATCAACCGGTTCAACCTGCATGTTTTCATGCACAACCCCTATCACGCCGTGCCCGGTTTCGGCCTTGGCTGTTACGGAACGCGATTTGATTCCGGCAACACCTGGTGGCCCTTTGCGCCCGCTTGGTTTGATTACCTTGGCCGCTGCCAGTATCTGCTCCAACAAGGCCGGTTCGTCGCGGACCTGCTTTACTTCACCGGCGAGGATGACTTGGAATTTGGCAAAGGTCGGCGGGGTCTGCAGCCGCCACCGCCTGCGGGGTTTGATTTTGATTACTGCAATCGCGCGGCTCTGGATCAGCTCACGGTTCAAGCGGGCCGGCTGATGCTCTCCAATGGAGTGAGCTATCGCGTGCTGGTGCTGCCGCCGACGCAAAACATGCGCCCGGAAGTCCTGCGGAAAATCGAAAGCCTGGTGGCGGCGGGAGCGACCGTGGTCGGCCCCAAACCGTTGCGGGTGCCGGGGCTGGAGGGCGGTTCCGCAGCGGAAGTGCAACTGCTTGAAATCGCGGACCAACTTTGGGGGGATTGTGATGGACAGTCGGTGAAAATAAGCGCGCACGGGAAGGGTTGGATTTATCGGGGGCAATCGCTGGCCGCAGTTTGTGATGATTTGAAGCTTGAACCGGATTTTACTTTTCAGGTTCGCGGCAAGATGCCGATGGGAGCCACCTTGTTCCCCGGCAACGGGGTTGAATTCATTCACCGACGGACAGGCGCCACCGATCTCTATTTTGTCAGCAACCAGCATGAGCAACCCAAAACCATCGAGGCCGCTTTCCGGATCCGCGACCGGTTGCCGGAACTCTGGCATCCCGACAGCGGCCGCACGGAGGTCGCGCCTCAATTCAGAACCACGGCCGACGGACGGACGGTGGTGACGTTGAAGTTGGATCCCGCCGGCTCGGTGTTCGTGGTGTTTCGGCGGCCCATGGCTGCTGCCATCGGTATCACCGCCGTGGAGCAAAACGGGCGCGCCGCCGATGTTTCCCTTCGTCGGGAGGATGGCCGCTTGTTTTTAGCCAGTCAGGCGGCCGGAGAGTTTTCGCTCAAAACCACGCGCGGAGATTTTCGCAGGGTGAGCATTCCGGAAGTTTCCGCACCGATGGAATTGACCGGGCCATGGCAGGTTGCTTTCCCCTCCGGCTGGGGCGCTCCGGAAAAGGTCGGATTGCCGACGCTCGCCTCTTGGTCCCAACACACGAATCTCGGGGTGAAATATTTTTCCGGCACCGCCGCCTACCACCTGGAGGTGGATGTTCCGCCGGAGCGACTCGCCAAAGGCCGGCGCGTGACGCTGGATTTGGGCGATGTCCAGGTCGTCGCCGAGGTTTTGCTCAACGGCCGGAGTGCGGGCGTGCTTTGGAAGGCACCTTACGCAGTGGAGGTGACGCATTTGCTTCGAGCGGGACGCAATCAATTGGAGATTCGCGTGGCGAACCTGTGGGTCAACCGCCTGATTGGAGACGGGCCGTATCCGGATGATGTTGAGTGGACCACCAACACCGGCTCTACCGCCACTGGCCTGGGGCTGACCAGGATTCCCGATTGGGTGGTCAACCACACGCCCCGACCCTCACCGCAGCGTAAAGCCTTTGTCTCCTGGCGCTGGCCGCACTTGGCAAAGAAGGAATTGCTCCCATCGGGCCTGATCGGCCCGGTGCGCTTGGTGAGCGAAATCGAAGCCGAGGTGAAAAATACTCTGCCCCATGACCCCGCGGGTTTACGCAATGTGAATCTTAAAACAAAATGAATATTGCGCCGCCCCCACAGCTCGCCCGCTTAAACACCGCCGTATCGCTTGGCGTCATGGGTCTCGCACTGGGTTCGCTCACCCTCTTCGCTCAGCCCGCTGTGAGCAAGCCGGCGATCATGGCCATCGAAGCCGAATCATTCCAGTTTACCGGAGATTGGGACGTGGCTGACAAACGCGAGGACAGTTCGGGCTCCGGAATATTGTTTACGCCGGACAAAGCCGACCTGCCGGCGGTCACCGCATTGGCCGTTCCCAAGGCCGGCGCCTACACCTTGTGGGTGAGGTCAATGGATTTCCCGGATCAAAATCCGGGAACCCGCAATTTCAGCGTCGCGGTTGGCGCCCGGACCAACTCCACTCTGTTCGGCCGGTCGGGCAAGGCGGGCTGGAGTTGGGAGCGGGGCGATGTCTTTCAGTTGGCCCAAGGTCCGGTGTTGCTGACCGTTCGGGACAACCAACACAGGCACTACGCGCGGGTGGATGCGCTCCTGTTCTGTGACGATCCAAACTACCTTCCGCGGGGAACACTGGCGGCCCAAAAACTTCCGGGCATCGCGCCTTTCCCGCTGAGCGAGAATGGGAAAAATTCTGCCATGGCAACCTCCCCGGTGACCATCTCGCCGGTGACGGATGCCAGCGGGGCAAATCTTGCCGGGCTCGAGAATGAAAACCTGCGAGTGCGTTTCATTGCTGCTACTCGCGATGGCAAGTCCAGCGCGTGCCCGGTGGTGGACATTAAGACTGCCACCGGTTGGGCGACGGTGCCGATTGATCCTTCGGCGGAATCTTATCAGGTGATTTCGGGCCCTCTTGCTGAGGCTGTGAAACTCACGTTGGGTGGCTTTTATCCCAAATGGGAGGGCCGCCGGCTCGCTCCCCTCACGGTTGAATGCGGCGGGGTGCGGATTCAAACCCGGCCCGCGCCGCCTAATCCCCGGGTGATCTGGAGTGCCGGACAGAACTGCGAAGGGATCGTTCGCCGGGTGACCCAACTTGGCCCGAATCGCGTCCGCCTCGACTTTTATCCGACCGCGGCGGGCAGTTTGCAGGCGGTGTGGGAGCTTCGCCCGGGAGAGAAGACCGCTCGTGTTGAAATGACTTTAACGCCGTTCGCCGCTGGTCAGTATTCGCTCGGCTATTTTCTCTTCCAGCGCAAACCGCCCGCCGGGGTGCAGGAACTGCTTTTGCCGATGATGGTGCAGCGCAAGCGGTTTCCCGCCAGCGATTACACGCTCCTGGATGCGGAGTGTCCGACGCCGGTTTCCCTGATGCAGACCGCATCCGAAAACGGGTCGTTGACTTTGGGCGTTTCTGCCGATCCGGCGTTTATCCCCTTCAAGTTCCCCACTCCGGATGAATCGTCTTGCGGTCTGCACATCCGCAGTCCGCAAGGATTGGTGCAGCCGTCCATCTACGGGCCCTTGATCAACACCAAAGCCGCGCACGCCAAGGCGGGTGAGCCGGTGAAATTCGGGTTCCGGGTGCTGGTGCAGCCGGGCGATTGGTATGCCGGCTATCGCACCGCCGCGGACGAGGTGTTTGGCTGGCGCGACTACCGGAAGAACGGGGCGGTATCACTGACGCAGGCCGCCCTGAACATGATTGACCTGTATCTGAATGACGAATTCGGCGGCTGGTGGGAACGGGCGAAAGCACCTTGCCAGATCGAGTCCAGGAACGGCGCCACGCAATCCTCGCCGCTCACGGCGGTTTCGCTTTACCGGCTGACGGGCGACCCCGAGCTTTATCGCCGCCGCACACTGCCCACGCTCGAGTTCATCCTGTCACGCGACGGCGCACACTTCTCGCCGATTCCTGAAAATACGGGCAGCTATCCCAAAGGCTCCATGAACGGCCCGGTGACGATGTATGGCACCACGGTTTACGGCGGGCTTTGGGAGATGATGAATCGGCGCACGCCGGTGTTCCAAGACATTGCGCTGGCCAAAGCGATTCCCCGGCAGAACTTTGCCGCTCACATCCAAAGTTTTGATGATTGGTTGGGGCGCTATCTTTTGACCGGGGAAAAAACCGCACTCGATAATGCTATCCGCGATGCCGACGTTTACATTCAGGCGGCCATCACCACGCCGCCCTCGGCTGAACTGGGCACTCCCCCGTTTTTTCTGATCAGCTACACGCCCGCATGGGAAGGGCTGTTGCGCCTGTATGAAGTGACGAAGGAAAAACGCTTCCTCGATGCCGCCGAGCAGGGCGCTCATGTGGTCATGACCGGGATGTGGACCCAACCCACGCCCGGCACAAATGATATTACCATTCATCCGGGAGGCGTTTGCCACGGGGATTTATTGGACGAAGCCCACATGTTTTACAAAGGCCCGGAAAAATTCCGGCTGGGCTGGCCGTTCAAGGCCGGAGACGCTCCCGAAAAAACAGTTCCCGACTGGCTGGTCTCGAACGTGGGCCTGGGTTTCGAGCAGCCGAGCACCTACACCTACAAAGGCAACGGTGGCCGCATGATTTTCCAGGCGCCCTGGACCTCGGCCTTCCTGCGCCTGGCGCGTTATACCGGCGACCGGCAGTTTGAGACCTACGCGCGCAATGCCGTGGTGGGCCGGTGGGGAAATTATCCCGGTTACTACATCACCACCTTCACCGACCTGATGCAAAACCCGCGCTATCCCTATGTCGGGCCGGACATGGGGTTCATCTACTATCACCACATCAACGTCCACCTTTCCTGGACGCTGGACTATCTTGTGAGCGAGGCGGCGCTGCGTTCGGCCGGCGCCATTCATTTTCCGGAGTTGCGGCAGTTGGGCTATGCGTATTTTGACAATCTCGTTTACGGCCACGCGCCCGGCGAAATCTTCGGCGAGAAGGATGCCTGGCTGTGGTTGCGCAAGGATCTGGTCAGCCTGGACAATCCGCAGATTAATTATCTCACCGCGCACAGTCGGAATAAGTTTTTCACGATTCTGATGAATGAAAACCGGGAAGCGGAAACGGTGACGGTGACTTTCCCGTCCGCGAAAATTTCCGGAATGTCCGGGAAGTTCACGAAGGCCCGCATCCTTACGGGCAAAGGTGGCGAGCTTCCGCTCATTGGAAATGCCGCCCAAATTACGGTCGCGCCGCGCGGACTGGTTGTATTGGCGGTGGACGGTTTGGAGATCGATGTGCCAGCGCATCGGATCTATCCGCAACCCAAACCTTCCGACCAACCCGGATTTGTTAAAACGACGGGCGAAGGCGGGATCGAAGTTCGCGCCGCCGCGATTCAGATCGAACCCGGCCCCTGGCAGGCGTATGTCTGGGCCACCGCTGAATCACACAGCCTGAAGGAAATCAGCCTGCTTTGGACCATTGGCACGAAGACCGGCACGCTCAAGGATCTTGAGTATCCCTACGAGTTTTCCGTTTCGGTGCCGGCAGGAGAAACGGCTTTCCGCTTCCATACGCGCGGGATCAAGGCGGATGGCGCAAAATTCTCGACCGCTGAAACGACCATTGGCGTCGGCCAATGAACCCAACCCGATAAACTTAAATGCACTTATGAAAGTTCGTCTCTTTTTCTTATCTATCACCTCCGCGCTTGCCGGATTCGTCATCGCCGCAACTTTGATGCTCGGCGCAAGCCGGGCGGCGGCTGACACCCGCCCCGACATTGTCATCGCCGACTTTGAGGGCGCGGATTACGGCAACTGGAAAACGGAAGGCACGGCCTTCGGCCCTGGCCCGGCGCCAGGAGCGTTGCGCGGGCAAATGAAAATAATCGGTTTCAAAGGCAAGGGGCTGGTCAATTCGTTTTCCAAAGGCGATGGCGCTACCGGCAAACTCACGTCGCCGGAATTCAAGATTGAACGCAACTTCATCAGCTTTCTCATCGGTGGCGGTGGTTTTGCGAACCAGACCTGCATGAATCTGCTCATCGGCGGTAAGTGCGCCCGCACCGCCGCCGGCCTGAACATCAAGCCGGGTGGCAGCGAGGCGCTCGCCCCGGCTGCGTGGGACGTGCGCGAGTTCAAGGGCCAGCCCGCCGTCATCGAAATTGTGGACGCCGCCGTCCACGGTTGGGGGCACATCAACGTGGATCAAATCGTGCAGAGTGATGCGTCCAGTGGCGTTGTGGCCGCACCCAAATCGGTTGCGCTCGAACGGCTGCTTTCACTCGACCAGCATTACCTGCTGCTGCCCGTCAAGACTGGCGACAAGAAGGCCCCGAAACCGCACGCTGCCTTGCTTTTGGATGGCGCGGTGGTGCGTGAGTTTGACATCGAGTTGTCCGACCAGCCCGACTGGTTCGCGCATCTCGACGTGAGCGCGTGGCAAGGCCGGCAGGCCGCGCTTCGCGTCACGAAGATTGCGGAGGATTCCAAGGCGCTCGATCTCGTTTCCACTTCCAAAAAAATCTGGCACGCCGACGAACTTTACCACGAGCCGTTGCGCGGCCAGCTTCACTTCTCGCCGGCGCGGGGCTGGAACAACGACCCGAACGGCATGGTTTTCTTTCGCGGCGAATACCACCTGTTCTTTCAGCACAATCCTTTTGGCTGGAACTGGGGCAACATGCATTGGGGTCACGCTGTGAGCAAAGACATGGTTCACTGGCAGGAATTTGGCGATGTGCTTGCGCCCGACCAGTTCGGCCCGATGTATAGCGGTTCGGCGGTGGTGGACGGGAAGAACACCAGCGGCCTGGGCAAGGACGGCCAGCCGCCGCTGGTGTTGATTTACACGGCGGCGGGGAATCCCACGGTGCAATGTATCGCGACGAGCGAGGACGGGCGCAACTTCACCAAGTTCAGCGGCAACCCGGTGCTGAAACAGATCACCGGCGGCAACCGCGATCCAAAAGTCTTCTGGCATGAGCCTTCCGGCAAATGGGTCATGGCCCTTTACGTCCACTATCCATCGGCGGAGAAGGATGACCAGGGTAAGCCGAGAGAGATACACTCGTTTCATTTTCTCAACTCGCCCAATCTCAAGGACTGGACGCTGATGAGCAAGATGGAGGGTTTCTTTGAGTGCCCCGAATTCTTTGAATTGCCCGTGGACGGAAATGCCAAGAACAAGAAATGGGTTCTGACCGACGCCAGCAGCGACTACATGATTGGCGCGTTTGACGGCCAGAAGTTCACGCCGGAGACACCCAAGCTCAAAGGCCATCAGGGACGCGGTTTTACGGCGGCGCAGACTTTTTCCGGCGAACCACAGGGCCGGGTAATCCAGATTGGCTGGCTGCACACCGTGACGCCCGGCATGGCGTTCAACCAGTCCATGAGCCTGCCGAACGAACTCAAGCTCCGCACCACGCCCGAAGGCCCGCGCCTCGCCTGCACGCCGGTGAAGGAACTGGAATCGTTGCGCGCCAAATCGCACGACTTCGGCGCGATCACGCTCCAGCCGGACAGCAAAAATCCGCTGGCCAGCGTAAGCGCCGAACTGGTGGAACTGCGCGCCGAATTCGAGCCGGGCGCCGCGAGCGAAGTGGCTTTCACCGTGCGCGGGGCAAAAATCATTTTCGACACAAAGAAGCAGGAGATTGCCGTGAACAACGTCCGCGCGCCCGCGCCGCTGCGTGACGGGAAACAGAAGCTCATCATTTACTGCGACCGCACCGCGCTGGAAATTTTTGCCGGCGAGGGATTGACCTACGTTCCGCTGCCGTTCCAGCCCAAGGCGGACGACCGGTCGCTGGAGATCAAGGTGGCGGGCGGCCGCGCAAAGTTTTCCGCCCTGCTGGTTCACGAGCTGAAATCCATTTGGAAATAATTGCAGGCTGGGGCGATGGAATGATTTGGCGAGTAGGCGCAAAGACTTTTTTATAATCCTGATTGCAACAAACCTGCTACGGATGTTGTCTTTTACCGGGCGGAGCACCGGCGATGACCGGTCCTGATCGGCAAGCCGGTGATGCGCCGGTTCTTGGCTGGTCCTTCGGCGGTCGCATTATCGGCGATGGGTCTAAAATTCACCATAGCCCACTGCCCCCAACCGTCGGGGGTCAACGCCCGCCTTCTCCGTAAGAAAATGCACGGCAGCCAGTGCGCGGGCGGTGGACAGTTCCCAGTTGCTGGGAGGCCGTCCAAGCGGAGATTTTTAACCAAGTGCATTCTGCCGGGAGCGGCTGGTGTCGCGCCCGCTACGGCTGCTGGGCTAGGTGTGGGCGGTCTGCGCGAACCGGCAGTTGGTTTTGCTGTAGGCCACAGGAAGCTAAATCAAGTTTTTGCAGGTCATGGCTTCGTATAAATCCGTACCCAGTCGAACTCTGCGTAAGCCGGTAGGTCATGGTCGTCAATTTGTTGGGGCTTCACGGGATCGCCCCAAAGCGCGCCTACAGAGGTCAGCCAGACATTCTGGTCACTATGCGGAAATTGTGTCGCATCGACGTGATGGGTCAGCTTGCCGTCGAGAAAGAACTTCACTTCGGTCGGCGTGAATTCGCAGCTCCAGATATGGAAGGCGGCTGCAAAATCCGGCACCTCGTCACGCGGCGAACGATAATATTTCCGTCCAAACCCGACCGATTTTTTCCCGTTTTTCCCGCTCCAATCAATCACGCCAGCCGAGTAGGATCGGTTGTTCACGGAGTCCTGCTCACAAATATCAATCTCTTGGGCTTTGACGACCCCACTGCCGCTTTCCACCTGTTGCGCGAAGTCCACCCTGCTGTTTTTGTCGCCGGGGTTGGAATATTTCATCGTCCAAAACGACGTGTGCCAGCCCGCGCTCTTAGGGCAGCGAAAGCGCGCCTCGTAATAGCCGTACTTGAAAGTCTGCCGACTGATCACGCCGCCCGCAGTATAGTGAACCTTGCCAGCATTCTCCTTCTTGAGAGCGAGACGTAGCAGGCCATTGGTGACACAGACATTCTCCGCCTTCTGAAAACTCAACAGCCGTTCGCCGGTGCGATAAAACCACCGATTTGTGTCGAGGGCGGTGCCGTTAAAATCATCCGACCAGACGAGTTGATAACCCGGGGGTGCTTCCGCCCGCGCGCAGTTGCTCGCCACCAATAATACGACCGTGAACCAAACCATGGTTTTCAAATGGCACGCAACGCGTGGAGACAATGGAATCATGAATGACCTTTTACTTTACCGCATAGCCGGGTTTGGGTTTACCGTTGGCGTCGAGCTTGTCACAGGCCCAGAGCAGACCACGCGAGACAAGATCGAGATAGCGGTCGTCGGCTACGGTTGCATTGTTGTGGCCGATGGTCGTGGAGAAGACGCGAGTTTTGCCTTTGTAGGTGTTTACCCACGCGACGACGAAATCATTGGTGCGCTGCGGTTCGCCGGCTTTGTTCTTGATGACTTGAGTTCCGTGTGCGAGTGAGCGAGCGGTGTCGAAAACCTGAATGTTGTTGTAGTGTTCTTCGCGAATCGTTGTCCAATCCGCCAGCCCTTTGCTGATGGGATGAACCTTGTTAGTAAACGTGATGGCAATCGGCTCCTGTGGGCCGTGGCCGCTGGATTGGAGGCCAAGGTATTCATACCAATGGCCGTTGTCTGCGTTCGCCGCCACGGGCTTCCTGAAATCACCAAATCGGTAGCAGTGCATGGCGCAATGCAGGTTCACGCCGGGAATGCCGTCTTGATGGGGCTTGAGCACGCCTTGGATGATTTCCTGATTAGTTATGTCTGCCGCACATTCGTCGTGGATGACCACATCGTAGCCTTGCGCGTAATCGGGATGGCCGTAGATCGGAAATGCGGGATGCGTGTTGCCGTCTGGAACGTAAACGACATCCACGATGACGTTCGCCCGCGCCTCAATACCGTGCTTGAGGATTATCTTTTGGTTTGCGTAATCATGGCAGCAACCACCGATTATCAGGAGGGCTTTGAGTGGTTTTTGGGATTCCTGTGCAGGAATCACCGGGGAAATCGCCAGCGTGAAAACGATAACCAGCAGGCTATAATAATTGAATGAGGAAACGATTTGCATGGATGTCATTAACATGGGGATATGTGTCAAACAAGTTGGAAGTTCTTGTGTCATCCAATAGACATTTGCAATAACCGCCGAACCCTACCGAGGTGAAATCTGTTTCAATCATACTTTGCCGTCTTAAAGCATGGATGGCAGCAGCTTATGGGAACCGGCGGGAGGCAGTTGGTGCTGCTGTAGGACTCTGCTCGATCGCACTAAAACCATGGCAAACATTCATCCGACGAGAAACCGACTACCTAACAGATATTATTTTAATCCCTTCACAGGCCTTTGATTATCGCCGCTTGTTTTTCAACGCCATCTCAATGCTGGCGGCGACATGTTTAGCCAGTTCTGCCGAGCCTTCCTTGGTATAATGGACGTTATGCGGTAATTGAACCTCCGCCAGCCGGGGCAGAGCGATGGAGTAAAGGTCGTCGATTAACACGCCATTTTCATTCATCACTTTCCGCGCGATATTGTTGTATTTAACCACGTCATCTGGTTGCCGAGGCGGATCGAGCTTGCCTGCGGGAACCGGGGTTGTTGAACACCAGACCAACACTGCCCCAGTGGTCTGAAACTTTGCCACTATTTGGCGCAAGTTCCGCTCGTATTCGTCAGGCGGAATCTGATGCCCGTCAGTAGTGGCGTAGGGCTGATTGTCTTTGCCGCCACTACCGAGCTTGATGTCGTGCAAACCGAAATTGAAATGAATCACATCCCATGTGCCATTGGTTGGGTCGACCCAACCGGCCACTTTCTGGACTCCACTGCTGCTGGGGCCGGTATTGCCCAAGACGCGGTGAACATTGGCCTTACCCGCCAATAGTTTGCGGACTTCGTCGGTGTATCCAAGGCTGATGGAGTCGCCAACAATTATGACGCGGGGCAGTCGCGGGTCTTCTTTCGCAGGAGCTTGCCGCGCTTGCGTCACCGCCCCCGGTTCGGCGGCGAAAAGAGCGGAAGCGCCTAACAGGGTTACAGCACAATATATTAAAGGCAGCATCTCCTTACCCGTAAGGAGAACTAAAATCGAACTCAAGCAAATATGTATTAGAAATTGCTGCGTCAATCGCAACGTCCATACCACGCCAGCACCACGAGGTGACTCTAAGGCTTGAGCGGCCACTGCGGTTGCTAAGACCCGGTGTCAGCAACCTGCGAGCACAGCGGGCAGGCAAGTTGGTGCTGCTGCAACTCACGGCCCACACATCTTGGCTAATCAACCGATAGACGCTATAGTTGTTGCGATGAAAATCATTGGCTGGATTGTTCAACATGGTTGGGCGCTGCTGCTGGTCGGTGGTCTTCTTGCTTACATCGGATTCACCCAGATAAAAGGTAAATGCCCGCTCTGTGTGGTTTTTGAGAAAATCGATGCCCAGACAACGAGTGAGGCGGCGGCAGGGAAATGACAACGCGCCAGCTTTGATTGGCGCCACTTTCCCAGTTGACTTCCCCGGCGTAGCGTGGCTTTGTTTTCGTCATTAGCCCAACGTTGAGCGGTATGCGCGTTCCACCACATTCGAGATAAGGGAATGGGAACTCTACTTTTTGAACATCTCAGCATGGTAGATTGCGCCTGCCGCATGTTTCCATGATCGGTTGAAAACAAATAACACACACCAAACCGCTGGTCTTTTCTTGGGTTTTTAACTTTCACCAAGTCATAGCGACTGGCGGCAGGCGTTCAAATCCTTGCTGTAATACCACGGAAAAAAGATTCCTTACATCTTTGAAATAGCCCGCCATTTTAGCGCTGGGCTTTAGCACTGGAAGTTTTTTGGGACTCTACAAACTCACGGAAGCATCGATTCTATTGCTTAAAGTGTGGATTGGAGCGGGTGAAGGGAATCGAACCCTCGTGTCCATGTGGTGTAAAGTGGCGTTAAATGGTCAGGAGTAGTTCATCTGCCAGTTCAAAGATTCAGCTTGCTGATGAATTGCGTGACCACACTGAAATGTTTCCCGATGTCCGGCTCCAGTCCGCATTCAACCGCCATCTCCGCAAATGGCCTGGACCATGATGCCGGCGGCAAAGCGAGGTCGGCCGGAATTTCATGAGTCTTCCGTCTTTGAAAAGTTTCACGGATGGACTTCGGCAGGCGAGCAGCATCCAATTTGGCTTGTTCGATCAAAAGAATCAAATCCACCAAATCTTTGACGCGGGTATTCTCCCGGCTCACTCGCGGCAAGGTGTAAGCGTGGAGCTTTTCGGCGAATTGTTCTTCGGGTGAAACGGCCGGGAAGTTCATTTTGGCAATGCCAGCAAACCCCAGCCAGTCCCGGCCGGAAAGTGATTCGTATGGCTGGCGCAAAACATCGCCAGCGCTCACGTCCAAGTGAAACTTCACGAATGAACGTCCCGCCAATCGCGCATCAACCGGAAAACGTGCGCCGCCATAGGGTGCGGCATCCAAGTCTTGCATCGCATTGCCAAAAACAAAGGTGAAAAAATCCAGTAAGTCCAGCTTGCCCGCTTCGCGTAGTGACTCGAGAATATTTGCCGCGTTCGCATCCCAATCCGCCGCCGGCATCGGAAGCTGTGTTACCGCCAGATCTATGTCGCGCGTGGTGCGAGCGGTCTTTAGGCGCAATTCCATGGCGTAACCACCTTTCAGCAACCACGGGGCGTTTGGATTTGCAAACAGCCGGCAAAGCAGTCGGTCAAATGCCGCCTGCCGACGAACCCGCTGCAGGTCGATATTTTCCAACTGAGCCAATTTTTTCAGGCGGTCTTCCAGCGCGGTGCGGAACGCGGTGGCAGAAGCGTATTTTTGTGGCGACTTCATCGCTGACCCTTAACAAGCAGTTCGTCCAGCCATTTTGGGATTTGCCCCCGTTGGCGCATTTCCGAGATTTCACGCTCGATAATCAGCCCGCGTTGCCGCCCTTCCGTCAGGGCTTGTTCGATGATGTCGCGGGAGACCGATTCAGCCACTGCCAGATCAGCGATGGCGCGGAGCGGTCGTGTCACAGCGAAGCCATGCCGCTGCAGAACGTCTTTCTCATCTAGGCACGCACGGTGTAGCACCAGTATCTTTGGTGTTTTTGAAGTCCGTCGGAATGTGGGTGGCACCGTCATGTGCAGTTTGGATGGATTGACGTCTGAAAGTTCATGGATGCTGAGTGCGGTTTGGTGCGAATAAACGCCTTCTGGCGCGCCGGCTCGGTTGCGTGACCACAGATGGTAGATGACCAGTTGCTCTTCGTTCGACTGAGGAAAACGCGCCAGCCGGTAGATGCCCCGCTCGACACGCACCCAATTCCCCGACTTAACGTGATGGGCTTGGCTTCCCAGTTGATAGCCGGCATCGGCTGCCTGTTTGGCGGTGAAATAGCCTTGCTGCCCTTCGGCGCTATCGAAGAGCGCAGCCGGAACATTTTTCTTGGCGCGACCAACCATTGCACAAATATACAAGTAATTTGTATAAACATGCAAGGCCGCTTAATCGGGAAAAGTTCCAAACGAAACATTCAGTTCATCCAACGAATCGGGAATTTGAAGGCTACCTAACGCAGAAAACAATCTGGTGTTTTACTTGCACTTTACTTGCACTTCTTTGTAAGTCGTTGATTATCAATGGAGCGGGTGAAGGGAATCGAACCCTCGTTACTAGCATGGTGTTTTGAAGTGGTTGCTAGTGGTTATAAATGCTAGTAATCCATTGCGTTTGGCTACTTAGTGCAGTAAGCTTACTGCACTAACTGCACCAACGATATGGCCTCGATCTATCACAAAAAAAAGTCGCCGTTTTGGTTCATTCAGTTCACCGACGAGAATGGAACCCGCCGCAATAAATCCACCCCCTACCGCACAGATAATCCGGGCGACACGGTCAAGGCACGGGCGCTGCGCGCCAGCATGGAGACTAAGGAACTGACCCGGTCGGGCGGGGCGCTCGACGAGGGTGGCTGGGAGAATTGGGTGGAGAAATTCCTGGAGCGGCACTGTGAGAGCACCCTGACTTTTGAGCGATATAAAGACGCCTGGAAGTGGCTGGCATTCTGGTTGCAGGCCATGCGCTACGCTTCGCCACGCGCCATCACCTATCGAAACGCGCTGGAATACATTGACTGGCGGGTGAATCACAAAAAGAAGTCCGGCAAAAAGGCGGGACGGAACACGGCCATTTTTGAATTGAAGACGTTCGCGATGATCATGGGCGAGGCGGTGCGGCTCGGTCATACGAACGCAAATCCGCTGGCAAGCCTGAGATTAAGGCGGGATCCGCCGGCCAAGAAACCGGAACTGACGGATTTGGAAATCACGGACATCCAGAAGGAATTGAAGGATGAACCGGAGTGGTTGCAAATCTCGTTTGATATTGCCCTGCATACGGGTTGCCGGCTGCGCGAGACGCGCATTGCCCGCGACTGCGTTGATCTGGTGGAAAATAAAATCACATTCGCCGCGCCCAAGGGCGGCGAGGACCGGGCGTTTTCGATTCCGATGCCGACGGCGCTGCGGCCGTTATTTGAACGGCTGTTTGGGGACAAAAAAAGTAAGCGCGAGCTCACGCTAGAATTTCCGTTTCAACCGTCGAGGCGCTGGCAGCAGTTTTTCATCAGGATCAAGAAGCCGCACCTGACGTTTCATTGCCTGCGGGTCACCTACGTCAACCGGCTGCGCCGGGCCGGCGTGCCGCGCGAGGCGGCCATGCGGCTGGTGAATCATTCATCGGAATTGATCCACCAGATTTACCAGCGGGAGCGCGTGGATGATGTGGCACAATGGCGGGATGCGGTGAAGTTTCCGGCGGCGGGATCGGCTTCTTAAAATGAAAAGAGGCTGGACACTACTCCAGCCTCTATCAACAACACTTTGTTTTTCGGTCGGGACACAACTCCCAACGAGGAAAGCTTACCAGAGACGGGATTTTCCGCATGTCACCAGTTGTGGGGACATGGCGTGCGCACGAGCAATCCTGCCGGAGGGGCACAATCGGTTCGGGTAAACACCGATCAGTAGGCCGGGGGCTTATTTGCAAGTTTGGCAAGATAGCGTTGGATGCTGCCACCTGTTATGCGGGTCGTTTTTTCGTCAAGTTGCAAGCCGGTGATCTTGCGGGCCTTGATGAGATCCAAAACAAAAGGGACATCCACACTCAAAAGCTCTGCCACTTTTTGAACGGTATAGAGAGGCTCGATCCCAGTCTGGGTTGCCTCAAGACTAAGCTTTTTGTCGATATGCGCCTCCATGAGATGAGCCAAATGTGAGCGATCCCTTCGGTGAGCGAGTTCGACCGGAGTGAGGCCATCGGCGTTGGTAATATCCGGATCCGCACCATGGGCCAATAGCAGTTTGACCATTTTGGCGGAGCCCTTGTAAACGGCATCGTGGAGTGACGTATTCCCTCCGAGCATGCCATGTTCACCTTGGGAAGCACGATCCTGCAGATTCGGGTCGGCACCGAATTCCAACAATAACGCCGCCATGTCCGTTAAATCTTTCCAGATGGTCACTCCTAGCGGGGTGTCAAAATATCTTTCATCTTCTTGATGATTTGCATCGGCACCGGCACTTAGTTTCTGACGAGCCCGCGCCAAATGGTTGCATTGGACTGCCTGGCTAAAAGTCGATTTACCGCCACGGTCGATCAGATATGCAGCAAGCTCATAATGATTTTCTCTCAGCGCACAGGATACCGGCGTGGTCCCCTTTTCGTTTCCGAAGGCGATATCGGTGCCATGATCCAGAAGCCAATTAACCATTTCGACATCCCCCGCTTCCGCCGCATCGCACAGAGGCGTCCGTCTGTATTCATCAACGGCATCAATGTGCGCTCCTAATTTTAACAACTTGTTGAGCAGCTCGTCCGGGGCCCCTTTGGCGGCGGCGATATGCAAGGGGGTTTCATACCCTTGTTGGGTAGCGGTGACGTCGCATTTGCGATTCAAAAGATAATTGGCGACATCCCAATGGTGGTAATTAAATGCAATTCCCAACGGCAGTTCCCCGTTTATGACCTGATTGATGTCCGCGCCAGCGGCGACATGTTTTCTGACGGCTTTTATATCTCCCGCTGCGACTGCCGGGTGCAAAGACAGCGCCGCCCCTGCTCGGGCGCCTTTGCTTTGCAGGAATTCAGCAATCGCTTTATGGCCAAGTTTCAATGCCATGTCGAGCGGTGTCTGATGACCGTCAGTGGTGGCGTTGATTGGGGCGCCGGTATTGAGGACGGCAGCAACAACCTCCTTTTTTCCTGCTTTCACCGCCAAATGCAGCGGGGTCCATTCATGGTAAAGTCGAATATCCCCTTTTGGAGCTGCACGTAGTAATTCAGTGATTTGTTTGACGTCGCCAACTTTTATGGCTTTGCGAAGTTTCTTGGAGTTGATCATAACCAAGAAATCTAGCACTACTCTCTGCGAGAGCAATACGAGCTAAAATCAGCCAGATAGCAGGCAATCGGGGTTGTCATTTTTGGCGTTGTTCACGAGTTTAGAGACGCGGTAGCAGGCCATGTCTTCGGCAGGATAGGGGCGGAGCAAAGTTTTAAGGAATTGCGGTTCGAAGCGGTTGGGCTCCAGCCACCATTGGTAATGTTCCGGGCCAAGAATCACCGGCATCCGGTTGTGGACGGCGGCGACCATCGGGTTGGGTTCGGTGGTTATGATGGTGAAGGTTTCAACCATCTGACTGACGGCGGGGCCGCTGTCATCAAGGCCAAGTTCACTTTCGTTCGGTGGGCGGATCCATTTTTCCCACAAACCAGCCATGCAGAAGAATCCACCACCCCTCAGCGTGAATCGGAATGGCTGTTTACCGGCGGGTGTGGTTTGCCATTCGTAAAAGCCGTCGGCGGGGACAAGGCAGCGCTGCTTCTCGAACGGTTTCCGGTAGCTGGGTTTCTCGCTGATGGTGTCGGCGCGGGCGTTGGTGAGTTTGTCGCCGATGGTTTCATCCTTCGACCAACTGGGAATCAGCCCCCAGCGCATGGATTTCAGGGTGGGCTGACCGGTTTCCCAGACCAGGACGGGCGCTTGCTGGCGCGGGGCGAGGTTATATCTTGGCTTAAAGTCCACGACCTTGCAGATGAACCGGACGAGCTTTTCAAGCCCGGCTAAATCCTGCGTGATGGTGTAACGGCCGCACATGGAGCGAAGATAGACCTGAAACTGGAGACCGGAAAGCAACAAGGCCTTTGCGGCTTTCAAGACGTATCTCGAATTGGGGCCGGAACGGTCGCTGGCGATTTACAGCACGACGAATCCCGGCGGCGTGGGTCACGGCTGGTATCGGACGAAATTCATTGTGCCGTTTCAGAATAAGCGGCAGCCGGCGTTTCTTACTCGTGCGCCCGCGCGTGGTTTCGGGAACCGGGATTTCCGGCCATCAGTGGGGTCGTGTTCTGGCAGGACTTTGTTCAATGGCGCAATGCCAAGACTGGATTGCAGAACGTCAAAGAGGTAGTCTCACGACACGCGGAAAGTATTCGTCCCGTCGCGATAAAATCGCCGGTTTTTTTCGAGGGGAAGGCTGCTCAGCTACTGGCTGAATGTGGTGCGTGAGGCTCTTTGAAGCCCTTTGAAATTGAGGGTTTCGGATCGAAATAAATTTGGCAGTGAAAAACTCGGTTTACTGCACTTTTACTGCACCGCCTCGTAAGTCGTTGATTATCAATGGAGCGGGTGAAGGGAATCGAACCCTCGTCTCAGCCTTGGGAAGGCCACATTCTACCATTGAACCACACCCGCACCGTGAACCGCCTGTTTCTAGCAGACGGACACCCGCCTGGCAACTTGTTTGCGCGATCAGGCGAATGCCTCCAATTTACCAATTTCCTCACGCAGCCGGCCAGCAATGTGCTCCAACTGCGCCGCCGGAAGGATTTTTCCACCCTCAACTTCGCGCACATAAAAGCTGTCAATCGCCGCGCCGCGTTCCGTGACGATGCGCGCGGCGGAAATATCCAGATGTAATTCGGCGAAGGTGTTGGAGATGGTGTAAAGCAAGCCGAGCCGGTCTTCGGTCTCGATTTCAATCATCGTCCGTTCTTCCGAGGCCGTGTTATCAATTTTGATCTGCGTCGGGAGCCGCTCGCCGAGGTAGGCCGAGTAATTTGAGCGGGCCGCCTGTTTGGCGATGAGCGCGCGAAAATCCACTTCCTCACCGGTCAAAGCCGCTTCCAGCAGGTCGGAAAATTTATCGCGCTGTTCGCGCTCGGCGAGTTTGCCGGTGCGGGCGTCATTCACGAAAAAAGTGTCCAATGCGATGCCGTCGGCGCGGCTGAAAATCTGCGCCCCGAGAATGTTCAAACCCGTGGCGCTCAATGACCCGGCAATCTTGCCGAACAGTCCGGCGCGGTCCCAGGTGCAGACTTTCACAAGGCTGTAGCCGCGATCGCGCTCGTCAATCCACGCCGTGACCGGCGCCAGCGCGGGCGCATTTTCCAAAATCAGCCGGTGCATGAACCGGTGCGCCAGCTCCACGTCATCCTGGATTTGCGCGGGGGTATGAATTTCAAAATAGCGCTGCGGCAAATGCCGGAAATGCGCATCCAATTCCTCGTCGGTGACGCGGCGCGTGGTCAGTTCGCGGACGAATTCACGCAGTTCCTCCCGCGCCTGTGCGGACGCGCGACGGAATTCCGTGCCGCCGGTCAGCAGCGTCATCGCCCGCGAATGCAACTGCCAGAGCAGGGAATCCTTGAAGCCGCTCCAGAGCTTGTCGCTGGTGCCCTGCGAATCCGCAAAGGTCAGCAGGAGGAGCAGGTTCAACTTTTCCGGGGTGCCGACGTCGCGGGCGAAATTGCGGATGACCGTCGCATCATCCAGATCGCGGCGCTGCGAGAGGCTGGCCATCAGCAGATGGTTTTCGACCAGAAATTTCACGGTGTCGGCGGCGCTGGCTTCCAATTGCAGCCGCCGCGCGGCGCGCATGGTGATATCGGCGCCGGTCTTGGCGTGCTGGCCGCGCTCGTGTTCGGCCGCCTTGCCGACGTCATGAAGCAGCAGCGCCAGATAAAGGAGACCGGGGCGTTCCAGGCTTTGGAAAACCGGCTCGTAATATTTGAATGGCGGCTCCTGCGCCTCCCAAATCTTATCGAGCTGTTCGAGACAGACGAGCGTGTGCTCATCCGCCGAATATTGGTGATAAAACTCATGCTGGACGAGGCAGGTGAGCTTGCCAAACTCGGGAATATATTTTCCGAGAAAATTCACTTCGTGCATCGTCCGCAGAACGTGGCCCACCTCGCCGCGCCGGTCGAGAATCGTGAGGAAGGTTTCACGCACATGCGCGTCATTCAGAAACTCGCGGTCCACGAGCGAAAGCTGGTTGCGGATGAGCTGGGCGAGGTCGGGGTGCAACTGCAGGCGCCGCTGCTGGGCGTGGAGAAAGACGCGCATCAGCCGGCGCGGCGAATCGCGAAAAACGCGGTTGTTCACCGCGCGGATTTCGCCGTCCACGAATATAAAACCATCCACCGGTTCGGGCAGCTTGCGCGGTTTGGCCCCCGGCAGCATGCGCCGAAGTTTGGCAATCCGGCCCGTCTGCTGCGACGAGACCAGCGCCATGCGCTGCTCCAGGGTGCGCGTGATGAGATAGATATTCCGCATGTGGACGTAGAGGTCGCGCATAAATTTCTCGATGCGCTGGCTGGGCGAGCGGTCGCCGTAGCCGAGATTGGTGGCGATGGCCGGCTGGAGGTTTTTCCCCAGCACGTCCTGCGGCCGATTGGTGTGGTAGTGCATCTCCGTCCGCACGCGCAGCAGGAAATCATAGGCCGCCTCCAACTGCTTGCGCTCGGCGGCACCGATGAATTCCTGCGTCTGCAAATCGGTCAACGAACGCGTGCGATGCTTGAAGAAGGACATCCACAGCAAATTTTGGAAATCACGCAAGCCGCCGCAGCCATTCTTAATGTTCGGCTCCTGCATGCACGCGGAATTGCCATGCTTGGTGCGCCGGGTGGCTTGATCCTCCAAGCGCATAGTAATGTATTTTTCCTCATAGCCCTGAACGCATTT
Source organism: uncultured Verrucomicrobia subdivision 3 bacterium (assembly GCA_903858275.1). Taxonomy (GTDB): domain Bacteria; phylum Verrucomicrobiota; class Verrucomicrobiia; order Limisphaerales; family UBA11358; genus UBA11358. The sequence continues at coordinate 5,730 of CAIOIC010000084.1, read as the reverse complement.
GGTGACGACGGCTTTTTGAAATCGGGCGAAAAGCGGCTCGCTGCCCACAATCAGCCGCGATTCGATGAGCGACGTCTTGGACTGCATATCGGTGTTGGCCACCTTCACGCACTCGTCGAGGTTGCGCACCGAATAGCCGATTTTCAGGCCGATGTCCCAGAGCGGATACAGAATGCCATCAATCAATTTGGCCAAATGCGGCTGCGGCTTGCCGGCGACCACCTGGCCCTCGTGCAGAAACATGAAATCAATATCGCTGTGCGGATTCAGCTCCGCGCGGCCATAGCCGCCGATGGCCACCAGCGCAATGGCGGGAAACTCCTTCTGCTCCGGCGCTGACAACCCAGATTTCGCCGTATCCCAAAGGTGCCTCAACAGGGCGTCCAGAATTGTCGCCCGGGCTTCACAAACCCCGTGGCCATCCACGCCGGCGCGGTGCTGCAGCTTCAGCCGGTGCGCTTCGACCTTGAGAAAATTTTTGTAGCGCGCCAGCTTTTCTGCCGGCGGGGCGTCGGGCGCGAATGACAGGCGCGCCTCGGCGGCAGCTTCGATTTTTTTAAGCAGGTCCTGCACGGGCGCATAAAGTGCCGGCAAATCGATTTCAAGGCAAGCCACGCTGTGTGGTTGGGGAAGATGGTAGAAGGAAGAAAACAGAAAATGGAGACGGGGCGAGGCGAGGGGCTGCAGGGGGCCCCCACCAAGTCAGGTGGCGCTAACGGTCTTAAGAGCCGGGCTGAAAATTCCGAGGAGAGCTGTTTTGGTTCTGAAGGTTGGATGGCGAGGCGCGACGAGGGAGACGGCCATGCGCGTCGGCGCACCACTTCGCTTCGGGAATCCAATTTGCAGGGCTTGGGGAGCCCATACCTTTCATGGGTCTTCGACCAAGGAGCAACTAAGTCAGACGGACGGCAACACGAGAATCCTTTGGACGGCGGGTCTTTTGTCCGTGGGCGGCGTTGGCTCGGCCTTTACAGCCCGCTCCGGGGATGCTCAGGCCTCGCCGCCTGGCCCACCGCCAAAATCCCTCGCCGCCGCGCCCCTCGCAATTTTCAGACCGGATCTAACCCTTCTTTGTTTTGAAACTGTCACTCCGGCGTCGGTCATTTCGTCGGCATCTGCGATGCGTTCATGTCGATCACCTGTCCATCCGCCGTCACCGCCCGACCAATGATACGCCCGTTGGAGAGTCCTATGTTGTTTTGTATTTTTGCCTTCAACGGCAGGCCGGAAAGATTCTGTTTGTTTAATGATAAATTTTCCGATGCACCCGTATCCGTTATAAATTCCCCTTTGATGGTCACAAACTGCCGCAGACTTAAGTTCGTGCCCGCCGCCACGAACCTGAAATTCTGCTGCAAAAGTCTATTATCCTCATTGGCAAGGGTGGCTGATTTCTCAGCAGCAGCTTTCAATGATTCCGTGTCAGTTATTTTGCGTTGCCTCACGTCATTGTCGCGGGTGTCAGCCAGCAACGTTCCATCATAAACCGAGCCATCGTGGTCCAAGAGGCGAATCTGGTTTCCCTGCTGTTCAAGTTGAAATGAGTTGAGCAGGCTCGATCCGGCAGCGGAAATTTGCGCGCGTTCCGCTTTTGAATGGAGGGTTGCGATCCCCGAGCTGGCTGTGTTTGCGTTGCTAAAATTGTATTGTGCGGATGGTCTTTGAGTGGGCAGCGCGGCGTTCTCAGCCCTGTCAAAGGCGGCGACAGTTGCCATCCGATCCACTTTCACCGCTGGTGGAATGGCGGCAGCAACCTCCTTTGGCGCAGATGTAGCGGCTACTTGGGTTGGTCTGCTATCAGTCTGGGTTTCGGCCAGAGTGCGTTGGCTATCCTTTGCCGCCGCCGCATCCTGGACGTAGCCCTGATTGCCAATCACGGGAGAGATGATTTCTGATTTCTTTTGGGAGCTGACCAAAACCCAGACGCCAATGGCCAGCACCGCGAGCATTGAAGTTCCCCACGCAAAGCGCGGCCAGAAAACCGGGCGGGACGGGGCGGACTTCCGGCCGCGGACCCGAACCACTTCACCCTGCAACAACTGCCGGGAAGCCGGATGCAATTCAAATTTGCCGCCGGCATCTTTCCGCCGTTGTTCGGCGGCGGCTCGCAATTGTTTCTCGATTTCGCGTTCTTCTGGCATGTCGCTAATGATTAGACGGGAAAACCACCGCATTCTCTCCCGCAAATATTCCGCGCGCAATCTGCTCCAGTTTGTCGAGGCACTTGCTCAACCGCGAACTCACGGTCTTCACGTTGAGTTTGAGCGACAGGGCAATCTCATCGTAGCTCAAGTCGCCGAAGTAGCGCAGTTCCACGACTTCACGGCAGGGCGCATCCAAACGTTCGACGGCACGGATCATCAGGGCGGACTGTTCCGCCCCCGCCAGACTGGCATCCGGGCCGGGCGCAAGACTGGGGGCATCCGGTGTCAGCCCGGTCTCGGCATCCTCAGCTTGCAGGGAAAGTGTGATTTGCCCGCCGCCTCGTTTGGTGGCGTGGAGGCGTTCGCGGTAATCCCGCGCTTTGTTGGACGCAATGCGGAAAAGCCACGTTTGGAACTGGCTTTCACCCTGAAACGAATCGAGGTTTTTGATGACCGCCAGAAACGTCTCCTGACAGATTTCCTCGGCGTCCTCACGGGTGAAATCCGAGCCAAGCTGAAAGATAAACCTTGAAGCCGCAGCGTAATGGCGATCAAACAATTCATCCCAAGCCGCCTCCTCGCCCCGCCGGCAGCGGGCCAGCAATGCGGTTTCTTCGGATGAACTCACGGGCAAATTGTTAACGCAGCCAAGACCGATGGGAAAGGATGAAACGGCGGCGGCGACCACCAGTTTCCCATCAATCCTGCATATTATAGTTTTTGGGGAGCATTTCCCGATCCTTCCCGTCCAACTGCATGTGGGTCATTAACGCAATTAACACTATAATATTTATGAAAACCAATAACAGATTGTCCAAATTGTTCACGTTTGCCGTGGTGCTCGCGCTGGCCGGGCTGGCCAATGCGCATGAGCCGGAAACCCGGTTCAAAACCAAAAAACCACTCGTCCAAGTCGCCATCCTGCTCGACACGAGCAACAGCATGGATGGGCTTATCAGCCAGGCCAAGAGCCAGCTTTGGAGGATTGTGAATGAGTTTATCCACGCGCGGCAGAACGGCGAGAGGCCGGAAGTGCAGGTGGCGTTGTTTGAATACGGAAACAACTACCTGTCGGCGCAGGCTGGCTGGATTCGCAAGGTGTCCGACTTCACCACCGACCTCGATTTGATATCGGAAAAGTTGTTTGGTCTCAGAACCAACGGCGGCGACGAATATTGTGGCTGGGTCATCAAGGACGCGCTGGATCGGCTGGAGTGGAGTTCGTCCGCCCGGACTTACAAGGCCATCTTCATTGCGGGCAATGAGCCGTTTACCCAGGGACCGGTGGATTATGTGGATTCGTGTCGCATGGCCCATTCCCGTGGCGTCATCGTCAACACCATCCATTGCGGAAACGAACGCGAAGGCGTGGATACGATGTGGCGCGACGGGGCAAGATTGGGCGACGGAAAATTCCTGGTCATTGATCAAGATCGCGCCGTGGCTTATGTCGAGGCGCCGCAGGACAGGGAAATTGCAAGGTTGAGCAGCGATTTGAACCGGACCTACCTCGCGTATGGGAGCAAGGGTCGGGAGAGTTTGGGGCGGCAGGAAATGCAGGACCGAAATGCGATCGCGTTTGAGGCAGCCGGTGCGGTCTCGGCCCGGGCTTTGACCAAGGCGTCGGCAAATTATCACAACAGTGCCTGGGACCTGGTGGATGCGGCCAAGGAAAAGGATTTCAGACTCGATGCGTTGAAAAAAGAGGAGTTACCGGCCGAGATGCAGTCGCTGCCCCCCGCGGAACGGAAGGTCTACATCGAGCAGAAATCCAAGGAACGGTCAGAGTTGCAGGCGAAAATCAATGCGCTCAATGATGAGCGGACGAAGTTCGTGGCCGCGAAAATGAAGGGGATGGCCGCGACGAACACGCTCGACAGCGTCGTCATCATGACGGTTCGCGAGCAGGCGCAGACGCGCGAGTTTAAGTTTGAGTGAACGGGCTGATAAGCGAAACCTTGTCGCCACCGCGCCGTTGGCTAGACTGGGGCGACGATGCCCGACCTAGCTGATCCGGATGCCGCCCTGATGCTGCGCGTGAAGCGCGGCGACCGGGCGGCGTTTGCCGGACTGGTCGAGAAATACCGGCAGCCGCTGTTCAATTTCGTTTATCGCACGCTCCGCGACGAGACGGAGAGCGAGGATGTGGCGCAAAACACGTTCCTGCAGGTCTGGAAATCCCGCGCCCGCTACGAGCGCACCGCCAAATTCACCACCTGGCTCTTCACCATCGCGCGGAACCTGTGCCTGAACGAAATCCGCCGCCGCTCGCGGCATCCCGCCGAGTCCATCGAGGAGGCGCACGCGGAACACGACGACCAGCCGCGCCAGCAATACGAGGACCGGGCGCACATCGCCGCGCCGGAAAAATTGCTGCACGGAGAGCTGGCCGGAAAAATCGAGGCGGCGCTGGCGGATCTGCCGGAGAACCAGCGCACCGCGATCCTGCTCTGCCGCCAGGACGAATTAAGCTACGAGGAAATTGCGGAGATTCTGGAATGCTCGCTCTCCGCCACCAAATCACTCATCCATCGGGGCCGCGAAACGCTCAAGGAAAAGCTCAAGCCGTATCTGCAAACCGGCAAGTGGGATACGTAAGCCGATGTCCGGCGATGCGAAACGCAAGGGATATATCCAAGGTCGTATCCACAGAGAATATGGTTCCACTGCCAAAGGCCTCCGCATATTTTGCAGGCAATCAGGTGAGCGGATTTCAAGGTTGGCACTCGCCGGAATTTTAAAATGTGAAAAAATCTCTAATCGTTTTACCACTGTTGTGGCTCCTCGCATTCTTGCCCGCTTTGGCGGCCGGGCTTGATTGCTTGGGCGTGGTCGAACTGTGTCCCACAATCAAAGGCGGACGCGAATGGTTCGCCAACTGGCAGCAACCGCGGGTGATCCCGGCTTACGAAATGGATACCGCGGACCCCCTGTTTTATAACGAGGAAGGCGATTTGCGCATCCGCGAGGGAACCGCTTCGATTCACGGGGGCATGACCCGGCTGGTGGTGCTGACTCCCACCAATCAAGCCGGCAAATATATCGGCCCGCTCTGGACCAATGTCGAGATGACGGTTTATGTGCGCCGCGGTAAAACCACCCGCACCCTCGACTATCAGGCGCTTTATTTGAGTGCGCGCAGCGGGACCAGGCATAATGATTCCGTGCCGTGCGAAGGCACCAGCTATCATGCCACGGCCCGATTCGACGGCCAATGCGGTTTCAAAAAGGAAATCTGGCATAGCGGGGGCTACACTGAATTGCGGCCCGATCCCGCGCCCAAACCCTGGCCCACCGTGCCGGAAGGCAAGTGGCTGGGGATGAAATTCGTCTGCCGCAATTGCGATACCAATGCCCATGTGCGTTTACAACTCTACCTTGATGCTGAAGAGCGCAATCAATGGAAGCTGGTCAGCGAATTCACCGATGCCGGGGGCTGGCGGGGCGAAAAACCCGGTTGCGACCGGCCGCAAGACACGATTATCACCGAAGGACGACCGGCGGTCTATTTTCGCACCGATTATGTGGCGATGGAATTTAAGAACTTCTCCGTGCGCGAGGTATCGCCATTGCCCTGATTGTGAGT
>CAIOIC010000083.1 GCA_903858275.1 uncultured Verrucomicrobia subdivision 3 bacterium | reverse complement strand
CAGACGAACCAACAGGCTTCCGGCATCAGCGCGAACACGAACGACTGGATGGTTGTGCCCGACTCAACGCTCACTAATCAGATTTCCCTGCCAATCAATCAAATCTTCCCGTTTGAATTCTATAAATTGGTTTCGCCGTGAATTTAGCACTCGCTTGACTTTCTTGTAGGCAAAATTCGGAAGGATTAGTATGGGGTCGCGTTTAAGTCGTGAAACGCGGAGTTGTGAACTGGGATTTAGGGCATCTGCCGCAGGCGCCAAGATTAAAATTCCCGAAAGAGCTAGGTTTCTATGCGTGTCCGTAAACGATACTGGCCGGGTGTCTCGCCGGTGATGCGAGAGAAGGCGCGGGCGAAGTAGTGCAATGAGCCGAAGCCACTCAAGCTGCTGATCCGCTTCGTGGGATAATTGTTCTGGGTCAGCAGCATTTTGGCGTGGTCAATTTTGACCCGCAGAATTTCTTCGTTCAGGGAACGGTTTAGGCTGGCCCGGAAGCGGCGTTCCAGTGTGCGTCTGGAAAGGACGAGGTGATCCGCAACGTGTCCCACGTTGATGCCTTTGCAGGCAAACAGGCGGATGAAGCGCGCAGCCTGGACGACGATGGGATCCGCGATGGCGAGCACATCGGTTGACGCCCGCACCGCCACCTGACTGGGAGCAATCAACAGGGGCTTTCGAGGCTTACTCCGACCAGCCATCAGCCGCGCCAGCAATGAGGCGGCTTCGTAGCCAACCCGCTGCGCATCCAAGTCAATGCTCGAAAGCGGCGGCCAAGTGACAGAGCAGATGACCGAATCGTTGTCAACGCCCAGCACTGCAATCTGATCTGGAACGCCCAGTTCATTCTGGCGGCAGATCTCGAGCAAAAGCTGCGCATCGAGATCCGTGGCGCAGAGAATCCCGCACGGTTTGGGCAGGGATTTCAGCCAACGGAGGATTCCCGACTGAAACGAGGCTGGAATTCCGCCTTTGGTTAACTGTGGGCGAGGCGGCTGAAAGATGTCGCAAAAGTGTTTTCGTCGTTGAATCTCCGCGACAAATGCCTGACGTCGAGACTGGAGCCACCAGTCATTACGCTGGGCAAAAAAACCAAAGCAAACTAGCCCCCGGCTCATCAGGTGGTCGGCACTCAGAACGGCCAGTGCCGCTTCGTCAATGGTGATGTCGATTTCCCGGGCGGCCGAATTACCATGGAGTTCGATCAAGGGGAGGCCCGTTGCCCGCAAGCGGCGGGCGACCACCGGATCTCGAACCCGCGAGATAACGCCGTCGATTTGCCGCAGGTCGAGCTGTGGCACGGATAATTCATGGACGCCGCGCTCCTCGAAGTGGAATGACCAGGGGCCATGCTCGCGGGCGTAGCGGCCAATGCCCTTGACGAGTTGCCGGCCATAGGCCCGCGAGGTTTCAATCAAAAGCAGGATATGCGGAATGTGCAGCCGGCGCTTCATGGTTATGCTTCATATTGGTAATGTCGCAAAAAGTCAAAAGAAAGACGCATTATGAAACATGTGGTGCGGTATTCTTGCACAACCTAAAAACACCATGCCCATCCCGCTCGACCTGCCACCGGTGGAAAACCCTAAAATCGACGAGTCACATATCAACCGCCGCTTTGTATGGAAGGTGGCGTTTATCGCCGCCATGGGGGGGCTGCTATTCGGCTATGATTTCATGGTCATCGGCGGCGCAACAATCTTTTATGAGAAGTGCTTTAATTTAGTGGGGCGGCCGGATCTGCTGGGGTTCAGTATCGCCTCCGCGCCCATCGGCTGTGTGCTGGGCGCCATTGGCTCAATGTTCTTCTCCGATCTTTATGGACGGAAAAAGCTGCTCATCCTGTCGGCGGTTCTGTTTGGCGTCTCGGCCGTGGGGACGGCCGCCGCCTGGAGTTTTGTCTCCTTCAATGTATTCCGCATCATTGGCGGCATGGGTATCGGATTAGCCGCAAATCTGTCCCCCATGTATATCGCGGAAATATCCCCCACCAGCTACCGCGGGCGGGTGGTCACAACCAACCAATTGACAATCATGATTGGAATCTTGATTTCACAAATCGTTAATTTATGCATCCAGCAGTATGGCGAGAAGATTGGCCTGAGCGGATCCGGCCTTACTTGGAATGAAACCTCGGGCTGGCGCTGGATGTTTGGGGCCATGGCGATTCCGGCCGTGGGCTTCTTTTTGCTTATTTTCATTCTGCCCGAAAGTCCCCGATGGCTCATCAAGAAGGGGCGCCGGCAGGAAGCCGAGGCAGTTCTAGCCAGGGTCGGTGGTGAAAACTATGCCAAGGCGGAGTCCGCGGACATCTCCTCCACCATCTCGGAGTCCGAAGTGGGGCGGGTGAATTTCAGGGAACTGTTCGAGCCCAGGCTGTTCAAGATCATATTGCTCGGCATGTTCCTGACGCTGGTCCAGCAATGGAGCGGATTGAACAGCATTTTCGCGTATTCGCATCAGATCTTCAAAGAAGCCGGTTTCGGTGTTTCTGGGGCGATGTTGTCGCTGGTGTTCCAGGGAGTGACACTGCTGGTCTTCTGCATTGTGGCCATGTTCGTGGTTGATCTGGTCGGGCGCAAAAAGCTAATGCTCATCGGCACCCTGGGCATCTCCATCATCCACCTGCTCATCGGCCTGAGTTTTCACTATCATATGACCGGCATTCTGGTGGTGATTCTCGTGATGCTGGCGATTGCGGTCTATTCCATGACCTTGGCGCCGATCATGTGGGTTCTGCTCTCCGAATTGTTCCCTAACCGGGTGAGGGGACTCGCTTTGGGGATTTCCGTGGTGACCTGCTGGATCGCCTATCTGATCCTGACTTACACTTTTCCCATCATGCACGAAACGGTGGGGACGGCTAAAACCTTCTGGGTTTATTCAGCGTTCCTATTTGTGGCGTTCATCGTCCTGTGTTTTGCCCTGCCGGAGACAAAGGGAAAGTCGCTCGAACAAATTGAGCGAGATTTGATCGGCAAGCGAAATTGAATCATTGAGAAGAAAAACAGACTGAAAAAGGAATCAAGCATATGAACAAGACAAAAATCATCAGAAAAGCATTTGATCAGGGATTGGGAATTGTTCGCCTGGCACCGGCCTGGGTGCCAAGGTCGTTCTGTGTGCCGGGCCGGCGAATCAAGCTGCATCCGGACGACTATTATGCGTATGGCGGGGTGCGGGGCGGCATTGACGAGCGGTGGTTTTCCTCGACCACGCCGGCGGACAACGGGCCACTGACCTCCGAGAACGAAGGACTCAGCTTCATCGTGTTTGAGCACGGGAACGAGAAAGGGCGCGTCCTGCTGCGCGACGCCGTCAAGGAGCTGAAAGGGGCCCTGCTGGGCGACCAACTCTGGAAAAAACACCAGTCCTGGCCGATGTATTCCAAATTTTTTGACAATAAGGGCGCGCTGCCGCATCACGTTCACCATCGCGACAAGCATGCGGCATTGACCGGCAAGCAAGGCAAGCCGGAGGCTTATTATTTTCCGCCTCAAGTCAACAATCATGGCGGAAACTACCCGTATACATTTTTTGGTTTTGTTCCCGGAACGACAAAGAAAGAAGTTCGTAAATGCCTGGAGGCGTTTACCCGGGGCGACAACAAAATCACCAGCCTCTCGCAGGCCTATCGTCTGGATCCGGGCACCGGGTGGGATGTGCCGCCAGGACTGCTACATGCGCCCGGAAGTATGTGCACTTACGAGCCGCAGAAAGCTTCGGACGTGTTTTCCATGTATCAGTCCCTGACCGGCGACCAGATTGTCCCGAAAGAACTGCTCTGGAAAGACACGCCCAAAAACCGGATGGATGACATCGACTGGCTGATGGAAGTGCTCGACTGGGAGTTAAATGTGGATTCCAATATGCGGCAGAACCGGTTCATGGCCCCGCGCCCGGTAAAAGCGGTAAATGAAATGAAAGCGGAAGGTTACCTGGAGAACTGGATCTGCCACAAATCGGCTGCCTTCAGCGCCAAGGAGTTGACGGTTCTGCCCGGAGCCACCGTGACCATCAAGGATGCGGCCGCCTATGGCATGATCATGATGCAGGGACACGGCCGGATGGGAGCATGGGAGATTGAGACTCCCAGCCTGATACGATTTGGAGAACTTACCAGCGACGAATTCTTTGTGAGTGAAGCCGCCGCCAAGACCGGGGTTAAAATCATCAACAACTCCAAAACCGAGCCGATCGTGATGCTGAAACATTTCGGCCCCGAAAATCCGGATTTGTCCTAGGACGCAACCCCAGCAAAAGAGTGCAGCCCAGCAGATATCAAACAAGTGAGCGAAACGGGATTCTTTCCGGCGGAAACTGGATTGTAGATCACGTTAAGATAGTGGATACGTTTCCGACGGAGGAAACCCTAGCCAGCATCTTGAATCAATACCGGGGAACGGGCGGAACCCCCTATAACGTGCTGCTTGACCTAGCCAAATTGGGGGGCGGATTCCCGCTGGCAGGAATAGGCCTGGTGGGTGACGACGAGAACGGAAATTCCATCATTCAGGATTGCCAGCAGCTCGGCATTGATATGTCCCAGGTGCAGATCATAAAAGAGGTGCCAACTTCCTATACGGATGTGATGACGGTCCGGTCAACCGGCAAGCGCACATTTTTTCATATGCGCGGGGCGAACAGCCTCCTTAATGAAGCTCACTTCAATCTAGCGGCCTCCCGTGCCCGGATTTTTCAACTGGGTTACCTGCTGTTACTGGATGGCCTTGACACTTTGTCGGAAGATGGCACCACCGGAGCATCGCGACTGCTCCAGCAGGCAGTCGAACTCGGTTTCAAGACAACGGTTGACGTTGTCAGTGAAAACAGTGACCGCTTTGTCAAGGTCATGACTCCGACGCTTCCGTTTGTCGATTACCTGATCATCAATGAATTTGAAGCCTCCAAGATCAGCGGGATTGACGTAGGCGAAGCCGGCGCGGTCTGCTTGGCCCGGCTTTCCGAAGCTGCCCGGATCATTTTAACAAAAGGTGTTCGGGAATGGGTCATCATCCATTTTGCGCAAGGGGCTTTGGCGCGCAACCGGGCCGGCGAGGAGGCGCATATTGGCAGCGTGCGCGTGCCGCGAGACAAGATAGCCGGAACCGCCGGTGCCGGTGACGCGTTTGCGGCTGGCGCGCTTTACGGCCTGCATGATGGACGTGGTATTGCAGATTGTCTGAAGATGGCAACCTGTGCCGCGGCCAGCACGCTTTTTAATCCCACCTGCACCGGCAGCATAATGTCTTTACCCAAATGCCTGGAATTGGGTGCTGAATTGGGATTCACAAGATAAAGGTAGATTCAGCTGAACCTTAAATAGTAAATTTGCGGTATAAACCACCAAGCCAATCAAAAACAAAATAACACGATGATAAAAATATATTTTCCAACCATGACGCTGGCTGGTTTGCTTGCCGGCTGTGCGCTAACCGCTCAATCGGCTGACGATTTGTATCCGGAAGCCCATCCGCCGGCCGGCATCCAGCCCAAGCGTCCCGCCAATTATCAGCCCTACAAGTATCCCTTGTCCCCGCAGGAGCTTTTAGCAAAAGAGGGTCCAACTATGGAGAAGTTGGCAAAGGCGGCCTGGGCAGACATTAAGCAAATCAACGGTGAGGGAAAATTCAAAAATACGCGCGAATCGCTGGCCACCCACCAATGCCCGGAATGGTTCAAGGATGCGAAGATCGGCATGTTCATCGACTGGGGTCCGTGGTCGGTCGGCGCCTATTCCATCACCAACAGCAAAGCCTCCTATCCCGACTGGTATGAAATGCGCATCCGGGATGAGGCGAAGATGAAGCAATATCACGCCCAGACTTGGGGCGATGACATCGGTAACGATGATCTCATCAATCTTTTAAGCGACCGCCGGTTTGATTCCCGTAAATTCGCCAGACTGGCGAAGGCTTGCGGGTTCCGTTATGTCGTCCCCTTCCTCAAGCATCACGGCGGGTTTTGCCTGTGGGACAGTTCCTTCACCCGGCGCGATTCGATGGATTGGGCGTTCCATCGCGATTTTGCCACGGAATTGAGCAAGGCTTGCAAACAGGAAGGCTTGCGATTCGGGGCTTATGTTTCCGTCGGCGAATGGGATTACCCCGCCATCCTGCCCGATGGCCAAATCGGTTCTTTCGGGTTTGATGCGAAACTGCGGAAAACCAACGACCTCACGAACTGTTACTTTTTGTCGGGCAAAATTCCGGTGAAAGACTATTCCAAAGATTACCTCATTCCTTCTTCCAAGGAACTCATTGACAAGACCAAGCCGGATATTATTTGGTATGATGGAGCATGGAAGAACACTTCTGATTTTTATCTCACCCGAAATCTTAACGCCTATTACTACAACACCGCCCTGCGCGACCAGCGGGAGGTGTGCATCAATGACCGTTCCGGCTCGGATTATCGCGACGGGAAAGCTGTGGTCGGGAAATCCGATTTCACGACCAGCGAATTCGGCCATGGCGCCTCCACCCTGGATGCCGCGTGGGAAGAATGCCGCTCGTTCAGCCACAACTTCGGCTACAACTGGACCGAAGAATCCGACCCCACCGCCATCCTGAGCGACAAGGCGTGTATTGATTTAGTCGTTGATATCGTTGGGCGCGGCGGAAATCTTCTCCTAATCGTTTCACCGACCGGCACCGGAGAGATTCCGGGCCGACAACTTCACGCGATTGAAAATCTGGGCGACTGGCTTAAGAAACATGGCGAGGCTGTCTACAACACCCGTGCTTACAAACTTAAGGAGCAACCCAATTGGGGGCGCATCACGCACTCCAAGGACAAGCGCAAAGTTTACCTGCACATCACGCAATGGCCGGCGGACGGGCGTATCGCCGTCCCGAATATCCCGGCGGAATCCATTGAGTCCGCCACGGTGATGAACGGCCGGGGAACGCCCGGCTTTACCCAGCCAACCCAGGACGGATTCATGGTGGATTTATCGGGATGCACCCCGGGTGATCCGCGCGTGTCGGTGATCATCTTGAAAACAAAGTGAAACCGGCGACTTAACCGGCAGTTGATAAAACCCGGCATATCCGGCAAACGAAGACCGCTAAAAACAACCATTGATAAAGGCTTTCCGATTGAACAAAAATGGGGAACGATGAATAGACTTTTTACGTTGATGGCGGGCGCTTTTTTTTGTATTTCCGCCAGTGGGGCTGAACCATCGCTGGTGACGCTGGCCAATCCGTTGCAGGGCACGGACGATCCCACCAACTTTTCCCATGGCAACATATTCCCCGCCATCGCGCTGCCGTTTCCGATGAACGTCTGGGCGCCTTACACGGAGCCGCAAAATAATTTCCTGTTTTATCAATATCGACACAACCAGATCCGCGGCCTGCGCCAGACGCATGAGCCGAGCCGGTGGATCGGCGATTACGCCAATTTTTCGCTGATGCCGGTTTCGGGAAAACTGGTGGTGACGGAAAATGACCGCGCCTCCACCTTCCGGCGCGAGGATGAAGTTGCCCAGCCCGGTTATTACAAGGTGCATCTCGACACCTGGAATGCCACGGCGGAAGTCACGCCGACCGAGCGCGCCGCGCGCCTGCGCTTCACGTTCGAACAGCCGGCGGATTCGTATGTGATCCTGGACGTTTTTGGCACCAAGCGGATCTCGTCGGTGAAAATCATTCCCGCGAAGAATAAAATCACCGGGGTTGCCCGCAATTATCACAACCGCCCCGGAGTCGGCGTGCCGGAAAACTTCGGCAATTATTTTGTCATCGTGTTTGACCGGCCCTTTGCCGCCAGCGGCGTCTGGATTTCCAATTCCATCCAGCCGGGCGTGACGGAACTGGAAAGCGCGCAGACGCTGGGCGCGTTTCTGAAATTTGATACCCGCAAGCATCGCGTCGTCGGCTGCAAAGTAGCCTCATCGTTCATCAGCCTGGAACAGGCTGAGCGGAACCTGGAACGCGAAATCGGCAGTGCGGATTTTGACACTATTCATCAGCGTGCCGAGGCGCGCTGGAATGAGATGCTTGGCCGTGCCCGCGTCGAAGGCGGCACGGACGACCAGCGCCGGACGTTTTACAGCGCCCTTTACCGCAGCCTGCTTTATCCGCATCGCTTTTACGAATTGGACAAAAATGACCGGCCGATTTATTTCAGCCCTTTCGATGGCAAGGTTCATCCAGGCCATCTTTACACCGATAGCGGCTTTTGGGATACGTTCCGTGCGGCGCATCCGCTTATCAATTTGCTGTATCCTGAAATTGCCGGCGAGATTCTGGAGGGGCTGCTCCATGCCTATGACGAAAGCGGCTGGCTGCCGGAGTGGCCGGGGCCGGGGCATCTCAATTGCATGCTCGGAAACCATGCCTTTTCGCTGCTGGCCGACGGCTGGATGAAAGGCATCCGCACGTTTGACGCCGAACGGGCGGTGGCGGCGATGGTTCACGATGCGAACACGCAAGGCCCCACCAATTGCCCGGCGATTGGTCGCGATGGGGCCGGGTTTTATAATTCAATCGGTTATGTTCCGTATTCCAATGATCGTTCGGACAAAGCCAGCTTCCGCGGCGCGGCTTCGAAAACCCTGGAATATGCCTACGACGACTATTGCGCCGCGCAGCTCGCCCGCGCCATCGGCAAAAACGCGGAGGCGGCAACCTTTGCGCGGCGCGCGATGAATTACACGAACTTGTTTGATCCCACCCTCGGCTTCATGCGCGGGCGTCGGGCCGACGGTTCGTGGAATGAGCCGTTTTATGCCGACGAATGGGGCGGGCCGTTCACCGAAGGCAATTCATGGCAGTGGACCTGGAGCGTTCAGCACGATGCCCCTGGCCTGATGAAATTGCTGGGCGGCGAAAAAGCTTACGCCGACAAGCTGGACGCGCTTTTCTCCATCGCGCCGACGGTTCACACCGGCACTTACGGGCGCATGGAGCACGAGATGCTTGAGATGATCGCCGCCGACATGGGGCAATATGCGCATGGCAATGAGCCGGTGCATCACGTGATTTATCTATACAACTACGTCGGCCAGCCGTGGAAAACCCAGTCGCGCGTCCGCCAGACGATGACGTTGCTGTATCAGGCGACGCCGGACGGCATCTGTGGCGACGAGGACACCGGCCAGATGTCGGCGTGGTATGTTTTCAGCGCGCTCGGGTTTTATCCCATGTGCCCCGGCGACCCGAATTACCTCATCGGCAGTCCGCTGTTCAAGCAGGCGGTTTTGACGCTGCCGGGCAAAAAGACTTTTACCATCACCGCGAAAAACAACGGTCCGCAGCAGCGCTATATTCAAAGTGCAACGTTGAATGGCAATGATTTTGACCGGACGTTCATCGACCATAAAACCATCGTGAACGGCGGCGAGTTGAATTTACAAATGGATTCCGCGCCGAATTATCAATGGGGCACATCGCCCCAAAGCCGGCCCGTTTCACCGCTGGCAACATTTTTAGAAGGCGGGAAGTAGAATTCTATAAAAGTCGGCGAAATGATCGAATGGCCAATTCCTTTACCATGCTGCG
The DNA here is from genome assembly GCA_903858275.1 of uncultured Verrucomicrobia subdivision 3 bacterium. Classification (GTDB taxonomy): domain Bacteria; phylum Verrucomicrobiota; class Verrucomicrobiia; order Limisphaerales; family UBA11358; genus UBA11358. The sequence goes on along the minus strand of CAIOIC010000083.1, from coordinate 116,503 downwards.
CACCATGATACCAACGCTTACCCGAACCATTGTGGGCGCGCTGGCGCTCGTCACCTTTGTCGCCTCGGCCGCCGACTTCTATGTGGCGCCCGATGGCAGCGACGCCAATCCCGGCACGCCGGCCAGGCCGTTCGCTTCGCTCGAACACGGGCGCGATGCGGTCCGTGCCCTGAAGCAGGCGGGGCCGCTCAAGGAGCCGGTGAACGTGTGGCTGCGCGGTGGCGTATATCAACTGAACAAGCCGGTGGTGTTCACGGCCGCCGACTCGGGGACGGCGGCCGCGCCGGTCACCTATGCCGCACCGCCGGGCGAACGCGCGGTCTTAAGCGGAGGAGTGCGGCTCACCGGCGTTTGGCAGCCAACGCCGGGCAAGCCTTTCTTTCAATTGGCGATCCCGTCGGCGCGGGACGGTAAGTGGGTTTTCAATTCGCTGTTCGTCAATGGCCAGTCGCGGATGCGGGCGCGCTACCCGAATTACGGCGAGAAGGAATTGCGGGCCGCCGGCCGCGAACCGGGCGGCGATCCGCGGCAGGCGCTGCAATACCAGCCCGGCGATTTCAACCCGAAGTGGACCAATCCGCAGGATATGGACGTGGTGTTGCTGTGTTCGTGGTCGCCAACGATCCATCGCCTCAAGGAAGTTGTGCCGGCGCAACGCGCGCTCCGCTTTTTCAGCGCCCACAGCCGCACCGTGGATTTCTGGGAGCGCAATTTCCGTTACTATCTCTCCAATGTCTACGAAGCGCTCGACGAACCCGGTGAGTGGTATCTGAACCGGCATACGGGAATTCTTTATTATTATCCGATGCCCGGCGAAGATCTGGCCAAGGCTGAGGTCGTCGCGCCGGTGCTCAAGTCCACGATGATCGAATTCACGGGCGACCTCGCGGGCGCGCACTGCCTTGAATATCTGAATTTCCGCGACCTGCGCCTGCTACATGTGGATGGCGACCTGGACCGCTACAACGGCATGTATCGCCAGGCGCACATGTTCCTCGGCGCGGCGGTCGCGGCGCGCGGTCTCCGCCATGCTTCGTTCGAGCGTTGCGAATTCGCCCAGCTCGGCGAGTATGCCCTGGAACTGGCTGATGGCTGCCAGGATGTGACTGTGCGCCAATGCCATTTCTGGGACCTTGGCGCGGGCGCCCTGCAGTTGGGGGTAACCGATCTGCCCACCCTCCTGACGCCGCTTGAGGCTGGCGCGAAACCCGGCCGCACCGCCGAGCCCCGCCGCGAAGTGAAAGATCTGGTGATTGACGACAATTGCATCCACCGGCTCGGCACCATCTGGCATGGCTGCTATGGCATCGGCAATCGTTTTGCGGCGCAAACCAAAATCACGCACAACGAAATCTTTGATACGCATTATACTGCCATCGGGTTGGACTCGCGCTGGAATTGGAAGGGGGAGAAATATTCCTACGGCCATGAAATCGCCTACAACCACCTGCACCATCTGGGGCTGCGCTATCAGACCGACGCCGCCGGCTTCTACCAGTTCGGCCCGCTGGACACGCACATCCATCACAACCTGATCCACGATACCTTCGCCTATCCCTATATCGCCGGTTTCGCGGGGATCTATCTGGACGAGCAGTCGCGCGGAGCGGTGGTCGAAAATAATCTGGTTTACAATGTGGACTGGTTTGCTTACTTCCAAAACCAGGGCATGGACAACCTGATTCGTAACAATCTCGGTGCCTTCGCCCGCAATGGTTTTATCGGTCGCGGCGGCATCAACAAGGAATGGCCGTCGAATTATTTTGAAGTGACCCGCAACCTCTATCTTACCCGCGAGCAGAATGCGGTGGAGCGGCTGTGGGAGGCGGGCACGAAGCCGCCGGTGCTGCGCAATAACCTGTATTGGACGCTCGCCAAAGATGGGTCGCTGACCTTTGCGGGCAAGAGTTTTGCCGCGTGGCAGACTTCCGGACAAGACGCCGGTTCAATTGTCGGTGATCCCGGCTGCCGCAATCCGGCGGCATTCGACTTTTCCCTGCCGCCTGACGCGGCCGCGTGCAGGAAAATCGGGTTCGTGCCGTTCAATGACGAAATCCGCCAGGCCGGTCTCTATGGCGACGCCGCGTGGCGCGAGCTGCCGAAAAATTATCCGCCGCGCAAGCTCTCCGCGGTCTGGGCCGAGGAGGACCTCGCGCAGTTCAACGGCTTTGATCTGGATTTTAATCTTATGAAAGACGGCGCTGAGCCGCCGTTTCCTCACAGCGCCAACACGAAGGACTCGGGCTTTGCCGTCACCAGCGAAATCGCCGGCACCCATGGCCGGAAATGCCTGAAGGGCACGGACCGGAAGGGGCTGCCGAAGTCTTTCTATCCTTATTTCAACTTCGCTCCGCACGGACTCAAACAGGGCGCCATCACGTTGACATTCTCGGTGCAGCAGCCCGCCGCGAATCCAGCGAAGTTTTCCGTCTCGATGCGTGGCGACGCGAACGTGACTGGGCCGTCGGTGACTATTGGCCGCGATGGCGTGGTGCAAGCCAAAGACAAGTCGATTGCCAAACTGGAACCGAGCGGGTGGACGCACTTTGAATTGCGCCTCAACCTCGGCGCCAAGAATAATGGTCAATATACCCTCACGATCCGCAACCGCGCCGGTCAGACCACGCACACGCTGCCGTTTGTCGGGCCGGCCTTCAGTGCCATCAAGTGGCTTGATTTCACCCTGCCCGACGATGCGGACGGCGTGGTCTACCTGGACGATCTGAAATTTCAAATCGCGGAGTCTCACTAAAAAAACGCAATTTTCTTAACCTCCCTAAACCCAAGCCGGTTAAAGAGAGGTTTGAAATTGGCGGTTTAAGCCGCCGGTCTTGATTGGGGCGGTTTCGGTTCAGCTTAACTCGTCCATGGGGCATTAACCTGAAAAGTCGCGGGCGTCGGGGCTGAAAAAATCATCCTCCAGCATGAGGCAGAGAGTGTGGTAGGTGGGCAGGTGCAATTCCTGAATCAAATACGTTTCATCCGCGGGCACTTTGAGGCACAGGTCGCAGTGCGAATGGAGCCGTCCTCCCGTCCGGCCCGAAAGTCCGAGGCGGTGCATTCCCCGGGCTTTGGCGGCGTCCATCGCCGCGCAAACATTGCGGGCATTGCCCGAGGTGCTGATGCCGATCAGCACGTCGCCCGGTTTTCCCAATCCCCACACCAACTGCGCATAGGCAAGGTGGGGATCCACGTCGTTGCCAAAAGCCGTGGCCAGCGACATGAAACCGGTCAGCGGAATGGCGGGCAAGGCGCCTTGAAGCTTGAGTCCAAGTTCGGCCGGCAGGCCAACCTTTTCCGAAGGTTTCAGCGGGCGCTGGAGCGCAAATCCTTTAAGCAACTCGCCGGCCCAATGCTCGGCGTCTGCCGCGCTGCCGCCGTTGCCGCAGAGCAGCAACTTGCCCCCGCGCCGGAAGCAGTCGCGCAAGATCTCGAAGGCCTTTTGAATCTCGAGTTCGCACCCGGCCAGTTCCGGCCGCCGTTGCAAAAGTTGGTTGAGGTGTCGGTTCATACGTTTAACGTTGCGATGGACAATGCCGCATAATCGCCTATTTGCTCCCCTAGCGCGGCGGGAACAACGCGGCAGGCATCCAGGCTTCGGGGCAGCGCCTCGGCGCGCAGCACTTTTTCCGCAATCGGCCAGAGTTGGTCGCGCTGGCGGACAAATATGCTGCCGATTACAATGAGTTCGGGATTGAGCAGATCGACCACCATGGCCAGCCCGCGGCCCAAGTAGTGGCCGGTGGTTTCAACCACCTGGAGGGCGGCCGGATTATTGGCACTGGCCGCTTCAAAAATCTGGCGCGCATCCCTGGCCTCCAGGCCCTGCCGGCGGGCCAGCTGAACCATGCCGGCACCGCTGCAAAAGCCCTCAAATGATCCCGCTTTGCCGTAACCAACGGGGCCGTCTTCAGCCAGGCGGATGTGCCCGACTTCCCCGGCCAGGTCGTTGATGCCGGAGTAAAGGCGGCCATCGAGAATGAATCCCGCCCCCAAGCCGGTGCCAAACGTGAGGAAGACCATGCTGCTGACCCCTTTGCCCGCACCCCATTTCCATTCGGCATAGGCGCACGCGTTGGCGTCATTTTGCAAGAACGCCGGGAGGCCAAAGGCCTTGGATAAATAATCCGTCACGGGCACATGGTCCCACCCCGGCAGGTTTGGCGGGCTGAAAATCAAGCCGCGGCGGCTGTCCAGCGGCCCGCCGCAACTGATGCCGATGGCGTGCGGCCGAGCCCCGCTTTGGTCCAAAAGTTCTTTCGCCGCGGATTCCATTCGGGCCAATGCGGCCGTCGGTCCGGCGGGGGTGGGAAAGGCGATTCGTTTGGCGATAACGATGCCATCGCCATCGGCGTGCCCCAGGATTACCGCGCACTTGGTGCCGCCGATGTCGAAGCCGAGCAAATCTTTGGTCATGGCGCCGTTAAATTTTCGGGCGCTAGCTGCTTTGGGCATCGGGGATGGCGATTTTATGCCGGCCGACGCGATAGCCATAAAGCCCGTAAAACGCAATGTAGGCGAAGGCTCCCATGGGAACGATAAACGAAAATTGAACGCCCATTTTGTCCGCAAAGAAGCCTTGCAGCGGCGGTACCAGGGCGAAACCCAGAACCGCCATGATGAGCAGGGAGGAAGCCTGGCTTTTCAGCGGCCCCAGACCTTCGAGGACCAGTGCAAAAATGTTCGACCACATCACCGAGCAGAACAGCCCGACCCCCAGCACCGCCCACTTCGCCGTTTCTCCCGAAGCCGCCATCCCGGTCAGCAACAGCCCCATGATGATGAGGCTGAAGAGCACCAGCATCCGGTGAGCGCTAGCCTCGCCCAGAAAGAACGCCACCACCAGCACCGCCAGCATTGGGCCGTAATGCAGCGCATTTTCGCGCCCCGAAAGCAGCCAGATGGCCGCGAAGGCCAGCACCGGCACCAGCACCACCAGGCCGTGCCGCACCTGCTTGCGGACATCGCTCAACGCAAACGCGCCCATAAAACGGCCGATCATCAGCCCGCCCCAGTAAAAGGCGAGGAATTTGCTGGCGGCCTCGTGTTTCAGTCCGCCCAGATTGGGCAGCCCCAAATAATTGATGATCATGCTGCCGACGCTGACCTCCCCGCCGACATACATGAAAATCGCCAGCATCCCCAAAACCACGTGCGGATATTTCAGCGGCCCGGCGCCACGGCTGATGTGTTCCTTGTTCGCGAAGTTGGGCAGATGGGCGAACTTGAAAAATACGGCCAGCAGCAGAAAGACGCCAGCGAAACACAGGTAGGGAATTTTCACCGAGTCCGCGCCGTTGGTTCCCGGCCGGTTAAAGACGGTGAAGATCAGCCAGCCGCCGATGATCGGACCGATGGTGGTGCCAAAAGAATTGAACGCCTGGGACAGGTTCAGCCGGCTCGATGCCGTGGACTCCGGTCCCAGGATGGTCACATAGGGATTGGCCGCGATTTGCAGCATGGCAAACCCCAGCCCCACCACAAACAGGCCGACCAGGAAAAACGGATAGGAAACCAGTATGGCCGCCGGGTAGAACAGCGCGCTGCCCGTCGCCGCGATCAGGAGGCCGATGATGACGCCGTTTTTGTAGCCGATGCGGTTGATGGGATCGCCGTAAAACATGGAGATGAGGTAATACACCAGCGCGCCCACCGTGTAGGCCACGCCCCAGGAAAACTGGATCAGCATCGCCTCAAAGTAGGTCAGCGTGAACGCTTCCTTGAACCGCGGAATCAGAATGTCGTTCCATACCGTCATAAACCCCCACATGAAAAAGAGGATCGTCATGATCGCGAATGGCATGCGATAGGTCTGGGAGCCGCCAGCCGGCGTTGGCGAATTCGGGTTGGGGAGGCTGGGGGTGTTCATGGTTGAAAGCTCAGGGTGTTAAAATTTGGGCGGGACGTCCACGCTGAATTGAAAAACGTCGGTTCGGGTGGAGTTCAAAAGGATTGCGTCGTTGGCGGGATAATCCATTCCGGGCGCCGCCTTAAGCTATGAATCCATGGTCCCGGCCAGATGCGTCTGCACATAGTCGCGAACGCCTTCCTCCAGGGACAGGAACGGCCTGGTATAACCGGATAGTCGCAATTTGGCGGCGTCGGCCTGCGTAAAGTATTGGTATTTGCCCTGCAGGTTGTCGGGCATCTCGATGAAGCGGATGTCCGGTTTGGAGGCGGTCGGGATAGGCACGCGCCTCGGCGTCCGTCATGATTTTGGAGGCGTTTTACTCATATTGGGAATGCTGGTTTCACAAGCCCAGGAGCGGCAGCAGCCGGTCCCTTTGTGAAAAGTCGGGAATGATTAGGTCCGCCCCGGCGCGAATGAGTCGGGAACGTTTGGTGAGATCGAGTCCGTAGCGGCAGTGCTCATTGCTGGCCACCCCCAACCGGAGGGCGTTATGCCGGCCGCCTTCGCGAAGTTCCACCGGCCCGTCACCGACGACCAGCAGTTCGGCGCCGCCGATGCCGCTTTTTTGGATGATGCGTTCAACGACCACGCGCTTGGCCTCGACCTTAAGGTCGCCGACCGCCCCGTGAATGCCGCCGTTGAACAGATGGGCGTATCCCATGACGGTCGCCTCGGCCTGGACGTCCGCATCGTCAGTGCCGCTGGCGAGATAGAGCTTCACCCCGGCGGCCTGAAGCCTTTCCAGAAATTGGCGGGCGCCTTTGATTTCGAAGTCACCGGGTTCGAGTTCGCCGCGCTCGATTTTCTGGATGCGCAAGTTCACCATTTTGAGCAGCTCCCGGTTGTAAATCGCCTTGTATCCGTGCTCGTCCAGTATCTGCGCCTCGGGGATGAAGCCGTATTCGCGGATCAGCCCGATCAATCCCTTCATTTGCGCGAGGGTCTGAATGCCGGTGGTCTGGTCAATAAACACCCGCACCGCCGCTTCGATGCGAAGAAAGATGTCGGCGGAAACGGTTTTCAGGCGTTCGCCAAGAATGGCTTGGAGCATCATGGGCTCCATGATTTTCTCCCAGCCCTGGCGCAACGTGGAGAGCGTGCCGTCGTGGTCGAAGATGGCGTGACGGATGGTGGCCGCCGGCTTTTCCCGGATGATTTCGATCTCGGTATCCGGCAGGAATCGGGCCCGCCGTGGGCTTTCCGCCAGTTCAGGCTCCATGACATAGTCGGCGTTGGGAGCGGCGGGTCGCAATTCCGCGGGGGTGGCGGTGCCCGTGGTATGCATTTTGCAGACCGTAATTGAAGCGGCGAGGTTGGCCAGCCGGGCGGCCGCTTCCACCTCGCCGCCGCCGCCCAAGGTTGCGGCCAAAGCCGCGACGACCGTGTCGCCCGCGCCGACGGAATCGTTTTTACCGATGATTTGAATTCCTGGAATCTCCCGCACCCGGCCGGCGGCGGCAATGATCAGGCCTTGCGCGCCGCGGGTCACAAAAACCGGCCGGCGGGTCCGGGTTGCGATGACCAGGGCGTCGGCGCACGCTTCATCCCGGTAAATCACGTGGTTCAAGGGATGATTTTTGCCCAGGAGCCGCGCGGCCTCGTTCGCATTCAGCTTGAGTACCACGCCTGTGAAAGCTCCGGCGTGATGTCTTGAATCAACCAGGAACAGCACCTCGGGATGCTGGGCGATAATATCATTGATGCCGGCGATCATGTCCGGAGTTAGATACGAGACGGTCAGTTGTTGGTTGATGACGACCACATTGGAGAGTTTTACCGATTCGTCGAGCGCGGTCAGCAGCCGGGCGGCCTGCGAAGCGGGCAGGAGATTGACTACCCCGAAATCAAAGCGGTTGAGTTCCTTTCCGTTCCAAAGCGGCTTGGCATAAAGCGGCGTCTGCCAGGAATCGCGGGTCTGCAGCAAGCCGTCGGCGCGGATGCCGTCGGCGGTCAGCAGGCGAATCAGTTCGGCGGCAAAAATATCCTCACCCAGCAATCCCACGGCCCGCACTTCGGACGCGCCGAGGGCTTTCAAGTTGGTGACCACATTGCCGGCCCCGCCGGGACTATAACGCTGGGCGCTGACTCGCCGGACCGGCAGACCGGTCTCAATCGAAAGCTCCGACTCATCCGGTTCCACCGTCCAATAGGCATCGAGACAATAATCCCCCAGCACCGTGACCCGCGCATTCGCAATGGCATGCAAGGCTGGTTCGAGCCAATCCGTCGGGTTGGGATGAACATTCGTCGTCGGTGAGGTCATAAAATGGCCCTTAATATCGCAATTGGAAATGACATGTTTCAATAGTAATTGATTGAATGGTAATAAAAGTTGTAATTACATTTAATTTGATGAGCAAGCATAAGCCTACTTCAGATGTCCTTCGCGCTGAAATCGAAACTGGAAAATACGCCAGCGATAGGCGTCTGCCCAGCGAGGAAGCTTTGTGCCGTATTCACGGCCAGCTCTCAACTCATCTCCGGCCTAAAGTCAGGGGGAAGGTCAAGATCTGTAAGGCTGCATAGCGAGCGATCTATGGGTGTCGGTGATTGCCTTGAGAGTAAAGTGAATCTGGTCACTGGTAATGTTTGGACGACATGTCAAAACCAAGGTAATCAAAAGGGCGTTTTTTTATTCACCAGCCACAACCATATGTTACGATTCGCGGCATAACCATTACAGCTTTGAAATTAATTTATGCCGGCGGTTGGTTCCATAATGACTGAATTGCTTTCTCGTTATCAAATAATTCTAAAAAATGACAAAAATTCAAACCTTCCGGATTGGCCTTGCATGGGTTGCCCTTACCTGTTCGTTTTCGGTATGTTCCGCTCGGGACCTTTCCCAAATCAATCCGTCCTTTCCGCGCATCGGCAATTGCTATCACGCCGGGCTGGGGGACAAGACGTGGGAGCAGGGATCGAATTACTGGAGCAAGTTGGGGCTCATCATCGGTGGTGGTTACGACCTCCATTATGACTGGGAAAAAGCCGGCTGGCCAAAGAAGCTTGCCCTTGTCGAACAAAACATCACCAAATTGCGGCAGATCAATCCCAACGTGCTGGTGTTGCCTTATGTGGACGTGATTGAAGGACCTGACAATCCGTCCATTCCCCAACGATGGTGGGCTCTCAAAGATGGGAAGCGCTGGAGTGGCTGGCCGGGGTATTATCGCATTGATACCAAGTTGAACGATGTGTTGCAGTTCAATCTTGATAAAGTCCGGACAGAAATCTGCGGCCGTCCGTGTTTCGACGGCGTCTTTTATGATTGCTGGGGAGTGGATGAATGGTTGGTGCCGCGTTCGGCGGCGCTTCGCGACGGCAAAAATATCGTGATGGTCAACGATGGGAATTTGCCGCACCGTGGCTTTTCCATGCTCAACGGCGTTCTGGCTGAGGATGAGATTGACCGCGTAATGGAAGGAAAAGTTGGCTTCGAAGATTTTCTCGACCGCTATTTTCATTGGACTCGTGAGTCGAAAAAACCCTGTGTAACCATGATCGTGTGTTCTCCGCGGGCTGTTTCATATGACCCGTGGCATTGGAGCAAAATGAATTACAAGGAGCGCCAAACGTTATTGGAAAAATATGGCGTTGAAGATCAGCAGACGATGCGTTTTGGTTTGACGACGACATTGATGAGCGATGGTTATTTCGGTTATGACACCGGCATGGCCGGCCGTGGCAATTGGTGGTGGTATAAGGAATATGACGCGCCGCTCGGCCATCCTCGTGGCTTGGCGCATCGCAATGCCGATGGCACTTGGCAGCGCGAATATGACGGTGGCGTGGTGATTGTTAATGGCACCGCTTACGATGCCGTGGTGCGTTTGGAGGTTAAGTCCCGGGATGTCAGCACCGGACGCGTTGGCACCCAATTCACGATTCCATTCTCTGACGGGCGTATATTTTTGCCGACCAGTGAGGCTGTCAGCGCTTCGGACGATGTTGCTCCACGGATTACCGCCAAGCTGCCTGCCAAACTGCGGGCGGTCAAATTGGGTGATGATCTGAATGTGGTCCAGACGCCGGGCGGTCTTGAACTTCGTTTTGATGCGGGTGGTGTTCTGCGTCTCGCCAGCTGGCGTGGGCAAAGGCTCTTTTCCGGTGGTTGGCCTGTTATCAAACGGACACAAACCGCTGAATTTAAGCCGGAAAATGTTTTGGGTAATATCGAGGCGTCGAATGAAAAGGCTGCGCATCTGACCTTTCACGGCGCATTTGTGGAAAACGACCAGCATGTGAGCTTTGTCGAGCAATGCACGGTTCAAAATGATAATCAATTCACGCTGCGTTTTGATTTTACGGCGGACACCGACCTGACCCTGCGGATGTGGCGCCACTATTTCGCTTTGCCTGTGGCTCGTTATGTCTCGGGAACGGCCAGTGCGGGTGATAAACGCGTGACCCTGCCTGCGACGTTTAAAACCACTGATTTGTTGCCCGCTTCCAAACATATAGTGGTCGAGACCGGCGATACGTTGATGGATGTCACCAGTTCCTTGCCGCTTTCATTGGTGGATCACCGCGCCTACGGCAACGTGGAAGAATATCTGCTGGCGGGTTATCCGGTATCAAAAGCAGTCAGGCAAGGCACAAAATGGAGTGTGGAGATGACCGTTAAACTTGCGAAAAAGTAAAAAATCTATGCGGGGTGTAACTGCTAAAATAAAACCATGAAAAGAAAGTATTCAGTCATTCTTGGCAATCTCGGCAACACGCGCGACCGGTTCTGCTCCGGTTACAAGGACAATCCCGATTCTTTCACCATGCTCCAGCGGGCGGCAAAAATTCCGCATGTCACCGGCATTGAGCTGGTCGGCACTTGGGATATCCGCCCCGACAACGTCCGCGAGATGAAAAAGCTTTTGGCCGGGCTTGGCTTGGAATGCGTCTCAATCATCCCTGATCTGTTTGCGGACAAGCGCTTCTGGAAGGGTAGCTACAGCGCGAGCGATCCCAAAGTTCGCCGCTATGCCATGGATAATTCCCGGAAAATGTGCGATATCGCCGGCGAACTCGGTTGCTCGATGTTGAATATCTGGCCCGGCCAGGATGGCTACGACTATCTATTATGCGCTGACTATGAGCGGGAGCGCTCCTGGCTTTGCGATGCCATCGCCAAGCTGGCCCGCGAATATCCACAACTGCGGTTTGCTCTGGAATATAAACCCAAAGAACCACGCACCCACTCCTATCTGGCCCGCATGGCCGACACCCTGTTGTTGACCCAGGAGACGGGTCGTTCCAACGTTGGGGTCACGATTGACACCGGCCATGCCTTTGTTGCGGGTGAGAATGTAGGCGAAGCCATTGTCCTTGCGAAACGCGCGGGGCGGCGGCTGTTTCACATGCACTTCAATGACAATCACGCCACGTGGGACGATGATATGATCGTCGGCACCGTTCATAGCGTCTGCTACATCGAGATGCTCTATTGGCTGGATCGTTGCGGTTACCGGGGCTGGCTTTCAATGGATCAATATCCTTATCGCGAAGAGGCCACCGATGCGATTTGCGAAAGTATTCTGTGGCTGCGCCAGTTCGACAACATCCTCCAAAAGCACCGCTCGACAATCGATTCGCTGGTTGTCGGCAATGATGCGGTGGCCACCTCGCGATTTTTACGAAAATTATTTCTATGAAATGGCTAGATCTCCCCGGCATAAGACCTATTCAACTTGTAGCAGCAATTTTTCTCGTGTGGTCGGCGACAGTGGCGCTGGCCGATGAGCCGGCATTTCGTGCTGCAAAACCAATCTGGCCGACTGGCCGGGAAACCGAGAAAAACCTGATTGTCGGTTTCCGCGCGGTGGTGCCGGTCCGAGAGAATCAGCCGGCGGTCCTGCGTGTCGCCGCCGCAACCATCTATCGCGCCTGGCTCAATGGCGAGTTTCTGGGCTATGGCCCGGCTCGCGGTCCGCACGGCTGGTTTCGCATTGACGAATGGGATCTCCGCGGAAAATTGCGCCCGGGAACCAACGTGATCGCGCTCGAAGTTGTCGGTTATAATGTCAACAATTTTTACATGCCCGACCAGCCTTCGTTCCTGCAGGCCGAAGTCGTGAGTGGTGATCGCGTGCTTGCCGCGACGGCTGGACCGGGCGCGGTGTTTCAGTCCAATATACTTGATAAATATGTTCAGAAAGTTTCGCGCTACAGTTCGCAACGCGGCTTTTCCGAGGTTTATCATATGACTGCTGGCGTGGATGATTGGCGTATGAATGCGGATGTATCCTTTGCAGGCGCAGAATGCACGGCTTCGGAAAATAAAAAATACTTGTCCCGTCGCGTGCCCTATCCGCTGTTTGAAATGCGCGCGCCGGTCGCGGAAATTGTGGAAGGCTCAGTTGTCTCCAATGCCGGTCCACAGAAACTCTGGCGGCCATATTACATGACCGTAATTAACAGCAATCATCTCGGGTTTTTAGAGAAAGACCTGATGGCGGTTCCATCCACTGACTTGCAGCGGCTAAAAATTACTGCCCGGCGAACGGTGGCACCCGCTATGGTCGCCCCAAAGCCGTTGGAATTCGAAGCTGGCTCCTTCCACATTTTTGATTTCGGCACCAATCTGTCAGGCTTCGTCGGCACCCGGATTGCCTGCGACCGGAAAACGCGCGTGCTATTCACTTTCGACGAACTGCTCACTGATGGCGATGTGGATTTCATGCGGCTCGGCTGCATGAATGTGGTGAGCTATGACTTGGAACCCGGAGTTTATGATTTGGAAAGCATCGAGCCGTATGGTCTCCGCTATCTGAAAATTACCGTGCTCGATGGCCCCTGCCGTGCCGAGCGCATCCACCTGCGCGAATATGCAAATCCCGATGCGAGCGCGGCGCACTTTAGTTCGAGCGACCGCGGGTTGAACGCGATCTTTGAAGCTGCGCGCCAGACGTTCCGGCAGAACGCGGTGGATATTTTCATGGATTGCCCTACCCGCGAGCGGGCGGGCTGGGCTAACGACGCCTACTGGACAGCGCGCGCTGGTTTTGTGCTGTGCGGCAATACCAAGGTCGAGCAGGTCTATTTTGAGGATTATATGCTGCCGGAAAAATTCGCGCACCTGCCCGATGGCATGCTGCCGATGTGCTATCCCTCCGACCACCTCGACGGGCGCTTTATTCCGAACTGCGCGCTTTGGATCGTGCTGCAGTTGGAGGAATATTACGCCCGCAGCAACGACCGCACGCTGGTGGACGCGCTGCGGCCCAAAGTGCTGGCGTTATTCGATTATTTTAAGAAGTTTCGCAACTCTGATGGCTTGTTGGAAAAACTCGATAGCTGGGTGTTCGTCGAATGGTCCGCCGCCAACACTTTTGTGCAGGATGTAAATTATCCCTCCAACATGGAATATGCCGGCGCGCTCGAAGCGGCGGGGCGGCTTTACCAATTGCCCGTGTTGCTTGAAGAAGCGCGTAAGGTAAAGCAGGCGATTCTGGCGCAGTCGGGCCGCGGCGAATTTTTTGTGGATAATGCGGTGCGTAAAAACGGCGAGCTTTGTCTCACCACCAACCGGACGGAAGTTTGCCAATACATGGCTTTTTATTTTGGCCTCGCCACGCCGCAGTCCCACCCGCAGTTATGGCGGCGGCTGTGTGACGAATTTGGCCCGCAACGCGATGCCAGCCGGGTTTGGCCGGAGATTCACAAGGCCAATGCGATTATTGGGAATTATCTCCGCATGGATTTGCTGCCGCGTTATGGTCTGACGGCGAAGATGTTCGCCGAGGCCCGGGCATACTATCTGCCCATGGCGGAATTGACGGGCACGCTGTGGGAATATGACGACACGCGCAAGAGCTGCAACCATGGCTTCGCTTCGCACGCCGCCCATGTTTTCTTCCGCGACTTTTTGGGGCTGCAGTCCATTGACCGGCAGCATCGCGTGATCACCCTGCGATTTGCGGATTTACCACTGGAATGGTGTGAAGGCGAGATTCCGTTTGATTTCGGAAACCTATCTTTGCGTTGGTGGCGCAAGGGAACCGCGCTGAATTACCGGATTAAATTGCCGCCGGGTTACACCGTCAAAATTGAAAACCCCGCTAATCTGGTGTTAATCCGGCAGCCCTAAACTCTAGGGCCTTTTGTGGGGCCTTTGAGGTTTTTTGGTTCTCGGCTGTGCTGGCTTTTAAATCCGCTGCCCTATCTTTGTCAATTGCTCGGAGCCTTCTCGCCATTCCACTTCATGCGGCAGACGCCCGCTCTTGGCGGCAATGGTCGCGACCACACCGGCGGCCTCGCCCATGGCCACCGCATTGCCGGTGACGCGATAGCTGGCGTGGGCGGTGAAATCGCCGCTGATGCAACGTCCCGCCATCATCAACCCGTCAATATCCTTGGCAATGAGCGCACGCAAAGGGATGTCGTAAGGTTTCGCTTTGAAGCCGCCGTGCGAAATCGTTTCGGTATTATTCTTCTCCCGGGTTTCTGCATGGATGTCCACGCCGAAGGTTGCCCGGCACACGGCATCGGGTTGTTTTGCCCCCTTAATCAAATCTTCCTTCGTGACGGTGTAGCGTCCAAGAATCCTGCGGCCGTCACGCACGCCAATCTGCTCCGCCGTGGTGGCAACCTGTAAGCCTTCCCACCCGCCACCTAGCGAGCGAAGCGCCTTCACGACGCGATGAATTTCAGCCCGCGAGCGTAGGGTGGCTTCCGTGATTTTGGCACTATCGTAAGCCATGATGCCATACTCATGATTGAGCATGAGCATGACGAGATTGTCGCGCACGTGGAAGATGGTCGGATGACCATACGAGGTTTCCACGCCGGCGCGCTTCAGTTCACCCTTGAAAGCTTCGACGCAGGTGAGATGTCCGCCCGGGCCGGTGAATTCATCGGTGCCGTTGAATGAAATAAATTTGCCCAGGGCTTTGGCATCTTTCACCACAGCCAGAGCGTTCATCGTCATGGGCTGGCATGGACAGTCCTTAGCCTGGCCGATCTCCCACGAGCAACCCGCTTGGGCGCCGAGGTCGCCATCGCCAGTCGCGTCAATGAACACCGGAGCCGTCCACGCTTCGCGACCGGATTTGGATTCTGTGATGATGGTGGTGAGCCGCTGCCCTTGGCGGTAGGCGGCCGCGACGCGGGTATGCAGCTGAATTTTTACCCCGGCCGCCAAACACATTTCTTCAATCAGCAACTTCATGGCCTCCGGTTCGTATGTAAACCGGCTCGGATTCTGGTTGCGTCGCGCGTCGCGCTCATCGAGTTTTTTCACCAATTCGCGCGTAAGCCCCGGTTTGTCGAAATCAAAAATGTAAGTGAGCAATCCCGCGGTCCACACGCCGCCAAGGCATCCATGCACCTCGAACAATCGCGTGCGCGCGCCTGTCCGTGCGGCGGTGATGGCTGCGGCAATTCCCGCCGGTCCGCCCCCGCAGACAATGACGTCGGCATCATTTGTAATGGGCAGTCTTAACGAGGGCTCGTTGAAATGCTTTCCTTCGGGAGACAGGGCTGGCTTCTCATCCGCGCTCCATGTGAGTTGCGCCCCGGAAACCGCCCCGAGCGCCGCGGTGCATAGGAAGTGGCGGCGGGTATATGCTTTGTCTGGAGAAATCATACCCTCCAATTATAATTTTTATTCACCCAGCACAACCCAGCATTTGATGACCGGGCACATCTTATCGGTTTATATTGAGTGGCAATTATAAATCAATTCCGCCATCATGCTCTGCAAATCATCCGAACAACTGGTAGCGCAGATTATTACGGACGCATTGAATCCGGGGACGAAATCAAAAAATATGAAGAAGTTCTTTTCGCGTTCTTGCCGCCAATGTTGGGAGTGAATTAAGAACTAACCAGCACCACCAAAACACCGCGCCAATCGTGCCTAGAAAGCCGTTGGCGCGTTTTGATTGTTAGTAGTTCACCCCTAGACTGAAAGTTTAGGTCATAAAAGTGCGCGTCGGCGTAATGCTGGCGCATCACTTCAACCACCAACGCTTGCGGTCAGTCAGTTGTTTTGCGATTACAGGCTGGCCGTTTTATTTACCGATTAGGATGGACGGCGCAGGGCAGGGGATTATGGGCGGGAATCAAATGTTGAACAATAATGCTGGATTAACACCGCAAGCATAGATTCCACATACAATCTTATTTTCTATAAGGCCAAGAAGTGTTGTTTATGCTTGATTCTATTGGCTGAAAATCAAGTGGCGGAGAGGGGGGGATTCGAACCCCCGATAGCTTTTGACTATTCACGCTTTCCAGGCGTGCGCGTTAAACCACTCTGCCACCTCTCCACTTAATTTGTTTGCAGGCACTTACGGGGCTTTCAATTTCATCCATGTTGACAGTTGAATACTGTAATCTGATAGTGCTCGCATGTCAGCAGGCAAATCCCAATCAAAAAGCAATGCCTGACAGAAAATACAGATAACGAACTTGGTTCACTATAAACCATCGAGCTTTTTATTCGCAAGAATCCTTATCAACGGCAAGCTTATTCGCCATTTGCTGAATACTAAAATACTCACCGTGGCTAGTATTCTTTGGAGTTGCTAGAGTTCTCGACGCGGTAGAACCGATTGAAGCTGTACCAGACTTGATTGAAACCACCTTCAAGAGGCTTGAAGAACTCGTAAGATCAACATTGGTGGTCCACCCAGCGGCATGCTTTAGATGGTCGCATCGTGGACTTCAAGACAACGGGCAAAACGCCAGACGCCAGTTCAGCAGCTCATCAACACGAAGTTCGGACAAGCCGCTATCATTTCATAATGACAATGGGACATAAGCTGATAGGCATGAGGGCATGAAAGCTTATGAGCTGGATTTGCGAGGACGGGTGGTGAAATTCATTCAGAACGGTGACTCCAAAGCCAAGGCCACCCAGCGGTTTGAGTTGGCTCGAAGTTCCGTCTATCGCTATCTGGTCGCCCCGCTGGTCTTTCAAGGCCGTTGCAACACGGAGGTGGCGGATGCGTATTTGAGCCAGTGTTGCTGCCGGAACTGCCGCTAGGCAGTATGATCATCTTGGACAACGCCCGGTTTCATCAATCTCCGACCACGCAACGGTTGGTCGCAGCGCCCGCTTCGTGTTCTTCGCGTGACCTTTTCACCACCTCTCCACCGGCCCTTTCGGGATCGAAATCGCCTGCGGCAAAATACCTTCCGCCGACTCGCGCATGAACGACGCCACCAGCGGGGCGGGCTGAAAGCGGATTTGCAATTCGCCGTTTGCATCCAGAAATTGCTGTCGCCAGCGCTGGTAATTTCCCAGCACCGTGTCGAACTGGGTCTTGGTAGAAACGTGGACGACGTGCTTGTTGAATTCGTGGCATGGGCCGAACCGCTTCGCATACCACGGCGCAATCTTGCGGAACATCCGGCAGCCCAGTGCCTCGCCAAAGATTTCAATCATCAAGTCCAGGTGCCGACGCATGACCCGCACCCGTTCGGCAAACGTGGGTTCGGGGGGAACTTGTAGTGTCGAGCCTGTGGCTCCTGCTGATTCGGCCACAAGCCGAACGCTACAATATTCCATCGTTCGCTTGAAAATCCACGGATCATAAAACGCGCCACGCCCGATGCTAACGCCGGCGCAGCCGGTTTCCTCCAGCATCTTTTTTGCAGCCTGCGGCGTCACCACATCGCCGTTGCCGATGACGGGAATGGCTTTCACTGCGGCCACGACTTTACGGATTCCGGGCAGGTTAACCGTGCCGCCAAAGCCTTGTTCCCGCGTCCGGCCATGCACAAAAATCGCCGCGACCCCGGCATCTTCCAGCGCGCGGGCCAGCTCGGGCGCGGTGATGTTTTGATCATCCCAGCCCAGGCGCATCTTCGCGGTGACGGGAATTTTCACGGCGTTGACCATGCCTCGCACCAGTGCGGCAGTTTTGTCGTGTTCGCGCATCATGGCGGAGCCGCCGCCGACATTACAGACCTTGCGGACGGGGCAGCCCATGTTGATGTCAATGGAAGCGACGCCGCTCGATTCCAGAAATTGCGCCGCGTCGCGCATTTCCTCCGGCACGGAGCCGAAAAGTTGCACGGCCAGCGGCGAATCGGCCGGCCGAGTCTCAATTAATTTGAATGCTTTCGACCGTTTTTCCAGCAGTGAACGCGCGTTGACCAAATCCGTGGTGCACAAACCAACTCCGCCGATTTCGCGCAGGACGAGGCGGAAGGGCAGGTTGGTATAACCCGCCAGCGGCGAGAGAAACAGGTTGGAGGGCAGCGTGAGAGAACCGATTTGCACGCGGCCAGAATACGCCAAAGTCGTTCGTTGCGAAAGGCGGAACGCCGTGTTAAGCTGGGCGACCAAAATGTTAGACGAAGATTCCAATCCGAAGGAAAAGGGCGGTCAGAAAAAACCGTCAGGCAATGGTTTTGACAAGGTTCCGGTGTTCACGCTGCTGGCGTGGGCGGGCATCATCGCGGCCACGGTGGGTCTGTTCATGATGAAGAACCATTACGCGACGCCGCCCGTGACCTTGACGCAGTCTGAATTTCTCAACAAGTTCCAGTCGAATCAAATTGCCCACGCGACCATCAATCTGGGTGGCCAATCTTCGATGTTGACCCCGATTTCCGGCACCTTCTATCAGGCTGACAAGGCCGGAAATCTTGTGAAGCCCAACGGCAAAATGGTGGAAGTCGCTTTCACCTCGCCGAATGCGTATCTCACGCAGAAGATGCTCGACCAATTACTTGTGTCCGGCGTGGTCGAGGCCGGCGCGCCGAATGTGCTGCTGACGAATTTTATCTGGGGCATTGCCCCGTTTCTGGTGCTGGGCGTGCTATTCTGGTTTTTCTTTATCCGGCAGATCAAGATGGCTGGCAAAGGCGCGTTGAGCTTTGGCAAAAGCAAGGCGCGGATTCTCGCCAAGGAGCGGAACAAAACGACGTTCAAAGACGTCGCCGGCGTGGAAGAGGCCATGGAAGAGGTTTCCGAACTCGTCGAGTTTCTGAAAGACCCCAAAAAATTTCAGCGCCTCGGTGGGCGCATTCCCAAGGGCGTGCTGATGATCGGGCCGCCCGGCACCGGGAAAACACTGCTGGCAAAAGCCATTGCGGGCGAGGCGGACGCGGCCTTTTTCAGCATAAGCGGTTCGGATTTTGTGGAAATGTTCGTCGGCGTCGGCGCGAGCCGCGTGCGCGACATGTTCGAGCAGGCGCGCAAGAGCACGCCGTGCTTGATTTTCATTGATGAAATTGACGCGGTGGGCCGCAGCCGCGGTCACGGCCTCGGCGGCGGCAACGACGAGCGCGAGCAGACGTTGAATGCGCTGCTGGTGGAGATGGACGGCTTTGACACCCAGGAAGGCATCATTATCATCGCCGCGACGAACCGTCCGGATGTATTGGATCCGGCGCTCTTGCGGCCGGGCCGGTTTGATCGTCAGGTGACGGTGAATCTGCCCGACGTGCGTGGTCGCGAGGCGATTTTGAAGGTTCACGCCAAGAACGTGAAGCTGTCTCCGAACGTGGATTTATCCATCATTGCGCGCGGCACGCCCGGCTATTCCGGTGCGGAGCTGGCTAATTTGTTGAATGAAGCCGCGCTGCTCGCCGCCCGCACGGGGAAAAAGTCAGTGGAGCAAAAAGAATTGGAAGAAGCGCGCGACAAAGTGCGCTGGGGCCGTGAGCGCCGCAGCCTCGCCATGACGGACGAGGAAAAGAAATACACCGCTTGGCACGAGGCCGGTCACGCGTTGGTCAATGTCGTGCTCAAGCACACGCATCCGCTGCACAAAGTCACCATTATTCCGCGCGGGCAGGCACTGGGTGCGACGATGTTTCTGCCCAAGGACGATGTGTTGAGCCGCCGTCGCAAGGAGATGCTTGATACTATCGCGGTTACGATGGCTGGGCGCATTGCCGAGCAGATCGTTTCCGAAGATATTTCCACCGGCGCGGCCGGCGACATCCAGCAGGCCACGAGTATGGCCAAGGCGATGGTCATGCATTACGGCATGAGCGACAAGCTGGGCATGGTTCTCTATGGCGAGGCCAATGAATATGTTTTCCTCGGCCGCGACATGATGCGCGGCAAGGAATACAGCGAGGTGACGGCGCAGCAGATTGATGCGGAGATCAAGCGCATCATTGATGAAGGCTACAATACCGCCAAAACCATCATCGAAACTTACCGCGACAAATTGGAAATCATCGCCAAGGCGTTGCTTGAATTTGAAACGCTCGATGGCTTGCAGGTGGATGAGATCGTTCGCACTGGAAATTTCACGCCGCCGCCGAAGCCGCCGGCCAATCTTGAGCCGATGCTGGGGGCTCCGGCCGGAACCCCGTTGCCCGAAACTCCGGCTAAACCCGTGCCGCCGAAATTAACCGGTCTCGGCACCCCCGCGCCGGCTCCCGCCGGCTGACATCGTTTAATACTTCAAAAGCGCCGGTCCCTGGACCGGCGCTTTAAATTTTTTTAGGGGGAAAGGTTGCGCGGCTGCTTGAGTCTCCTTCCTTCATTTTCACCCTTTATGGCCTTGGCGCCTCGGCGGTTTTAACCCAGTTTCCGCCCTAGGAGGATTTTTCGAGGTTTTTCAGATCTTCCGCCAGAAACTGCGCCACATCCTTGAACCGCGCGACGTTTTCGGGATTCATCGCCATGAGGGTTTGATGGGCTTCCAGGCTGGTTCGCGTGATCTGTTCGTGCGAGGGATTGATGGATTCCGGCGTGCTGGCTTTCAGATTGTCCGGCAATTGCAGCGGGCCGCTCGTCAGGGTGAAAAGTTGCGCGGCACCGAGATTTTCCAGAAGTTCGCTGACGCGGGCAGTGGTGTTGTGCAGTTCGATGCTGCGGGTGGTGTTGGTCTCGTTTGGATTTAGCTTCATGCCAAAGCCCGCCAGCACGCCGAGAAAGGTGCTGTCCATCAGGACGCATTCCGACAAGTCGATGATGAAATGGCCGAACCCTTTTTGCGTAAGCTCGCTTAAAAGTGTTTTAAAATCAGGGCTGGACGCAAAATTGGCGCGCCCGGCGATTTTTATGCAGGCAAATTTTTTTCCGACCAAAACTGATAAGCTGGCTGATGACATTGATTTCCTAGATTAAAAATTCAAGCGGCAATGGTTGTTGGTGTCACAATTTGCACGAGTGCCTGCTGTAAAACAAGCGTCTCGTCTAATCCGCTGGACACCAGTCGCTGATTGCACCGCAGCAAGATGTCCATCGCCTGAACCAGTTCCGGCGAAGTGTATTTTTTTACCTGTGGCAGGGCTTTGTAAAGCACATACGGGTTGATTGCCAGAGGATTGAACTTGCGGTCAGCGGGTAACTTGTCCGTCGGTACGCGTTCGAGTTGATTCTTGAACGCATTGTAATCCCTTGTTTCCTTCAGCCAGCCTTCCCGCAGCATTTCCTTGAGCAGTAGCATTGCGCGCACCTTGCCGATGAGCCCGTAAAGCAGGCCAATCTCAGATTTGTCCTTGTCGAATTTTGTTTCCCAAAGCTCTTCGTCTAGCCGTTTGAGCAGGCGCAGCAAATCCCGGTCGCCGAGTGCGTCGCCGAGCGCAAACGCCTTGGCTGTCTTGTTGTGCGAACAAATGGCCGTGATGTCTGCCAATTCAATTTTGTTCCGCTCGCCGATGAAAACGCACAACTTTTCAATTTCATTTTCCAAATGCCTTGCATTGGCACCCGCGCGACCGATCAATTCCGCCAGCGCCGGTTCGGAAATGTTCTTTTGCCGTTTGTTCAAGGCGTCGCGCGCCGCGCTTTCCGCGCGGTCGGCCCAGTCCTTGTCTTCCGGCGACCACGCGGAGAAGACTTCCGTCGTGCCCAGCTTGTCGAGCGTCTTGTAAAAGACTTTCCGCTTGTCCACCTTGCCGGCGCTGATGAGCAGTCGCACGTTCTGCCAGGAAAAATTCTTCAGTTCCTCCGCCAACTCCGCCAGCGTCTCGGTCACGGCGGCGGACGACGCGGTGCGGTCTTCGCCGAGAAAATTGCAGTCGCGCAGCCAGACAACTTTGCCGCCGCCGAAGAAGGGTAGGGTTTGAAGCGCTTCGCGAAGTTTGCCAATCACGTTCAGCGCCTCGCCGCCGTTGCTCACGGTGGCTTCGACGGTCTCGTGATCAATGCCGCCGAGTTCGGTGGACCACTCCTGAAAGATTTGCCGAGCGCGCTGTTTAACGGCGAAATCATCGTCGCCGCAGACCATCGCGAGGGAGGTGGATTTTGCGGCGGCCATTTAATCGGCTTCCGCTTCGCCGCCGGATTCGTTCATTTTGTCGAGGACTTCGCTCATGTCTTCCACCTGCTCGAACAGCGCCGCCGAAACAAAGATGGGTTTTTTCTGTGCGGCGGCCAGTGCCAGACAATCGCTGGGGCGGGCATCAAGTTCTACGATCTTACGGGCAACCTCGTTTTGCTGCTGCAAAATCAGGCGCGCGAAGTAGGTGGAGTTTTTCAAGTCCGTGATGACGACGCGCTCGACGGTGATGCCAAAGCCCTGGAAAACGCGGTTGATGAGGTCATGTGTAAGTGGCCGTTCCTTCGGGGTGTCGCGCAGAAACATCCCGATGACTGCTCCCATCTGCGGCTCGACGTTGATGACAAAAACCTTTTCGTCATTGCCGACGAACAGCGCGCAGCCGCTGTTGGCTGGTAGTATGCCGCGGATTTGCACTGGGACCACGTCCTGTTTCATGCTGGAAATCTACGCCACGCCGCGCCAAAAACAAGCCCGTTGAATCAGGTGGGATTGTAGTTCAGCCACGGGCCGAGCCATTTTTCCGTTTCGGCCACGCTAAAATACTTCCGCTTCGCATAATCTTCAATCTGGTCTTTACCCAGTTTTCCGACGGCAAAATATTTCGAATCCGGATGCGCGAAGTAGAGTCCGCTCACGCTGCTTCCGGGCCACATGGCGAAACTTTCCGTGAGCTTGATGCCGGTGTGTTTTTCCACGTCGAGCAGATCCCAGAGTGTTTCTTTCTCCGTGTGGTCCGGCGATGCGGGATAGCCAGCCGCTGGCCGGATGCTGCGATATTTTTCTTCGGTCAAATCGGCGGCGGTCAGTTTTTCCAGCCTGCCAAAACCCCATTCATCGCGGACGCGTTTGTGGAGATATTCGGCGAACGCCTCCGCCAAACGATCGGCAATGGCTTCGGCGAGAATGGCGTTGTAGTCGTCATGCTTTGCTTTGAAGGCTTTAACGATTTCTTTCAATCCATGTCCGCTCGTGACGGCGAACGCGCCGATGCGATCCGCCTGCGTGGTGTTTTTGGGCGAGATGAAATCGGCGAGGCACCAGTTTGGTGTGCCGTCGCCCTTCTCGATTTGCTGGCGCAGGAAGTGGAATGTGGTGCGCAGATGTTTGCGCGAATCGTTGGTGTAAACTTCCACGTCGTCTCCGACGGCGTTCGCTGGGAACAGTCCATAGACGGCTTGCAGATTCAGTGACTTGTGCGAGACAAATTCCGCGAGTATCTTTTTAGCGTCGGCAAACAGCTTGGTGGCTTCCTCTCCGTGCTTTTCGTGCGTGAGGATTTTCGGATACACGCCACGCAGTTCCCACGTGTGGAAAAACGGTGTCCAGTCAATGAAGGGCACGAGGTCTTCGATGGAAACACTGAAAGCTCCCGCGTGTCCGTGCGACGAGCCGCAGTCGCATTTGCCGGGATTGAATGCGCTAGACGAAAGCGTGCGAATGCCGGTGAACTCCGGTTTCGGCACATCGTCATGTTTCAATTTTGGCGCGTTGGCGCGGGCGGCTTCCAGCGAAAGAAGTTTTGCCGTCGAGCCAGCGTGTTGGGCGCGGAGTTTTTCGTAATCCTCGCGGAGATTTTTTACGAACGCGGACTTGCCATCCTTGCTCAACAAGCTGCTTGTCACCGGCACGGCTCGACTCGCGTCGAGGACGTGGACGACTGGCTCGCTGTAATGCTGCGCGACTTTCACCGCCGTGTGTGCGCGGCTGGTGGTCGCGCCACCGATGAGCAGAGGAACCTTGAAACCAGTGCGCTCCATTTCCTTCGCGACGTGAACCATTTCGTCCAGCGACGGCGTGATGAGTCCGCTCAAGCCGATGATGTCGGCTTTCTCCAGCTTCGCGCGCTCCAGAATTTTTTCGCACGGCACCATCACGCCCATGTCGATGACCTCGTAGTTATTGCAGGCCAGTACGACGCCGACGATGTTCTTGCCGATGTCATGCACGTCGCCTTTGACAGTCGCCAAAACAATTTTACCTTGCGCCTTCACGACTTCACCGCGGGCCACCATCGCCGCTTTTTCGGCTTCCATGAACGGCGTGAGATACGCGACGGATTTTTTCATCACGCGCGCTGATTTCACGACCTGCGGTAAAAACATTTTGCCCGCGCCGAATAAATCGCCGACCACGCTCATGCCCGCCATCAGCGGACCTTCGATGACGGTGAGCGGCTTGTCGTATTTCTTCAGCGCTTCCTCGGTGTCGGCATCAACATAGAGATCAATGCCCTTCACAAGCGAGTGCGAGAGACGTTCCTCGACCGTGCCTTTGCGCCATTCTTCTTCGCTCTTCTTGTCGACAACGGTTGTGCCGGCGCTGGCGGCTTTGAGTTTTTCACCGAAGTTCACGAGCCGCTCGGTCGCATCAGCACGGCGATTCAGCAACACGTCTTCGACGAGTTCCTTCAACTCCGGCTCAATCTCCTCATAGACTTCCAACATGCCGGCGTTCACGATGGCCATGTCCATGCCGGCCTTGATGGCGTGGAACAGGAACGCGCTATGCATCGCTTCGCGCACGGGATTGTTGCCGCGGAAACTGAACGACACGTTCGACAGACCGCCGCTGACTTTCGCGTGCGGCAGATTATTTTTGATCCAACGCGTAGCTTCGATGAAGTCCACCGCGTAATTGTTGTGCTCTTCGATGCCCGTGCCGACGGTGAGGATGTTAGGATCGAAAATGATGTCCTCGGGCGGAAAACCGACTTCGTCCACGAGAATTTTGTAGGCGCGTTCGCAGATGCGGATCTTGTCCGCAAGCGTCGCGGCTTGACCTTGTTCATCAAACGCCATCACCACGACCGCTGCGCCGTATTTCAAAACTTTGCACGCGTGTTCGCGGAATAATTCCTCGCCACCCTTCATCGAAATGGAATTCACGATACCTTTGCCCTGAACGCATTTCAGGCCGGCTTCGATGACTTCCCATTTCGACGAGTCCACCATGAATGGAACTTTGGCAACCTCCGGTTCGCTGCCGAGCAGTTGTAGAAAGCGGGTCATGGCGGTGACGCCGTCGATCATCCCTTCGTCCATGCAGATGTCGATGATGTTCGCACCGTTCTCGACCTGCTGCAGCGCGACGGCGACGGCTTCCTCGTATTTGTTTTCCTTAATGAGCTTGGCGAACTTGGGCGAACCCGCCACGTTCGTGCGCTCGCCGATCATGATGAACTGCCCGATCTGCTGCTTGAACGGCTGCGAGCCGCTCAAGCGTAGTGGACGCGGGGCAATAGTCTGGGTGGAACGGCCAACTTGGCCGTTCTGTCTGGCAACTTGCCGGACAGCGGTTGGCAGGTTGCCAACCGTAACGGGCTGGTAGCCCGTTCCACCCGGACCAAATTCCCTTGGATGTTTTCCTTCCAGCGCCTTCGCTATCGCCGCGATGTGCTCCGGCGTGTTGCCACAGCAACCGCCGGCGATGTTCAGCAAACCGCTCTGCGCGAACTCACCCAGGAAATTGCCCATGTCCTTGGGGGTCAAATCAAAGCCCGTTGGTAACAGCGGATTTGGCAAACCCGCGTTCGGATAGCAGGAGATGGCGGTGTTGGATTTCTCTGCGAGTTCCGCGAGGAACGGTCTCATTAAATCAGGCCCGAGCGAGCAATTCAGACCGATTGCAATCGGTTTTACGTGCTTCATCGCGTTCCAGAATGCCTCGATGGTTTGAGCGGAAATCATTGTCTCGCCGCCGCGACCGACGGCGGCGGAAATCATGATCGGCAAAACCTTGCCATCTTGCTCAAAGACTTCCTGAATCGCCACGAGCGCGGCCTTGGCATTGAGCGAATCAAAAATTGTTTCAACCAACAAAATATCCGAACCACCGGCGATGAGTCCGCGAATCTGGTGCGTGTAAGCGGTCTTGACCTGATCAAACGTGCAGACGCGAAAGCCCGCGTCGTCCGCATCAGGGGAATTGGAAAGTGAAACGGTCAGCGGTCCGACTGCGCCGGCGACGAAACGCGGACGGCCGGTCTGGTTCGCGATACGGTCGCACCATTTGCGGCATTGCTTGGCGGATTGCTTGTTGATCTCCCACGCGAGGTCGTTCAAGAATTTGTTCTCAATTACGCCCTGGTAAAACGCCGGGTCTTTGCGCCCGCCGTGTTCGCGCGGGTCATCCACGAAGAACTCACTCTGGCCGATGCTCGTGGCGGAGAAGGTGTTCGTTGAGATGATGTCTGCGCCCGCTTCGAGGAAGCGGCGGTGGATGTCGCAGATTGTGGCCGCCTGTGTCAGTGAGTAGAGGTCGCCGTTATTCTTGAGATCCTTCTTGGAGTCTGCAAACCTTTCCCCGCGAATTTCCTTCTCGCCCAGCCCATAGGTGCGGATGGTCGTGCCCATCGCGCCGTCAAGGATGATGATGCGTTCCTTGAGGGCTTTTTTCAGGAGTTCGGCGTTGTTCGACATGGCCTCAAGATAGGCAAAGCTGCCGCTATTTCAAATAAAAAATCAACGTATCCAGATTTGATGATATGAGCATTGTGATTTAAGTCGAAATCACCCGTTTTTTGGCAAACGCCCAACACGGTTTGTTTTTCGCCGCTAGATTC
Source organism: uncultured Verrucomicrobia subdivision 3 bacterium (assembly GCA_903858275.1). GTDB lineage: Bacteria > Verrucomicrobiota > Verrucomicrobiia > Limisphaerales > UBA11358 > UBA11358. Next base: position 89,835 of record CAIOIC010000083.1, on the reverse strand, counting down.
ATTGACTCTATGAGTTGGTCTGATATTTTTTGTACTCGTTTCAAACGACAGCAAACACACACTAAAACTCAATTTATGGCAAAAGCTAAATCCACCAAATACGTCTATACCTGGGGCAATAAAAAAGCTGACGGCGACGGCTCAATGAAGCCGCTGCTTGGCGGCAAAGGCGCGAATCTCGCGGAAATGACCCGTATCGGTCTGCCCGTGCCTCCCGGTTTCACCATCACCACCGAAGTTTGCACATATTTCTACGCGCACAAGAAGACTTACCCGGCGGTGCTGCAGGCACAGATGGAAGTCGGCGTTGCCAACATGGAGAAGATCATGGGCACGAAGTTCGGTTCCACCAGCGGCATGCCGTTGCTCGTCGCCGTCCGTTCCGGTGCGCGCGATTCCATGCCCGGCATGATGGACACGATTTTGAATCTCGGCCTGAACGACCAGTCCGTCGTCGCTCTGGCCGAAGCCACCAAGAATCCGCGCTTCGCGTGGGATTGCTACCGCCGCTTCATCCAGATGTATGGCGACGTCGTCCTCGGCGTGCAGAAGCGCGAAGGCGAAGACCACGAGCCGTTTGAAACCATCATCCACGAGTTCAAGCACGAGAAATATCACAAAGACATCGTGGACAGCGATCTCACCGCCGAAGATCAGGCGGAACTTGTCAAACGCTTCAAGGCGCTCGTCAAGGATCGCACCGGCAAGGTGTTTCCGAACAGCCCGTGGGATCAGCTTCGCGGTGCCGCCGGTGCCGTGTTCGGTTCCTGGATGAATGACCGCGCCAGCGTCTATCGCCGCAAATATAATATCCCGACGGAATGGGGCACCGCCGTCAACGTGCAGGCCATGGTGTTCGGCAACACCGGCAATGATTCCGGTTCCGGTGTGGCCTTCACGCGCAATCCGGCGAACGGCACGAATGAATTCTACGGCGAATTTCTCATCAACGCGCAGGGCGAAGACGTGGTCGCCGGCGTCCGCACGCCCGAACCCGTGCTCAAGCTCAAGGACGAAATGCCCAAGAGCTACGCCGAGCTCATGGCCGTGCGTAAGACCTTGGAGAAACATTTCAAGGACGTGCAGGACATCGAATTCACCGTCCAGAGCGGCAAGCTGTTCATGCTTCAGACCCGCAACGGCAAGCGCACCGCCGCCGCCGCGCTCAAGTTTGCCGCCGACATGGTAAAGGAAAAATTGATCGATGCCGAAACCGCCGTGATGCGCAATCCGGCCGACCAGCTTGACCAGTTGCTTGCGCCGATCTTTGATTTGGCTGAAGTCAAGAAGGCCACCATCATCGCCACCGGTCTTCCCGCCGGCCCCGGTGCCGCTTCCGGCAAGATCTATCTCAACGCCGAACGCGCCGTTGAAGCTGAAAAGCGGGGCGAAAAAGTCCTGCTTGTCCGCGTCGAAACTTCCCCGGAAGATTTGCGCGGCATGATCGCGGCGGAAGGCATTCTCACCGCTCGCGGTGGTGTCTCCTCCCACGCGGCGCTCGTCGCCCGTCAGATGGGCAAGGTTTGCGTGTGCGGCGCGGCGGCCGTCCATGTGGATTACGACAAGCAGATCGTCAACATCGGCAGCCAGTCGTTCAAGGAGGGGGATTACCTCTCCATTGACGGCACCGCCGGCACGGTTTACGCGGGCGAAGTCAAAACCGCCCCGTCCGAAATCATCGCCGGCCTCATCCACGGCGACAAGGTCGCGCAGGCCACCGAGAAGTTCAAGAACTACACGCAGCTCATGAAATGGTGCGCGCAGTTCACCAAGCTCCAAGTCCGCACGAACGCCGACACGCCGGAGCAGACCAGCAACGCCGTCGCTTTCGGTGCGACCGGCATTGGTTTGACCCGCACGGAACACATGTTCTTTGAGGGCAACCGCATTGACGCCATGCGCGAGATGATTCTCGCCGATTCGCTCGAAGCCCGCGAAGAAGCGCTCGCCAAGCTTCTGCCGTATCAGCGCGATGACTTCTTTGGCATCTTCAAGGCGCTGAAAGGTTTCCCGGCCACCATCCGTTTCCTCGATCCGCCGCTCCACGAGTTCCTGCCGAACACCAAGGAGGCGCAGATGGATCTCGCGCGGAAGCTGAATATTCCGGTTGAGAAAATCACCAACCGCGTTCACGAACTGCATGAGTTCAATCCCATGCTCGGTTTCCGTGGCTGCCGCCTCGGCATCAAGTATCCCGAGATCACCCGCATGCAATCCCGCGCCGTGTTTGAAGCGGCGGCGGATGCTCAGAAGGCCGGCTTCAAGCCCAAGCCCGAAGTCATGATCCCGCTCGTTGGCTTCAAGAAGGAGCTCGACCTCCAGGTTGCCATCGTCCACGAAACCGCCGCGCTGGTTATGAAGGAAAAGAAAGTGAAATTCACATACAGCGTCGGCACGATGATCGAAGTCCCGCGCGGTGCGCTCACGGCGGATGAGATTGCTCAGACGGCGGAGTTCTTCAGCTTCGGCACGAACGACCTCACGCAGACCTGCCTCGGCATGAGCCGCGACGACTCCGGCTCCTTCCTCGGCGCCTACACCGAGAACGAGATTATCAAGAAGAATCCGTTCGCCTCGATTGACCAGACCGGTGTCGGCCAACTCATCGAGATTGCCGCTGCGAAGGGCAATAAGACCCGTCCTGGCATCAAGCTCGGCATCTGCGGCGAACACGGCGGCGACCCCGATTCCGTGAAGTTCTGCCATCGCACCGGCTTGACCTATGTCAGCTGCTCACCGTTCCGCGTGCCGGTGGCCCGTCTCGCCGCTGCGCAAGCCGCGATCGAAGAGAAGCGCAAGGCCAAGACCGCGAAGAAAAAGTAAAATGTAGCGTTCGGCCTGTGGCTGAATGAATCGAGCCCTACAATTCAAAAGCCGCTTCCAAACCGGAAGCGGCTTTTTTATTTTGAAAATTGATGGCTAGTCGAGGTTGGTTTGATTGACATCGCCCGTTTTCTTCATTTTGTTTTGTAGGAGGTTGGCAAGGTGTTTGGCAGTGGCGAGCCAGGCTAAATTCTTCCGTTCCAGTAAATTTCGCAGCCGGTTTAGCGGCGTGCGGTGGCGGTAATTTTTGCCCTGCCAGATGACTTGGCCATCTGCCAACTGGCGCGCCCGCGTCCACGAGGCGGCGGAGATGTGCCGGTGGCCATAGTCGGTCACAGTGATTTCTTGCGGGATGGCAACGAAGCGCTGGTCGCAGATGTTACCGTAATTGACGCAGTTCTCGGTGTAGGTGTCGGTGGTGCAATAGACGATGTCGCCATTGGGCTTCACGGATTGGGCGCAACTGGAGTAAAGCACTTCCTTCGTTTCCTTGATGCCGCCGTAGCCGTCCAGCGGGGCATAGGAAAACTTGCCTTTGTAATAGCCTTCGAAGCGGTAAAGCGAGGCGTTGAAGCCGCGTTGCCGGAACTTTTCGCGGAACTCATGGCCTACGCTGAGGTCGGGCAAATGCACGATGGAAACGGGGATGAAATTGCTCAGGAGGCTGGCGGCGCGCAGCTTGGCAAGCTTGCCGGTGAATTCTTCAAAGTCGGCAAACTCAAAGTGAAACGACGGCTGGACGATGATCCTTGTTTTCTCCCGGCGACACGCGGCGATGAGCTTTTCCACGTCGAAGCTCAGATTGGTGACGATCATTTTGCAGCGCCAGCCTTTGACCTGGCTGACGATGTCGAAAAAATCCGCGTGCAGGCTGGGTTCGCCGCCGGAGAAAATCAGTTTGTTGTAATCGTTCTTGAAGGGAAAGGCGTTGAGACCGGCGATCCATTCTGCGCCGGTGCGGCGCTGGTTGGAGACAATCTTGCGTCGCGATTCGCTCAGGTCGAACATCGGCTGGTCCAGTTCCTGCCGCTGGTTGCAATACGAGCAATCGTAGTTGCACGAACGCGTCAGGGACACGTCCATGATTTTGGAGAGGGCCGGTTCAGATGGCATATTTTGATTCAATTTCGTTGAGGCTGACTTCGGTGCCGCGTTGGGCGGAGAGCGTGAGGGCTTCGACCACTTTCAGGGTGCGGATGAAATCATCCGCGTCCGTCTCCGGCTGCAGCGACTGCCGGGCGCATTGCTCAAAGACGCTTAGCGCGGCGAATACTGAATCGCTGATGATTTTGGTTGCGCAGGGGATTTTCAACTTCCGCTTTCCTCGGGGCTGAAACAGAATTTCGCCTTTCTTCAAATCGCTGGTGATCTCGCCGTCGGTGCCGAGAAACTGGATGCGTTCATAGCTGGTGTCCGCGGCATTGGCCAGCGAGGCGTCGAGGGTGGCGGTCAGGCCGCTGCGGAAAGTGAATCGGCAATGCGCCGTGTCCTCGCCGCACTCGACGGGCAGGGCGCGATTCTCAAAAATGGCGCTGACGCGTTCCGCTGCGCCAAACCAATGCAGAAACAGATTGATGAAATGGATGCCGGCATTGTGGATCACGCCGCCGCCGGTCAGGTCACGGTGCAGCGCGGCGAAGGATTTGAGTCCGCGTAAATCCTGATTGTGAAAGGCGTGGACAGACAAGAGCTGTCCCGCGCGGTTGTCGGCCACCATGGCCTTGAGAACGCGATTGCGGTCGAGATAGCGTTGGTTGAAGTCCGTCATCAGCACGCGGCCTGTTTTCTGGGCGAAGGACTTGAGCGTTAGCGCGTCGGCGACGGTGTTCGTGAGCGGCTTTTCGCAGAAAACATGAAGCCCGCGTTCGAGCGCCTGCTTGGCGGCTCCGAAGTGGAGATGATTTGGGAGCAGGATTAACGCTGCCTGGATGCCGGAATCGAATAGCGCTTCCGTTGTGGTAAAAGGTTGGATGCGGTGGCGTAAAAAGCGTTGCGCGGCGCGGAATTTGTTTTCGTCCCGCAATGACATACCGGTCGCCGCCAGCGGAGAATCAATCCTATTGAGAGCCGGGACATAGGCGTATTGGAAAAACTGGCCGGCCCCCAACAATCCGCAACTCAATTTGTTTGAGGGGGGGGCGGTTTTTGCGCCAAACTGGTGGAAATGCGTTTCCAGTATGGAAACGACCTGACGGAACGCGGTTGGAAACGAGTGTTTGATAGGTGCGCCTTTCTGGAATCTTTATGTTCGCTGGCGCTGCCGTCAAGTTCGGGCTGTAATCGGCGGAGGTTGCGCGAATGGTTAAGTGAAATCTTTCACAAACTTTTCTTGCGAATCGCACGCCGGATTGTTAAATAACGCGCTCGATTTGGTTTAGCTAAACGACTTTTAATTTGTAGTTGGTTTAACTTTTGGACCGACGTGATTTTTCCGAAATGGACAAATAGTTTGCCGCTGGTGCTTGGCTTGGTGGCCGTGCTTGCCGGCGGTGCCGTGGCGGCCGGCGTGACGTTCTATCTCACGCCGAAATATACCCGCGCGGGATATCAGCCGGTTCAACCCGTTCCGTTTTCCCATAAGCTTCATGTCGGCCAGTTGGGCATGGATTGCCGGTATTGCCATAATGGCGTGGAGAAATCCTGGTTTGCCAATCTGCCCGGCGCTTCCACCTGCATGAACTGCCATAATCAGGTTCTGAAAGATGATCCGCGGCTCCAACTCGTCTGCGATAGCGCCGAGACGGGCAAGCCGATTCCATGGGTTCAGGTCCATAAAGTGCCCGATTACGTTTATTTCAGCCATGCGGTCCACGTCCGGCGCGGCATGAGTTGCCTGGAATGTCATGGGCGCGTGGATCAGATGGACGAGGTGCGCCACGATAAATCGTTCAGCATGAGTTTCTGCCTCGATTGCCATCGCAACCCGGCGGCGGCCATCCGTCCCGTGGATAAAGTCACCGATCTGGGCTGGCAATGGAGTCCCAATGCCGCCGAAGCTGAAAAATTGCAGGAAGTGAACGGGAAAAAGCTCGTTCACGACTGGAAGGTGGAAACGCTGCAAAGTTGCTCGGCCTGTCACCGATGAAAAATAATTTAAACAATTCATCCGCCCCCGTTACCGGCCGCCGTTACTGGCGAAGCCTGGATGAACTGGCCGACACGCCGGAGTTCAAGGACTGGCTGCACCGTGAATTTCCCGTCGGCGCGAGCGAAATGGTGGAAGATGGCACCAGCCGCCGTCATTTCCTGAAGATCATGTCCGCGTCCTTCGCGCTGGCGGGCGTGGCGACGCTTGGAGCGGGCTGCCGTCGGCCGGAAGAAAAACTCGAACCCTTCGGCAAACAGCCGGAGAATTACACTTTTGGCGAGGCGCAGTATTTTGCGACCGCCATGCCCACGCGCACCGGCGCGATTCCGCTGGTGGTCAAATCCTACGAAGGCCGTCCGGTCAAGATTGAGGGCAACGCGCTGTTCCCCGGCAGCAACGGCGGCACCGACCGCTACGCGCAGGCTTCGATTCTCGACCTCTACGATCCCGACCGCGCGCGGCATTTCAAACATGATGGCAAAGTGGTTTCCCGCGAAGCGGCCTTGAGTTTCCTCGGCGAACACTCTAAGAAATTTACAGCGAACTCCGGCGAAGGCTTGGCGTTCCTCGCCGAAAGCAGCACCTCGCCGTCGCGGGCGAGGCTGCAAAAGATCATCGCGCAGAAATTTCCGAAAGCGCAGTGGTTCACCTACGATGCGATTGATTCCGGCATCCATCAGCGTGCAGCCACGCAGGCGTTCGGCCAGCCGGTGAAGCCGGTGTTCCATTTCGACAAGGCGAAAGTCATCCTTTCGCTGGACTGCGATTTTCTTGGTGGCGAGGACGGTGCGCACGAGCATATCCGCAAATTTGCCGCCGGCCGCAAGGCGGGAGAAAAGATGAGCCGGCTTTACGCGGTGGAATCGCTGTTCACGCTCACCGGCGCGAGCGCGGATCATCGTCAACGAATTTCCGCTTCGCAGGTTGTCAAGGTTGCGGCCGGAATTTTGTCGCAAATCATCGATGGCAACACGCAAATGCAGCCGTGGCTGGCGGAATGCACCAAGGATTTGATTGCGAACCGCGGCAAGGTTTTGGTCGTTGCCGGCCAGCGTCAGCCGCTGGAAGTGCATCTGATTGCCCATGCCATCAACGTGGCACTGGACAGTGTCGGCAAGACGATGACGCTGGTTTCAACGAAAGAAGCACTCAGCGCCGACTTGAAGAACCTAGACGCCGGTGCGACCGACACGTTGGTAATTCTCGGCGGCAATCCGGCATACAATTCGAACTGGTTGTCGAAAGCGAAAACCGTGGTTCGCCTGGGATATTACGAGGATGAAACTGCGGAAAAGTGCCAATGGCATTTTCCTGCAGCCCATTATTTGGAATCTTGGAGCGATGCGGTGACGGGCAGCGGAACTCTGGTTCCGGTTCAGCCTTTGATTCAGCCGTTGTTCGGTGGTTTGGCGGAACTGGAATTCCTGGCGCGGCTCGCCGGCGAGGTTCAGACGAGCGCATACGAAATTGTCCGGGCGACCTTTGGTGGGTCCGGGGAAGATTGGAAGAAGATTTTGTTCAACGGTTTTGCCGCCTCAAGGCCGCCCCAATCTGAAAATTTAAAACTGGTTCAAACTGCCAGTGGATTGAATCAGCGTTTGGCGGGTGCAAATATTCCCGCGATTTCCGCAAACAATCTCGAAGTGGTCTTTTACCGCGACGCGAAAGTGGACGACGGGCGTTATGCGAACAATGGCTGGATGCAGGAGTTGCCCGATCCCATCACCAAGATGACCTGGGATAACGCCGTGCTCGTCAGTCGCCGGACGGCGCGTGAGTTTGGTGTGGTCAATGGCGACATGGTGGAGATCACCTTGAACGGCCGCAAAGTCACTGGGCCGATTTGGACGCAGCCGGGCATGGCGGATTATTCGCTCGGCTTGGCACTGGGTTATGGCCGCGAAAAAGCCGGGCGCGTCGGCACGGGTGTCGGTTTCAACGCCTACAAAATTTTCAACGGCAGATATATCGAGACCGGCGCCACGATTAAGAAGACCGGCAAGACTTACACGCTGGCTTGCACGCAGGATCATTGGAGCATGGAGGGTCGTCCGGCGGTGCGCGAGGCGAACCTGGAAGAATTCCTCAAGGAGCCGAAGTTTGCCGAGGAGAAATTTCACGGCGTCGAGCCGCCCATTGCCAAATCGCTTTACCCGAACCCGCTCGATGAGGCCAAGAAGACGGCGTTGCACCAGTGGGGCATGACGGTGGATTTGAATGCGTGCGTCGGCTGTGGCACTTGTGTCGTTGCCTGTCAGAGCGAGAACAATATACCGATTGTCGGCAAGGACCAGGTCCGCCGCGGTCGCGAGATGCACTGGCTTCGCATTGACCGTTATTTCACGGCGGATCCCCGGAAGGAAAAGGCGGCGGATAAATTCAAGGCGGACGAAAACCAGCAATTTGCGGAGTGGATTGACGAGGTGCAGGCGGTGAATCAGCCGATGATGTGCCAGCATTGCGAGACGGCGCCCTGCGAAAGTGTCTGCCCCGTGAACGCGACTGTCCACGATCAGGAGGGTTTGAACGTGATGGCGTATAACCGCTGCATCGGCACCCGCTATTGTTCGAACAACTGCCCGTATAAGGTTCGCCGGTTCAATTATCTCGATTTCAACAAGCGACCGCTGACGGAGCTGAAGGGAACCATTTATTCCACGACGCTCACGCACAAGACGGAGGGCGTGCCGGACATTTTCCGCTGGTGGAAGGATTCCAACAGTGGGATGCGCACGGAAGATGAATGGGATCTGATCAAGCTCTCGAAAAATCCCGACGTGACGATTCGCATGCGTGGCGTCATGGAGAAATGCACCTTTTGCACGCAGCGCATTGAGCACGCCAAGGTCGCCCAGAAAGCGAAGGCGGGCGGCTCGGACAAGGTGCGGCTCACGGAAGCCGCCGGAACCGTGCCGAAAACCGCGTGCCAGCAGGCCTGTCCGGCCGGTGCCATTGTATTTGGTGATGTCAGCGACGCGTTCAGCTCGGTGTCTAAATCGAAATTGCTGCCGCAAAATTATTCCGTGCTTGGTGATTTGCTCACGATGCCGCGCACGACTTATCTGGCGCGCATTCGCAATCCGAATCCGGCGATGCCTGATTATCACGCTCCGTTCAGCACGGAAGAATACGAGAGCCAAAACCATGCGCCGAAAGGGCACAGCTGATGTCTGAACCCGCGCTCAATCTGGAAGAGTTGAAACGGCTCGCGCCGCCGGCGGAACTTCGCCGTGCGCCGGTTGTCGAAGGTGGCCCGGATCTGGGCGCGCTGACGGACAAGCTTTCCGAATTCGCCGAAGGCAAGACGCCGCGCTGGTGGTGGGTTTTGTTCCTGCCCGCTGCCTTCGCCGCCACGGTCATTTTCCCGACGTGTCTGTTTTATCAGGTGTTCACGGGTGTCGGTGTGTGGGGTAACAACCACCCGGTGATGTGGGGCTTGGACATCGTAAATTTCATCTGGTGGGTCGGCGTGGCGCACGCCGGCACGCTGATTTCCGCGTTGCTCTTTTTGACCCGGCAGCATTGGCGGACGAGCATCGGGCGCATGGCCGAAGCGATGACGGTTTTCTCGGTGATGATGGCAGGCTTGTATCCGGCGATTCACGTTGGCCGTGCGTGGTTTGACTGGTTCATGTTTCCGGTGCCGAATTCAAACGGTCTGTGGCCGCAGTTCAAATCGCCGCTGATGTGGGACGTGTTCGCGGTGAACACCTACATGATGGTTTCGATGCTGTTTTGGTTCATGGGTATGATTCCTGATTTCGCCGTCCTGCGCGACCGGGCGACGACGCGGGTGCGAAAAATTATTTTCACCTTCCTCGCGATGGGTTGGACTGGTTCGGCGCGCCACTGGCACAATTACGAAAAAGCCTACGTTGTTCTCTCCGGCCTCTGCACGCTGTTGGTGTTCACGGTGAGCTCCATCGTCGGCTTGGACTTCTGCACCTCGCAGATTGCGGGCTGGCATGCGACGATTTTCCCGCTCTACTTCGTCATCGGCGCAGTGTTCTGCGGCTTTGGCATGGTGCTGGTGATTTTGATTCCGCTGCGCAAATGGTGCGGCTTGGAAAACATCATCACTAAGAGCCACATTGACAAGCTGGCCAAGCTTACTTTGGTCAGCGGCCTGATCATTGATTATATCTATCTGATGGAGTTCTTCATCGCGTGGTATAGCGGCGATCCTTATGAAAAATGGGTGTTTGGCCACCGTCTGTTCGGCCAGACTTACATGTATCTTGGCTGGGCGCTGATCATCATCAATGTCCTGGTGACGCAGTTGCTCTGGTTCAAAAAAATCCGCGCGAATCTTGTTCTGCTGTTCATCATCGGCGTGTTGATCAACTGCGGCATGTGGTGCGAGCGCTTTGTCATCGTTGTCGGTTCGTTGTATCAGGATTTCCTGCCGGCGAACTGGGGCAAATATCTGCCGACAATCTGGGACGTGGGCCTTTACATCGGCACGCTCGGCGCATTTTTCATGCTGTATCTGCTCTTTGTGAAATTCCTGCCGATGATCGCCATCTCTGAAGTCAAAGGCGCGACGTTGCAGGCCGATCCGCATCATCCGCTCGGCGGCTCAAAAGGAGGCCAGTCATGAGCGGGAAACTTTACGGAATCATGGCGCAGTTTGATTCGCCCGGCGCGGTATTGCACGCGGCGGGAAAAGTGCGCGACGCGGGTTATCATCGCTGGGACGTATTCTCGCCGTTTCCAATTTACGGATTGGACAAGGTGATGGGTTTGAAAAATTCCCTGGTCGGCTGGGTTTCGCTGCTGATGGGCGGCTGTGCTTTCATGTCGGTGGTCGGCCTGATTTGGTTCAGCAACGCCTTTGATTATCCGCTCCTCGTCGGCGGCAAGCCGATGTTCAGCGTGCCGATGACGTTTGTGCCGGCCTATATCATGCTGATCATGGGCGGCGCAGTCGGCGCGCTCATAGGCATGCTAGCCCTGAACCAGCTTCCGCGTTTACATCATCCGTTGTTGGATAAAAAGCATTTTGAACTCGCGTCGCGCGACAAATTCATCCTCGTCATCGGTGCGACTGACAAAAAATTCTGTGTCAAGGAAACGAAGCAGTTGCTTGAAGCCATCGGCGGCGTGCATGTCGAAATTGTGGAGGATATAGACTGATGCGCATCATCCTTTCCATTTTATTGATTGGCGCGGCGATTGGGGCGGCTGCGTTTGGGATTCTCGGATTCCAGGGCAAGCTGTCGCGTAAGCCGCCGCTGGAATTGTTTCCCGACATGGACCGGCAGGCAAAACTGCGTCCGCAGGAAACCTTCAAATTCATGCCGAACGGCGTCAGCTCGCAGCTTCCGCCCGCTGGAACGATTGCGCGGAGCGAAGCAATTCAGACGGCTGGCGGCGCGGTCTATCGCTTTGAAGATTCGCCGGTGAACACCGGACGCGTTGCCGGCACGACAAATTTTGTGGAAACCAATCCATTGACGGTAAATCTGAAACTGATTCAGCGCGGCCGCGAACGGTTCGACATTTATTGTGCGCCGTGCCACGGACGGCTTGGCGATGGCAACGGCATCACCAAGAAAATTGGCGTGATGGCGGCGGCGGCAAATTTGCACGACAAGCGCATTGTTGAACAGACCGACGGTGAGATTTTCAAAACCGTCACTTACGGCAAGGGCCTGATGGGCGCTGCCGGTCCGCTGATTTCAACCGAGGACCGCTGGGCGGTGATCGCGTATTTGCGCGCCCTGCAATTGAGCCATCTCGGTGCGCTCGAAGAATTAACGCCCGAACAATCGGCCAACTTGAAGAAATGACCATGAGTTTGCACCCTGAAAAAACTCATCTGCCGCTGCTGGACTTGTCCAAGTGGTGCAAGCTGCCGGCCGTGCTGATGGTCGTCGGCGGACTGCTGTCGGTGGTCGGCTTGGCGATAAGCCCGACGGAATTTGGTTTTTCATGGCTGCTGGCGTTCATGTTTTATTACAGCATCGCACTTGGCGCGCTGTTTCTCGTTATGGTGCATCACCTGACCGACGCCGGTTGGTCGGTCGGCATCCGCCGTTTCTGTGAGCATCTTGCGTCGCTGTTGTTTCCGTGGCTGGCAATCCTGTTTTTGCCGATTGCGATTTTTGCGAAGCATATTTATTCGTGGCTACAGGAAAGTCCAGCCACCAACAATCTTATTGCCGCCAAACTGCCCGTGTTCACTTATTCCGGCTTCATCATCGCCTCGGCGATATTCTTCGGCATCTGGTGGCTGCTCACCTCGCAATTGAGCCGCTGGTCGCTGAAGCAGGACGAAACCGGCGCGGCGGAATGCACTTATAAAATGCGTTTCTATTCCGGCTGGGGCATCGTCGCCTTCGCGCTGACGCTCTCCGCTTCCGGCGTGCTGTGGATGAAAGCGCTGCAATACCAGTGGTTCTCCGCGATGTATGGCGTGTATTTCTTCTCCGGCTGCGCGTGGATTGGCCTGGCGACGGTCTATGTTATTGGCGTGATTCTGCTGCGGCAGGGTGTTTTGTCCGCCGTGCTGAAGGAGAATTACTTCTATTTCATCGGCGTGCTGCTGCTGGCGTTCACCTTGTTCTCATCCTACACGGAATTTGCCCAATACTTCGTGGTCTGGAACGCCAACATGCCGACGGAGACCTTCTGGTATCTCATCCGCGAAAACGGCAACTGGTGGTGGCTGAGCATGATTCTGATTGCGGGCAAATTCTTCGTGCCGTTCTTTGTGCTGCTGCCAGTGAGCGTGAAGACCAATTTCAAAGTCATCATTCCCGTCTGTGTTTTGATCTGGGCGATGCACGCGGCGGATCTGGCGTTCAATATTTTCCCGGCGCTGCACAACGACGGCTACCCTCTCAAATGGATTTGGCTGCCGGTCGGCTGCCTGATGTTCATGGGCGGATTTCTGGGGAAAGTATTCCTGAAAAAATTCAATTCTCATCCACCGTTCCCGCAGCGCGATCCGCGCCTGTTGGAAGCGATGGGCGTGAATGCCAACGTCGTCAACGATCTCGTTGACGCCAAAGGAGGTGTTCGATGAATTCCCAGACCATCAATCGCGCGTCCGGTGCCGCCATTGGTTTCCTCATTGTCAGCGTGATTTTCGCCGTGCTGGCGTTTGGCCTGAAGTTCTCGGTGCTACCGCCGGCGATCAATGCCGACCGTGCCGCCGAGCGCACGAAGGCATTGGCAGAAATTCGCGCGGAAGAGGAAAAGGCATTAAGTAAAGCCGCGATGATTGATGCTAAACGCGGTATTGTCCGCCTGCCGATTGAAACAGCAATGAAACTTGCCGCGCAGAAGTGGCAGAATCCTGTCGCCGGGCGCGCGGATTTGAATGCGCGCCTGCAAAAAGCCAACGCTCCCGTCAAAGCTGAATCTTTTGAATGAACCCGACCGAGAACAAAACTGTCTGTTCGACCGAGATTGACGCCTCGTGCCGCGTGCCGCTGCTTGCGCTGTTTGGCGGGGCGGCGCTCTGGCTGGTGCTCGGCCTTACGCTCGGCCTCGCAGCGATGCTATCGTTTCACAAGCCGGATATGTTTGCCGACTGTCCGTTCCTGACCTTTGGCCGCGCGCAGGCGGCGGCGAATGATCTGCTGCTCTATGGCTTTGTCATTCCCGCAGCTCTCGGTGTGATGCTCTGGATTTTCACGCGATTGAGTCAGGCACCGCTGGCGCTGCCGATTGTTCCGGTAGTCGCAGCGAATCTCTGGCACGTTGGGGTGTTGGTTGGCACAGTAGCGATTCTCATCGGCGAAAGCACCGGCCATCCGTGGTTGGAATATCCGCGTCCGGCTGCGGTGCTGCTATTTGCCGCCTTCATGCTGATCGCGGTCACGGCGGTGGCCACGTTTGGCGCCCGGTTGAACCGCGAGTTGTATCCGTCGCACTGGTTTATGTTTGCTGCGCTGCTGTGGTTCGCGTGGAGCTATTCGACGGCAAATTTGTTTCTGGTTTCCAATTATCCGCCGCGTGGCGTGGTGCAGTCTGTTATTGGTTGGTGGCTGGCGAATAATCTGCTGTTTGTCTGGCTCGCGCTCGCAGGGATTGGCATCGCTTTTTATTTCCTGCCGAAAATCTCCGGCCAACCGCTCGCCAGTTCCGGCTATGCGTTGTTTGGTTTTCTGACGCTGGTGTTTTTTGGCACGTGGTGCGGGATTCCGCAAAGTGCGCCGGTGCCGGCGTGGCTGCCGACGGTCAGTTCGTTCGGCGCGCTATTGAGCATCATCCCGGTGATCGCCCTCGGCATCGTCGCGAAGAAAACGGTTAGCGGCGCGAAAGTCGCGTGCATGGGCGGGCCGTTCTGCTTCATCAAATTCGGTGTGTTGAGCTTTGTGGTTTCAAGCCTGCTCTACATCAGCGAATTTTGCCCGCGTTACAGTCGTGTGCTGGATTTCACCTGGTTTAACTTCGGTGTGACGCAGTGGCAATTGCTCGGGTTTGCGACGATGATTCTGGTTGGCGCGATTTATGAAATTCTGCCGCGCGTGATGGCCAAGAATCTGCCGCTTCCAAAGCTCGCCAAAGCGAATTTCTTTCTGCTCGCCGGCGGCACGTTACTGTTCGTGATTCCGCTGCTTATCGGCGGATTGGAGCAGGGGATGAAGTTTGCCGACGCAAACATTCCTTTCGCGGACGCGAGTGCCGTGGCCTTGAAATTTCTCCGCATCAGCACCACCGGACAACTGCTCGTCCTGCTCGGTGCGCTGTGCCTGCTGCTGAATGTATTCGTCATGACCATTCAGTGGAAACTTGGCTTGATAAAAACCGTCATTGCCGCCGTGACTGCACCGCTTAAAACCTCGGAGGTGAAATCGTGAAAACCGGATTCTCCGTTTTCTTGGCGGCGGTCATCGCGCTGGGATTGTCGTGGTTTGGTTTGGTTTATGGGCCGCTGAAACAGCTTGGCGGTGCCAGGGAAACGACGGTTCTCCAGTCGAGCGACAAATGGCCGATGCAGCCCACCGGCGAGGCGACGCTTGGCTTGCAGGTCTATCGTGCCAATGGCTGTGCCGCCTGCCACACGGTGCAAATCCGCCAGACCGGCGCGGTGAATACGCTTTCCATCACCGATCTTGGCGTGCACAAGGCGGCGGATTTCAAAGACTTTATCACGTCGCTCATGGTGGTGCCGGAATTGATGAATTATTCCAACTCCATTGTCGGCAGTCTCAATCAATGGAATGGATCAGTGCCGAAGTTGTTGTTCAGCGGGGAAGATATCGCAACGGTTTCTCTTCTCGGCGACAAGCTGAAGGCCGTGGGCGTGAAGACCGAAGCGCGGGTCGTGGCAACCGGCCCGGACATCGCGCGTGGCTGGGGCGTGCGGCAGAGTGTGGCAGCGGATTATTTGTATGACACCCCGGTGCAACTTGGCAGCCTGCGCGCCGGGCCGGATTTGGCTAACCTCGGCGTTCGTGCGCCCGACGCGAACTGGCAGTTGCAGCACCTTTATGCACCGCGTTCGCTGGTGAAAAATTCCACGATGCCGGCGTTCCGTTATTTGTTTAGCGTGCGCAAAATCGGCGCGCAGCCAGCGCCGGATGCAGTGGTGCTGCCGAAGGAATTCGCCCCGGCGGCCGGATTTGAAGTGGTGCCGGCGGCGGAAGCCAGGCAGTTGGCCGCGTATCTCACGAGCCTGAAAGCCAACGTGCCGCTTTACGAAGCTCCGTTCACCCCGATTACCGCAGCCAAATAAATGAGCGACGAAAATAAATCCTGTTGCCACCCGACCGCCACGCGTTCGTCGGCACCGATGTGGATCATTGTGGTGACCCTGTCGCTGCTCTTTTTTGGCGGGCTTTATCTGGACAGTCATAGCGGCTGGTTTGATGCGAAAGTTTACGCGCCTTACAACAGCGCGGAAAAGCTTGAGGCGTTTCAACCCAAGTCCGTCGCGGCGGCGGCCATGGCGCGTGGCAAAGGCCTTTATGAAGCTGTTTGCGGCATTTGTCACGGTTCTGACGGGGCCGGAAAACCCGGACAGGCTCCGGCGCTGGCGGCTTCCGAATGGGTCACAACCAAAGGATTCAATCGGCTCGCTCGCATTCCACTGGCCGGCGTCAATGGGCCGATGCAGGTGGCCGGCAAGGACTGGAACCTGGCGATGGCGGCGATGGGTGCGGCTTTGTCCGATGATAACCTGGCCGCCGTGCTGACCTACATCCGCACCTCCTGGGGCAACAACGCCAGTGCGGTCACTGGTGACGACATCAAGAAGATCCGTGCCGAGGTCGGCAAGAGCCCGCAGATTTACACCGCCGAACAGCTCAAGGCGCTGCCGGAGTGATTCATCTCCGGCGCGATTCAATCTGCTGAATCGCCCAGCGTGCGTGTTCGGCAATCAACGGCTGCTGGTCGGTTGCCGCTTTCTCCAAAACTGGCAGCGCTGTTTTGTCTCCTGTGTTTCCCAATGCCACGCTGACGTTACGCAACAGCCCACGCCGCTTTGTCCGCAGCATCGGCGTGCCGGCGAAACGGGATTTGAAGCCGGCTTCATCCAGTTGCAGCAATTCCAATAAGTCGGGCTGCGCCAAATCCTCGCGTGCGTGCGGCTTCATTAGGGTTGCCTCGCGTGCGAAACGGTTCCATGGACAAGCTGCCAGACAATCGTCGCAACCGTAAATGCGGTTGCCGATGAGCGGACGCATTTCAATCGGGATGACGCCTTTCAGTTCAATCGTGAGGTAGGAAATACATTTCCGCGCATCGAGTTTGAATGGCGCGGTTATCGCCTGAGTGGGGCAGGAAGTAATACAGCGGGTGCAGGAGCCGCAATAGTTTTTCTCCGGCGCGTCCGGTTCCAACTCCAGCGTGGTGATGATTTCCGCAAGGAAAATCCAATTGCCAAACTGCCGGCTGATGAGATTCGTGTGTTTGCCGATAAATCCAAGTCCCGCGCGCTGGGCGAAATCGCGTTCGAGAATTGGTCCGGTGTCCACATACCACAGCGAGTGAGTGTTCGATCCGCAGCGTTCGTTGATGAATTGCGCCAACAACTTTAATTTCTCTCCGATGATTTCATGATAATCGGCAAACCTCGCGTAACGGGCGATCAAGCCGGAGGATGGAGGCTGGGGAATGGATGATGGATTTTTATTTTTGTAACTAACCGCGAGGACGATGATGGATTTAGCGCCAGCCAGGACTTTCTGCGGCTCCACGCGCTTTTCCATATTTCGTTCGAGCCACGCCATTTCGCCATGCTGGCATTGGGCCAGCCAGTTTTGGAATTGTGGGGCGCTGGCCGGTGGTTCCGCCGTGGTGAAACGGCAATCGTCAAATCCCAGTTCGCGCGCCCGCAGGCGGAGAGGCTCCTTCATTGGTTTTCCCGCGTCGCCAGTTTGAACTGCACCACCAGTTGCTGGACGACTTCGCGCACATTGCGGACATCGGTATTCACCAGCACATCGGCCTGTTTGTAATACGGCTCTCTCGCGTTAAGCAGATCCTGGATTTTCTTTTGCGGATTTGGATCGTGGAGCAGGGGACGGTGGGTTTGATTTTTCACCCGGTTCCAGATTTTGTCCGGCGAAGACCAGAGGCAGACCACGAGGGCATAGGATTTTAACAGGGCCAGATTTTCCGGGTTGGTCGGCAGTCCGCCGCCGGTAGAGATGACGGTTTTGTTTTTTGTCGAAAGTTCGCGGACAATCTGCCGTTCCAGTTCACGAAAGGTGGGTTCGCCGTCTTGCGCAAAGATATCGGCGATGCTTTTGCCGGTGCGAGACTGAATCAATTCGTCGGTGTCCAGAAAATCAAAATGCAGCGCCTCGGCGACGAGACGACCGACAGTGGTTTTGCCCGTGCCCATGAAGCCGATGAGCGCGAGGTTGGCCAGTTGCCTGATGTTTTGCATGGCGATGGATTAGCGGAAAATCAGCTTATACGCACGCCAAATTCAACCTCTCGACAGTTCGTGGGATTCAGGTATGATGGGATTGTGAAATTGCCGCCAATCATTTTGGCCTCGGCTTCGCCTCGTCGCGTGGAATTGTTGAAGTTGCTGTCGGTAAAATTTCGTGTGCTGCCGGCTACGATTGAGGAAGTGGCCCACGAACATCTCTCCCCGCTCGAAGTCTGCCAGCTCAACGCCCACCGCAAGGCCCGGGCCGTGGCTAAGAAAATTCCGGACGCACTGGTCATTGGCGCGGATACGCTGGTGTTTATGGATAATGAGATACTTGGCAAGCCGCGCCATCTCGCTGAAGCGCACCGGATGATTGCGCGACTCCAAGGGCGAACGCATCAGGTGGTCACCGGTGTTTGTCTGATGCACTTGCGCGCGCATCGGGAAAGCATTTTTGCCGTCAGCACCGACGTGCTGTTTCATCCGCTCAATGCGCGGCAAATCCGTGATTACCTGCACCGCATCCATCCGCTCGACAAGGCGGGGGCTTACGCTATTCAGGAAGGCGGCGAGATGATCATATCTGAAATTTCTGGTTCCTTCAGCAACGTCGTCGGCTTACCGGTGGAAAAACTGCGTGAGGAGCTGAAATTGTGGGATAGTAAAGCGTGAATTTGCTTTGGCGTAATTTCACTTTGAGAGAGGGGTAACCAAGTCGGCCTGTCCCCGGGGGATTGCATAATTTGATTGGCAATCCGGCGAAACTAAGGTAATTAAACAGACCAATAATTTATGGGATCATTGAAAAAACGCCGCAAGGCAAAAATTAACAAACACAAACGGCGCAAGAAGCTGCGCTTGAATCGTCACAAGAAGCGCACCTGGCAGAAGTAATCTGTCAACGCCATGTGATTTACAGCCGTTCGCGGTGGTTGCCCAACAGCCCCGCGAACGGTCTTTTTATGCCATGAAATACCGGTATGAAAAACATTACACGCGGGAAGAGGCGCGGGCTTTACTCCCCCAGTTGCGTCAATGGCTCGCCGAAGTCAATCGGCTCCGCGCTGATCTTGAGCGTGTCGAGAAGCGGTTGGGCGGCCTCACCGAACCTGGGCATGATACCGGGGGGGCGACGGTGAATAATTGGATACGCGCGCTGGCTGGAATGCAGGCCGTGCTTACAGAATTTCAACGTCGTCAGATTATTATCAAAGATCCCGACAGGGGCTTGCTGGATTTCCCTGCGCTAGTTGGCGGCAAGGAGGTTTTTCTCTGCTGGGAATCCGACGAGGATGACATCGAGTTTTGGCACGACCTCGATACCGGCTATGGGGGGCGTGAAAAACTGGAGTAATTATTTCTGCACCCGCCCGGTGTGTTGGGGGTTTGCCCGCCATAACGGCCAGGAACTTTTCGCGGGGGGGGCGGCGTTAGTTAGGGGTTTTAATGCGAAGAAATTGTTTCCGCCACCGACATAAAGGACGCCGTTTGCATCCACATTTGGCGAAGAGGTGAGGTTGTAAGTGATGTTGTGTTCCCAGAGATATTTCCCATCTGTTCGGAAACCGCTGATGCGTGACCCTAGCTGGGAAAAATAAACCTGTCCCCCAGCCGTGACGGCAGGGGAGACATCCGTCACGACTTCGGTGGCTTGTTGCCAGCGAATTTTCCCGTCCCGGCTGATGGTGGTCAGGATTTTGTTTGCGGAAAAATAGAGGTTTCCTTCTGCATCCAAAACCGGCGAGGAACCGGTGTAGCCGCCGGTGTGCAAGCGCCATCGTTCTGAGCCGTCAGGTTTAAGGGCATAAAGGTTTCCGTCGGTGGAGGAAAAGTAAATCGTGCCGTCATCGCCAATCGCCGGTGAAGCCTCGATTTCCTGGCCGGTCGGGAATTTCCATTTTA
This sequence comes from uncultured Verrucomicrobia subdivision 3 bacterium, assembly GCA_903858275.1. Lineage (GTDB taxonomy): Bacteria > Verrucomicrobiota > Verrucomicrobiia > Limisphaerales > UBA11358 > UBA11358. Next base: position 70,180 of record CAIOIC010000083.1, on the reverse strand, counting down.
GCTGTCCGCCGGGTGTCAGGGCGTAAAAAGTTTTGTCATGTGAGCCGAAATAGATGATTCCATTGGCGTCAATTGCTGGTGAAGCGAAGACCAGCGCGCCGGTGGTGAATTTCCAGCGGAGTGATCCATCGGGATTTAGCGCATAAAAGTTTTTATCCCATGAACCAAAATAAATCGCCCCATCCACGCCAATGGCGGGCGAAGAATCCACCCATGCGCCAGTGGGGAATTTCCATTTCAATTTTCCATTCTCGCTGACGGCGTATAAATTTCTGTCGCGCGAGCCAAAATACACGGTCCCATCTGCGCCTACGGCGGGTGACGACTTGATTTCCCGTCCAGCTTTGAATTTCCATTTCAATCTGCCGTCTGGTTTGATTGCGTAAAGCCACCCGCGCGTGGTGCCGAAATAAGCGGTTCCGTCCGTCGCGAGGGCAGGGGAGGCTTCGCTGCCTTGTATGCCGGGTGCGCTGAATTGCCAGAGTCGGGTGACGGCGCCGGGCGTCTGCGGGAAGGCAGTCCCTGCCAGCAGCCAGCACGTCAGCGCGAGAAATCGCAATTTCATGGCGCCAGTAAATCTTCAAAGCTGACGAAGTTCAATTTTAAACGCGTCATACTTGCCAGATGCCCCTATACGGATTAACTTTCGCGCCTATGGCTATCGAAAAAGTCGTTATTATCGGTTCTGGTCCCGCCGGTTGGACCGCCGCGCTTTACACGGCCCGCGCTCAACTTGCACCGCTCGTGCTTACGGGCAAGCAGCCCGGCGGATTGCTGACTACCACGAGCATTGTGGAGAATTTCCCCGGTTTCCCTGAAGGGGTGGATGGTTATGAATTGATGACACGCATGCAGAAGCAGGCAGAGCGTTTTGGTGCCAAAACTAGTTTTGGTGTCGTGGAGTCCGTAGATTTTTCACAACGGCCGTTTAATTTGATTGTGGACGGCGAAAAAGTTTTGGCAGCGGCAGTCATCATTGCCACTGGTGCGGGACATAAACATCTGGGCGCGCCTGGCGAGCACGAACTGGAAACGAAAGGTGTGACTTATTGTGCGACTTGTGATGGTGCATTGCCTGCGTTCCGCAATCAGCCGCTGGTCGTGATTGGCGGCGGTGATTCCGCGTGTGAAGAGGCGCAATATCTGACCCGATTTGGTTCCATTGTTTATCTTGTGCATCGTCGCGACAGCTTGCGTGCTTCAAAGATTATGGCAGAGCGCACCCTTGCCAATCCGAAGATTAAACCGATTTGGGATTCAACTGTGACTGAAGTGATGGATGTTCAGAAAGATACCGTGACCGGTGTGAAATTGAAAAATCTCAAGACTGGTGCGGAAAGTGTGTTGCCGGTGGCGGGCGTGTTTATTGCTATCGGCCATGTGCCGAACACGGATTTATTCAAAGGCAAAATCAACTTGGACGAAAATGGTTTTGTCGTGCCACAGCAAGGCGCGATGACGAACGTCCCCGGCGTATTTGTGGCGGGTGATTGCGCGGATCATGTCTATCGTCAGGCTATCACGGCGGCTGGCGCTGGCTGTTCGGCGGCGATTGATTGCGAGCGCTTTCTGGCGGCGGAAAATTGTTGACGCGCTAAGATTTAGATATAATCTACAAAAATAATAGCAATAATTCAAATCCCTAATGCTGGTATGGAATGAAAATTTTGCGACCGGGCACAAGACGCTTGATAAACAACATCAGGTGTTGTTTGAAAACGTCAACCGCTTGGAAAGCTTGCTGGATCAGACGAATCTCAATCTGCAGGAGACGGAGTTTATTTTATCTTTGGTTAATTATTTAGAAAGCTACGCCCAGGACCATTTCAAACTGGAAGAGCAATGCATGGAAAGTTACCGCTGCCCAATGCATTCGAAAAACTTGGATGCTCACCGGCAATTTCTTTTAGCGGTCGTTGATTATAAGAAGAAGTTTCAAGCCAGCGGCTTTCGTTCAGAAGTCATGAGGGAACTGCATCAATTCATGCAAAACTGGCTTCAGCAGCACATCATGCGGATTGACGTTCAGCTTAAGTCTTGTATCCCAGTTCCCCGGTCGTCTTGACCAGCAAAATCCGGCGAGGCTTTGACAAGATAGTTCAGGAATTCTTCGTTGACGGTTGTCACTTCATGGCTAAAATGCTCGCTCGGTTTCGCAAACCATTTATCAAATAGAACTAAATATTTATGGCAGTAAAAGTAGCAATCAACGGATTCGGCCGCATCGGCCGGATGGTCTTCCAGGCGCTCTGCGATCAGGGCTTGCTGGGCAAATCAATCGATGTCGTCGCTGTCGTGGACGTGTCCACCGACGCGGATTACTTCGCCTACCAGATGAAATACGATTCTGTGCACGGCAAGTTCAAGCACGCCGTGAGCACGGAAAAGAGTAATCCCGCGCTCGAAGAACCCGACATCATTGTCGTCAACGGCCACAAGGTCAAATGCGTCGGTGCGGTAAAGGATCTCGCCACGTTGCCGTGGAAGGCGCTCGGCGTGGACATCGTCATTGAATCCACCGGCCTCTTCACCGACAGCGAGAAGGCCAAGGCGCATCTCACCGCCGGTGCCAAAAAAGTCATCATTTCCGCGCCCGGCAAGGGCGAGGTCAAGACCATTGTCATGGGCGTCAATGAAAACGAATACGATGCCGCCAAGCACAACATTGTTTCCAACGCCTCCTGCACTACGAACTGTCTCGCGCCGCTCGTGCATGTTCTCCTCAAGGACGGTTTCGGCATAGAGACCGGTTTAATGACCACCATTCACGCCATGACCGCCACGCAGAAGACCGTGGACGGCCCGTCCAAGAAAGATTGGCGCGGCGGTCGCGCGGCGAGCATCAACATCATTCCCTCAACCACCGGCGCGGCCAAAGCCGTCGGCGAAGTGTTGCCCGCCACCAAGGGTAAGCTTACCGGCATGGCCTTCCGCATTCCGACTGCCGACGTGTCGGTTGTGGATTTGACCATTCGCACCGTGAAGGACACGAGCATCGAGGAAATTGACGCCGCGTTGAAGAAGGCGAGCACCACCTATCTCAAGGGTATTCTCGGCGTGACCGACGAGGAACTCGTCTCCACCGACTTCATCCACGACAACCGCAGCTCCATCTATGACAGTCTGGCCACCTTGCAAAACAATCTGAAGGGCGAAAAACGCTTCTTCAAGATTGTGAGCTGGTATGACAACGAATGGGGTTACAGCAACCGCGTGGTGGACCTCGTGAACTACATCACGGCCAAGGGAATTTAATCTCCGGTAACATTTCAAAATGGCGATCCGTAAGGGTCGCCGTTTTTATTTTTGCTCGCAGATTGGTTTTTCTTGGCGTAATTAATTGTCGCTAGGAATTGAAATTCCATGATCGTCTTTTTGAACGGAACATTTTTACCGGAAGCGGATGCGGTGGTGCCCTTGAGCGACCGTGGATTTTTACTCGGCGATGGTTTGTTTGAAACTGTTCGCGTGTCCGGTGGCAAACCGTTCCGGTTTGCACAACACATGGAACGTCTAGCGGCTGGGGCGGATTTTCTAAAAATTAGATTGCCGTTCACACCGGTTGAGCTTCAGAAGTTTGTCAGCAAGCTTATCGAGATAAATCAAATGCCGGAGTCTGTCCTGCGCCTGACTCTGACGCGTGGATCGGGAGCGCGTGGCTATTCGACTCTGGGAGCGGATACGCCAAGGCTGGCCATGACGCTGCACTCGCAGCCATCGGCAAGCACTGAGCAACCGTTGAAGTTGAGTTTGATTACCTCGTCTTTGCGTATTCCAGCGGGAAATGTGCTGGCCACTTTCAAGACCACCAGCAAAATTCTCAACGTGCTGGCGCGCGCAGAGGCGGAAGTGGGCGGGGCGGACGAGGCTTTGCTACTAAACACCAGTGGCGAGGTGGTGGAGACTGCGGGCGGAAACATTTTCTGGATAGGCTGCGGTCAGGTTTGCACTGTGCCAACCGGGCGAGGCGCACTTCCGGGTGTCACTCGGGCGGTGGTTTTTGATGTTTGTAAGAAGCTCGGTTTTAAAACAAAGGAGTTCATCGCCACGCCGGAATTATTGTGCCAGGCGGAAGGTGTTTTTGTGACGCAGACCGTGCTGGGAATTGTTGCAGTAAAGTCTATCGACCATTTTACAATCGCGTCTTCGCCGCTGGTCGAGCAACTTATCCACGCTTACAGCAAAATTTTGCGCGCCGAGTCGGGCGGATTTTGAACATAAGAATCACTCAAATCGTGGGTTCTGACTTGAATTCTTCTGAACGGCTGGCGTAAGGTGGGTTAAGAAAGCACGAGGTAATATATGATTAACGCGAACTTGGAACATTGTCTCTCCTTCATCCATAGTCAGGGTGCCACCGTAAAAGCAACTTCGCCGGAGACAGAGATTCGGCGGGCAGTCACTATTTCCCGCCAAGCCGGTTGTGGCGCGGTTTCCATCGCGGAAAAACTGGCGGATTATCTTCAGCAACACGCGCCACCGGCGAATGCTCCCTGGACCATCTTTGACCGCGACCTGATGACCAAGGTGCTGTCGGATCACAAACTGCCGGCCTATCTTGCCAAATTTTTGCCTGAGGATCGCGTTTCTGCGATTGAGGACACGTTGGCGGATATTTTCGGGGTGCGACCAACCGCCGAGACAATGGTTCAGCAGACAGCGGAAACCGTGTTAAAATTGGCCGAGCTCGGCGGCGTCATTCTCATCGGTCGGGGCGGGAATATAATCACCGCCAAGCTGCCGCATGTTTTGCACGTTCGCATCGTTGCTCCGCTGGACGACCGGATTGACCGGATTAGCCGTGATGACCGCAAAACGCCAGCCGAGGCGCGGCGTTTTTGTCTTGAAGAAGAACAGGCGCGGGCGCGTTACCTCAAGACTTACTTCAACGCCGAGATAAATGACCCGGTGAATTATCACCTCATCATCAATAGCAGCCGCGTCGGACCCGAAAATGCGGCGAAATTGATTGGCGACGCCGCGTTGAAAGTGTGATTGCGAATTCGGACTTGGGTCGGTTGGTTGCAATGGTTAAATTGTCGTCGTGCCGATACTAGAAAAAGTTACTTCCCGTCACCGCCGTCGCTTGGGCGATATTCTAGCACTAATGGTATTGTTGGCGGTCATTGTGGGATTGGTATGGCTATGGAGTCATTCCAAAACCAACACAACCTATTCCAAGCGAAATATTACCAAGGACGGTGTTGCTTCAAAGATAACCGTAAAATCAGAACCCCAGAAGGAGTTAAAACCTATTATTATTCCGCCGCAAACGCCGGCTGATTTTCCGCGAGCGGTGCAAAATGTTTTTGAGGCCCAAGTTGCCTTGGCCCGGCGGGCGGTTTCGCCGGGTTCGATTGATTCAGCGATTGGTTCGCAGACCCGCTCAGCGATCGCTGCGTTCCAGCGCATGCAGCAATTGCCGGAGTCGGGTTCGCTGGATACGAACACCCGGTCTTTGCTCACCCTCGATGTCCCGCTGCTGACAAATTATACCGTCACCACCAATGATCTTGCCCGGCTGCAGCCGATTGGCAAAACGTGGCTGGAAAAATCCAAGCAATCGGCATTGGAATACGAAACGATTCTGGAACTTGTCGCCGAAAAGGCTCACTCGTATCCGCTGCTCATCCAAAAGCTGAATCCCGGCGTGAGCTGGACGAATGTCCCGGCTGGAACGGTTCTAAATATTCCTGAAATAAAATATCCAGAGCCGGAGGAGCGGGCGGCGTTTGCGGTCATCCACCTTTCGCTGAAATTTCTGGAGGCGTTTGGGGCGGCGACCAACCTGCTTTTTCATTGTCCTTGCAGCATAGCGGCAAAAGTTGAGAAACGTCCGGTTGGCGAACTGCACGTCTCTGTCGTTGCGCCTAACCCCAATTACACTTTTGATCCGGCGGTGTTTCCCGAATCATCGGAGGCGCGGGCACTGGGACGAAAATTGATTTTGCAGCCGGGCCCGAATAATCCCGTTGGTGTTGCCTGGATCGGCCTCGACAAACCCGGCTACGGCCTGCACGGCACGCCGGTGCCGGAGCAAGTTGGACGTACGGAGTCGCATGGGTGTTTTCGGCTGGCGAATTGGGATGCGGAATACCTGTTGAAACTCGTGCGGATCGGGATGCCAGTGCAAGTTGTGCCGTGAATTTAATATGGTAGGGCAAAGCTGCTGCTTTGCCCTACGGCGCAGCAGCGCCGCCCACCACCGGCAATTCCAATTTTATGGCGAAATTATCATTGCCCGGCGGCGGGATTCGGTAAAACTGTCAGTGAACTTAACGAAAGGAAATTTATGGCAGCAAGACTCATTGTAATTATTCTTCTGGTCGTGATTGTTTTTATTGCCATCGTGGCGATGATGGTCATCGGCATCTACAACAAGCTTGTCACGATGCGCAACCGCTATAAAAACGCCTATGCGCAGATTGATGTGCAGCTCAAGCGCCGCTACGACCTTATTCCCAATCTCGTCGAGACAGCCAAGGGCTATCTCAAACACGAGAGTGGCACGCTCACCGCTGTGACCGAAGCGCGCAACATCGCCTATGCCGCCGCCAAAGGAGCCGCCAGCAACCCCGGCGATGCCGGCGCCATGAAGAACCTTGCCGCCGCCGAAAGCGGTCTGGCTGGCACGTTAAGCCGCCTGATGATGGTTTCCGAATCGTATCCCGACCTGAAGGCGAACCAGAACATGATGCAGCTCACCGAGGAACTGACCTCGACGGAAAATAAAATCTCCTTCGCGCGCCAGGCCTACAACGATTCCGTGATGGCCTACAATACCGACCGTGAAGTGTTTCCGAGCAATCTCATCGCCAACACGTTCAACTTCGTGGCGGCGGAATTGTTCGTTGTGGACAAGCCGGAGGAGAAGGTTGCGCCGAAAGTTTCATTCTCGTGATTTGTTGAATCGTTGAATTGTTAAATCGGGAATTAAGGTTCAACGATTTGACTTTTTAACAATTTAACGAAATGGATTTCTTCGCGCGACAAGACCAGGCACGGCGAAACACGAGGTGGCTGGTGTTTTACTTTGTTCTTGCCGTCACGCTCCTCATTGTGGCGGTTTATTTCGTTTCGCTGGTGGTTTTTTCCGGGATCCAGGTCAAGCAGCATCATGCCTACGATTCGGCGCCCATCCAGTTCGCCTTGTGGAATCCGAAAATCTTTCTCTGCGCCACGCTCGGCGTGCTGGCGGTGATTTTCTTCGGCAGCGCCTACAAGACCAGCGAGCTTTCTGCCGGCGGCAGCGCTGTGGCTACGTTAATGGGCGGAAAACTGGTCAACCAAACCACCACCAACGCCAACGAGCGCAAGCTGCTTAATATCGTCGAGGAAATGTCCATCGCGGCAGGCGTGCCGATGCCGCAGGTGTATGTGCTGAATGACGAGCGCGGCATCAACGCTTTCGCTGCCGGCCATTCGACCGGCGATGCCGCCATCGGCGTCACGCGCGGCTGCATCGAACTGCTCTCGCGGGATGAATTGCAGGGCGTCATCGGCCACGAGTTCAGCCACATCTTGAACGGCGACATGAAGCTGAACCTCCGGCTCATTGGTATCATCTTCGGACTGCTCTGCCTCGCCACCATCGGTCGCATCCTGCTGAACACCCGCAGCGGCAACAGCCGCGATCGAAATGCGCTTCCCCTCTTCGGCCTGGCGCTGGTCATTCTTGGAGCCATTGGCGTTTTCTTTGGGCGCCTGATCCAGGCCGCCGTTAGCCGCCAGCGTGAATTTCTGGCCGACGCCTCGTCGGTGCAGTTCACACGCAATCCCGGCGGGCTTTCCGGCGCGTTGCAGAAAATCGGCCGTTACAGCTTCGGCTCCAAGCTGGAATCCGAACACGCCCCCGATCTATGTCATATGTTTTTCGGCAACGGTCTTGGCATTGCCATGTTTGGGGCAATGGCCACGCATCCGCCCATTCCAGACCGAATCCACGCGATTGATCCGCAATGGGACGGCAAGTTTCCGCCGCTCAAAGAAGAGCAGTTTGAAACCGTCAAGCGTGCCGCCATTTCCGAATTGGAGCGTTCACGCAAACCCGTGCCGGAAATTCTGGCAACTATCCTTGGCGGAGTTATTGTCGCCGACAGTGCCGCCCGTCCGCCGGTTATTCAATCCAATTCCATAATGCCCAGCTTGGGCAATCCGACTCCGCTGCACCTGAAATACGCCGAAGAATTGCGCGAATCTCTTCCGGAAAAGCTCAAGGTCGCCGCCCGGGATCCGCTCGATGCCACCGCGCTGATCTACGCGATGCTGCTTGATACCGATGAAAAACTGCGCTCGAAACAGCTCGCGGAAATCATTTGCCGCATCTCCAACTCCGTTTCCGAAAAGACCGCCGCACTGTTCCCAGAAGTATCCGCCGTGGCGCGGCGCACGCGGCTGCCGCTGGTCAATCTGGCGCTCGGCGCACTACGTAACCTGACGGCACCGCAGTTCAAGCAATTCTCGCAGACTCTGGAATGGCTCGTCGGCAGCGACGGCAAGGTGGAGCTATTTGAATTCGTTCTGAAAAAAGTCATCCAGCGGCATCTGGCCACGAAGTTTGGCGGCACGCGTCCGGCCACCGTGCAATTCTATACGCTCAAGCCGCTGGTGCCGGATTGTGCGGTGCTTTTGTCTGCGCTGGCCCATGCCGGCCACGATGAAGCCGGTGAAATTCAAAAAGCCTTCACCGCCGGCGCGCCCTTTCTCCGCGTGCCGTCTGGTGTGCCGCTGGAATTGCTTCGGCGTGACGAGTGCGGCGTGGAGGCGATTGATGCCGCCTTAGACCGGCTCGCTCTGGCGGTGCCGATCATCAAGAAGAATCTCATCGAAGCCTGTGTCCGCGTCGTCGGTGCCGACGGCGTGATTCAGGAGGCGGAAGCCGAATTGCTGCGCGCCGTGGCCGACACACTGGATTGCCCGATGCCGCCGTTGGGCGTTGGCGAGTAAAGTTATTAGTTGTTTATTCCAGCTATCGGACTTCAAAAATTAAATCCCCTTTGCGTTCGATGATTCCTCTGCGGCCTGGTCCGTCACCAACCATGCTTGGCACATAGTTTGTGGAAACATTTGTGCAAATTACCCAGATGGCATAATACGGTTCGGAATACATTCCTGTTCTGTGAATTCCATACAATCTAAGGCTCAGAATTGGAATGTTATTACTATCTCGCAGATATTGAATGCGCCATGGTTGGAGAATTTCCAGAGTGGTAGGAAGAGGATTGGTGTTTTGACGGTTGCCGCGCCAAAAATAGTGTTCATCAAAATAAGGCTTTGACTGGATATTATTATAAAAAAGCAAACTGACCGCTTTTATATTTTCCCAACTACCAGCTTTCTCAACACGTTGACGTGCGTTTTCATATTTGTGTTTTCTCTCTTGCTGGGTGCCGATTTTTTCCAAAACCGGCGGCAAGACAAAAACAATGAAAGCAAACAAGACAACCAGAATTACAAAGTCTTTAAAGAAGCCAAAATATTTTGTTTTCTCACTTGTTGCCATACAGTTTCGTATCACGCCCGAAGTTCAGCCTTCAACTGTGTCTTCAGTGTTTCCAGAACCTTGGTGTGTGCGGTGTTCACGTCGGCATCGGTCAGCGTCTTGTCCGCCGCGCGATAGGTGAAGGCATACGCCAGGCTCTTCTGGCCTTCCGGCACGCCTTTGCCGCGGAACACGTCAAACAGCTCGACCGCTTCCAGGTTGGCCGCCTTGGCCTGCTTGACGGCCTGTAACACTGCTTCGTGCGTTACGGCTTCCGCCACGAGCATCGCCACGTCGCGGCGGCTGGACGGGAACTGTGGCAAAGTCTTGAACGATTTCGTCGGATTGCGCTTGGCTAGCAAAACATCCAAGTTGAACTCCGCTAGAAATACGGCGTCACGCAAATCGTATTTCTTCGCGAGCGCGGGTTGTAACTGGCCGATTTCACCCAGCGGCAGCTTGCCGCCGAGTGTCACGCTGGCGGATTCGAGAAACCACGACGTGCTTTCCACTCGCTTGCCAAACATCACGCCGCGCAGGCCGAACTGTTCGATGAATTCTTCGGCGAGGCCTTTCAAATCGGATGCGTCAAATTTCGCGTCGCGGTCGTCGCCGCTCCAGAAACTCAGCGCGCGCTGGCCGGTGATAGCGATGGCCGCACTGCGATTTTCCTTTGTCTGGCCGTTCGCATTGGTGAACACGCGGCCAATCTCAAACAGCGCCACGTCATAATTCTTGCGGCTCACATTGTGCCGCAGTGAATGAATCAAACCCGGCAGCAGACTCGAACGTAGCACGTCCATGTCCGAGCTTAACGGGTTCGCGAGCGCGACGATTTCTTCTGGCTTCTGACTTCTGACTTCTGACTTCGAAATGAGCGTCTGACCTTGTGCTTCATGCAAACCGAGGCCGGTAAGGATGCGGCGGGCTTCACCGATCTGGTCATAGACGGAATCGTAGTCGTTCGTTCCGAGCGCGCCGCGGGGCGGCGTGCTGGGAATTTTGTCCACGCCAAAAAGCCGGCCGACTTCTTCGATCAGATCCACCTCGCGTTTCATGTCCACGCGCCAGGACGGCATGCGGAACGTGCATTCGCCGGGCTGCTGCGAAACCGTTTCCATGCCGAGCTTGTTCAAATATGAAACCTGATCAGCGTGCGAAATGCCGATGCCGAGCAAATCTTTCGAGTGCGAGAAATGCAGTGTGAGTTCCTTTGGCTGGGCAGGGGAGGGATACACATCCACCACGCCTTCCGCCAGCTGGCCGCCCGCCGTTTCCAAAATCAACTGCGCCGCGCGCTGGCTGGCCCAGTCGCTGATGCCCGCGTCCGCGCCCCGCTCGAAGCGATAGCTGGATTCGCTGCGCAAGCCGAGCCGCTTGCTCGTGCGGCGGATATTTACCGGCGCGAAATACGCGCTCTCGATGAGCACGTCCACGGTGGAGTTGTTGATCTCCGTGTTCGCGCCGCCCATTACGCCCGCGAGCGCGATGCCTTTTTGCTCGTCGGCGATGAGCAGCATTTCGTTCGTCAGCGGGCGCTCCTGATTGTCAAGTGTCTTGAATTTTTCCCCGGCCGCCGCGCGGCGCACGACGATGGTCGGCTTGCCGTTCGCGCCCTTGGCGATGAGATGATAATCGAATGCGTGCAGCGGTTGGCCGACCTCGAGCATGACGTAGTTCGTCACGTCCACGACATTGCTGATGCTGCGGATGCCGACTTTTTCCAGCGTATCGCGCAACCACGCCGGGCTGGGGCCGACCTTCACGCCTTTGACCACGCGCGCGGTGTAGCGCGGGCAAAGCTCCGCGTCTTCAATTCTCACCGCAATCAAAGCGTCCGTTCTGATTTCTGACTTCTGGCTTCTGACTTCTGGAATCCGCAGCGGATTCCCCGTGAGCGCGGCGATTTCGCGGGCGATGCCGATGACGCTGTTCAAGTCCGGGCGATTCGGCGTCACTTCGAGATCGTAAACCACATCGCTGCCGCTGCGGCCGAGATATTCGGCGAAGGGCTGACCGACTTTCGCGTCCTCGCGCAGGAGGAGCAGGCCGTCTTCCTTCTTGTGGCCGATGGCTTCGGGATCCAGGAGCAATTCCTCGTGCGAGCACAACATGCCGTGCGATTCCACGCTGCGGATCTTGCCGACCTTGATGGTGAACGGCTCTTTGTCGCCGGGCTTCATGGGCAACGATGCGCCGGGCAGGATGAGTGGCACTTTGTCGCCGGCCTTGAAATTCTGCGCGCCGCAGACGATCTGGCGTTCGCCCGTGCCGTCGTTCACGCGGCAGACGGAAAGCTTGTCGGCGTTCGGATGTTTGTCGCGGGTGATGACCTGCGCCACGACGATGCCTTCGAACGCGGCGGAAATCTTTTGCACGCCTTCGACCTCAAGGCCGAGCATGGTGAGCCGCTCGGTCAATTCCTCGGGCGACCAGTTGAAATCAACGTATTGTTTGAGCCAGTTAAGGGTGACTTTCATGGAAAAAATCAGTTCGGTTATTTCGCGGCGGCGTCGAAGGCGCTGGCGGCGGGGCGACCCCAGAAACTTTCCGGCAGCGGCACATCCAGCAGCCAGAGCGTCGTGGCGGCGGTGTCATATTGGATGATGGGCGCGGTGATGGTGTAATTCTTTTTCACGCCTTTGCCCCAGGCCACCCACGGGATGACGACATCGCTGGTTTCCGCCGAGCCATGCGTGCCGGCGACTTTGCCTTTCTTGTCCGTGGTGTCATGCGAGCCGTGGTCGGCAGTCAGAATGATGACACTGTTGTTCAATCCGGCCTCGGCGATGGCGTTCTTGATGATGCCCAGCGCCTGGTCGCAATCCACCAGCGCCTTTTTCTTTTCTGGCGAATGCGAACCGTATTTGTGCCCCTCGGTGTCGGGATCGCGGAAATGGATGAAACACAGGTTGGGTTTCAGCGTCTTCACCTGCTCCGCAAAAACCTTGGCCACGGCCAGCGCGCCGTCCTCCGGCTGCGGCCAGACAAAGGTATCCACGCTGCCGGGCAACAGCAGGTGCTTGAACTTTTCCTTGCCCACGAACATCGCCGTTTTCAATCCGCGCTGCTTGGCGAGGCTGAAAATCGTCGGCACTTTCACCACGCCTTTGTCGGGCTGGTATTCATTCCAAAGCACCTGATGCTTTTGGATGCCCACCCCGGTGAGCATGGAGGTGTGCGACGGCAGCGTGGAACTGGGCACGATGGTGTAGGCGTTCCACGAATGCGCGCCTTCCGCGGCCATCTTGTGAAATACCGGCATCTCGCTTTGCAGGATCAAGTCCGGGTTGCCCTGGTCAAAGCTGATGATAAAAACGTGATCAGTGCGGCGTGCTTCGGCGGCATTCAAATCAACGCACCCAATCAGGAAGCCGAGGATCAGTAACCCGAATATTAATTTCGATTTCATAGTGTGAAGGGTTTGTCGTTGGAGCCAAAGGTAATTTTCTTTGCCAAATTAAAACTGTTTCAAGAACCGCACGTCGTTTTCGTAGAAGAGGCGGATGTCGTTGATGCCGTAGCGGAGCATGGCGATGCGTTCAATGCCAAAGCCGAACGCCCAGCCGGTCCACACTTCGGGATCGTAGCCCACGGTCTCGAACACCTGCGGATGCACCATGCCGCAGCCGGCGATCTCCAGCCAGTCCTTGCCCATCTTTTTCACGAGCGCGTTGGTAAAATCAATCTCGTAGCTCGGCTCGGTGTAGCTGAAATAGTGCGGCCGGAAACGGATCTTCACATCGCTGCCCATAAGTTCGCGGAAGACGAATTCCACCGTGCCCTTGAGGTCGCCGACAGTGACGTTCTTGTCCACATAAAGCCCCTCGATTTGGTGGAACGTGGGATTGTGCGTGGCGTCGGCATTGTCTCGGCGATACACGCGGCCCGGCACGATGATGCGCACGGGCGGTGCTTGCTTTTCCATCACGCGAATCTGCACGGACGACGTGTGGGTGCGGAGCAGGCGTTTGTCGGTGGTGTTGAGATAAAAGGTGTCCTGCGAATCGCGCGCGGGATGATCAGCGGGCGTGTTGAGCGCGTCGAAGCAATGATACTCGTCCTCAATCTCCGGTCCGTCGGCGACGGCGAAACCAATCTTGCGAAACGCGCGGACGATGTCGTCGGTGACCAGTGTTAGGGGATGCAATTTTCCGAGCGCGCGACGTCGTCCGGGCAGCGTGAAATCGGTCGGTTCCTTTGGCAGTGCTGCTTTCATCTCCAACTCCTCGCGGCGCGAGGCGAGCGCGGCTTCGAGTTCCACCTTGGCGGCGTTGATGAGCTTGCCGGCGGCGGGCTTTTCCTCTTTGGAGAGCGTGCCGAGCTGTTTTATTAGCGCGGTGAACTTGCCGTTCGGCCCAATCCACGCGCCTTTGGTCTGTTCCAGCGCGGCGAGGTCGGGCGCGGCTTTTAATTCGGTCAAAGCCGTCTGTTTGAGCGGCTCAATGTCATTCAGAAATCCCATAGATTTGAGGAGTAAGAATACCCGATAGCTAATGGAAGAAAAGAAAAACGGGCAACCATTGCTGGTCGCCCGTTGAGAATTTTCTGAAGCCGATTAAGCTTTGGCCAGAGTGGCGGCGGGCTTGGCTTTCAGCGCTTTCTTGGCGAGGTTGACGATTTCGCCAAACGCGGCAGCGTCAGTGGCGGCGATGTCGGCCAGAACCTTGCGGTCAAGTTCGATTTTTGCGGCCTTGAGACCTTCAATGAAACGGCTGTAGGTCAAGCCAAGTTCGCGCACGGCGGCATTGATGCGAATCTGCCAGAGATAGCGGTAATTGCGCTTCTTGGTGCGGCGGTCGCGGTAGGCATACTGCCGGCCGTGATCCACGGCATCGGACGCATAGCGGTAAAGTTTGGAGCGCTTAAGGCGGAAGCCCTTGGCAGCTGTCAGCATTCTTCCACGACGTTTGCGGGAAGCGGGGGAGTTAGTAACGCGCATTGTAGTTCAGTGTTAAAGTTTGGTTGGTGGAATCAGCCGCGGTGGCTGAAGGGCATGCTTTGGGTGATGCGATAGACATCGGTCGAATCAACGACCGCAGCCTTGCCGAGATGGCGGCGGCGCTTGGCGTTTTTTGATTGAGCCAGGTGGCGGCGACCGGCGCGGTGGCGCAGGACTTTGCCGGTGGCGGTGATTTTAAACCGCTTGGCAGCGGCTTTTTTGGTCTTGATGCCTTTGGGACGACGCATAAATAAATTAGTTATAAAAAAGAGCGCGAACTATATCTGTCCGCGCTCGGTGGGGCAAGCGTGAATTTAAATTAAATCCGTTGCTTACGGTGCTTTGGTGCTGATGTTCAACGGCAGAGCCGGTTTGGTCACGTCCACGGGGGCGCCGGCGTTGAGTTGTTTGAGCACGCTTTCGGTGATGTCAATGCCGGGTTCGACATAGACGACAATCTCCGTGGTGTTGGCATTGAGCACGGTGGTATAACCACCGGCTTTGGCCTTGTCTGCCACAGCCTTGCGGATTTCGGTGACGATGTTGCCGCTCATGCGCTGGCTTTGGTCGGCGAGCTGGGCTTCGGCTTGGCGCTGAAATTGTTCAAGGGCGATTTTGGAATTGCTCATTTCCTTGGCTTTATCGCCGGCGGAGTGTTTACGTTTTTCACGTTCGTCAGCCGAGATGGCTTGGTCCATGGCTTGGTCAAGGAGTTGCTTGTATTCGGCTTGGGATTTTTCAAGGTTATCGGTCATGTCCTTGATTTCCTTGCGGAGTTCGACTTTGCGGTTTTCTAGGGCGGTCTGGGCTTGCTTGGTTTTCCAATAGCCTTCGAATAGTTTTTTCATGTCCACGGACGCGGTCTTGGTTTGCGCGTTGGCGGAGAAGGCCATTGCGGCCAGCAGGGTAAACGTTAAAATGGTTAGTTGCAGTTTTTTCATGTTGTGAAATGGAAACAGGTTTCTTTCAAAATGTCAGTACAAAATAATTTGTCGGCGGGTTAAAATTGGCGGGTGTAGCCGACGCCAAATTGGAATTGGCCGCTGCTGTTGTTGTAATTGTCGTGGGTGAGGGGGATGCCGTAATCCAGGCGCAGCGGTCCGAGGTGCGGGATGTTCAGGCGCATTCCAAGACCCCAGTTGTCGCTATAATTGCTTGTAAAAGAATATGGGGAAGCGTCCACGGCTCCGATGTCGTAGAACAGGGCAAAGCGCAAACCAACTCCGCCGTCCTTTTCAAAAATGGGAACGCTGTATTCCACCGTGCCAAACCAGTAGGAGTCGCCACCAACAGGTTCGTCAAATCCACCTTCGCGTGGAGCGACGTTGCGGAATTTGTAGCCGCGCATTGAATACAGGCCACCTAAATAATAGCGGTCATAAAACGGCACGTCGCCGCCGGAGATGCCATCAGCAATGCCGTAGCGCCCCCCAAGCTCAAGCACATGGCCTTTGAAGAGTCCGGGGAAAAACCAAGAGGATGTCAATTCCACTTTATAAAATGATGTGTCCCCAGCGCTGAATTCGCCGGACAACACGGAGCGTTGGCCATGATTGGGCAGCATGGTGCTGTTGCGCGTGTCGTAGGCCAGTGAGCCGCCAATGCGTTGGTAGAGATGGTCGCCGGATTCCTTGACGATTGATGGCGGGATACCGCCGGGCGGGGTGTAGGCGTTGGTGATGCCGGGGTTCAGAGTAATGCCAACGTCTTCCACTGCGTAATGCACGCTGCCGATGAGAAAGTCGCTTCCGAGTGCGCGGGTGAGGCTTACCTTGGCACCAGTGCGGGTTTCATCGAATAGGTTGCCGGGGCTTTCAAAGTTGAGTTGATGGCGGTAAAGATCAACACCGAGCGAAAGCTTGCGGTTGAGGAACCACGGTTCGATAAAGGAAAGTTCATAGTCTTGCCGTTGGGTTCCCATCTGGACGCGCAAACGCATTTTCTGGCCGCCGCCGGTGAAGTAGGGCGGGTGGAACAAATCAAAATTGGATTGCGAGACTTCCGCGTAGCCGACCAAAGCGTCCACGGAACTGAAGCCGGCGCCGATGGTGAAGTTGCCGGTGTTTTGTTCGGTGACGTTTATTGCCACGTTTTTGCGGCCGGCGATAGGCGGATCGGTCGGTTCGGGGCGGATGTCAACTTTTTCAAAAAACTGCAATCCTTCTAGACGTTGTTGGCTGATCTTGACGCGTACCATGTCCATCACGTCGCCGGGGGCAATGGCCAATTCACGGCGGAGGACTTTGTCCTTGGTTTTGAGATTGCCGCGGATTTCTATTTTCTGAACGTAGGATTTCTGGCATTCACCAATCTGAAATTCCAAATCCATCGTGCTCTTTTCGGTGTTGGGCACGCGCAACGTGCGCAATGCCTGACCTTGCGCGATTTCAATGTAACCCTTGCTCCCATAGAAATCCTGAATTGCCTCGGCGTCCTTGGCGAGGCCGGAGGGGGTGAAAATATTGCCGACATCCATCGGCAAGCCGTTTGGCCCGAGCTTGGCCTTGGAATGTTGGTAGTCATGGACGAATTGCAGTCCTTTGAGGATTTCCGCGTCGGAAAAGATTTTGTTGCCAGTGATTTTTACGGAGCCGAGCTTGTATTGCTGGCCTTCATAAACGTAAAACTTTACGTTCATGGAATTGGTCGTGGGCCGGTCGAGTTTAGCGTCCTTGACTTCAAAATCCAGATAGCCGCGGCTGCGGTAAAATTCCGCCAGACGATCGCGGTCGCCATCAAAATCTTCCTGTTGGAAGTAGCCGCTGCCGGTGAGCCACGAAAACATCCAGCGCCGCGTTGTTTTGATCTCCGCGCGAAGTTCCTTTTGCGGAAAGACGGTGGCCCCGAGAAATTGGACGTCCTTGATTTTAACCATGGCGCTCTCGTTGATATGAAAGGTCACCGTGCCATGGCCGGTGGTTTCCTCGATGTTCAGGACATATTTCACCTGCGTGTCGGCTAGGCCGTATTTTTCATACAGCTTCTTCATCTCCTGCACGATGGTGAAGAGCTTTTGCTCGTCCAGCGCCTCGCCGGTCTTGACGGTGATTTTTTTCTTGAGCTTGGAATCGCTCAACTCCTTGTTGCCTTCAATCTTGATGTCCGTGATGCGCGGACGCACCTGAATGTTGTAGGTCAACACCACGCCGCGGGCGGATTGATCCACCGCGACGCGGATGTTGTAAAATTGGCCGGTGCCATAAAGCGAATGGACGTCGTCCTGCGTCATGCCCGGCAAATACGTCGCGCCGGTTTTTAGCTTGATGTTGGAGCGGATGAAATCCTCGCTGACGGAGGCGGGTCCGACGAATTTAATGTCAACGCGGTCAATTTTTGGCCCGGTGCTTTGTGCCATGGCTGCGGTGGCACAGCCTAAAACCAGAGAGATACCCAGAGGTCGAATGATGGATTTCATTTTTTTATCTGCCAGATGGCACGTCTTCATCGCTAATTCGGTTCGTTGCACTTTCAAATCGTGTATATGGTTTCAGGAATGTCATGTGGACGTCGCCCGTCGGACCGTTGCGTTGCTTGGCGATTAATAAATTCACCGGCACGCCATCGCTTTCTACCGCGTTGCCATCTTCGTCATCACCTGCATCCGGCTTGTAAAGCAAGCCGACCAAATCCGCGTCCTGCTCGATGGATCCAGATTCACGCAAGTCGCTCAAACGCGGCTTGCGGCTTTTGTCTTTCTCCAATTCGCGGTTCAACTGGCTCAGCACAATTACCGGCACGTCTAGCTCTTTGGCCAGCGCCTTGATGCCGCTGGAAATGTCCGCGATTTCCTGCTGCCGATTCTCCTGAGAACGCCGCGCAGTAGAGTTTAGAAGCTGTAAATAGTCAATGACAAATAGCTTGATGCCATGCTGCTGCGCCATCCGTCGCGCCCGCGCCCGCAACTGCAGAATCGAAAGCCCCGCCGTGTCATCAATAAACAGCGGCGCGCGTGATAATCGACCGGCGGCGCTGGTCAGTTTTGGAAAATCCGTTTCCGCCATGAAGCCGTCCCGGATGTTCCGCATATTCACGCGTGCCAGTGAACACATCATGCGCATGATCAGCGATTCGGCTCCCATTTCCAAACTGAACACTCCCACGGGCAGATTCAGTTCCAGTGCCACATGTTCGGCAATGTTCATGGCCAGCGATGTTTTGCCCATCGAAGGCCGCGCGGCGATGACGATCATTTCTTTGCCGTGCAACCCATCCGTCATCTTGTCCAGGTCCATGAAGCCGGTCGCTAAACCGTCCAGTGCGCCCTTGCGGTCAAAATAATTTTGAATCTTCTCCACGGCTTTGCCGACCAGCGTCTTGATTGGCAGGTTGCCGCCCTGCGCGCGCGACTCGTTTACGCGGAGCACTTCCTTTTCCACCTCGTCCAGCAGCTCTTCCACGTTGCCCTCGTAATCATAGACTTTTCCCACCACCCCGCTGCAGGTGGTGATGAGTTTTCGCAACAGGTGTTTTTCCCGGACGATATCGAGGTAGTAGCTCAAGTTTGCTGCGCTCGGCACGGCATCCTGCAACTGCGAGAGATAGGCGATGCCGCCGACTTGGTCGAGCAACTGGCGATCTTTCAAATGCTGCTGCACCGTAATCAAATCAATCGCGTGCTTCGCGTCAAACATCGCCGAAAGCGTCTCATAAATCGTCTGGTGCCGCAGATCGTAGAACGCCATTTTGCCTTCGTCCTTCAGCTTTTCGATGCACTCTCCGATGCACTGGTTGGGATCCAGCAGCGCGCAGCCCAGCACGCCCATTTCCGCCTCTGGTGAGTGTGGCGGCAATCGGTCCAAAGTCGTTCGCGCGTCACTGCGGGCCGCTTTTTGACGGCGGGTTTTCTTTAAATCAGTCCCGGAGTCGGGAGTGCTCCCGCCGGCTAGCGGGTCAGAAACAGAATTAATCATGCGCACAGAATCGCTGCTCAAATTTCAGCGGCAAGCCAAACTTGCTTTTCTTGTTCACAAAGTTATTCCCAAAGATATTTTTGGAACCAATGGATGGTTGGAGCGAAATATTATCAAGTTCACCAAAGCGAGGAAGTTGACTTTTCCAAGCCCCTTCGCGCACATTTAAGGTCAACCAGCTGGAAATGAACGCCGCCCTGAACCAAGAATCACTGCATGCTCTGGATATGCGAATCCTCGCCGTCCAGCGCACGGTGGCTGGACGGTGGTGGAATTTCCGGAATGTGATCAGTCCGTTCTCGCGGCTGTGGTTGATTTTGGATGGTCATGCCGTGGTGCGGCATCACCAACGGGAATTCCGGCTCAAGCCCGGCCAGCTGTATTTGCTGCCTCCCTTCACGGTGCACGATTGTTTCTGCCCCCGCCGCCTGGATCACTATCATCTGCATTTCGTTTCCCGGCTGCCGACGGGGAATGACTTGCTATCGCTTTTGGATTTCGATTTTCAAATTCCGGCGACGCCGGCGATGCTCAAACAATTTCAAAGGATAGAGGCACTTTACCCGGACCGGAAACTTCCCTGCTTTGATCCGTCCCGGGAGGAATACCGCCGTTATCCGCTGGCGGCGGAACAGGCGGCGCACGAGGTTCCCGCCGTGGATTCGTTTGAGGCGAACGGGATTTTGGCGCTGCTGCTGGCACCTTTTTTGCGGACGGCGCGCAGCCATGAGGGAGTTCACGCCCGCGCCACCCGGCAATTCCTGGCTGTGCAGGAATTCATCCATTCCCACATGAATGAAACCATCCTGCTGGGCGATTTGGCGCGCGTTGTGAAATTGCATCCGACCTACTTCTCGGATCGCTTCAAGGAGTTGGTCGGTGTGCGGCCGCTCGAGTATTTGATGCAGCGGCGCATGGAGCGGGCTCAATATCTTTTGCTGACCAGCCGTGCGCCGGTGAAGCAAGTGGCCGGAGCGGTGGGTATTCCTGATGCCGCTTATTTTGCGCGGGCTTTCACGCGCTATTGCGGCTGTTCGCCATCGGAGTATCGGGCTTCACATCTGGCTTAATGGATTTAGCGTGAAGGCGTGCGAGGCAATTTTAGCCCAGCCGGTTGTGTTGCTGGCGATAATCGCTGGGGGTGACGCCTAGCAATTTCCGAAATTGGCGCGCGAAGTAATTGCTATCGCTGAACCCGACTTGAAAGGCGATTTCCGTCACGCTGTGTTCGGTGCGGCGGAGCAGCGAGGCGGCGCGGTTCACGCGGAGCTGGACCAGATGGGCAATGGGGGAGTTGCCCATGGCGGCTTGAAAGTTTCGCATGAAATTGCGTTTCGACATGTGGGCGGTTTTCGCCAGTTGATCGAGATCGATCGGTTCTTGAAAGTTTGCCTCCAGATGACTGATCGCTTCGCCGATGCGGAGCAGGGCGCGAGAATCGGGATTTTTCGCCTTGGCAAAACATCGCGACAGATGCCCGACGATTTGCATGAAGGCAGCCGTGGCCATAAACTTGAAACCATCCGCCCGCGTCCGCAGTTCTTCCTCCAGTTTGTCCACCGTGGCCATCAGGATGCTCAACTCCTGCGGTGTCAGGCGCAGCCGGCTGTTGAATTGATGCCGTTGCCGCCACGCGGGTTCCAGGATAAAGAGGGCGTGATAGCCGGGCAGGGTGCGCAAGTCGTAATCGCGCATATTTAATTTATCTGGCTGGAAGAGAATATTCACCAGGCACAGCCGTTCCATGCTGTGGTAATCGTGCTGGCGGGAGCCGCCGATGACAAAGACGTCGCCCGTGTTCAGCGGATATGATTCCTTGCCGGTCACGTGCGTGCCGCGCCCGGCGGTGATGATGACAATCTCCGCAAATTCATGCGCATGTAGTCCAAATGGCTCCTGCGGATCGCGCCGCTCAATCGCGATGGGAAATCCATCCGGTCGAAACCAGTCTTTGCGTTTGAGGATAGCGTGCGGCATGACTGGCAAGATAGTGCTAATGAATGGCAGCATCGTCAAGGACGCGGCGTGGTGCATTCTATAAATTTCAGCCATCACCTTAACCCACGCACCGCTTTTTATGCCCAAAGTAAATCGGAATAATCATCTTTCCTACGAACTCGCCAAGGAACGCTACGCCGCGCTGGGCGTGGATGTGGCTCACGCGCTGAAAACCCTTTCGCAAATCCCCATCTCGCTGCACTGCTGGCAGGGCGACGACGTGGGTGGTTTTGAAAATTTCGGCGGCACCCTCACCGGTGGCATCATGGCCACGGGCAATTATCCCGGCAAAGCCCGCACGCCGGACGAACTGCGCGCCGATTTGGAAAAAGCTTATTCGCTGATTCCCGGCAGGCACCGTCTGAATCTCCATGCCTTTTACGGCGAGTTTGGCGGGAAGAAGGTGGATCGCGACGCGATTGAGCCAAAACATTTTGCCAACTGGATTTCCTGGGCCAGGAAAAACGGCCTCGGCCTCGATTTCAACCCGACCTGTTTCTCGCATCCGAAATCGGCGGATGGTTTCACCTTGTCGCACGCGGACAAAAGCGTCCGCAAATTCTGGATTGAGCATTGCATCCGCTCGCGTGAGATCGGCGCGGCGATGGGCAAGGCGCTTGGCAAAACCTGCGTGACCAATGTTTGGATTCCCGATGGCATGAAGGACACGCCCGCCGACCGCGTCGCGCCGCGCGAACGGCTGGCCGAATCGCTGGATGCTGTGTTCAAGAAAGCCATTTCGCCAAAACTGAACCTGGATGCGGTGGAACCGAAGCTGTTCGGCATTGGCAGCGAAAGCTACGTCGTCGGTTCACATGAATTTTATCTCGGCTATGCCGTCAGCCGCAAAAAATTGCTGACGCTTGATGCCGGCCATTATCATCCGACCGAAGGCATCGCGGACAAAATTTCCAGCGTGCTGCAATTCATGCCGGAGATTTTGCTGCACGTCAGCCGTGGTGTGCGTTGGGACAGTGACCACGTGGTGATTCTCAATGATGACTTGCTGGCCATCGCCCGCGAAATCGCGGTGAACGGATTCGAGAAGCGCGTTCACATCGGGCTGGATTATTTTGACGCCAGCATCAATCGCGTTGCCGCTTGGACGATTGGCACGCGCAATATGATCCGCGCGCTGCTCATTGCCTTGCTGGAAACGCCGCTTATCCGCTCGGCGGAAGCCAGCGGAGATTACACTACGCGTCTCGTGTTGCAGGAGGAGGCCAGAACGCTGCCGTTCGGCGCGGTCTGGGATTATTATTGCGAGAGTCAGGGTGTTCCCGTCGCCGAAGCGTGGCTGGGCGAGGTGAAGCAATACGAACGTGATGTGTTGTTAAATCGCAGATAAACCACAGTTAAATCAATCTTCCAAAAACATGAATAGGCTTACACTTCTTATTCTCGTGACGTTGCTTCCGTTGACGCAGCTTTCCGCTGCTGAACTCGCGTCGCCCAAGCCTGATTCGCTGGAGCGGGGGTTTATTTCGCCGCCTGATTCCGCCAAGCCGCAGACGTGGTGGCACTGGATGAATGGCAACACCACGAAGGCCGGCATCACCGCTGACCTGGAAGCGATGAAGCAGATCGGTCTCGGCGGCGCGACCATTGTAATTGTGGATTGCGGCATCCCCCGCGGGCCGGTGAATTTCATGAGTCCTGAATGGCGCGAGCATTTCAAATTCGCCGTGCAGGAGGCGAACCGTCTGGGGCTCGATCTCACGATTGAAAACTGTGCGGGTTGGTCGAGCAGTGGCGGTCCGTGGATTACGCCGGAGAACGCGATGCAACAGGTCGTATCCAGTGAAGTTCGGGTGAACGGCCCGACGAATTTCGTTGGCGTGCTGCCGCAGCCGCCGACCAAGCTGGGTTTCTATCGCGACATTGCCGTGCTGGCGTATCCAATTTCGGATGCGGACAGCCTGCGCATGGTGGATTTTTCACCGTCCGCCTCGGCGGGCAGCAATTCACCGGCTGCCGGCAAAATTGTGGATGGTGACAGCAAAACGCTTGTCCGGCTGCCGACGCCCAAGTCGGGCAAGCCGCAGTTTGCCCAGTTGGAATTCAAGCAGCCGTTTGCTGCGCGCACGGTGAAAATCGTAGCCGGTGCGGCCATGCCGCAATGCAACGGCGAAGTGCGGGTCTCGGATGATGGCCAGTCGTTTCGCTCGTTGAAGAAATTTGCGTTTGGCCCTCATAACTCCGGTGTTTGTCTGGTTTCGTTGGGCAGCGAACCGGTGCCGGCGCGTTTCTGGCGTGTTCAATTCAACGGTCTCGGCGCGGGGGAGAAAAATAAGGACGCGACGATTCCGGTCGCGGAAATCAGTCTGGAACCACGCGCTTCGGTTGAGGATCTCGGCAAGAAGATTACGATGGAAGGTGGCGTGGCTCCCGGGCAGACCGAGGTGACTTCGGACAGCGATGCGGGCTCCAGTGCGACTGGCGCGCTGCAGCGGCGGGATATGATTGACCTTACTTCCAAGCTGACGGCAGATGGAAAATTGAACTGGCGCGCCCCTGCCGGCAAGTGGGTGGTGTTGCGACTCGGTTACACGCCCACCGGCAGAAATAATCATCCCGCGCCGACGGAAGGCACGGGCTTGGAGTGCGACAAGTTTAGCCAGGCCGCGCTCGACGCGCATTGGGACGGCTTCATGAAAAAGATTTTGGATGATGTCGGACCGCTCGCCGGCAAGACACTTTCCACCTCGCTGATTGACAGCTATGAAGTCGGCGGCCAGAACTGGAATAAAAATTTTCGCGCCGAATTCCGGAAGCGCCGCGGCTATGATTTGTTGACCTTCCTGCCGGCAATCACTGGCCGCGTCGTGGACAATGCCGCCCAGACCGAACGTTTTCTCTGGGACTTGCGCCGCACCATCGCGGATCTGTTTGCGGAAAATTACTTCGGCCATTTCGCTCATTTGTGCCGCCAGCACGGCCTGCTGAATGCTGTCGAGCCTTACACCGGCCCGTTTGAATCTCTCCAAAGCGGCGCGCCGGCGGATGTGGTCATGGGCGAATTTTGGAGCGGTAGTCAGGGTCATTCTTCCATCAAGCTTGCGGCGTCCATCGCCCACATCTACGGAAAAACAATCGTGGGTGCGGAGTCGTTCACCGCTTCGCCGAGCGCCAAGGCTGGGCGTTGGCAGGACGATCCATATTCACTCAAGACGCTTGGCGACCTCACCTTTGCCCAGGGCTTGAACCGCTACATCTTCCACCGCTACGCCATGCAGCCGTGGACGAACACCTGGCCGGGCATGACGATGGGGCAATGGGGTTTTCATTTCGAGCGCACGGTGACGTGGTGGAATCAGGGCAAGCCGTGGATTGACTACATTTCGCGCTGCGAATTTCTCCTCCAACAAGGCCGCGCTGTGGCGGACGTGGCATATTTCAACGGCGAGAGTGCGCCGAGTGAAATGCGTCTGGGCAATCCCAAGATGCCCGATGGTTACGATTTCGACGCCGTCAATGCCGACGTGCTGCTGCATGGCTCGACGGTGAAAAATGGCCGTCTCACTTTGGCGAGCGGAGCGCATTATGCCGCGCTGGTTCTGCCGCAAAATGATTCGGATCTGACGCCGCAGTTGTTGGAGCGCATCGGGAAACTCGCGCGCGACGGAGCCACGGTCATCGGTTCGCGTCCGCAACGGTCGCCGAGCCTGACGGATTTTCCCAAGTGCGACCAGCGGGTGAAAAAGCTGGCGGACGCGCTCTGGGGCAAATGCAATGGCAGCAACATCCAGGAAAACGTCGTCGGCAAAGGTCGCATCGTTTTAGGAAAATCTTTGGCGGATATTTTTGCCGCGCAAAGTCTGAAGCCGGATTTTGAATTCACCGGCGCGGCCAACACCAAGCTGGCGTATTGCCATCGCATCGCCGGCGAAGCGGACATTTATTTTGTCTCCAACCAGCGGCGGCAGTTTGATTCCGCCGAATGCACGTTCCGTGTCAGCGGCAAGATTCCGGAGTTGTGGCATCCTGAAACCGGAGTTATTGAGCCTGCGCCGGTTTGGAGCATTCAAGCTGGCCGCACCAAAGTTCAGCTGAATTTTCAACCCGCCGAATCGGTGTTCGTCATCTTCCGCCGCCCGGCGAATAATGCGGATCACGTCGTCGCTGTCAGCAGCAGCATAAAGACGGATTTTCCCGTCCAACCGAAGCTGGAAATCCAGCGCGCGGTTTACGCGGCCACCGAGGATGCGAGCGGGTTGGACGTGACGGCAAAACTTACGGGGTTGATAAGCGACGGTCAGTTGGTTGTCACTGTGAACAACGGTGTTATTGGCCGCGATCCGGCGGTGAATCGTAAAAAAGAACTGCGCGTGGATTACATCCTTGGCGGCAAGCCGGGACAAATGATCGCGCCGGAAAACACCACGCTCATGCTGCCCGAAACATTGGTCGCCAGCCGTCCGCCAGTATGGGAAACCAGCGTGGCTGCCGATGGTTCGTCGGTCGTGAAGGTGTGGAGCGATGGCGTCGTGACCTTGTCCACCGCCAGTGGAAAAGTTCTGCGTGCGGATGCGGCCGGGCTGCCGGCGCCGCAGGAGATTTACGGCGCCTGGAAATTGAATTTCCCGCCGAACTGGGGCGCGCCACCGACGGTCGCGCTGGACAAGTTGATTTCGTGGACCGACCACACGAACGACGGCGTGCGGTATTTCTCCGGCACGGCGTCTTACGAAAAGGAAATTGAAGTTTCTGCCGACCGCTTGACCGCTGGCCGCGAACTCTGGCTTGATCTTGGCGGGGTGAAAAACTTTGCCGAAGTGACGCTGAATGGTCGGGACTTTGGTGTTCTCTGGAAGCCGCCGTTCCGCATCAATATCACCAAAGCCGTGAAGCCGGGTGTTAATAAGCTCGTGGTCAAAATCACCAATCTCTGGGCTAACCGGCTCGTCGGCGATGAGCAATTGCCGGAGGATCGTGAGTGGAATGGCAAGCAGCTCAAAGAGTGGCCCCAGTGGTTTCTGGATGGCAAGCCCAGTCCGACCGGTCGCCTGACCTTCACCACTTGGCATCATTGGCTGAAAGATTCGCCGTTGTTGGAATCTGGCCTGCTTGGGCCGGTGACCCTTCAGACCGCGCAAAAAATTATAGTTGCTCAACCAAACCAGAAGTAGAAACTGTGAACTAAATCATCATGAATCCATTCCTTGGCGTAATATTTCATTGGCTCGGCGGCCTGGCTTCCGGGAGTTTTTATGTGCCGTATCGCGGCGTAAAAAAATGGTCGTGGGAAACCTACTGGCTCGTCGGCGGTTTCTTCTCGTGGATCATCTGTCCGTGGGTGTTTGCGCTGACCATGACAAACGATGTGTTCGGTGTGCTGCGTCAGCAAACCGCCAGCACGCTCTGGTGGACTTATTTTTTCGGCGCGATGTGGGGTTTCGGTGGCCTGACTTTCGGCCTGACGATGCGTTATTTGGGCATGTCGCTCGGCATGGGGGTGGCGCTTGGCTATTGCGCGGCCTTTGGCACGCTGGTGCCGCCCATCTTCAAGCAGTTTATGCCGGGCCTGCCGGTGGGGGCGAGCATTCAGGAAATCGCCAGTTCCACGCCTGGGCAAGTGACGCTCGCCGGTGTCGGCGTTTGTCTGCTGGGTATCGCCATTGCGGCGCTGGCGGGTTTTACCAAGGAAAAGGAGATGCCTGTGGAGCAGAAGAAGAAAGCCATTGCTGAATTCAATTTCAAAAAAGGCATTATGGTCGCCACGTTTTCCGGAATCATGAGTGCGTGTTTCTCCTTTGCGCTGACGGCGGGTAATCCCATCGGTGACGCGGCCGCCAAGGCCGGCACTTCAACGCTCTGGACCGGTCTGCCGAAGCTGGTGGTGGTGTTGGCGGGTGGTTTCACGACGAACTTCATCTGGTGTGTGCTGCTTAATCTTAAAAACCGCACCGGCTATCAATACCTCGCCTCGCATGTGAAGGAAGAGCACGCGCATCATGGTGGCACCGGTGGCAGCGAACACGGTGCGGCGGCGGTGGCGGCGGCCGGCAAGGTGGCGGATCTGAAGATTCCGGCGTTTGCCAACTATCTGTTCTCCGCGCTGGCTGGCACCTGCTGGTATTTCCAGTTCTTCTTTTACACGATGGGCGAAACGCAGATGGGCAAGTTTAGTTTTGCCTCATGGACGCTGCACATGGCGAGCATCATCATCTTCAGCACGATGTGGGGCTGGATCCTGCATGAATGGAAAGGCTCCAGCAAAAAAGCGCACCTGCTCATCGCTGGTGGCATTGGCACGCTCATCATTTCCACCATCGTCATTGGGTTTGGAACTTACTTGAAGAGCAAGATGTGAGTTGTCCGATGGATACCTGTTATTGATAAGTTCACAAAAGCTCTTGCGGCATTTGATTTTGGAAGGGGTGTGATTTGGCGATTTGTCGCCAGACATACGCGGCTGTTTGCTTTAGAAAGCATTGAAATTTCCCTTTGCAGGAGATTTATGCGCAATAGGTTCCTGAAAATTTGCCGATTCCTGTGTTATGTCCAATTATTTTATGTTCTTGTCCAAGCAAAAATCGTGACGTGCGGCAGTCAATTTGACACTATGAAAAGACAACAGCCACCAATCCAAAATATATGAAATTATCATTGTTTAACGGTTCCCTTCCCAAAATCGGCATTCGGCCTACGATTGATGGTCGCCTTGGCGGCGTCCGTGAGTCGCTCGAAAAACAGACGATGGACATGGCGAAGTCCGCCGCCAAACTCATTTCCTCCAGCCTGCGGTATCCGAATGGCAAGAAGGTTGAATGCGTCATTGCCGACACTTGCATCGGCGGCGTGGCCGAGGCGTCGGCCTGTGCGGAAAAATTTGCGCGCGAAGGCGTGGGTGTGTCGCTCACCGTAACCCCTTGCTGGTGCTACGGCAGCGAGACGATGGACATGAATCCGTCCATCCCGAAAGCCGTCTGGGGCTTCAACGGCACTGAACGTCCCGGCGCGGTTTATCTCGCGGCGGTGCTTGCCGGCCACACGCAGAAAGGCCTTCCGGCGTTTGGTATTTATGGGCAGGAAGTTCAGGACGGCGGCGATAAATCCATTCCCGCCGATGTGCAGGAAAAGCTTCTCCGCTTCGTCCGCGCCGGTCTGGCGGTGGCATTGATGCGTGGTAAATCGTATCTCGGCATGGGCGGCGTTTCGATGGGCATCGCCGGTTCCATTGTGGACCAGCCGTTCTTCGAAGATTATCTCGGCATGCGCGTCGAGACGATTGACATGACGGAATTCCTCCGCCGCATGGACAAGGGCATTTACGATCCCGCTGAATACAAGAAAGCGCTCAAGTGGGTGAAGGAAAATTGTCCGGAGGGCAAAGATTACAATTCACCGAAGACTGTCCGGCCCCGTGCGCAGCTCGACGGCGAATGGGAAAAATCCGTCAAGATGGCGCTCATCGCTCGCGATTTGATGGTGGGCAATCCGAAACTCGCCGAAATGGGCTTTGGCGAAGAGGCACAAGGTCACAACGCCATCGCGTCAGGCTTCCAAGGCCAGCGCCAATGGACGGATTACCAGCCGAACGGTGATTTTCTCGAAGCCATCCTCAGCACGTCGTTCGATTGGAATGGCATTCGCGCGCCCTACGTCGTCGCCACCGAAAATGATTGTCTCAACGGCGCTTCGATGTTGTTCGGCAATTTGCTGACCAACACCGCGCAGATTTTTGCGGATGTGCGGACCTATTGGAGTCCGGATGCCGTGAAGCGCGTTTCCGGCCATACTCTTGATGGTCATGCGGCGGGCGGCATTTTGCATCTCATCAACTCCGGCCCCGCGACGCTCGACGGCACCGGCCAGCAGGAAATTGACGGCCAGCCGGCGATGAAGCCGTTCTGGGAAATCACCAAGGACGAGGCGAAGAAATGTCTCGAGGCCACGACGTGGCATCCGAGCATCACGGAATATTTCCCCGGCGGCGGCTGGAGCACTCGCTTCCTCACCCGCGGTGGCATGCCGGTGACGATGTGCCGTTTGAACCTCATCAAAGGTCTCGGCGCGGCGTTGCAGATCGCTGAAGGCTGGACGGTGGATTTGCCGGAAAATGTCCACAACACGCTCGACCAGCGCACGAATCCGACCTGGCCGACGACGTGGTTTGCGCCGAATCTGACCGGGCAGGGCGCGTTCCGCGATGTTTACACCGTGATGAACAACTGGGGTGCCAACCACGGTGCCATCAGTTATGGCCACATCGGCGCGGACTTGATCTCGCTCGCGGCGATGCTGCGGATTCCGGTTTACATGCACAACGTGGCGGTGGAAAAAGTGTTCCGTCCGAGCGCCTGGGCGGCGTTCGGCACGGCGGACTTGGAAGGTGCGGATTATCGTGCCTGCCAGAACTTTGGTCCGATTTACGCTTGAGTAAATTGACAGTTTCGCATTATACGAACGGACGCAAAAGGTGTTCGCCGAAGTTGTGTTGGCTCGGAAACGGCGAAACAAGAAAACATGCAACTAAAAAAGGTGTTGCTTCATCGTAATACCAAATAAGTTAACCGAAATCCGTTCGCACAAAAATAAAGCACCTAACATTCACAACCATGACCACACCTACGAAACCCACTGGCGGCAAGCTCGGCTTGTTCCGCACCGCCGACGGAAAAAATTACGCGTTTGTATTCATCCTCATTTGCAGTTTGTTTTTGCTGTGGGGCTTTGCGCATGCGCTGCTGGACGTGCTAAATAAGCATTTCCAAAATTCGCTGGAAGTCACCAAGGCGCAATCCGGTTGGGTGCAAGCGGCGGTGTATGGCGGGTATTTTTTAATGGCAATGCCTGCTGGCATGATTGCCCGTCGCTACGGCTATAAAACCGGCATTATTTTCGGCCTGACCCTGTTTGCGCTAGGCGCGTTCTGGTTTGTCCCGGCCACCAAGAGCGACCAGTGGACCGGCACGGCTAACTGGGTTGGCAAGAAGTTCGACCTTACCGTGGTCACCTCGGCGGAAGCCAAGGCGAAACTGTTGGAAGCCCGTAATGACATCGCCACTGCTAAAGCGAAGCTGACAGGTCTAGAAACGATGACGCCGGAAGCCGCCATTCAGGCCAAGGCCAAGGCTGCAGATTATCTCACCAAGGCGGTGGCGGCGCTGGCGACCGCCGCACCGAATGTGGCTGCCACCGAGAAACTGGCGGCCGTCCGAACCAGCGTTGAACAACTGGCGCGAGCCTTAGACAGCAAGGATTTTGAAAAGAACTGTGCGGCGGTTTCCGTGGCGATTGTGGGATTAGACAAAGCCTCACAGGTGACGGCGTTCACGGCGTTTCTGCTGGGGTTATTCGTCATTGCGCTGGGATTGACCTGCCTGGAAACCATCGCCAATCCCTACGCCACCGTGCTCGGCCCGCCGGAGACCGGGGCCAGCCGCATCAATCTCGCCCAGACCAACAACGCGCTGGGCTGGATTCTTGGCCCGTTCGTCGG
The DNA here is from genome assembly GCA_903858275.1 of uncultured Verrucomicrobia subdivision 3 bacterium. Taxonomy (GTDB): domain Bacteria; phylum Verrucomicrobiota; class Verrucomicrobiia; order Limisphaerales; family UBA11358; genus UBA11358. Next base: position 39,404 of record CAIOIC010000083.1, on the reverse strand, counting down.
TGGTTTGTTGATATTTTCCTCCGGTGAAACGGTCAATTTGAGCAATGCCGGACTCGCCACCCCATACATTGGCTTAGGCGTGGTGGTGACGCTGATCCTGATTTTGTTCGCCTTCAATAAAATTCCCGATATCCACGCCGAGGAGCACGCCGTGGCTGATGCGAAACATCAGGACAAAACCACAGGCGAACGTTCCATGTGGTCCCAGCCGCACTTTGTGTTTGCCGTGGTGGCGCAGTTCCTTTACGTCGCGGCCCAAACCGGCATCAACAGCTTCTTCATTAACTACGTTGTGGAGGTTAATAAATGGTCCGAAAAGAAATCGGCCTTGGTGCTGTCGCTGGGCGGCATGGTGCTGTTCATGGTTGGACGTTTCTCCGGCAGCTTCCTTATGCAGCGGCTTAAACCGCATCTGGCGCTCGGAATTTACGCCCTGGCCAACGTCATCCTGCTCACCTTGGTCGTGGCCGGATTGGGCTTCGTTTCGGCGCTGGGCTTGATTGCTAGCTATTTCTTCATGTCCATCATGTTCCCGACCATTTTTGCGCTGGGCATCCGTGGCTTGGGGGAAAACACCAAGAAAGGCGCGGCCATCATTGTCATGGCCATCGTCGGCGGGGCCATCGCACCCATGCTGATGGGCGCGTTGGCGGACAAGCACGGGATGCAGTTCGGCTTCGTTATTCCGCTGGTATGCTTTGTCGCCGTCATGATCTACGGATTCACTTGGAAAAAGCTGTTCGCCCGCGACATGGGCAATACTTCGGAATCACCGGCCTTGCCGACGCATTGACCGGCGCGTGGCCAATAAACAACCCAGTCGCTGTGAATTATTAAATCCGGACCGCGATTTGGCAGCAGCTTAACCGGATAAAGTTTTATGGCAAAAAAAGTTTATCTCGCCGTGGATCTCGGCGCGGAGAGCGGGCGGGTCATCGCTGGTTTGTGGGATGGTCGCCGCCTTCAACTCGAAGAAGTTCATCGCTTCTCCAACGGCGGCGTGTATCTCGGCGAGACTTTTCGCTGGGACACGCTCCGTCTTTGGGGCGAAATTCAGAACGGCCTCGCGTTGGCCGGGAAAAAATACGCCAAGCAAATCGTCTCCGTCGGTGCCGATACCTGGGGCGTGGACTTCGTGTTGTTGAATAAGCAGGACGAAATTCTCGGTCTGCCTTACCACTATCGTGATGCCCGCACGCGCGGAGCCTTGGAACGCACATTCAAAAAAGTTCCGCGCGCTGAAATCTTTGCGCAATCCGGCCTCCAGTTCATGGAATTGAACTCGCTCTATCAATTGCTGGCATGGCAGCAGCATTCGCCCGCCATCCTTGACGCGGCCGATACGCTGCTGTTCACACCCGACTTTTTGCATTGGGCTATGTGCGGCGTGAAGCGGGCGGAATTTACCATCGCCTCTACCTCGCAGTTCGTGCATCCGCTCAAGCGCAACTGGTCATTGCCGCTGTTGAAAAAACTCGGCCTGCCCGCGCATTTCCTGCCGAAAATTGTCCCGCCCGGAACCACGCTTGGCAAATTCCGCAAGTCGCTCGCCGAGCGCACCGGGCTCACCGGCGTCAAAGTTGTCGCTCCGCCGTCGCATGACACCGCTTCCGCCGTCGCGGGCGTGCCCACGGCCGATACCGGCAAGGCGAACTGGGCCTATATCAGTTCCGGCACCTGGTCGCTGATGGGCGTGGAAGTGCAGAAAGCCGTGCTGACGCCGCGCGCGCTGGAGTTGAACATGACCAACGAAGGCGGCATTGATGGAACCTATCGCCTGCTCAAAAACATCATGGGTCTCTGGCTCGTTCAGCAGTGCAAACGCTCGTTCGATGCCGCCGGTCGGAAATACGACTATGCGGAACTCGCTGCGCTGGCGGCCAAAGCCAAGCCGTTTCGCTCCATCGTGAATCTCAACGATGCGCGCTTTCTCAATCCGCCGGACATGCCGAAAGCCATTCAGGAATTTTGCCGCGAAACAAAGCAGCCGGTGCCGAAGACCGAGGGCGAACTCGTTCGTTGCGCCTACGAAAGTCTTGCGCTCAAGTATCGTGAAACGCTGGGATCGCTCGAGGAATTGACCGGCGAAAAAGTCGAGGTCATCCACATTGTGGGTGGCGGATCGCAAAGCCGGATTCTCAATCAATTTGCCGCCGACGCCTGCCAGCGGCCGGTTGTCACTGGCCCGGTGGAAGCCACGGCGATGGGCAACCTGCTTACGCAGGTCAAGGCCGACGGCGAACTCTCTTCGCTGGCCGAGATGCGTGAAGTGGTGCGCGCCTCCTCCGAGGTGCAGCGTTACGAGCCGGCCGCGTGGAATGCGGCGGCGGATCGCTTTGCCGAGCTGCGCCGCCGCTGATCGCCCATGACTGTAACGTTGTTCATCCCGTGTTTCGTGGATGCGCTGTATCCGCGCGCTGGCATCAGCATGGTGGAGATTCTCGAGCGTCTCGGCCATCAGGTTGTTTGCCCGGAGGAAATCGCTTGCTGCGGCCAGCCGCCGTTCAATTCCGGCTATCATCCCGAAGCCCGCACCATCGCCGCGCCGGTGTTGGAAAAATTGGCGGACGCGGAAGCTGTCGTCATCGGTTCCGGCTCTTGCGGCGCGATGGTGAAAAAGTTTTATCCCGAGCTGTTCGCCGGCACCCGCCATGCGGACCTCGCCAAGCAAGTCGCTTCCCGCACCTGGGAATTTTCCGATTTCCTTGTCAATAAACTCGGCGTGACTGACCTTGGCGCGAAGTTTCCCCACAAAGTAACGTTCCACGATGGTTGCCACGGCCTGCGTGAACTCGGCATCCAGAAACAGCCGCGCGTCCTGCTGGCCAACGTCAACGGATTGGAATTGGTCGAAATGCCGGAAGTATCCTGCTGCGGGTTCGGTGGGACGTTCGCCGCAAAGTTCCCGATGATTTCCTCCGCGATGGGCGAGGTGAAATGCGCCGCTGCCGCCGAGACCGGCGCGGAATACATCGTTTCCAGCGATTCAAGCTGCCTGATGCATATTCAAGGTCTCCTTTCGCGTCAGGGTAAACCGACCAAAACGATCAGCCTCGCCGAGGTGTTGAACACGCGATGAGCACCTCCGTTTCCGAATTCAAGACGCGCGCCGCCGAAAAGACCGGCGACCTGCGGTTGCGCCAGTTCATCCGCACCGCCTTGCGCGGCTATGAGACGGCCCGCGACCGGCGCAAGGGCGCGTTCCAAAGCTGGGAATCCGCGCGGCAGGCCGCTGCGGAAACCAAATGGGAGGCCGTCAACCACCTCGACACGCATCTCGAGTCGCTCGTCGCCCGGCTGGAGGCCCGCGGCACAAAAGTCCATTGGGCCAGCACCGGCGAGCAGGCGCGTGAAATCATCGCGCAGATTCTCCGCGATAAAAAAGCGCGCTCCATCATCAAGTCCAAGGCGATGACCAGCGAGGAAATCCACCTGAACCACGCGCTGGAGAAGGAAGGCTTTACCGTTGTTGAATCCGATCTGGGTGAATTTATCGTTCAGCTCCGGCATGAGGCGCCGTATCACATCGTTTTCCCCTCGATGCACCTGACGCGTGATGAAATCCGCGACTTGTTCCAGAAGGAGCTCGGCGATGCGCCCTCGAACACGCCGGAGGATTTGACGATGGTGGCCCGCCGCGTGATGCGCCAGAAATACATCGCCGCCGATGTCGGTTTTACCGGTGCGAATTTTGCCATCGCCGAGACGGGCATGATTTCCATCACGGAAAATGAAGGCAACGCGCGGCTTACCGCCGCGCTCCCGAAGACGATGGTCACGCTGCTCGGCATCGAAAAAGTGCTGCCTCGCTTTGCCGATCTCGCGCTCTTTTTGCCGATGCTGGCGACTGCCGGGGCGGGGCAGCCGATGACGTGTTACAACACGATGTATTCCGGCCCGCGCCAGGCCGGCGAATGTGATGGTCCGGAGGAATGGCACGTTGTCCTTCTCGACAATCGCCGCACGGAACTGCTGGCCGACGCCGAGCAGCGTGACGCGCTCCATTGCATCCGCTGCGGCGCGTGCCTGAACGTCTGTCCCATTTTCCGCAACGTGGGCGGCCATACCTACGGCACCACTTACAGCGGTCCGGTCGGCTCCGTCATCACGCCGCATCTGCGCGGACTGCAGGAGTGGAAGCATCTTTCCAACGCCTCCTCGCTTTGTGGCGCCTGCACCGAGGCCTGTCCGGTGAAGATTGATTTGCACCATCATCTGTTGCAAAACCGCCGCAATGCGTCCGCCGCCGAGCCGGCCTTCTTCGAACGGCTGGCGTATCAGATTTTCGGCATCCTGGCGAACGAGCCGAAGTTCTGGTGGCTGGCCAAGAAACTCGGCTGGCTCACGCAACCGCTGCACGGCGCCGTGAAAGGCTCGGCCATTGATCCGGCCAAAGCCTGGACGAAAACTCGCGACCTGCCGCCGATGCCGATGGAAACTTTCAAGGACTGGTGGAGGAACCGGAAATGAGCGAACGCGAAAACATTTTGGGCCGCATCCGGGAAGCCTTGCAAACTCGGGCGCCTTTTCCTGGATCACATGGCGAGACTGTTGCTCCGGTTTCCGCCGGGTCTCCCGCCAGTCATGCGCGGGAATGGTTGCCCTCCGTTGGCGCAAGCATTGAGGAGCAATTTGACTTGTTTGCCAGGAATGCCGCCGATTTGAAGGCGGATTTCCAGCTGTTCGCCAGTCGCGAAGAGTTGAAAACCGGGCTTTTGAAATTGCGCGACGCGGAGAAATGGACGCGGGTTGCGAGCCACGGCGGGACTTTGACGGACTTCGCCTGTCAGGCGCTTGGTCTGCCGGCGATGCTTACCGATCGCGGCTACGACGTTCAGGAAATGGAGAAATGCGACGCCGGCATCAGCGAGTGCGACGCGCTCATCGCGCAGACTGGCGGCGTGGCGGTGACGAGCCGCAGTGCTGGTGGACGGGCGTTGTCCGTGCTGCCGCCGCATCACGTCGTCCTCGCGCGGCGCGAACAGCTCGTGGCGGATTTGCCGGCGGCGTTTGAATTATTGCGGCAGAAATATGCGCCGGATTATCCGAGCATGATTTCGTTCATCACCGGCCCCAGCCGCACCGGCGACATCGAGCGTATCCTCGTCCTCGGCGCACACGGGCCGAAGAAGCTGACGATAATGGTTTTCTGATTTTCTAGAGTAAAAAGAAGCAGCCGCAGTTCATAGACTGCGGCTTCTTGCTTTCGCTTGGGCTAAAACTTCAAACCACTTCGCGATAGACATCCGGATGCGGGCGGGAAAGCACCACGGCATTCACCAGCACCCCGGCTTCGGCCAAAACGGCGCGGCCGGCATTCACCCCGGCTTGCACGGACGATACGTCGCCGGTCATCGTGCAAAAGGCTTTGCCGCCCATCGCCATCGCGAGGCGGACTTCCAGCAGTTGGACATCGGAAGTTTTCGCGACGGTGTCGGCGGCTTGAATCAGCGTGGCGACGTTGAAAGATTCGATGATGCCCAGCGCGCCGGTGGTCTCCGTCGGTTGCGTGCGGCCCAGGGCGACGAATACATCCGGATGCAGGTTGGCGATGACGAAGCTGTCAATCAGGCAGCCGCCCGCCGCTTCGCAACCGGCTTCGACCGCGGCGGTCACGCCGGCGGTTTCGCCGCCGATGAGCACCATGTATTTGCCCGAGCAGATGGAGCGCGAGAGGATCAGGCGCACGTTGCCCGCCTTGAGCATCGTGTCCGCCACCTGAAAGCCGGCGGCAATGCTCGACAGTTCAATCAATCCAACAGATTTATCGGCCATAAAATTATTTCTCCAAAATGATTTGTTTCTCGTTCGCCTCGCGCACCGTGCCGCTCATCGGCGCGTGCAGGATCGCCCCCAGCGCATTCGGCGCAGGTTCGCCGATGACTTGTCCGAAGCTCACGCGGTCGCCGGCTTTGACCTTGGAAATGCAAGGCGTGCCGGCGCTTTGCTTGAGCGGCAGGATGAGGCGGCTCGGCGAAATTTCTTGGCGCACCAGCGGGGCAGGGAGGTCGTAATCCAAAACGTGCAATTTCTTCGCCAGCGTCTTGATTGGCACGCGGCGGCCATCGGCCATCGCATGGACCTTCGGGTTCATTGGGCCGGTCCATTTGATTTGCTTGGCGCGCATGACGGACTTGGCGTCGTCGCACGCTTCCTTCGGGAACAATTCCTCCGGGCAGGAATAGAGCGTGCAGAGTCCGCACGAGCAGCACATCGCCGCCCATTGGTTGTAGTAGTCTGCGCCCGTGCCGGTGAAGGCCAGCGTGCGCATGACTTGATGCGGTTCAACGGCGTAACCGAGCAGGAAGCGCGGGCAGAATTCGGTGCAATAGCGGCACTGGTCGCACGCCGACTTGCCGATGGCGGCCTGCTGCTTGCCGGGCTTGAGCTTGCGCTCGATGGTGTGATGCGTGCGCGGCAGGATGATCACGCCGGTGGACGTCTTCGTGACGGGCGTGTCGAGATTGTCGCTCGTGGTGCCCATCATCAAACCGCCGAGGCACAGCACCGGATCATCCGTCGTGAGCCCTCCGGCGTATTCGATGCACTCGCGGAACGTCGTGCCGATGGGCACGCGCAGTGTTGCCGGCGATTTCACCGCGCCGGCGATGGTGACCATTTTATGCGTGAGCGGCTTGCCGTCGTTGGCGCGGGCGATGTTCACAAACGTTTCGACGTTGTTGACCACCGCGCCGACCGCGATGGGGATGCCGCCGGGCGGAATCAATTTGCCGGTGACGTTGTAAACCAGATCGTATTCGTCGCCGGCTGGATAATAATCGCCGAGCAACTGGACGCGGACGTTCGTGCCTTTGCTCGCGGCTTGCACGGCGGCAACGGCGTGTTTCTTTTTGGCTTTGACGCCGATGACGCCTTCCTTCGCACCGACGGCTTCCATCGCGAGCTGGATGCCGCGCACCATGTCGGCGGCGCTTTCTTCCATCGTCACCGCGTCCTTGTGCAGGAGCGGTTCGCATTCTGCGCCGTTGGCAATGACCACTTCCGCCTTGGCGCCGAGCTTGACGTGCGTGGGAAAACCGCCGCCGCCCGCGCCGACCACGCCGGCCAGCCTGACTTTGTCTGCTAAGTTCATTTCGTTAAAAACATTTTTCTCCGCCATGGATTCACACAGTTTTTAAACAGAAAGTCTTTATCTGTGAAAATCTGTGCGTATCTGTGGCTTAAACTTCGGTTCCACTGACTTGAGCGACTGGCGCAATCACCACTTCCACGCCGCGTTCGCGTAATGCTGCCACCAATTCCGCCGGCGCCTGGCTGTCCGTGACAATTGTGTCCACCAGGTCTAGTCCGCACAGCGGCGAAACGGACTGCCGGCCAAACTTCGTGTGGTCGAGGCATAGGATGATTTTCTGGGCTGCCTTCAGCATCGCGCGCTGGATGTCAATCAGCAGCGTGTGCGAGTTCGTGACGCCTTCGAGCGTGATGCCGCCCGCGCTCATAATCGCCACATCGGCGCGCAATTTGGCAAACGCCTCAACCGTCATCGGTCCGACCATCACGCCGAGGCGCGGATAAATTACGCCCCCGGCCAAAATCACTTCCACTTTGTTCGCCGAGGCGAACAAATTCGCCACCGGCAGCGAGTTGGTCACGATCTGCGGCGCTTTTTCTTCCAGATACCGCGCGACGTGATACACCGTTGTGCCCGCGTCGAGAATCACGCTTTGATTCGAACTGATCAACGCCGCGCACGCCTTGCCGATCATTTCTTTTTCCGTCAGCTGGTGGGTGTCGCGCGCGGAAAACGCAAATTCATCCGTTTTCGGTGTAATGATGCGTGCGCCGCCATGCGTCCGGCGCAATTCACCCGCCGCTTCCAGCACCGATAAATCGCGCCGAACCGTAGAAACTGAGGCTTCCACGTGCTGGGAGAGTTCTTCCAGCGACGCGAATTCCACACGTTGAAGATATTCTTCAATGCGGTGTTTGCGCTCTTCTGAGGTCATGTGTGCACGACTTTGGTAGATATTGGAATTATTTGCAAGATAAATGTTGACTTAAACTTGAAGTTTGTCAAAGTGAGTCAAATCTTATGGCTGTAGCTGCACCAGCACCACATCGCGCCGTTGTCGAACACATGGTTCGTCAGGCGGTTTACGCCAAGCTCGGCAAGCCTTTGCCGCGCGTCGCCAGCGGGCAAAGTCCTCTCGTCGTCAATGTCAGTGCGCGCCACTGTCATCTCACGCCGGAAGCGGTGGAAACCCTATTTGGCAAAGGCGCGAAGCTGAACGTCCACAAGTGGCTTTATATGGACGGCCAGTTTGCCGCGAAGGAAACCGTCACGCTCATCGGTCCGCGCAGCCGCGTGATTTCCAATCTCCGCATCCTCGGTCCGTGCCGGAATCTCAATCAGATCGAGCTCGCCTACACCGACGCCGTCGCGCTGGGCTTTGAAATTCCGTTGCGCAGTTCCGGCGATATCAAGGACACGCCCGGTTGTATGTTGATGGGCCCGGCGGGATTTTTCGAAATGCCGCAAGGCGTGATCCGCGCTAAGCGCCATGTTCACATGCACCCGAAGGACGCGGAGTTTTACGGCGTCAAAGCCGGGGACCACATGAAATTGAAAATCGGCGGCCCCTGCGCCATCACGCTGGATCAAATGCTGGTGCGCGTGGATCCGAGTTTCAAACTGGAAGTCCACATTGATACGGACGAAGGCAACGCCTGCAACCTCGAACCGCATACGCCCGTTGAACTTGTTAAATAAAATGAACATTCAATCTTTAACTTTTAACGCCCAGCCTGGAATAATTGCAGGGGTTCGCGGCAGTTTTTCACTCCTTGGATGTTCAGCGTTGAATGTTGAATGTTCGATGTTTTCCTGATTTACCTCAAAACTCTCAACCCATAACCAAAACACATTATGAACGAAGCAATAGGAATGATTGAAACCAAGGGCTACGTCGGCAGCGTGGAAGCCAGCGACGCCATGGTCAAGGCCGCCAACGTCACGTTGGTCAAAACCGTCGCCATCGGCGGCGGGCTCATCACGGTCATCGCGCAGGGCGATATCGGCAGCGTCAAAGCCGCCGTGGACGCCGGTGCGAAAGCTGCCGCCAAAGTCGGCGAACTCGTCGGCTCGCACATCATCGCGCGCCCGCATGAAGAACTGCTCGCGGCCTTCATCGGCACGGCCAAGAAATAATCAACCGCCACTTTAACTTTTAACGAATATGTCAAAACAAGCTGTTGGAATGATCGAATGCAAAGGTTTCTGCGCCGCCGTGGAAGCCGCCGATGCCGCGCTCAAGTCCGCGAACGTCACCATCACCGGCTGGGAAAAAGTCGGCAGTGGCTACGTCACCGTGTTTTTCCGGGGTGATGTCGCCGCGGTCAAGGCCGCCACCGATTCCGGTGCCGCCGCCGCCGCGCAAGTTGGCGCCGTCGTCAGCGTCCAGGTGATCCCGCGTCCGCATGACGGATTGAGTGGCCTTGGCAAGTGGCTGGAATAATCCCTTTGTCCGCGAAGTGAAAATCCTCGTCGCCAATATCGGTTCAACCTCGCTCAAGTGGCGGCTGTTCGATTGTTCGAACAGCGCCGAGCGCCTTTTGCATAAAGGCGGCTTTGAGCGCGTCACCGATTATCCCAAAGCGATTGAGGATTGTCTCGCCGAGTTGAAGCAGGCGAAAGCCATCGCCGCCGAAAGCGAATTGAGTGCCGTCGGTTTCAAGACCGTCATCGCCAAAAACGTGACCGGTTGCGTGCGGTTGGATGAGCGCGTGCTGCAGGCCATGGCCGATTACAATGGTCTCGCGCCCGCGCACAATCCGCCTTACATCGCCGGCATCAAATTGTTCGCGCGGCGGATGCCGGGCGTGCCGCTCATCGCGCTGTTTGAGACCGCGTTTCATCAGTTTGCCCCCGAGGCGTCACAGCGCTACGCGGTGCCGCAAACGTGGCTGGATATCGGCGTGCGCCGCTGGGGTTTCCACGGCGCGAGCCACAAGTTTATCGCCGAACGCTCGGCGGAATTGCTCTGCCGCCCCGATGTGGCTGAACGCGCGCGCCAGCTTTACGTGAACCATGGTGCGGCAAAAATCTCTGGCGCACCGTTGCGCGTGATTTCCTGTCATCTCGGCGGCAGTTCGAGCGTGACCGGTATTTTGAACGGCGCGTCCATTGGCACGAGCATGGGTATGAGTCCGCAATCCGGTCTGCCGCAGAATAATCGCGTCGGCGATCTCGACGCCGAGGCGTTGCCCTACGCCGTAAAAACGCTAAGCATCACCGTCGAGGAAGCGCAGCGCCAGCTTGCGAAGGAAGGCGGATTGAAAGGTTTGAGCGGCATCTCCAACGACATCCGCGACATCGGCGAAGCGGCTCAAAAAGGTGATGCCCGGGCGAAGCTCGCGCTTGATGCTTATGTCGCCAGTGCGCGCCACTGGATCGGCAGCTATTTTCTGCAATTGAATGGCGCCGACGCCATTGTGTTCACCGCCGGCATCGGCGAGAACCGGGCGGATATGCGCGCCGCGATTTGCGCGAACCTGGGAAACCTCGGTATCAAGATTGATGCCGAGAAGAATAATTCAACCCGTGCGGCCGAGGCGGTCATCAGCGCCGCCGATTCGGCCGTGAAAATCTTTGTGATTCCCACGAACGAGGAGCTCGTCGTGGCGCGGGAGACAAAACGCTTTTTGGAAACCAAGAAAAACTAAATTTATCAACAACTCTCAACCACCAACCAAAACTAACTATATGCCACAAGCCATTGGAATGATTGAAACGCGCGGACTCGTAGCCCTCGTCGAGGGGACGGACGCCATGCTCAAAGCCGCCAACGTCGAGCTCGCCGGCCCGATGATGCAGGTCGGCAACGCCCTCTGCACCGCGTGTGTCGTTGGCGATGTCGCCGCCGTCAAGGCCGCCACCGATGCCGGCGCGCAGGCCATCAAAGCCATCAAAGGCGAATTGGTCAGCGTCCACGTCATCGCTCGTCCGCACAGCGATGTCGAAGCCGTTTTGCCCAAGAAGAAGTAATTTAGCAGATGGAAGCTGGGGGATGGCAGATGGGGTCAATGCCCTCTGTCCTTCCTAACTCCCAACTGCCAACTCCTAACTGCTATGTTTTTAGCCAAAGTCGAAGGCACGCTGGTCGCCACCAAAAAAGACCCGTCCATGAGCGGGCGCAAGCTCCTGCTCGTGCGCCCGCAGCTCGTGGACGAAAAAGACCCGACGAAATTTCGTCCGGGCCAGAACACCATCGTGGCCGTGGACAGCGTCGGCTGCGGCGAAGGCGAAATGGTTCTTTTTTGCCAGGGCAGCAGCGCGCGGCTGGCCGGTGGCATGAAGGACGCCCCCGTGGATGCCGTCATCATCGGCATCGTGGACAGCGTGGATGTCTTTGGAAAACAAATCTTCAGTGCGAAAAGCTAACGGTAAAATTGTATGAGCGCCGTGAATGAAACTTTGATCCGTGATGTGGTGGCTGAGGTGCTGGGCCGTTTAGGCAATAATGGCGCGACCACCACCGCCAAGCCTGCCGCGGCTCCGTCTGCATCGGTACCGAAGTCGGAATCCTGCGGCTGTGGCACCAGGAAGGTTGCCTCTGCGCCCGCCTTGCGCGGCAAATTCGGTGTGTTTGCCACGGCCGAAGAAGCTTGCGAAGCGGCTCAGGAAGCGTTTTTGCAGTTGAAAGAGAAGGGTATCGCTGCCCGCCGCAAGATTGAAGAGATTGTCAAGGCGATGGCCGAGAAAAACGCCGGGCCATGGGGCACGATTGAATATAACGAAACGAAGATTGGCCGTCTGGACCACAAGATCGCCAAGCTCGGTTTGATCAAATTGGTTCCCGGCGTGGATTGGCTCCGCCCCGACGCCCGCAGCGGCGATCATGGCATAACACTGGAAGAATATACCCCTTTCGGCGTCGTTGGTGCGATCACCCCCAGCACCCATTCCATTCCCACCCTGAGCGGCAACATCGTCAACATTTGTGCTGCGGGAAATTCCGTCGTCTTCAACGCGCATCCCAGCGCGGCTAAGTGCGCGGCGGTGGCCGTGCGCGCCTATAACGAGGCGATTTATCGCGAGACCGGTATTGAAAATATCGCGTGCATCATTGAGAAGCCATCGCTGGATTCCTTCAACGCCCTGTGCAAAAACGAATTCACCCGCCTGCTGCTCGTCACCGGCGGACCGATGGTGGTGAAGGCCGCAATGCAGACCGGCAAGCGCGCCATCTGCGCCGGCCCTGGCAATCCGCCCGTGTTCGTCGATGACACCTGCTGCGCCACGCGCGCGGCGAAAGCGATCATCTCCGGCGCCTCGTTTGACAACAACCTGCTTTGCATCGGTGAAAAACAGGTGTTTGTTCTCGACCATGTGGCCGACAAATTGATGCAGAAGATGTCCGAGAATGGCGCCGTGAAGCTGAATGCGGCTCAGGTGGAAAAGCTGACCCAAGCGGCGTTCACCATCACGCCCGGCCAGGGCGGTGGCTGTGCCCACGCTCACACCAATAAGGATTTCATCGGCAAGGACACCTCGGTTCTGGCGCAGGCCGCCGGCATCAATATTCCTTCCGGCACGCAGTTGCTCTTCGGCGAAACGGATGCGATGCATCCGTTTGTGCAGGAAGAACAGATGATGCCGATGCTCCCCATCGTGCGCGTGAAGAGTGTCGAGGAAGGCATCGAGCGCTCGCTGCAATCCGAGCACAATTACAAACACACCGCGATCATCCACTCGCACGACGTGGAAAACATCACCGCGATGGCCCGCGCGCTGGACACGACGTTGTTCGTGAAGAATGGTCCCTCGCCCGCCGGCCTCGGTTTGGGCGGCGAAGGTTACCTGAGTTTCTCGATCGCCACGCCCACGGGCGAGGGGATCACGAATCCCCGCACGTTCACGCGCGTTCGCCGCTGCGTGATGGTGGATAATTTGAGAATTTATTGAGCCACAGATTTTCACAGATGAAACACAGATATAAAACGGCCACCACGCGGACGATTTCAATTCCTGAAATCTGTGTCCATCTGTGCCCATCTGTGGCTTGAATTTATGCAACTCGCTCGCGTCGAAGGCAACTTGGTTGCGACCCGGAAACATCCGAGTTTTGATGCGTGGCGTCTGGTGATCTGCCAGCCGATCAGCGGTCGGGGTGAACCGGAAGGCGCGCCGATTGTGGCGATTGATTCGCACGGCGCGGGCATGCACCAGCAGGTGGTCATTTCGTCGGACGGCAAGGCCGCCCGTAAGGCGGTGGGCGTGAACAAAAGCCCCGTTCGCTGGCTCATCACCGGCATCGTGGACGAACATGAGCCGGGAGTAAGAATTTGAAACTCGGAACCGTCATCGGTCGCGTGACTTTGAGCCGCAGCGAAGCCAAGCTGAAGGGCGGACGCTTCCTTGTTGTCAGTCCGTTCAGCCGCGAGCAATACGCCCAGGGCCTCGCTGCCGGCGCCGGTATGGGCAAAGACCCGAGCCTCGTTGTGTATGACGATCTGGGCGGCGGCGTGGGTGACGTGATCGGATACGAGGAAGGCGCGGAAGCCGCGCAGCCGTTCGATGTGCCCCCGCCGATTGACGCGATCAATTGCGCGTTGATGGATGAAATGTTTTACCGCCCGTGGAAGGGCTGAGTGGAAGATGGAAGTTAGAAGCTGGCAGATGGGGAAGACGAAACCCCAACTTCCAACTCCTATCTGCCAACTGCTAAAATAAAATTATATGAGCCAAGTTATCAGTGTCCGTGACATTCAGGAAATGATCCGCAACGGCCGGGGCGTCAACATCCCCGCCGACGCCATCGTCACCCCGTCGGCGCGCGAACTGTTGCAGGATATCGAGACCAATGGCGCGCGCGTCATTGCCACCGGTGCCGCCGCCGCATCGGTCAGTGCCGACAAGCTTTCTCCGCCGGCGAAGAAATTGAATTCCAAGTCGTCCAAGGCGGAGCTCGAGGCGTTCTTTGCTTCGCCCTACGCGCACAGCTTGAAGGAGCAGATTTGCGAAATGGGCCATCGCTTGTGGAAGCGCGCCTATGTGGATGGCAACGGCGGCAACATGGCCATCCGCGTCGGCGAGGACATCGCCATTTGCACACCCACGCTCGTCAGCAAAGGCTCGCTGAAGCCGTCCGATATGTGCCTCGTGGACTTCGATGGCAATCAGCTTTGCGGCACGAAAAAGCGCACGAGCGAAATCCTCATGCACTTGCAGATGATGAAAAAGCAGCCCAAGGCGGTCGCCACCTGCCATTGTCATCCGCCTTACGCCACGGCGTTCGCGGTGGTTGGTCAGGCTCCGCCCACCTGTATGTTGCCGGAATACGAAGTGTTCTGCTCCGTCGGTGTGGCTCCCTATCGCACGCCCGGTTCGCCGGAGATGGGCAAGCTCGTCGCGGACATGACCGACGACTTCAACACCATCCTCATGGCCAATCACGGCGTCGTGACCTGGAGCCACAACAATATCGAGGAAGCTTACTGGCGCATGGAGATCATCGAAGCCTACTGCCGCACGATTGTTGTCGCCGGTCAGCTCGGCAAGCCGATCAACACTTTCACCGGATCGCAGATGAAGGAGATTCTCAACATCAAGCAGAGCCTCGGCTTCGTGGACCCGCGCCACGGCTTGAAGGAATGCGAGCTTTGCGACAGCGGCGAATGGCGTCCGGGCGCGACGTGTCAGACATCTTCCAGCGAACCCGCTGTGGGTCTCGATCCCGAAGCCGAAGCCGCGGTGAAAGCCATCACCGACCAGATTCTGGCGCAGATGAAGTAGCCTTTGGTGCCTTGTTGGATTGGTTGTTACTGACCCAGAACCAAGCGGGCTTCCAGCCAGTCAGAAGTCACTTTCGAATCTTTGCTGTCCAGCTGGAGGGTTAGAATTTTGGCCCCGGTGACCGGGATGGAAATGATTTTGGCCGCATCGCCGCGCTTAAGGGTTTCCGTTGCGACGGTGTTTTTGCCGTCCAGCTTGATGATGAAATTTACCGGTCCTTGGCCGGATGAACCATCGTCAACGCCCAGCCGGCATTCAAAGCTCTTCGCCGTCTCTGGAATGGAAAAGCGGATTTCGCCTTTGCCTTGAACGCTGAGCCCCTTGCGATACCGGGTTGACTGATGGACGAGCCAATCGCCGCTCCAGGTTTCATCGCGCCGCCAGTTCACGTCCATCCCGTTGCTGCTGAAAACTTTCATCGCGCCTTTGCTGGTGCTGGCCTCGTTCCAAAGCATGTCGGAAAGATGAATGATGTTCTTTTGCTGGGCCGGCCAGCGGGTTTGTTCAAAGGAAATCGTCGAGGCGCTGCGCCGCAGCAGGAGCGTGTTGATGCTGTGCGGGGCCAGTTTGACTTGGAAGCTGTTGGCCCCTTGCCCGTAAATGTCCCGCTCTTGATATTGAATTTCCTCGGTGGCTGACAGCAGGCGGGCCTGGGCTGCGAGCTGGGTTTTGGCCACGGTGACATTGGCGGTGACGGTTTCCGCGCGCGGGTTCACGAGGAAGACCGCGATGCTGCGATCTTTCATCGCGGCATTGACGGCGAGATCGGCTTCGGCGCTGCAACCGATGATTTGTGCGCCTTCCTGCAGGTGATTCCAGTAGAGCCGGGCGGTGTAGAAAGGCGGGCGGCGTTCTTCATCGTGCAGGATGCCTTTGACCAGGCCCCAGGAACTTGGCGTCACCATTTTGGTTTCACCGATGGAGTCCCAGGCTTTCCAGAAGAAGAAGCGGTTCACGCCGCCATCAATCAATTGGTTCATGGAGCGCGCCAGTCGGAAAGCCGATTCCCAGGACGATAACGCGCCATGCCAGCGCGAGGGGAAGAAATTCCACGGGCCCAAACCGCAGGGGGCGCCGTATTCAACCATCCACATTTCGCGGGGTTTTCCGCCGGAGAGGGGGTTGATCACTTCTTTCCACATGCGCTCGAGGTTGGGTCGGATGAGCGGCGTGCCGGAGGCGTAATCTTCCAGCGCAATGACGGGGGTCATGTCGCCGCATTGCTTGAGATATTCGCGCACATAGGCTGAACCTTCCTCAAACTTGTCGGGCATCGCCAGAATTTTGGTGCTTTGGCCGCCGGTGCCGTAGGCGTAGGGTCCGACCACGGGAGTATCCAGGCCGTGTTTTCTGGCCAGTCGCGTCGTGGTGGCGCAAATGCGAGCCACCGTTTCGGGCGCATAGGCGGGCTCCCAGATGGGAATGAGGTGGGTGGGAAGCAGTTTTTCCTCCTTCATCAGCAGCAGCAGTGCGACCCAGGTTTCGGCGATTTCATCCACGTTGTATTCGACTTGCCCGTTTTTCTCGTTGGTGGGTATCTGCCATTTGGCGAAACCCGTGCTGCGGATGCCAAAGGTGAATCCTTCGCTGCGCAGATAACGCAGGAACTTCATCAGCATTTGCGCCTCGGGCTGGGTCTTGAAATTGGCGCGGAAGAAATCCATGTCCATGCGCTGTGGATCGGCATCGTCGTTGCGAGGTTCGATGGTGGCCAGGGAGCCGAAAGCCAGATCAAAATGGGTGACCCCCACCGCCCGCATTTCGGCGAGGATTGGGC
This sequence comes from uncultured Verrucomicrobia subdivision 3 bacterium, assembly GCA_903858275.1. Lineage (GTDB taxonomy): Bacteria > Verrucomicrobiota > Verrucomicrobiia > Limisphaerales > UBA11358 > UBA11358. The sequence goes on along the minus strand of CAIOIC010000083.1, from coordinate 22,872 downwards.
CATAGACCCGCCGCCGCTCGGCGGCATCCTCGATAAAGCGGCTGGGCGCGTTGGCATAAATGGAGACCGGTCCCAGCACCTGTTTTTTCAGGTCGGGATTTACTGTGACTTGAATCGTTTTTTCCCCGGGGGCAAACCGGACTTCGGAACTCCGGAGCGATTCGTTTTCCCTGATCCGATAAGCCCGGCAGCGGAGGCTGGATTGGGCGGAGATGTCGAATTTTCCGCAATAATCATCCAGCAGGTAGCGGAAGCGGCCATTGGCATCCGCCTCGCCGCGACAGCGCAGAAAATTTTCTTCATGGGCCGGGTCGCAAACTTCCAGCATCCAGCCGCCGGTGCCGGTGAGCTGGCCGGTTAGAACCGGAGTGGAAGCCAGTGAGGTAACCTCGATTTTCTTGTCGAACAGCAGCAAGGATTGCAAAGGATTGCCGGCCAGCGGGGTGAGTATTCCGGTGGGAGCCGGCCACGCTTGCGGAACGATGGTGAGTTCATCCATGCCACCAAAGAACGGTAGATTGCCATTGCCGCCGGATCTCTGAAACCGTCCAATTTCCACCGGCGAAGTGTTGGCCGGCAGGGCGGTGAGCGTGATTTTTCCGCCCTTGCCGTCATCCGTGGTCAGGTTGCCCGTCGCCACGCGCTCTTGATTGAAAAATATCTGCACGGCGCCTTTGTCAAAGATGGCCGTGACCAGAGTCCAGCGACCGCACGTGAGTGGTTGGGTGGAGATAACTTGAACCCAATCTCCTCGCGCGTTCATGCAGCCGAATTCTATCCGCCCCTCGGGGCGGATGCTGAGCTTGTATTGGACGCGCTCGGGCTTGATGCTGCGATCGCCCTTCCAGACAATTCCCTGATGATCGCCCAGGCACTGTGGCCAGAGCCAGGCCTGAATCGTTAACGCTTCGCTGGCATTGAGGTTGGCATTGGGCTTGAGCTTTATATTGCCTCGTTCATCGCCGATGAACCAGAGTGCCCGGCCTTTGACGCCCTGGGCCAACAAGGGGCCAAAGGCGTCGTCGGAAACTTTCCCTTGGACTTCGCCATCGGTGGAGGACACGACTTTGCTATTGATGGTATCGAAGTCAAAGCGCACCGGCGCAGCGGATGCGGCCTCTGGAACTGACAGCGCGAAGGCCGTGAGGAGGAACAATTTTATGTAAAATATCATTTGTAGTTTTACCCGGTTTCCGGTCATGCCTCCGCCGAAGTTTTTTTGTATGTTCAGTCGCATAGATTTAAAGTCCGAGTTTATCCAGGTTTTTGCGCAGCCGGACCAGGGCCGACTGGTAGCGCTCCGGGATGAGTCCGTGTTTGTCGGGGCCGACATCGAGCAGCAGGTTGGCGCCGCGCGAAGTCGAAGTGAGATACATGCCGAGCAGTTCGGCGTCGGAGCGCGGCTGATCGTGCTCGGTGTAAAACCAGTCGGTGCCGATGGGGTCGCAGACTTCGCCGGGGACGTAATAGTCTTTGCCGTCAATCTTGCGCCATTTCACATGGCCGGTGGCGGAGTTGGGCAGGAACCGTTCGATGGCGATCAAGTCCGTGGGCCACGCGCGGTCAACGATCAGTTCGGAGCCGTCGCCGATGCCGTGGTTGAACATCACCACGGCCTCGGGCTGGCGCTGCGTGATGTGCGCGTAAAGCCGCTCACGATAGTCGCGGGGCAGCAGGTGCGGGATGTCGAGCCACCACTCGGTGATGGGGCCGTAGGCATCCATGAGTTCGGTGATCTGCGCCCACTGGAAATCAAGGTAAGCCTGCGTGACGTAGGCGGAGCCGCGATTGCTCGGCGACGGATTTTTACCCACCGGAAGTGGCGCAACGTTGGGCGAGAGGGAGCCGAAGCGGTTGTGGTTGTCCCACGCGCAATAGTAGAAGCCGGGTTTTACGCCCCGGCGCTCGCAGGCCTTGAGAAAGGCGGCGACGACGTCGGTTTTGTTGCCTGAGGTGCCGACGTGATAATCGTTGAGTTTCGTGGGCCAGAGGCTGTGGCCGGCGACATGCTTGGTGGTCAGCACGGCGTATTTCATGCCGGCATCGCGCGCGATGGAAACCCACTGGTCAACGTCCAGCTTGTCCGGCGCGTAGGTGGCCGAGGGGTCGGCCCCGCTGGGCAATTCGGCGCTGACAAACGTGCTCATGCCGAAATGGATGAACATGCCGAACTTCATCGCCTCCCACTTCTGCAGCGCTGCCACCGCGAGCCGTTGTTTGCCGGTGCGGTTTGCGTCGGCCGGGTTGTTTCGGCTTAACCAGCCGGCGGCGTTCTTGGTGGGAACCGGATTGGTGTCGGTATTTTGCCCGCGCGCCTGGCCGAGCAGCAGGGCGGCGGCGGCGCCGGTGGCGGTTTGGAGAAAATGCCGGCGGTTGATGTTTGAGGCTGAATTCATGTGATAGATATGTTCAGTGGGTGGAAAAGAACTTCGCAATTTCTGAGTGCGTTGCGCAACTGTTTTTTTGCTGGTGGCGCCGGGGGCGATTACGAGGGCGGGGCGGTTAAAGAGGAAATTTTCTTTCTTGGTCTGGCGGGATTGGGTATTAAAGCGGGCTTAATTCCCAATCCAAACCATGATGCTTCAACTTATTTGCAATCCTCGGCGGATAACGTCCAACTCGTTTTATTTTGCGACGCTGGTTTTACTCGGCTTGGCCGTCGCCGGCGGAACTGTTTCCGCCCAGGAGCCGGTCCGGCTCAAGCGGGCGGACAGTTTTCTTGGCATACACTTTGACTTTCACGCTGGCAAGGACTGCACGAATGTCGGCGCGCACACCACGCCGGCGATGATTGAGAACATCATCAATCTGGTTCACCCGGATTATCTGCAGATTGATTGCAAGGGGCATCCGGGCTGGTCCAGTTATCCGACGAAAGTGGGCCATCCTGTGCCCGGGTTCGTGGGTGATCCGTTGCGGGTATGGCGGAGCGTGACCGCCAAGCGTGGCGTGGCGCTTTATATGCACTATTCCGGCGTGGCGGATGATCACGCCTGTCAGCTTCCGGGCTGGGCGGCCATCAATGCCGACGGTCAGCCTAACCAGCGGGCAACCTCCTTGTTCGGTTCGTATACCGACCGGTTGCTGATTCCCCAGCTTCGCGAGTTGGCCACGGTTTACAAGGTGGATGGCGTGTGGGTGGATGGCGATTGCTGGGCGGCCGTCCGCGATTACAGCGAGCCGGCGCTCAAGGCGTTTCGTGCGGCCACGGGAATCCAGAGCGTGCCGCGCAAGCCGGGCGAGCCGTATTGGTTTGAATTTCTGGAATTTCACCGGGACGCCTTCCGCAAAAACCTGCGCCATGAAATTGCCGAGGTCAAAAAAGCCAGTCCCGCCTTTCAATTTTGCAGCAACTGGTCGTTCACCGACCACATGCCCGAGCCGGTCAGTGCGCCGGTGGATTTTCTGTCGGGCGACTTCGACCCGGAGAACAGCGTCAACTCCGCCCGCTTCGCCGCGCGTTATCTGGTGCGGCAGGGCAAGCCGTGGGATTTGATGGACTGGAGTTTTGCGATGAGTTGGAAGGATAAAAAAAATTACGGGCCGAAAACCGCCGAGCAAATGCAGCGTGAGGCGGCGGTGGTGGTTGCGCTGGGGGGCGGGTTTCAGGTTTATTTTAAACAGAAACGGGATGGCTCGATTTATGACGAGCAGATGCCGGTGATGGCGGAAGTGGCGAAGTTTTGCCGGGAACGCCAGTCGCTTTGCCATCACTCCGAACCGGTCCCGCAAATCGCGTTGCTGCTTTCCACGCCGGGACATTATCGGAAGATTGATAGCCTGTTTGGCCGCAACAACCATGAAGCCAATGGCGTGCTGCAGGCATTGGTCGAAAGTCAGCAATCGGTCGAGGTGGTGGGCGAACATCAAATCACCGGCCGCTTGTCGCAATACCCGCTCATCGTGGTGCCGGAATGGGATTATCTCGACCTGCAATTCAAAAAGGAGCTGACGGATTACGTCAGGGCCGGTGGCAACCTGCTCCTGGTCGGGCCGAAGACGGCGGCCTTGTTCAAGCCGGAACTCGGCGTGGAACTGCTCGGCAAAGTGAAACCGGCTGGTTCCGTTCGCATCGTGAAAGAGGGCGAGTTCACGGTCCGCAAAAGCGAATCACAGGGGGTCAGGCTGGATGCCCAATCCGTTTCCTTCGGCACGCTGGCTGGGACGAATCAAACGCCGGCGGCTTCCATCAAATCTTTGGGCCGGGGCAAAATTGCGGCCACGTATTTTTCGCTCGGTTTGGATTACCGGGATGCGCCTTCGTTTGCTGTGAGGAATTTCTTGAATGAACTGGCGAGCCAGATGTTTACCAATCCCATCGTCCGGGTGGAAGGTTCGGCGGATGTGGACGTTTGCCTGATGCGGAACAAAGGCAAGTTGCTGGTGAACCTCATCAACACCTCCGGTCAGCACCGCACCGAGCCGATCACCAAATCCATCGTTCCCATCGGGCCGTTGACGGTGAGCATTCGGCAGGCGGTGAAGCCGGCCAAGGTCACGCTTCAGCCTTCCGGCGAAGTGCCGAAATTTGATTACGCTGCGGGCGTCATCAATGTCACGGTGCCGCAGTTGAAAATTCACGAAGTGGTGGTCGTCGAAAATAAATAACCAATAACGGATCAAACCATGAATAAAATCATCATTCGAATCATTGCCGGGGCCTCGATGTTTGCGGCCGGCATCACATTAACGCCCTGCGCTCATTCGGCGGAAACTGCGCCCAGCCGTTTTCAGAACTACATCACCCGGCAGGGAAGCAAGCTCTACGACGGCGACCAGGTGTTTCGTTTCGTCGGTGCCAACCTGCCTGGGATCATGTTGCCCTACGACTGGACGCTTTACCTGCCCGAGCGGATGAACTTGCCGACCCCGTGGGAGCAGGAAGACGCCTTCAAGACCCTCGACCAAATGAACTTTCGGGTGGTGCGCACGTGGAACCTGCCGATTCGTGGGCCAAAAGAGGAACCCAAGCCGTGGCATTATGTGCTCGGCCCCGGTCAGTTCAACGAAGAGCCGTTCAAGGTTCTCGATTCAATGTTTGCCCTGGCGAATCGCTACGGAGTGCGGGTGATTTTCAGTCTCACGGCGGACGCCGGGGATTATCTTGGCGGCGTCGGCACCTACGCCGCGCATCGCGGCAAGAAGCGGGCGGAGTTTTTTACCGATCCGCAGCTCCGCGAGGATTACAAGGCCACGCTGCGGCAGGTGATTCTGCGCACCAACAGCATCACCGGCGTTCGTTACTGCGACGACAAAGCGGTGCTGGCCTGGCAATTTGGCAATGAGATGGATCATGCGCCGGACGCCTGGCATGCGGAAATGGGGGCGTATCTCAAGCGCCTGGCGCCAAAACAATTGGTCGCCGACACCCGGCATCGTCCGGAAAACCCGGTGTTCATTGATGCCAACATTGACATGGTCACGCGGCATCTCTACACGAGCGACGGCTGGTCGGGAGTGATGAAAACGCAACTGGCGAAAATTACCGACAAGCGCCCGATGTTCGTCGGCGAATTTGGCCCCTACATTGACGGCAAAGGTTTCACGCACGGAAATCTCACCGGCAAAATGCGCGAGTTTTTCGACTATGTGCAGTCGGAACCGGAGATTGCTGGAGCCTTGCTTTGGAGTATGTATTTTCACCACGAGCAAGGCGGATACTATTGGCATCAAATCATGACTTTCCCCGCTGTCTGGTCCTATCATTGGCCCGGCTTTCCAAGCGCTGACGCGCAGCGCGAAATCGGCCTCATGCAAACCCTGCGGGAGGCGGCGTTCAAAATCCAAAACCTTCCCGTGCCGCCCATGCCCATCCCCGGCGCGCCGGAACTCCTGCCGTTTTCGGATCTCCCGATGTTCTCGTGGCGCGGTTCCGCCGGTGCAAGCGGCTATGATATTGAGCGCGCGTCCAAAGCCGGCGGACCGTGGCAGGTGATTGCCACGAATGTTTCTGATGCCGATATCGCCTATCGTCCGCTCTTCAGCGATACCACGGCGCGCGCCGGCCAGACTTGGTTTTACCGCGTCACCGCCCGCAATGTTTCCGGCGTTTCCAAGCCTTCCAACGTCGTTGGTCCGGTGAAGGTGAAACGCATCTGCCTCGCGGATGAACTGCAGGATTTCTCCCGCGTTCATGCCAGGTCGGACGGTCTCACCATCAACAACGACTTCAACGCGCTCTACGCCGAATATCTCTTCCGCGCCAAGGGTGGAGCCAAAGAACAACTCACCTATCAGGTCCCGGCCGCCATGAAATCGGTGAAGGCGGTGGCCTTTTACGCTGAAGATTCGACCGACCTTTCCTTTCATGTCTCCGCTGATGGGAAAAAATTCACCGGGCTGGAACTGGCGCGCCGCGCCAAACAGCTTCCCCCCACGCCCGGCGGTGCTGCCGGCAAACAGCGTCGCACGCTCGTCGAATATGAAGGGACAGTTTCTGCCGGACAAAAGTATTTGAAAATCCTCTGGAACGGCGCCGCCGAACTGGACCGCGTGGAAATCGAGCACGCGGGGAAATGATGAATCAACTTATGAGCACAAAATCACCCTGCCTCATCGTGACCGTGCTGGCGCTCGTTGTCAGTCACGTCATGGGAGAAACATCCATCGCCGGTGACGCCAAAGCCGCGAAGCCCAATATTGTTATAATCTTCACCGACGATCAGGGCTACGCCGACGTTGGGGTGTTTGGCGCGCAAGGTTTCAAAACGCCGAATCTGGATCGCATGGCCGCCGAGGGTGCCATCTTCCGCAATTTCCATGTCGCGCAACCGGTTTGCTCCGCTTCGCGTTGCGCTCTGCTCACGGGGTGTTATCCCAATCGCCTGGGCATCCACGGCGCGCTGACGCCGCATTCGAAGGTCGGTATCAGCGATGGTGAGATGACGCTGGCGCAGCTGGTCAAGCAGCGCGGGTATGCCACCGGCATGTTTGGCAAGTGGCATCTCGGCGATTCCCCGCAGTTCCTGCCTACGCGCCATGGCTTCGATGAATATTTCGGCCTGCCTTATTCCAATGACATGTGGCCGGCTCGTTTTGAATCATCAGATGTCCCCACCAATAGTGCGTGGCGGAAGCAGGGCTACCCCGAACTGGTCATGTTCGAGGGGGAAAAGGTCGTCATCCCGAAGATCACCCACGCGGATCAGAATCAGCTCACGACGTGGTATACCGAACATGCGGTAAAATTCATCGAGAAAAACAAAGATCATCCTTTCCTGCTCTACCTCGCCCATAATATGCCGCATGTCCCGCTGCATGTGAGCGACAAGTTTCGCGGTAAAAGTGGGCGCGGACTTTATGGCGATGTGATTGAAGAAATTGATTGGTCGGTCGGGCAGGTGCTGGCTGCGCTCAAGCGGAACGGCCTCGATGAAAACACCTGGGTCATCTTCACCTCGGACAACGGCCCGTGGCTCAGCTACGGCAATCACGGCGGTTCCGCCAAACCGTTGCGCGAAGGCAAGGGCACGAACTGGGAGGGCGGCACGCGCGTGCCTTGCCTCATGCGCTGGCCCGGAAAAATTCCCGCCGGCACGGACACCGCGGACATGCTGATGACCATCGATTTGTTTCCGACGATTGCCAAACTCATCGGCGCGGAATTGCCGAAGCACCCGATTGACGGTCTTGACGTGTGGCCGATTATTTCCCGCCAGCCCGGCGCCAAAAATCCCCATGAGTCCTACTGGTTTTATTACGAGGTGAATCAGCTTCAGGCCGTGACCACCGGCGACGGCCGCTGGAAACTCCAGTTGCCGCACACCTATCGCACGATGCAGGGCCAGCCCGCCGGGCATGATGGTGCTTCGGGGAAGTATCTCAATGTGAAGCTGGCGCAGCCGGAGCTTTACGATCTCGCCCAGGACATCGGCGAAACCACCGATGTTTCCGCGCGGCATCCGGAACTGGTGAAAAAACTGGAAGCCGAGGCGGAAAAGGCCCGGGTCGAGTTGGGCGATGAACTGATGAAACGCACGGGTTCCGGACTGCGTGAGCCGGGCCGCCTGAGTGTGGCCAAGCCCTGAATTCAAGCCCTTTGATGCCGATGAAAAACTCCGACATGAATCGCCGTGATTTCCTCGCCACGGCGACCGCTTCGGCGGTCGGGCTTGCTTTTGCCAGCCCCGCTTTGGCCGCCGCGCCTGCCGCCGTGCCTTCCTATTTGAAGAATTATGCCGATCTGTTTTCCCGGGACCCCAAGGCTGCCGCCCTCGCCTGGTTCAAGGAGGCTCGCTTCGGATTGTTCATGCATTACGGGCTCTACAGCATTCTCGGTCATGGCGAGTGGGCGATGTTCCATGAGCAGATTCCGCTGGCTGAATACGAGCAGCTCAAGGACCGGTTTCGGGCGGAAAAGTTTGACGCGGACTTCATTACCGATCTCGCGCTCGCCGCCGGCATGAAGTATGTCACCATCACCGCGCGCCACCATGACAGCTTCTGCCTGTTTGACTCAAAGCAGACCGATTACCACAGCGTCAACAGTCCGGCCAAACGCGATCTCATCGCCGAATTGGCGGCGCAGTGCCGGAAGAAATCGCTCGGGCTTTTTCTGTATTACTCCTACGCGGCCGACTGGCGGCATCCGTATTTCTATCCGCGGGAATTTTGCAGCATGGCCCGGCCCGCTTACCCGAATCCCGAGCCGCGCTATCTGTGGAAGAACCCCGCTGATTCCGCCCGCTACCTTGATTTCGTCCACGCGCAGTTGCGGGAATTGCTCACCAATTACGGCCCGCTGGCTGGCATCTGGTTTGATCCGATCATGCCCTACTATGCGCGGCCCGACCTCTTTCCGGTGAGGGAAACCTATGCGTTGGTTCGCCGTCTTCAGCCGCAGACGCTCATTGCCTTCAAGCAGGGAGCCACCGGCACCGAGGACTTTGCCGCTCCGGAGCGTTCGGGCCAGTCGTTGGAGGAAAGAGTCCGTAAACAATTCGGTGAGGCCAGCGCGAAAATCGCCGCCGCCGCCTGGGCAGCCAATAAATCCAGGCACAATGAAATCTGCGACACCCTCCAGCCCCACGTCTGGGGTTATAAGGCGGCGGACGACGGGAAGCACCTTGATTCCGCCGAGACTTTGCGGCGGCTTGCGCAGGCCTTTGGTCAAAACTGCAATCTGTTGATGAACACCGGCCCGCTCGGCGACGGCTCGATTCATCCGGCGGATGTGAAGACGCTTCGTGAGGTGGGCAAGAGCATCCGTGCGAACGGCTGGCCCGCGCCGGTCGCCGCGCCAACGTCTCTAGCCCCTGCCACCACCAAGCTCAAAGATGGGGCCGCCGGGCAATGACGCGCCTGTCTTGGGGAACAATATCCATGAACACACCATCACCTGCATCGTCGTGAGTGCTCTGTGCGCTTGGGGATTAACAATAATGGCACGAGATACGGTGTAGAAACCATGCCGGCCAGTCTGATAGAACTGTTCAAACGAAATCAAATGGCATAAATAGTTGCAATCGCACACTGAACCCCAAAACAATATGAATACCCAAGGAACCCGTCGTGATTTTTTGAAAGTGTCCTCCAAGCTCGTCGCCGCCGCCGCGTTGGTGGGCGAGCTGCCGCGAATCGTTCAGGCCGCGCCGGGCGCGTTGGCCGCTGACGATGTCAGGAAGGGATTGATGCGCCACCGGTTTGGCGTCAACTATGTTCCCTCCAAACGCTGGTATTATTGCTACAACGATTGGAATTTGTCGGAGATCGCCCGCGACCTGGATCGCGTGGCGGAGATTGGCGCGGACCACATCCGGCTCATGGTCGTCTGGCCGTGGTTTCAGCCCAATCCGCTGGCGGTCAGCGCCGCGCATCAGGACCGGCTGGAGCAATTGGTTCGCTGTGCCGCCGAACGGAAAATGGACGTGCTGCCATGCATCTACACCGGCTGGTTGAGCGGGTTTCATTTCAATCCCAACTTCTACGACAAGGAACCATTTTATACTTCTGAGAAATGGGCGGCAGCGCAGGCGCTTTACTTGGCGGAACTGGCCAGGCGGATGAATCGCCACGCCAATTTTCTGGGTTTCGACATCGGCAATGAAATCAATTGCAACTGGTCGTGCGCGCCGGCCGAAGGCGATGCCTGGATGAAACGCATTTTCAAACAGATGCACGCGCTGAGTCCGGGGCGCATCCACGTTAACGGCGTGGACCATCAGCCGTGGTTCAAGGAAACGACCTTTTCCCCGGAGGCGCTGATGGCGCAGCAGGAAATGGTGACGCTGCATTGCTGGCCGTTCTGGACCGGTGCGGGCAAATACGGCGGGCACCTGGACAAGCCCTACACGCAGTTGCCGGCGGCGATGACCGCCCTGGCGCGGAGTTATGGTCAGGCGCCCCGCAAGCCGGTCTGGCTGCAGGAATTCGGCGCGTGCAAGGCGGAGATGCCGGAGGCCGATGTGCCGCGCTGGATGGAACTGGCCATCACGGGCGGCGTGGCGCAGGGCGTCAACTGGTTCACCTGGTGGGCGAGCCACGATGTGGACCGGCGTTATGAATTCAATGAGTTCGAATACACGCTTGGCTTGATGACGGTGGAAAATAAAATCAAGGAGCAGGGCCGGATGTTCAAGCGCCTGGCGGATGCCTACCGTGGTAAGCCGGTCATCATTCCAGATGGAGCCTTGCCCCCGCCGCCCGCGCAGCGCACGAACGAGGAGACCTGGCGTTGGTTGCTGGAGTGGATGGGCTGTAAAAACAACGGTTTAGCCAAGTGATAACTTTATTTGAGTTAATAATTCTGAATAAAATCAAAACCATGAAAAATCCGAAATCAATGTCTTGGCGTCTCTGTGCCCTGGTGGCGGCCCTGATGGCTTTCAGTTGCCTGCCGGGACAGGCCGCCGCCGATAATTCCAGCCGCGAAATGCTCTCGCTGGATCAAGGCTGGCGTTTCCACCTCGGCGACATTCCGATGCCCGTGCTCATCACGCATAACGAAACTTACAGCAGCGCCAAGGCTGGCAAAGCCTGGGCGGCGGCGGCGCCGGAATACAAGGATGCCGGCTGGCGCAAACTGGATTTGCCGCACGACTGGGCCGTGGAAGGGCCGTTCGACCCGAAGGAAAATATTTCGCAGGGCTACCGTCCTCGCGGCATCGGCTGGTATCGCCGCCAGTTCAAGCTGGATGAGGCGGACAGCGGCAAGCATTTGGAGCTTCAATTCGACGGCATCGCCACGCATTGCACAGTGTGGTTCAACGGCACGATTGTGGCCCGCAACTGGTGCGGCTACACGTCCTTCTATGTGGACATCACGCCCCTGGCGAAATACGGCAAGGCCGTGAACACGGTCGTTGTTCGGGTGGATGCCAACGCCATGGAAGGCTGGTGGTATGAAGGCGCGGGAATCTACCGGCACACCTGGCTGGTGAAACGCAATCCGGTGCACATCGCCACCGACGGCGTTTTTGCGAATCCTATCCGGAAATCCGTTGGCTCTTGGACCGTGCCCGTCGAGGTGACGCTGGCCAATTCCGGACCTGATTCCGCCAAAACGGAAGTCGCCGTGACGTTGCTCGATCCCAGCGGCCGGGAAATCGCGCGCCAGAAAACTTCCGCCCGCATCGGAGCGTTGGAAGAATCTGTGGCAAAAGTTTCAATTCCGGTTTCCAAGCCGAAGCTATGGTCGGTGGATGAGCCGGTGTTGTATCAGGTTCGCACCGTGGTTTCGCGGGAGGGCAGGGTGGTGGATGCCGTGACGAATACCTGCGGTTTCCGCACCATCCTGTTTGATGCGGACAAGGGATTTTTCCTGAACGACCAGCCGTTGAAAATCAAAGGCACTTGTAATCATCAAGATCACGCCGGCGTCGGCGTGGCCGTGCCGGCTTCGCTCTGGGAGTTCCGCATCCGCCGGTTGAAGGAGCTGGGCAGCAACGCCTATCGTTGTTCTCACAATCCGCCGGCGCGCGAGTTTCTGGATGCGTGCGACCGGCTGGGCATGTTGGTGATGGATGAGAATCGCAATTTCAACGTCGCCCCCGAATATATGCGGCAGCTCGAATGGATGGTGCGGCGCGACCGCAATCATCCCAGCATCATCCTCTGGTCGGTGTTTAACGAGGAGCCGATGCAGGCCACGCCGCAGGGTTATGAAATGGTGCGGCGCATGGCGGCGGCGGTGAAGCGGTTGGATGCCACCCGCCCGGTCACGGCGGCGGTGAACGATGGCATGAATTCGCCGGTGAATGTCTCGATGGCGGTGGATGTCGTCGGGTTCAATTATCATCAGGACGAATACGATAAGTTCCACAAAAAACATCCCGGCCAGCCCATCACCAGTTCGGAGGACACCTCTTCCTGGATGACGCGCGGGGTTTATGAAAACGATACGAATTCCAGTTATGCCGAATCGGCGGATGTGGTGGCTGCGCCGTGGGGCGCGACGCACCGGAAGGCCTGGTCGGAAATCGCCAGCCGCCCGTTCGTCGCTGGCGGCTTTGTTTGGACGGGCTTTGATTATCGCGGCGAGCCGCAGAAATTCGTCTGGCCTTCGGTCAGTTCCGTCTTTGGCATCATGGACACCTGCGGTTTTCCGAAAGCGGCCTATTATATGCATCAGGCGGCTTGGATTGAGAACCGCCCCGTGCTGCAAATCGTCCCGCATTGGAACTGGTCCGGACGCGAAGGTAAGCCAATCAAGGTCATGGTCATGAGCAATGTCGAGAAAGTTGAACTGCTGCTTAACGGCAAATCTCTCGGCGAAAAATCTGTGGATAAGCTGGTGGGGGCCGAATGGGAAGTGCCTTACGCGCCCGGCAAACTCGAGGCGGTCGCCCGCAAAAACGGCAGGGAAATCATCCGCCATGCGGTTGAAACCACCGGTGTGCCGGTCGCGCTGAAGCTGGTCCCCGACCGCGAATCGTTGGCGGGCGATGGCGCGGATGCGCTGCCCGTCACCGTTTGCGCGGTGGACGCGCAGGGGCGCGAGGTGCCGACGGCGAATTTGCCCGTGACGTTTGAGATTTCCGGGCCGGGCGCCATCATCGGCCACGGCAATGGTGACAATTGCTCGCACGAGCCGGAAAAAGGAAATCGGCGGAGCCTGTTCAACGGTCTCGCTCAGATCATTGTGCAATCGCAACGCAACGGCGTTGGAGCGGTCACACTGGCGGCAAAAATGGATGGGTTGAAGTCCGCCGAAGTTCGCATCAACGTGCGGCAGGTGGCGCCAATTCCCGCCGTGGCGTCATGGTGACGCTGATCGGTTTATTCCACCATGGCGATTATTTTCGAGCGTTCGAGGTTGCTCATGTATCGATGAATTTCCGTAAAATTCTTTCCATCGCCATCATTGCCGCCGCGTTCGCACCGGGGTTGCGCGCTGCCGGGCCATTGCCGCGGTTACGTGTCAGCGACAATCATCACTTTCTCGTCACGGCCGATGGTGCGCCGTTTTTCTATCTTGGCGATACGGCTTGGGAGCTGTTTCACCGGCTCAATCGCGAGGAGGCGGAGTTTTATCTTAAGGATCGCGCCGGGAAGGGATTCACCGTCATTCAGGCGGTGGCGCTCGCTGAGTTGGATGGACTGAATGCGCCCAACGCCTATGGCCATCGTCCGCTTGCGGATAATGACCCAACCCAGCCCGCGGTGAAGGAGGGTCCGGCGAATGATTATTGGGACCACGTCGATTTCATTGTCGCTGAAGCCAACAAACTTGGGCTTTATGTCGGCTTTTTGCCGACTTGGGGCGATAAATGGAATCGCGGGTCTGGCATGGGACTGGAGATTTTCACGCCGGAAAACGCGGAGGCCTATGGCGAATGGCTGGGCCGGCGCTATCGGGATGCCGGATTGATCTGGATTCTTGGCGGCGATCGTAAGGTTTTGACGGAGCAGCACCGGGAAATCATTCGTTCCATGGCGCGCGGGTTGCGCAAAGGCGATGGCGGTTTCCACCTCATTACGTTTCATCCGCGCGGCGGGAGCGGTTCCGCCGAGGCGTTTCATGGCGAGCCGTGGCTGGATTTCAATATGCGGCAGAACGGCCATGTGGCCGAGTTCAATCCGCGCTACGCCGCCACGCGCATGGATTATGACCGCACCCCCGTCAAGCCCGTGCTCGATGCCGAACCGCTATACGAAGATCATCCGGTATCGTTCATGGCTACCAACTTCGGTTACGCGGTTGCCGGCGATGTGCGGCGTCCGCTGTATTGGGATCTGTTCGGCGGCGCGTGCGGGCATACCTATGGGCATCATTCCGTCTGGCAGATGTGGGCGCCGCCGGCTAAACCTGTAAACAACCCGCTTATGCCGTGGTCGGCAGCGATCAACCAGCCCGGTGCCGAACAGATGCAGCACGCAAAAGCCTTGCTGCTTTCGCGTCCTTATCTCACGCGGATTCCTGATGATTCGGTCATTGTCGAAGACCGGGTGAATACGGCTGTGCCCGGCGCGGGACGGTATCATTTTGCCGCCACCCGTGACGAGCAGGGCAGCTATGCGATGGTTTATGTGCCGGTTGGCCGGGCTTTCAAGGTGAGGATGGATATGATTGCCGGCCCGCGGGTGATGGCGTGGTGGTTTAACCCGCGCGACGGTTCGGCGCAGCGCATCGGCGAATTTGCTAATATTGGCGGGCGCGAATTTATCTCGCCGGATCGCAATGAAGATCGCGACTGGGTGCTGGTGCTCGATGATGCGGCGAAAAAATTTCCGCCGCCGGGGCAAATTAAATAATCCCGCGGCTGATCTAACTTTCATGAATTCATTCACTTCACTATTTGCGTTTTGGTGGAAGGCGTTGTTTGCGTGCTTGCTGGGATTTTTTTGTGCGGCGAATGCCGCCGCCGATACTGCCGGCTGGATTCCGCTCTTTGACGGCCAGTCGTTGGCCGGCTGGAAAGCGAGTGAGCATCCGGGCGGTTTCAAGGTGGTGGATGGCACCATCACCTTTGATGGCCAGCGTTCGCACTTGTTTTATGACGGCAAGGTTTGCGGTGGGGATTTCAAGAACTTCGAGTTGAAGGCGGAGGTGCGCACCCAGCCGCTCGCTAATTCCGGGATATATTTTCACACCGCCTATCAGGAAAAGGATTTTCCGAAGTCGGGCTTCGAAGTGCAGGTGGCCAACACGCATCTCGGAGCCGGCGGCTACGTGGAAATGAAAAAGACCGGCAGCCTTTATGGCGTTCGCAATGTCCACCGGCAGTTGGTGAAGGACAATGAGTGGTTCGCGTTGCAACTTTCTGTGCGCGGCAAACGGATTCAGGTTCGAATCAACGATTTGCTGGTGGTGGATTATGTCGAGCCGGAGAATCCGGTTGTTGACGCCCGCCATCCCGGTCGTCGGCTGGGTCATGGAACTTTCGCGTTGCAAGGGCACGATCCGGAAAGCAAGGTCGCCTTCCGCAATCTCATGGTGAAGCCGTTGCCCGACGGCCTGCCGGGTGAACCGGAGCCGCCGGTGCGCTTTGATGCGGTGGATGAGCAGATTGTGAAGTTGGGCGCCGCCAATTATCCGCTGATTGATTTTCACACGCATCTCAAGGGCGGCTTGACCACGGAGCAGGTGCTGCAGCACATGTTCAAAACCGGCATCAATCACGGGATTGCCATCAATTGCGGCTTGGGTTTCTCCATCACGAACGACGCGGGTATCGAAGATTTTCTGAAGTCGATGGCCGGCCAGCCCGTTTTCATCGGTATGCAGGCCGAGGGCAGGGAATGGCCCAAGCTTTTTTCTCCGGCGGCGGTGGCGCGATTTGATTATGTGTTCACCGATAGCATGACCATCTTCGATCATCGCGGTCAACGCACCCGGCTCTGGATCAAGGAGGAGGTGGAGATTCCTGATCAGCAGGCGTTCATGGAACATCTCGTGGCCACGGCGGTGAAGATTCTGGACGAGGAGCCGGTTGATATTTATGTGAACCCGACGTTTCTGCCCGCGGTCATCGCCGCGGAATACGATGCGCTGTGGACGCCGGAGCGCATGCAGCGGGTTGTTGACGCGGCCAAGCGAAACGGCGTGGCGATTGAAATCAACAGCCGCTATCGGTTGCCTAGTCTCGCTTTCATTAAACTCGCCAAACAGGCGGGACTCAAATTCAGTCTTGGCGTCAATAACATCGACGCTAATTTAGGGCGCGCTGAGTATGGGCTAGAAGTCATTCAGGCCTGCGGCCTCACCTACAAGGATTTCTGGATGCCCAAGCCGGACGGCCAAAAACCCATTCAACTCAAGCGTTATCAATGAACAAAATCATCACCCGACTTTTTTTGGTTGCCATCGCCGCTCTGACGGCTCATTCCGGAATGGCTGCGGATGTCCCTGCGAAATCTTCTCCGTCCATAATCACGCTCTTTTTGGATGATTTGTCTCCCGCCGCCAGGGCGAAGTGGGGGCCGAACTTTCAGCGTCTTACTCCCGGCGGTCACGAACTCGCGGAATGGTTTCTGCGTCCGCTGGCCGAGGGGCGGGGGCCTTTGACGGCGCCGGAATTGGCAGCGGAGGCCGCCAAGGCAGCAAAGGATCAAAACAAGCTCAAGGCGCTGCTGGCTCACCGGGTCTCCCTGCTGTCCGGTTACCCGGAGCAGGATCTTGGCGCGCAAATTGACTGGTATCGCGCCCCCAAGGAAGATTGGCAATGGCCCACGCATCTTTCCCGGCACTACTGGGCCAAGCCGCTGGCGGCGGCGTGGCGCAGCACCCGGGACCCGCGTTACAGCGGTGAAGCCATCGCGATTCTGACCGATTGGGTGCGCCGGACGCCGTTGCTCACGCCGGGATTGAAGTGGGGCACGCCGCGTTCCTTGGAGGCCGGTGTGCCGGCAACCTCGGAAGGTCCTTTCAAAACCTACGGCGATGGCCCCTGGACGTCGCTTTCGGCCGATACGCGGGTGAAGGTGTGGACGGAATTTTTCCAGTATTTATGGGATGCCCCGCAGATGAACAACGAAAACGTCGCGCTGCTGTTGCACAGCCTGGCGCGCGACCACCGTCTGTTGTTGCTGAACCACGAGCGCTGGGGAACCGCCAACCAATACACTTCGGTGGCCGGGGCGCTGGTGCATTTGAACTGGTGGTATCCGGACTTTGCCGGCTCGGCGCAGGCGGAGACCGTCGGCTGGCAGCGACTGGGCAAGGTGGCCCGGATGCAGGCTTACCCCGATGGTTCCATGGCGGAATGCTCGCCGAATTATGCGACCGGCTCGCTTTTGGGATTGCTGGAGTTGGTGGAAAACGGCCGGCGCCAGCAGCATTCCGTGCCGGAGGAAATCAAAACGGCGGTCGTGCGTGGAGCGCGTTACTTCGCGTTGATTACCGACCCGCTGGGCCGGACGCCGCGCATTGCCAAAGGCGGCGGTTCGGTGCGGTCGGCGTTGCTTAAGATGAATGAGGTGGCGCAGGATCCGGAAGTCGCCTTTGTTGCCTCCGGCGGGCGCGAAGGCCGGACGCCATCGCAAAAAAATCTCCTCTTCCCGTGGGCGGGGCATGCGGTGTTCCGCTCGGGCTGGGATGATCGCGCGACCTGGATGTTCTTTGAGCCCGGCCCGCGCGGCAGCGGACATCACGACCTCGCCCAGCTGGGTGTGCAGTTGTTCGCCAATGGCGAATGGCTGCTGGCGGATACCGGCTTTTACAGTTATTCCAGCGCCGGCGAAGAGGCGAAAATGGCGCAATATCTGCATTCGTCCGCCGCCCACAACGTCGCTTTGGTGGAGGGGCAGGGGCAGATTGCCTCGGCCCCCGGTTCCGCCCGCGGGCCGAACAGCCGCGCCGGGGATTACCGCTGGAGTGACGCCGGCAATGCCGTTTCCGCTTCCGGCGTTTATGCCTGCGGCTTTGGTGAAAAAGGGAAGATTGCCGTCCGCCATTCCCGCACGGTGACCTGGCTTCCGGCTCAGGATGAATTTGAAATCCGCGACCGCTTCGAAGGCTCCGGCCGGCACCGGCTGGAACTGCGCTGGCAATGCGATCCGCAGGCCAAAGTCACCGCCGCTTCGGCAAAGGCGACGATTGCGATGTCCCGCACCAGTTTGGAAATCAATTCGACCAGCGCGCTGCCGCTTCAGTATAAATTGATTCGCGGTGAAAAAGATCCGCTGGGCGGCTGGTTCTCGGCCGGATATGGAAAACTGGAACCCGCGCCGATGCTTTCCTTGTCTGCCGAAGCCGATTTGCCCCAGCAGATCGTCACGCGGCTGAAAATCATCCGGTCAAAATAAATTTATGAATACAACCACCACCCTCACTCGTCGGCAATTTTTAGGCACCACCCTTCTGGCGGCGGTGGGCGCTTCCGTGGGCGCCGCCGCGGCCCGGCCGCCCCGCATCCTGCTGCGCTCCTCGTGGCAGACGGTGAATATCGGCGACATCGCCCACACGCCGGGCGTGCTCGCCATTCTGGAGCGGCATTTGCCCGAGGCCGAAGTTCGCCTGTGGCCGAGCAAGGTGGACAACGGCGTTGAGGCGATGCTGCGCGCGCGCTTTCCCAAACTCATCATTATTTCGGACGCCGTCGCGAAAAAAGCCGCGTTCGCCGAGTGCGACTTCCTCCTGCACGGCTCGGGGCCTTCGCTGGTCGCGCAGAATGACGTGGCGCAGTGGGCGAAAGAAACTGGCAAGCCCTACGGCATCTATGGTATCACGCTGCCGATCAAAGACTCTGTCGCGACCGCCCCCGCGCCGGACTCCGCGATTGCCAAGACCGTGGCCGTGCTCAGCGGCGCGAAGTTTGTTTTTTTTCGCGACTCCGTTTCCCTCGGCATCGCCAGGAAACGCGGCTGCACCTGCCTGGTGATGGAGTTCGGTCCCGACGGCGCGTTTGCCACCGACCTGCGCGACGACGCGAAGGCGGACGCCTTCCTTCAGGCGCACGGGCTTGAAGCCGGAAAATTCCTCTGCTGCATCCCGCGCCTGCGCTACACGCCTTACTGGACGCTGCCGGAAAAAAAAGCGGCCCTTGATCCGGTGAAACATGCCCGCAACGAAGCCATGAAGGAACACGACTGCGCGCCGCTGCGCGAGGCCATCATCGCGGTGGTGAAAGCGACCGATCTCAAGATCCTGCTCTGTCCCGAGGACGCGACGCAGATGGCGGTGGGCAAAGAGATGCTGTTTGAGAAACTTCCCGCCGACGTGCGGGCGCGCTGCGCGTGGCGCGAAAACTACTGGCTCACGGCCGAGGCGCTCAGCACCTACCGCCGCAGCGCGGGCTTGTTCGGCCACGAGATGCACTCGCCCATCATGTGCATCGGCAACGGCATTCCGGCCATCGTCTGTCGCTGGGCGGAGCAGACCAGCAAGGGCATCATGTGGCGTGACATCGGGCTGGGCGACTGGCTGTTCGACTTCGACAACGAGGAAGAAATCAAGCGGCTCGTTCCCGCCGTGCTGGCCATGGCCAAAGACCCGGCGGCGGCGAAGGCCAAGGCCGCCAAGGGGCGCGCGTTTGTCCAGCAGCGCCAGCGCGAGACCATGGCGGAATTGAAGCGCCACCTGCCGGTCTGATTTAATTGCCTGCGGACCCCTTCTCCCCTCCGCTCCAAGCTCCAAGCTCCATGCCCGCGCCCCCTTGGTGCCCTTGGCGTCTTGGCGGTTTAATTCCGGTCTCCGGTCTCAAGTTTCCGCCTTGTCCGGGGCGCGCGGGTCTATGACCCGCAGCGGCTGGATTTGCTGGGCAACGGGCGGCGGCTCACCGGACCGCGCTCCGAAATTAGGACCTTACTGCCACCTTGACAGCCATTATCAACCCTGCTTTTATCTGTCCGCTCCACGGGATAAAGTTATGGGCATCACTAAAACCTCCTTGGCTCCGGCTTTGGCTCGCCGGTTGCGGCACGCCGGTTGCGGCACGCCGTCCTGACGGACGGACGAGTGGCGTCCGGCAATCTTTTCCGGTTTTTCAAGTCAATTCCTGTCGGCCTATGAAATTGCCGGTGGCAGCGGACGTGAGTCCGCACATTCAAAATTTGACTGCAGGAAAATTATTTGGAGCCGGCCCGCGTCGGCTGCTGCCGACAGATTCAAACCGAGAAAACTTGAACGGAAATTTATGACCTTAAAACGCTTTCCGATTTGTACGGTTGTTCTCGGCTTATTATTCCTGCTGGCTCCGGCGGTTTGGGCGCAAACTTATTCCTTGGGCACCACCAATCTTTACGAAGGGCCGACCGCCGGTAGTGACAGCGTGGTGCTTTGGGCGACCAACAGTTGGACGGCCACGACCAATGCCACCTGGCTGCATTTGAGCACGGGCTATCAAAGCGGCACGGTCAGCACGAATGTGATATTCACCTTTGACGCCAATCCCGGTGCGACACGCACCGGCACGCTCACCATTGCGGGCCAAACCGTCACCGTTAAGCAGGCTGGTTCCACTTATGTGGACGCCAATCTAGTTGCCATATTAGGTCCCTCGGGAACAGGAACAATTTCTCCCAATGATGTGGCGCTGGACGGTGTGGGTAATGTCTATTTCAATGATAATTTCAATCCCGTTTCGATAAAGAAATGGACAGCGACCAATAATGCCTTCACTACGCTGGTATCATCTGGGCTTTCTACACCCCGTGGCGTGGCGATGGATAGTGTGGGCAATCTCTACTTCGCCGACTCCGGTAACAATACGATAAAGAAGTGGACGGTGGCCGACAGCAACGTCACCACGTTGGTGTCCTCGGGTATAAGTTCTCCCTCCAGCGTGGCCGTGGACAGCGCGGGCAATATCTTTTTCTCCGACACTGGAAACCATGCGGTCAAGAAGTGGACTTCGGCCAACAGTAATGTAACCACATTATATTATTCTTCATTGTTATTTCCGAACGGTGTGGCGGTGGATTTTGTGGGTAATGTTTACTTCGTCGATAGCTGGAATAATACCATCAAGAAATGGACGGCAGCCAGCAGCAATGTAATGACGTTGGTGTCCACGGGAATAAGTTCTCCCCGTGGCGTGGCCGTGGACGGCGCGGGCAATGTCTACACTGCCGACGGCAACACGATCAAGAAATGGACGGCCGCCAGCAACGCCGTCACCACGCTGTTGTCCTCGGGATTGTCACAGCCCTCTGGCGTGGCGGTGGACGGCGCGGGTAATGTTTATATCGCCGACACCGTCAACTCCGCAATCAAAGGAATTTTTCATGCCTTTGTGGATCCGGTAACCCAAACGGAACCGGCGGCTGGTGGCAGCGATTCACTGCCTGCGGTTTTACCAAGCACAGCCAATTTTGTCGGGCCACTCGCTCTAACCAGTGATGCATCATGGCTGGCCATCACCGGGGTCACCAACGGCGTGGTGAGTTTTGCCATCACTACTAACAACTTTGCAAACCGCATGGCTCATATCCTGGTTTTGAATAAAAGCATGATCGTCATTCAACCGGGCCCCCCCAGTTATGTTTCATTGGGAACCTCTAATCTCTTGGTAGGTGCCACGGCGGGCAGTGATAGCGTGGCGCTCGCGGCAAATAGTCCTTGGACGGCCACTGCGAATGACTCTTGGCTGCATTTGAGTGTGGCCAATCAAAGCGGCACGGGCAGCACCAATGTGATTTTCACCTTTGACGCCAATGCCGGCGCGACGCGCACGGGCACGCTAACCATCGCTGGAAAGACGGTCACCATCAATCAGGCTGGTTCCGCTTACATCCCCGTTACCAGTGCCACCACGTTGGTATCATCGAATGCCATCACCTCTTTAAATACACCCTATGGTGTGGCGGTGGACGGTGTGGGCAATGTTTACTTTGCCGATACCGGCAACAACGCAATCAAGAAGTGGACGGTAGCCGATAACGCTGTCACCACGCTGGTCTCCTCGGGATTAAATGGTCCCCGTGGCGTGGCGGTGGACGGCGCGGGCAATATCTACATCGCAGATACCACCAACAACGCGATTAAGAAATGGACGGCGGCCGACAGCACTGTCACCACGCTGCTGGCATCCAATGCAATTACATCGTTGAATCGTCCCTATGGCGTGGCGGTGGACGGTGAGGGCAATGTTTATATCGCCGACACTTTCAACAACGCGATCAAGGTGTGGTCGGCGGCCAACAGCAACACTGTCACGCTGCTGGCCTCCAATTCAATTACATCATTGAATCGTCCCTATGGCGTGGCGGTGGATGTTGCGGGAAACGTCTATTGCAACTCTGGCGTCACAATTAAGAAATGGACGGCGGTCAACAGCGCCGTCACCACACTGGTGTCCGCAGGTTTGGTTTTTCCTTGGGGTGTGGCGGTGGACGGTGGCGGTAATGTCTACATTGGCAGCGGCGGCAATGCAGCCGTCAAGAAGTGGATTGCCGCCAGCAATACCATTGCCACCATATTGTCTGCGGGATTAAATAAACCCAATGGCGTGGCGGTGGACGGTTCAGGCAATGTTTATATTGCCGACACTGGCAACAACGTGATTAAAGAACTGCCCCATGCCTTTGTGGATACCACTGCTAAAGTGGAAGGAGCGTTAGCTGGCGTTGATACATTACCGGCAGTGTTTCCCTCCACGATCAAATTATCTGATCCATTCGGGCCAACCAACGATTCGCCGTGGTTGACCATCACCGGCGTAACCAACAGCGTGGTGAGTTATGCCTTTACCGCCAATTACACCACCAACCGCACGGGCTACATCACCTTGCTGGGGAAAAATATTGCCGTCACCCAGCCCGCCGTCCTGCCGCCGGTCCTGAACAATTGCACCCTGCTGGGCAACGGCTCGCTCCGGTTTGGTTTCACCAACAATCAGGGGGCCACGTTCTCCGTCTGGTCCGCCACCAACATGATGTTGCCCTTCACCAACTGGACGCTGCTCGCCACGCTCACCAACAATGGTTCCGGCCAATACAACTTCACCAACCCGCCCGGAGACAGCAGCCAGCGCTTCTACCGCGTGACCGCGCCTT
>CAIOIC010000082.1 GCA_903858275.1 uncultured Verrucomicrobia subdivision 3 bacterium | reverse complement strand
GCGGAATTGGATGGCGAGGAAGGATGATAGCCTTCCCGGGCACGTCGTTTCTATGTGCGCTTTGCCGGCGGCAGGATAATTCTCCCCAGGCTGCAGCGTTTTTCAAGACGCTGCCGGAAGCGTTGCATGTGTAAACTCGCCACCGCCGAAAAGTTGAGAGTGAAGCCGTGAAAATCGTGAAAAAGCAAATAAGCGACAAAACATGGCCCTGACAACGAGGGAAAACCTGAACACTGGAGGAACCAACTGCACAGATTGGCCGGCTATCAGAGCCAAACCAATATAATCCATTTTTCAGTTTCTGCACCTGAAGCGAATGCCGTGAAATCGAAAAACGAATTTCTTTTGGCTTGGACCGCCAATGTCCCATCCCCTCTCGTAAAGTGATGGCGTATGAAACTGAAAAATCTGATTCCCCAACGCCGTCGGCAACAATTGGTCCAACAATTTGGTCGAGCCAAGCTCGTTAAACTTCCCAACGGACAGCACGAGCTTTTGGGTGGAACCGATGATGACCGTGCCGCCGCCTTTGAATGGTCCACGCTGTTCGCTCACGAAATCGTGTTCACCCACTTCCACCGGGAAGCCCAATCTCCCTATCGCACTCGCAAGCCTCTGTTAGCCTCCCGCCTTCAACCCGCGATGTGAACAACTCGTCATGGACGGATGCCGTCTACGAGATAAAATGGCCGTTAGCCAGCGACTCTGTTGTGGAGACAATCCATCCCCCCGTCAGGAGCGCCCCGCACAGCCATGCATCATCTTAAAGACCGCATCATAGGCACGCTCCTCGGATTGGCGGCAGGCGATCGCATCGGCGGCCCGACCCGCATGGCTTTCCAGTTGGCGACCTGCCTGAACCGCCGTGATGGCTTTGAAGTCGCCGACGCTGGCTTGCTTTATCTCCAATGGTGGCGGGCGGGCGGATTCGATACCGGTCCAATCACCGACCGTGTGCTATTTTTGGTCGATAGAGGGATATCATTTGAACAGGCGGCCAGACAGGCTGATGCTGAAGCTGGCGGCCTGACCGCCGGTTGTAATCCGGCGCATCGGTGTGCGCCGCTAGCGATGTGCAGCTTGCTTCCGGATGCCGGCTTGGGGCAATTGGCCATGGCTGAAGCTCGTTTAACACATCAGCATCCGCTGGCAGGAGATGCCGCATCAGCTGTCACCTGCCTGTGCCGTGCGTTGATCCGCGGCGAACCCTGGCCAGTTGCACTTGCGGTTGCGGCGGTCGCTCGCCATCCGGAAACCTGTCAGGCCCTCACGCCACAGCCGTTTTCTGAATTATCGCGCTCCGGTTTTGCCACAGATGCGCTTGCGGCGGCGGTGCATTTCGTGAATGACGCCGCCGATTTTTCGGAAGCATTGGAGCGGTCAATCGCCTTTGCTGGTCCTTCCAATTATTGTCCCGTGCTGGTCGGCAGCATCGCCGGCGCACGCTGGGGTCGGAGCCAGATTACTCCTGTCGCTTGCTGCCATCATGGCCCGCTGATACCGGAGTTGACATCCGTCGCGCAGGCATTGGTCTCCAAGTGGTCGTCAGACGCCACCGCCAGTAAGCACGGCCTCCCATGATCATCGTCGCCTTATGACCTCTCGCCTCAACCGCATATTGCACATTGACGGAGATTCTTTCTTCGCCAGTTGCGAAATCGCGCTCGATTCCAAGCTGGAAGGCCGGCCCGTCTGGGTTGGCGGCGGCCGACGCGGCGATGGCATCGTCATTGCCGCCAACCGGCTTGCCAAAAAATACGGCATCAAGACTGGCACCGCCTGCTTCGAGGCCAAGCGGCTTTGCCCCAATGGCGTTCTCTGCAAACCGCATTACGACGCCTACCGCGAATT
>CAIOIC010000081.1 GCA_903858275.1 uncultured Verrucomicrobia subdivision 3 bacterium | reverse complement strand
TCCACCCGCTGTGACCGCCGCGCCAAAGGCCGTCAGCTCCGCCCAGCAGAAAAATCTGGATGCGCTGCTCAATAGCTACTCGGCTGGCAAAATGTCCGAGCAGGATTACACCGCCGCCCGCGATAAAATTCTTTCCGGTGGAAAATGACCGGGCGCGGTTTTTACCCCTTCGGTTTTTCCGACGAAGGCAGCAGTTCCTCCAGGCTTTGAATCGGATGTAGCGGCATCAGCAGCAGTTTTGGAATATAAATCGGTGTCGGCTTGGGCTGCCCCAGCGTGCCGGTCACCTTGCATTCAAAAGCCTTGCTCACCGGCCACAACACCGTGCTGAACAGCGAGCCGAACAGTGGCGTGGAGCGCATCAACTGCGCCGTTACCCGCGCGTTCACATTTTCCGCTAGGTCCACCGTGCCAAAGTATGCCAGTTGCGCCAGGGCGGTGTGGATTTTCAGCGAGTCGGTGTAGATCACGCCGTTGGTCATCGTGAATTGTCCCGCCGCCTCCGTCGCCCGGTTGTTGCCCCAGCCCGGCGTCAGCTTGTTCAGCAACGGTGAAATCAGTCCGAAAATCGGCACGTTCCACAGCAAGCCCTCCCGCATCTTTAGCGCGCCAAAACCGTTCCACGTCCGCCAGTCATCCGAATTGGCGCTGGTCACCATGATTTCGCCGGACAACACCCCCTCCAGCATGTTCGTCGGCGACCACAGTGCCAGTCCCATCCGGTGCAAGTCGGCGTTCGTGCCGCTCATGAAAAAACTGAACTCCGTGCCCGCGCCCGGCGTTTTCAAATCAAACTTTCCCCAACCGCGCGTGGTGCCGCCGTAGGTCTCCGCCACCGCGTTGGTTAAAATTAGATAATTCCCCAGCCAGTGAATCGTGCCCCGGATACGCGGCGTCTCAAATCTCCGCCAGCGGAATGGCGTGTCGCCGATAATATCAAAACGCATATCCGCTTCCGTGATGACCAGTTCGCCCTCCGCATCATGTCGCAACGGCACGATGCCATTCACCTGCGCCGTGGGGATGGCTAAAAACTGATACGGCGCCATCGCGACGGCGGTCTTCGGCCCGATGGCCCGTCCCACCACGGCAGGATCCACATTTCCCGCGCCGCCGGCAAAAATTAATTTCTGTCCGGCGATATCCAACGTGAGTTTTTCCACCGCAAAAGTTTGCGCGCCGTTCGCCCGCGTAATTTGTGGATGAAAAAATTCCGCCGTCAGATTCGAATAGGTGAAATCCGCCGCCAGCGTGTCCACCGTCTGTTCACGGATCGCAAAATTCTTCAGCCCCAGCCTCCCGCCCGCCGCGAGCTGGTGGAAATTTGTCAGATTACCCGCGGCCTCCAGCGTCAAAGTCAGCGGATCGTGAAAACTCAAATGCTGGAACCCCCGCACCTCATTGCTCGTCGTCAAAAACGGCCGTACGCTCGCCGCGTCCATTGATCCGCCGGCCCGCCCGTGAAAATCTTTTGTGGCCATATCCACCTCGCCCGCCAGCCGCAGTCGTGTCCGCGCCTGCATCAGGTCTAAATCCGGCACGCGCCAGACATGGTTGGAATATGAAAAATGTGTCCGCAGCCGGTCAACGGACCAGCCGCGCGCCACCGTGTTGGTGAGCGCCAGCTCGCCGCGCAAGGCAAACGAATTCACATCGTTCCCGTCGCCGGTCAGGTGGAGTGTCAACTGCGACTCCCTGCCAAATTTAATTGCGGCCAGAGTGTTGGAAAAATTCCGCAGCCCGTCGCCGGTCCCGCCGGAAGTGCTGGAAGCACTGGTGGCAGAGCTGGACAACTTTTTCCAATCCCAATGGCGGACTTCCGTCGCATGCGTCACTTCGCCGGAAAACAGAATCCGCACGCCGCGGAAATGGGCGCTAAAGTTATCCAGCGACCAGGTATCGTTTGTGGAAAACCGCAGTTCCGCCTGAAGATTCGTCAGTGATAGCCGGTTTGTCGGCGATTGCGGCAGCGTGAGTTTTCCATCGCGCAACACTAGACCGTCCACTTGAAAGCGGCGGTGGAGCAACGCGGGAATATTCAGTCGCAATTGCACCTCGCGCGCCGAGAGCGCCGGGCTTTTTTCAGATTTTGGCTGGCCGATGTGGACATTTTCCGTGACTACGCCATGAACGAGGTGCAGGCGCATCCGGGAAAATTCAAGCGCCACGCCGCGTTCGTGCAGGGTGGCGACGAGGTCCGTCTTCAAGAAAGACGGCAGGCCGACGCGGTTGAGCCAGAGCAGCGTGGCAAGGGCGGCGAGCACGACCAGCCAGACCGCAAAGCGGAACCAGCGGAACGTGATGCGACATTTGCGCCAGAATCCGGGCATATCACGGAGCGTTGGGCGGAATCACCAGATACAGCTTGGCAAATTG
The DNA here is from genome assembly GCA_903858275.1 of uncultured Verrucomicrobia subdivision 3 bacterium. Lineage (GTDB taxonomy): Bacteria > Verrucomicrobiota > Verrucomicrobiia > Limisphaerales > UBA11358 > UBA11358. Next base: position 2,735 of record CAIOIC010000081.1, on the reverse strand, counting down.
ATAAAGCGAGGCGGGACAGACAAACGCCCAGCGCTCGCCATCCAAAGTCACTGCGGCCAGTCCGGCCTGCGATGGCAGTTCCGTGCCAAAATCCACCGTGAATTTTTTCCTATTCTTCAATTCAATCGCCACTTGAAACGCTTCCGGCGGGATGCCGATTTTTTCCGGCGCGGTGACATTCCGCGCCACCCAGCCGGCGGCGGTCATCTCCCCGAACTGCCGGACGATCATCTCCATCCAGCGTCCGTCGAACACGCCCTGCGAACCGCTTGCCAGCGACCACTTCCCGTCGGTGTCGCGGGCGAGCTGCCGGATTTTGGCGTTCTGGCGGATGGTGAGTTGCGCCACGTCGTTCGTGCTGAAATTCCATACGCGCCGGTCGCGGAATTCCCAGCCGTTTTCCGGCAACCGGTTGAAATCCTCCAGCGCCAGCGCATAGACATACTCCTCGTCCGCCCGCTTCACAAAAATCCGGTTCGTCTCGCTCGCGCCGAACAACAGTTGCGCGATGACACTGTTCGTGACGCCCGGCGTGGCGCGCAGGATGATTTGCCGCGCCGGCGTGGTGAGGCCGAAGCCTTTCAAATCCGCGCCGGTGTTCAAATCTTTTACGAATTCAACCGTGCGAAATCCGGCCAGTGACTTGAGCAGCGTCTGTACGCTGTCGGCGTCGGCGGGAAACTTTTCGCCGACCAGCGCCCAGTCGTTTGAACCGCGCTGCCGGAGGATGAAGCTGTTTTCGCCGCGCACTTCAATTTCCGCTGCGGGCGTGGAAAATTCCAGCAGATGTGCATCTCGAAAATCATTCACCGTCCCGCGCCACGCCGAGAAGGTGCTTTTGGCGAGCGCCACCACGGCGTTCCAGCCTTCGCGGCGCGCAAAAATACGGTCCGGATTTTCCGGGGAGCTTTTGCCGGCGTGAACGGCGGCCAACCGATTGGTGCCGTGGCCGATCCAAACGTCCAGTTCGGCGGGCTGCAATCCATAAGCCGTCAGGTCGGCCTTGGCGTCGTCGGAGACAAACTGCGTCACCCGGGCCGTGCGCAATTGCTGCAGCGCGGCGGTGATGCGCGCGCCGTCGGCGCGGGCCAGCAGCGGCCGCGTCATGCGCCAGAGATGATTCGTCGCATCGCGCCGGAGTTCGATGGACTTGGTGCCGTTGGTGATGACGATCCAGTCGCAATCCGTCGCCGCCGCCAGCAGCGCGGTGTCGCGCCATTCGTTGGCGGAGCGGGGCAGTTGCGGAAGCCAGGCCGTGTCGGTGATGAACACGCCGTCCACGCCCACGACGCGCACATAAACCTGATCCCCTGGCGCGGTGGAATTGCCGACGAGCAATTGCCAGCGCTGCTCGCCCGCCTCGGCGACGATGGAAAAGCGCGGGTTTTCAAAGCCAAATTCGGCATCGGAGTTTTTGCGTCCGCGCAGCTCGCCGGCGGTGAGGCGGAGCGCGGGCGAAAGTTTTTCCAGCGTGGCAAGCAGCGATTCGATGGCGGCGGCCTGTGCGGGATAAGCCACCGGTTTTTCCAATTGCCAGACGCCATTGGTGCGGAGGGCGCTGATTTCCCGCGTGCCGGCGGGGATGACTTGCAGGCTGGTGATGGTCGCGGCGCGGAGGCTGGACAGTAGGCCGGACGCCGCCGGCGCGGCGGACTGGAAGTGGTGTTCAAAAATCCAGATGAATCCCGCTAGCGAGACGGCGAGCACGAGCCAGATGACGGTGGTTTTGGATTTCATTTTCTGCGGACGAGCCAGACCAGCCAGCCAAAAAACAACACGCCGCCGGGCAGCGCGCCGAGCAACAGCCAGCGCAGTTGCTGGTGCTGCTGGCGGGAAAGGAGTAAGCGGAATTCCGTGACGGGCCGGGGGCCGATGCCTTCCAGCAACTGCGGCCGGTCGAGCAGCCAGTTGGCGGCGTAGCTCACGAAATCGCGGTTGCCGCCGCCCTCGATGTAATAATTTCCGAGGAACACCGAGTCGCCCGCCACGAGGATGCGCGTGTTGCCGCGCGGACGGATGACGCCGGCAACGGGCTTTTGTTCGGCGGCGACGAGGAGTGGATAACTTTGCGGCCGTTCGGCAGGATTGCTTGCGAGCGTGGAGGTTTCGCCGGAGAAAGCCAGTTCATCCACCTGCGGAAGATTGGCGGGCGAACTGGACAAATTGATTTTGGCGACGGGACGCGGACGTACCATCTGCAGGGAAAGTTGCGTGAGCGGATTGACGACGGGATGCGAGCTGAATTTCCGGACGGCCAGATCATCGCCGGTGATGGTGTGGGTGCGGTCCTTGACGAAGTCGGCGGCGACGTTGACGCCCCACTGCCGCAGGATGGGTTCCAGACCGGTGGGCCGCTCGACGGAGGCAAAGTTAAATAACGCCAGCAGGCGTCCGCCTTCCACCAGATACTTCTCGATTTTTTGCAGTTCAGATTCGGACAGCGGCTTGCCGGGGGCGGCGATGATGAGCAGATGGCAGTCCGGCGGCACGCTGCTTTCGCCGAACAATTCCAGATTGGTCACGCTGATGTAATTCTGCGCGAGCAGGGAGCCAAATTTCAGGAAGCCGAAATTTCCGTTGTCGGTGAGCGAGCCTTCGCCGTGGCCTTGCAGGAAATATGCCTTGAGCGGCTGCGGATTTTGCAGCGCCAGCAGCATGGCGGTGAAGGCCTGCTCGCCGTTAAACGCCACCGGCTTGCGTCGGAATTCCAATTCCTTCTGGTCCGGTTTTTCCGG
>CAIOIC010000080.1 GCA_903858275.1 uncultured Verrucomicrobia subdivision 3 bacterium | reverse complement strand
GTGTGCGTGTAAACCGCATGACTCCGGTCGTCGGAATGACCCGAGAGCAGTTTGCGCACATCCGGTGCAATCCCCGCATTCGCCATCTGGCTGACATAAGTATGGCGCAGGCTGTGAAAACTCAGTTTGTTAAACAGGCGTCCCTCGTCACCCTCCGCTTTGATAAAATTCTTTTCGATTAACGCCTTCGCCATGATCTCTTGAAATTTTCGCGACAGGCCGGACCGTCCGCCAATCTTGGTTTTGCTCAGTTTCGGGCACAAGGGTTCGCCCTTGTGGGCGCGCAAGGTTTTCAAATGCTGTTCCAAATCCGGGTGCAGCGGCAGCACCAAATCCCGTTTGAGATGCCGGGTCTTTTGCGGTCGGAAACGCAGCACATGCTCTTTAAAATCCACCGCATCCCAAGTCATCGAGACGCAATCGCCCAAACGCTGGCCGGTGTAAGCCCCCAACAAGATGGCGGTTTTCCAGTTGCCCTCGGCATTTTTGACCAGCTTCGAAACCTGTTCCCAGGTGAATGGCTCCCGACTTTCCTTCTCCGCTCGGGGCATATCCGCCGCCGGCACAGGATTCGACAACACCAACCCCTGACGCAGCGCCAGCGAGAAGGGAGAGTTTAACGTCTTCATGTCCACCATGACCGTCGTGGCATTCCGCCCGCCTTTAAGCCGCTCGGTTACAAACTTCTGCACATCCTGCGGCGTGATGTCCGCCAGCGTCGCCTCCGCCTTGGGGCCCAGACTTTCCAGAAATTTATTAATGGTCCCGCGATAGCGGATGGCGGTGGCGGTTGACTTGGTGCGGTCCACCCGCCCCAGCCAGTCATTCAGGAACTTGCGCGTCACCGCGAACTCCAGGCGCTGTTTGTTGACGCGTTGGGAAATTTCGCCCAGCACCTTGCGCAGGTGCGATTCAACCGAATTGCCGCGCTCCGCCTCCTCCAGACGCAGGGCGATCTCGGTCGCCAGCCGTTTGTTTTTCCCGACCAATTCAGTGCGCTCCTTGGGGCTGGCCGCCGTGGGGGAGTGCTCCAGTTTGGTAGATTTGCAATGTTGCCGGCCGGTTGCGTCACGATAAAACGCGAACCAAAATCGTCGGCGGGGAAGTTTTGATATGCTGGCCATAAGTGGTTGTGGGGTTGATTGTGGAATTGAACTTTGCGTTGAACGCCGTGTTTGTGTATAATATATGCATAACACACGCGGCGGTCAAGATGGTTTTGTCGGTTTTCAGTAAAACTCTCAAAAGCATTGGAAACAAAGGACTAAACGCGATTCTATTGATTTTTATATCGAGCGCGGAATTGATGGGATTGAATCGCCGGTTCAATTCCGGCTCCTGCCACCACCTCTTAAAGCCCTTGATTTATCAAGGGCTTTTTACTTTTAAGGCGTGGAAAACAGGCTGATTTTTTAGTCCTGAATTTTACTCTGTTCCACTTCTGTTCCACTTTAGAGGCTTTAGGCTGGAATGGCCTTGGCTTCTTCCTGATCGCTTGGGGAGTTGTTGTTGCATAGCCAGACTCGCCAACTGTTTCGACTCACCCGCAAAACACTTTACAGTTTTTCCACAAATCCGCAGAGTATCCGCGTGTTGACTGAAAGTGATTCAAGGGTTCAGCCGGAGACGTCATCTCCCGCCAACCGCATGCCAGACAAATTCGCCGCTGAATTGCAGACCGCTTTGAAACGGTCGCAAGATTTCCTTTTGTCCGAACAAAAACCGGAAGGTTTTTGGGTCGGCGAGTTAATGGTAGATTCCACGCTCGTTTCTGACACGATTGCCTACCACCATTGGAATGGAAAAGTGGACAAGGAATGGCAACGCAAGGCCGTCAATCACATCTTCTTCATGCAGTTGCCAGACGGCGGCTGGAACATCTACCACGGCGGGCCGTCGGAGGTGAACGCCACCATCAAGGCGTATCTCGCGCTTAAACTTGCCGGCGTTTCGGTGAAAGACCCGCGCATGTTGAAAGCGCGCGAAGTGGCGCTGCATTTCGGCGGGGTGCCGCGCATGAATACATTTTCCAAGCTCTACCTTGCACTCATTGGGCTCTATCCGTGGGAATACGTCCCGACCATTCCGTGCGAAGTGCTGCTTATCGGCAAATGGTTCCATGTGAACTTCTGGGACATGAGCAACTGGTCGCGCGGGATGCTGGTGCCGCTGGCCATCATCAATCATTTCAAGCCAACCCGCCCAGTGAGCGTCACGCTTGACGAGCTTTATCCTGAAGGCATCCACGAACGCGACCTCGCGCTTGCGCCCGACCCGGAAAAGATTTCGCTTAGAAACTTCTTCCTCTGGCTCGACCGGCTGCACAAGCTGGCGGAATGGTTTGCCGAACACAGCATTCATCCGTTCCGCAAGACCGCGCTCAAGCGCTGCGAACAGTGGATGCTCGAACGCTTCGAGGGCAGCGACGGCCTCGCGGCGATTTTTCCGGCGATGCTGAATTCCATCATCGCACTAAAAGCACTCGGCTATAAGGATGACAACCCCATCTTGCAACGTGAAATTCGCGAGTTTGAACGACTCCAGCATGAAACCGCCGACAGCGTGCGTATCGAACCATGCTTCTCGCCGGTGTGGGACACGGCCATAGTCGCCATCTGCCTGCGCGAATCCGGTGTTCCGGCTAATCATCCGAAGCTGAAGCGCGCCGCTGAGTGGCTGATGGAAAAGGAAATCCGCTTCGCCGGCGACTGGATCCACAAAAATCCGGCGAAGGTGGAGCCAAGCGGCTGGGTGTTTGAATACGCCAATAAATGGAATCCCGACGTGGACGACACCGCCATGGTGCTACTCGCGCTGCGATTGATTCCCACGGACAATCCCGCGAAACGCGACGAATGTTTCCAGCGCGGATTGAAATGGATGATGACTTTCCAGTGCAAAGACGGCGGCTGGGCGGCATTCGACAAAGATTGCACCAAGAATATTCTCGAAAAAGTTCCCTTCGCCGACCACAACGCCATGCTCGATCCCGAGTGCGCCGATATCACGGCGCGCATTCTGGAATTGCTCGGCTACGAAAAATGGGGCAATGCCAATCCGCAGATTCAAGACGCCATTGACTACGTCCGCCGCCAACAGGAGGAAGACGGCTCGTGGTATGGCCGGTGGGGGGTGAATTACATCTACGGCACCTGGCAGGTCTTGCGCGGGATGCGAGCGCTGAACCTGAACATGAATGAAGACTGGCTCCAACGCGGCAAAGCGTGGCTGGAAAGCGTCCAACTCGCCGACGGTGGCTGGGGCGAACGCTGCAACACCTACGACGATCCGGTTTTCAAAGGTCAGGGACCGAGCACCGCGTCGCAAACCGCCTGGGCCGTCATGGGGCTATGCGCCTTTGGCGACCCCGAAAATCCCGTACTCAAGCGCGGCATCGAATATCTCTGCCGCACGCAAAACGCCGACGGTTCGTGGACCGAAGCTGAGACGACCGGCACCGGTTTCCCAAAAGTTTTTTATCTAAAATATGACATGTATCGCAACGCCTGGCCGCTGCTCGCACTCGGCACCTATCGGCAAATCTGCGAGCCAGCCAAGCAGTAAAATGATGGCCACAAATCCATTGGCGCACTTTAAAAAACTCCCCGTTCTGCTGATCTTGGGTGCGCTTTCCCTTCTCCCAAATACTTCTTGTATAGCCGAGCAGGCTAATTCTCCGACTAACACCACATATTATGTCAGCAGTTCTGCTGGTAGCGACCAAGCCGACGGACGCACACCGCAGACGGCCTGGCGCACCTTGGACCGTGTAAACTCCGCCTCCCTTAAACCGGGGGACCGCGTTTTATTTCAGCGTGACAACCTGTGGCGTGGCCAACTTCTGCCCCAAATCGGTGCGGACGGCAAACCAGTGACTTATGGTGCGTACGGCGCCGGCGCCAAGCCGATTTTACAAGGCTCGGTCGCCAGGGACGCCGCCAGCGATTGGGGACAAAGCGGGAAAAACATTTGGTCCACGGTGCCGCCGGTTTTTCGCGAGGGCGCCATCCGGGCCGATCTAAGCGGCGTCAAATGGAAGCTGCACACCGAGGCTGGTGCAGCGGCAGACTTCACGGGACCGGACGGCGCGCCAACCGATTATCATCTCGTTTGCCGGCAGGCCGGCACGCGCCAGAACCACATCCAGCTTGTCATCGCGCCGCTGGCGGTCAACACCGGCGAACGGCTGGCTTTTCATTTTCGCGCGCGCAGCAGCCAGCCAATCACCTGGGTACCGGCTGCCGTCATCAAAGCCACCGCACCTTACACGCCCTACGGCCACGACATCGGCGTCGCGCCGCGCATCGGGACGGAGTGGCAGGATTTCACGATCTATTTGCAAATCGACCGCACGGCCGGCGATGCGCGCATCAACTTCTCGCTCGGCACCGCGCTGCCGGCCGGCCTCGAGCTGTGGTTGCAGCCGGGCAAAATTTGCGCCGTGCTTGGCTCGCCCGAACCGCTGTTGGACGCCGATGTGGGCAACATCATTTTTGACCACGGAAAAATTTGCGGCGTCAAAAAATGGCAGCGCGAGGACCTGCGCCGGAACGGCGATTATTTTTACGATCAGGCTGAGCGCAAAGTCTGGCTCTATTCGGATGTTCCCCCAACCACCCAAAATCACAGCATCGAGCTGGCGCTGAAAAAACATATCATCGACGAAGGCGGCCGCCACCATGTGACTTATGAAGACTTGCAATTGCGCTACGGCGCAGCCCATGGCATTGGCGGCGGCAACACCAGTTACATCACCGTGCGCCGGTGCGACATCTATTTTATCGGAGGCGGGCACCAGTTGACGCGGCCGGATGGAAAACCGGTGCGCTTTGGAAACGGCATTGAATTCTGGAACGCCGGGCGGCACAGCCTGGTGGAAAATTGCCGGCTGTGGGAGATCTATGACGCCGCACTGACCAATCAGGGCAACGGTTCTGATTCCGAACAAGTGGACATCACCTATCGCCACAACGTCATCTGGAATTCGGAATATTCACTTGAGTATTGGAACCGGCCGGAAAAGGCGAAAACGGAGAATATCCTGTTTGAACACAATACCTGCGTGGACGCTGGCTACGGCTGGGGACACAACCAACGACCCGACAAGAACGGGCGCCACCTGATGTTCTATTCAAATGCTGCCGCCACCCGGGGAGTGATTGTGCGAAACAATATCTTTTGCAATGCCACGGACAGTTGCCTGCGCATGGATAACGACTGGCGCGACAGCCTGACACTGGACCGCAACCTCTGGCACCAGAAAACCGGAACACTCTTTTCATTTCTGCGCCGCAACTTCACTGCGGATCAATTGGAAGAATATCGAACCGCCAGCGGATTCGACCGCCACTCCGTCATCGCCGCCCCAAACTTCCGCAACGCCGCCCAGCGCGACTATTGCCTTGCCCCCGGCAGTCCCGGACTCAAATGGACAACGGAAGGCCAGCCCTGCGGCGCAAATCCTGTTGCCGAAAACGGAAAATAGTTTTTGGGAAATTATCACGGCACTTTCTGCGACCACCGCCAAGACAATTGAAAACTCTTTCGTAAGGGAAATAATATAGTTAGCCTTTGCGCCCGATGCATGAGCAAACCGTTCAGATTGTTTCCCACGAACGCGACGCGGAATCCTATTTCCGCCTCGTGCTACGTGCGCCGCAAATTGCGCCGCTCATCCAGCCGGGACAATTCGCGCACGTCCGTATTCTGCCGCTGAAGGATGCACTACTCCGCCGGCCATTCAGCATTTTCCAAGTTGCAGGCGACACATTTTCCATCCTCTACAAAAACGTCGGCAAAGGGACGCAGGCGCTCTCGCGGATGCGCGCGGGCGAAGAATTGAGCGTCATTGCGCCGCTGGGCCACGGTTTCACCGTGCCGAAAGCCGGCGGGGAAACGCCGCTGCTCGTCGCTGGCGGCTACGGCATGGCCGCGATGTTTCTGCTCGCACAACGCTCAACACAACGCGGCATCGTCTTCGTCGGTGGCCGCCGCCGCGTGGATATCTTGTGCGAAAAGGATTTTGCCGCCATCGGCTGGGAAGTCCGCGTGGCGACCGAAGACGGCAGCCACGGCGAAAAAGGTTTCGTGACGATTCCGTTGCTGGCTGAGCTAAAACGCACGGCGGCCAAGCGCAAGCTTTTCGCCTGCGGCCCAACACCAATGCTCAAGGCCGTTGGCAAGATCGCGGAAGATTTTAATATGCCCGCCGAGCTTTCCATGGATGAACATATGTGCTGCGGCGTCGGCACCTGCCTCGCGTGCGTCATCAAGGTGAAGGCCGGCGACAGTTGGGAATACCAGCGCACCTGCACTGAAGGCCCAGTCTATGATTCGCGCCAGATCGTTTGGGAGGGAACAAAATGAATCTTTCAGTTCAAATCGGCAAATTGCGGATGCAGAATCCCGTCACCGTCGCCAGCGGCACGTTCGGCTACGGCGCGGAATATGCGCGGCTGATTGATGTGAACCAGCTTGGGGCAGTCACGGTCAAGGGCATCCGGCTCAATCCCGTTCCCGGCAATCCCACGCCGCGCACCGCCGAAGTCACCAGCGGCATGCTCAACGCCATCGGCCTGCAAGGACCGGGCGTGGATGGCTTCATCAAGAAATACTGGCCGTTTCTCCGCGAACTCAAGGTACCGACGATCATCAATATCTGGGGCACGACCGTCGAGGAATACGCCGAAGTAGCACGGCGGTTCGACGCACTGGGTGGAGTCGGTGCGCTGGAGTTGAACGTCTCCTGCCCAAATATCAAGGAAGGCGGTGCGCAGTTTGGCACGGATCCCAAGCTGCTTTCGCAAGTCGTCACCGCCTGCCGCGCGGCCACAACGCTGCCGCTCATCACCAAGATGAGCCCGAACGTTCCCAACATCGCGCCACTCGCCAAGGCCGCCGAGGACGCGGGCAGCGATGCGCTGGCCGTGACGAATAGTTTTCCGGCGATGGCCATAGACGTCAACACGCGCAAGCCGAAGCTGGCGAACATCACCGGCGGTCTCACCGGCCCGGCCATCAAACCGATTGCCGTCAAGCTCGTATGGGAAGCGTCCAAGGCGGTGAAGATTCCCATCATCGGCATGGGCGGAATTCAAAATGCCGACGATGCCATCGAGTTTCTCATGGCGGGCGCGACGGCGGTGGCCGTGGGCACGGCGAATTTCTACGAACCGCAGACGTCATTACAAGTCATCGCCGGCATCCGCGATTTCATGGAAAAGAAAAAGATTTCAGACGTGAAGGAAATCACCGGCAGCTTCCTGCCCGGGAAGTGAACCACGTTTGGACATCACTCCAAGCGGACGCGACGGCAAAATCCGGACACTTTTCAGGAAATTCAGCCGCCGCCACGGCGGATTTCGGAACCCTGGAACCGGATCTCAATCCGAAACACCTTCTTGGTGCGGCAGGTCACCCGGCCAGTCTTTAGATCAAGGTGATCGGGAACTTCAATCCGGTGAATATCCACGGCTGCGTGATAGCCCCGCTCGGAAAACACGTCAATCAACATTGCCAGCGCCATAGGCTCATCCAAAAGCTTCTCTTCCGCGTTAATGTGCGCCGTTCCAGAAATGGCGTGGCGCAGGATAACCGGCAGGATTTTCCCCTCGATGAATGCCACCACTTGGGCAAACAGTGGTCCATGCTCAAGTTCATAGGAGTCGAGCCGCTTCACCATCTCCTGCCGCGCATGAATGACGAGCTGGCTCGCCACGGGCACGCCCCGGAGACGGTCCACGGTGCGCGAATCGAGTTCGAGCGTGCTTTGGTATTCAAGCTCGCTCAAAATATTCTTCTCCACTTCCGACACCGGACCCTGGGCGTTGATGAAGTGGTAGTGATAAATTTCCTTCAGCGACTGCAAGGCATCCCAGGTTTGCTCCTTGAAAACGCGGTAACGTCGGCGGGCCAGGGCTTCGTCGTGATCGGTTGGCCGGTCTTCCGGCAACTGGCCGATGCCCGTGCGCGCCACCTCTTCGAGCAGCGCATCGGTTTCAAGCCCGCGCTTAAGCTGGCGGGCCACGGATTCCTTCTCATCCACGAAGAGCACCATGATGTGGATGGTGGGCTGGCGAAAATGGATGCTGTGGGAGGTATTGTAAAATTCGCGGCGCAGCGCGTGCATTTTATCCACCAGCAACTTCAGACACTCGACCTGGACATGGGTGCGCGGAAAACCGTCCAGAATGACTCCGTCCTGATACTCCTCGCGCAGCAATTCGCGCAGCAGCAGCCCGACCACATCACGGTCGCCGACCATGCTGCCGGCGTTCTTCAAGGCCAGGGCTTCGGGCGATTTGAGCAGCGAACTCATCACAATCGGCTGGCAAGTCAGCCCGCGGACCTTGGCGATGAAGGCGGTATTCGTGCCCTTGCCGGCGCCCGGCGCGCCGCCGAGCAGGATGATCTCCTTGGGAAACCGCATCTGCTCGCGGCCCAATTCAGTTTCCAGCTCCCGCCAGATGGATCCAAAGATGATCTGGGCGTCCTTGATCTCAAGGTCGTTGCGCTTGGTCGCGGCGGTGGCCGGCGCGGTCTGGGCTTGTTCAATGGGTGAATTCATTGGCTTCAAAAGCGAACGGCGGCAAGATACCAAACCCCACTTTCCAACGCACGCGGTTTCGAATGTTTCTGTTTTTACACCCTGCCATCACCGCGCTATCATTCAAGCAATGAATTTTGCTTTCACGAAATACCACGCGCTCGGCAACGACTACATCGTCATCAACCCAAAAGATCTACCCGCGCCGCTCACCATCGAACAGGTCAAGACCATCTGCCACCGCAATTTCGGCGTCGGCTCGGATGGGATTCTCCTCGGCCCCCTGCCCTCCGCCACCGCCAAGTGCGCGCTGAAGATTTACAATCCCGACGGCAGCATCGCCGAGAAGAGCGGCAACGGCGTCCGCATCTTCTCGCGCTATCTCTGGGACATCAAGTTTGTCGGCAACGATGAGTTTGCGCTCCAGACCGACGGCGGCATCGTGCGCTCCACCGTTTTCGACGGCGGCAAGATGGCGCGCGTCGAGATGGGCCACGTCAGTTTCGACAGCGAAAAAATCCCCGTCACCGGCGCGAAACGCGAAGTCATCAACGAAAAAATCACCGTGGGCGGACGCGAATTCACCTACTGTGCGGCAACCATCGGCAATCCGCACTGCGTCCTGCCGCTGCCGGAAATCAGCGCCAAACTCGCGCACGAATTCGGCCCGCTGCTTGAAGTACATCCAAACTTCCCGCGCAAGACCAACGTGCAATTCATGAAAGTGCTCGACCGCGCGAACATCCAGATCGAAATCTGGGAACGCGGCGCGGGCTACACTCTCGCCAGCGGCAGCAGCAGCAGCGCCTCCGCAGCGGTGACGCATAAACTCGGGCTCGTGGACCGGAGTGTTTCCGTGCATTGCCCCGGCGGCATCATCAAGATTGAAATCGGCGACAACTTTGCCATCCAGATGACCGGCAGCGTAACCCGCGTGGCTGAAGGCGTCATCAGCCCGGAGATATTTTCCGTGAAGGTGGCGTAAATGTGGATTTTTTCCCGCCGCCGAAGAGCAAACGGAGACTATTCAACACGACGATGACCGTGCTGCCTTCGTGGCCAATCACGCCGAGGGTCAGCGGAATTTTCCCCGCCAGCGCAAACCCGACGAGCACCACGACCGTCCCCAGCGAGATGAAAAGATTTTGCCGGATGATGCTGCGCGCCCGCTGGCTCAGGCGGAAGGCGGCGAGGAAGTTTTCCAGCCGGTCTTTCATCAGCACCACGTCCGCCTGCTCCAGCGCGGCATCGGCCCCGCGCGCGCCCATCGCCACGCCGATGTGGGAGACGGCCAGGCTCGGCGCGTCGTTCACGCCGTCGCCGACCATCGCCACCTTTCGGCCCTGGGCCGTCAATTCGCGGATGGCGGCAACCTTTTGCTCCGGCTTCAGCTCGGCGCGCACGTCGTCGAGTTTCAATTCGTGCTTCAGATGTTCCGCGGCGGCGGCGCGGTCGCCGGTGAGCACCACGGAGCGCAAGCCGGCCTCGCGCAGTTCGTCAATCACCGCCGCCGCCTGCGGCCGGATGTCGTCGCGCAAAATGACGCGGCCCAGCAGATCGCCGACGGCCACCCAGACCTCGGACGTGCCGGCCCCGGATTGCGGCGCGGAAAAGCCGCCCTGCCCCACCTGCTGTTCCACCCACCCGCGTTTGCCGAGAAAAACATCCTTTCCGCCGTGCTTCGCCTTCAAGCCCTCGCCGGTGACGGATTCGAACTGCGGAAATTCAATGACCTCCAGGCGATGCTGCTTGCCGTGGTGCGTGATGGCGCGGGCGAGCGGATGCGTGGAAAGTTTTTCCAGCGAATAGGCCAGTCGCACGATTTCCTTTTCGCGGCCGGCGGGGAAACTTTCAACCGTCTCCACGCGCAGTTCGCCCGTGGTGAGCGTGCCGGTTTTGTCGAGGCAGACGGTGTCGATCTCGGCCATTTTTTCCACCGCCGCGCCGCCGCGGAACAGAATGCCGTGCCGCGCCGCCCAGGCGATGGCCGCCAGCACCGCGCTCGGAATGGACAGCACCAGCGCGCACGGCGACGAGACGACGAGCAGCGTCATGGTGCGGTAGAAGGCGCTGTTCGCCCCCACCGTGGACTTGAACGCCGCCAAACCGAACCCGAGCCACCACACGAAAAACATCGCGAACGACAGACCGATGACGCCGTAGGTGTAATAGGTGCTGAACTTGTCGGCGAACATCTGCGCCGGCGCTTTCTGGTGCTGGGCTTCCTTGATGAGCGTGATGATTTTTTGCAGCGAACTTTCAGCCGCCGGCCGGGTGACGGTGACTTCGACGGCGCCCCACAGATTAATCGTGCCCGCAAGCGTGGTGTCGCCGATTTTCTTTTCGACAGGCGTGGCTTCGCCGGTGAGGTTGGATTCATCGGCGGCGGTGGTGCCTTTGATGATTTCGGCGTCCACGGGAAACTGCGAGCCGGGCTTGATGAGCAGGCGCGCGCCCGCGCGGAGGGTTTCGACGGGCACCTCGGTCTCATTGCCATTCGCATCCAGCGCCGTGGCAGTTTTCGGCGCGTCGCGGAAGAGGGAACGGATTTCCTTCTGCGTCCGGCCCATGGCGTAATGCTCCAGCGCGCCGGAGAACGAGAACAAAAAGAGCAGGGTCGCGCCCTCGGCCCACGCGCCGATGCTCGCCGCGCCCAGCGCAACCGCGAGCATCAGAAAATGCACGTCGAGCACCCGCTTCTGCAACCGCTCCCACACTTCTTCCGCCGGATAGAATCCGCCGGCGAGATACGCGACGCAGAACACAAAAACATTGTAGGGCGCAGGGACGGCGAAAGCGGCCAGCAGCCCGGCAACGCCACAGACGACGGCGGCGACCATCTGGAATTTCCATTCGTCGACATGGTGATGGTCGTGGTCGTCATCGTCCGGGATCTCGATGGATTTGGCCTCGATGCGCGGGAACGGCAGGTCGCGCCAGCGCCAGAATTTGGGCGCGGTCGGACAGGTGACCCGGGCGATGGTGGTGGCGTCGCCTTCCGTGCGAACCGTAATCATTTTCCGCTCGGATTCGGACAGCGGCAGGTCGCAGGTGATGCAGTCATTTTTCCCTTCGAGCAGCTGGCAATGATTCTGCGCGGTGACGGATTGCGCCAATTCCAATTCGCGGTTGATGCGGGCGGTCAGCTTCTCGACATCCGCGCGCCCGAGCGTCGCCACGGAAATTTTCTGTTGCACGCGGTCAATCGTCACCGCTTCCAGCGTCGGCTCCTCAGCCAGCGTTTCGACCAGCGAACGCGCCAGACATCTTTCCGATGCGGGTCGGCGGGTGTTTTCAGTGGCGGATGAATTGGCCATAATGACTAATTCTGTAACACAGCCCCCAGTTCGAGGCGAAGCCAAAAGGAAAATATTTTCCGGTTTTCTGCATTTTACCATTGTTTAGGCAACCTGCTTTATGGCATTGTTCGCCCCGCAATTTCTAATTAATAAACAAATGAGCAGCATCAAATCAAACAAACCAAATTCGACGAACAATAACCTCATTTTCTGGGTCCAGGAAATGGCCGAACTCTGCCAGCCCGCCGCCATCCACTGGTGCGACGGTTCGGACGCTGAAAACCAAGCGCTCTGCGACCTGATGGTCAAGGCCGGCACCTTCATCAAGCTAGATGAAAAGAAGCGCCCCGGCTCCTACCTCGCCCGCTCGCATCCCAGCGATGTGGCGCGTGTGGAAGACCGAACGTTCATCTGCGCCAAGACCAAGGAAGAAGTCGGCTCCAACAACAACTGGGCTGATCCCGTCCAAATGCATCAAGAGATGCTGGCCCGATTCAAAGACTGCATGCAGGGCCGGACCATGTATGTCATCCCGTTCGCCATGGGTCCGCTGGATTCGCCCATCTGCAAGATCGGCATCGAAATTTCCGATTCCCCCTACGTCGTCGTCAACATGCGCATCATGACCCGCATGGGCCAGAGCGTGATGGACAAGCTCGGCACCGATGGCAAATACATTCCCTGCATGCACTCGGTCGGCGCGCCGCTGGCGCCGGGACAAAAGGACGTTTCCTGGCCGTGCGAACCTGATCCGAAGAAGAAATACATCGTCCACTTCCCTGACGACCAGTCGATTTGGTCCTACGGCTCCGGCTACGGTGGCAACGCCCTGCTCGGCAAGAAGTGCCTCGCGCTCCGTATCGCCTCCACTATCGCGCATCGCGAAGGCTGGATGGCGGAACACATGCTCATCCTTGGCCTCACCTCGCCCGCCGGCAAGAAATACTATGTGGCGGCCGCGTTCCCCAGCGCCTGCGGCAAGACGAATCTGGCTATGATGCAGCCCACGCTGCCGGGCTGGAAAGTCACCACGCTCGGCGACGATATCGCCTGGATCCGCGTTGGCAAAGACGGCCAACTCTGGGCGATGAACCCGGAAACCGGCTTCTTCGGCGTCGCGCCGGGGACCTCGGCCAAGTCCAACCCCCATGCGCTCACGTCCTGCGCCAAGAACACCATCTTCACCAACGTCGTGCTCACCCCTGACAACGACATCTGGTGGGAAGACATGGGCGTTCCGGCCCCGGCCACAGGCATTGACTGGGAAGGCAACCCCTGGACGCCGACCAACGGCAAGAAAGGCGCGCACGCCAACAGCCGTTTCACCGCCCCGGCATCCCAATGCCCGGTGCTTGATCCCGCCTGGCAGAATCCCGAAGGCGTACCGCTCTCGGCGATCATGTTCGGCGGTCGCCGCCCCAGCACGATCCCGCTCGTGAACGAAGCCTTCGACTGGGAACACGGCGTGTTCATGGGTTCCGCTTGCGGTTCCGAAACCACGGCCGCCGCCCTTGGTGCCGCTGGCGTCCTCCGCCGCGATCCTTTCGCCATGCTGCCGTTCTGCGGCTACAACATGGCCGATTACTTCGCCCACTGGCTCTCCTTCGCCAAGAAGACCGACCGCAGCAAGCTGCCGAAAGTTTTCTTCGTGAACTGGTTCCGCCGCAGCGCCGATGGCAAGTTCCTCTGGCCCGGCTACGGCGACAACAGCCGCGTGCTCAAGTGGATTTGCGAGCGAGTGGAAGGCACCGCCAAGGCCCAGACCACGCCCATCGGCAACATCCCCACGCCCGACGCGCTGGACTTGTCCGGTTTGGATATGCCCGCCGCCAACCTCGAAGAACTGCTCAAGGTGGATCTCGCCGGCTGGCGCAATGAGATCGCAGACGTCGCCGCCAACTACGCCAAACTGGGCGACAAACTTCCCCAGTCGCTCAACGCACAGCTCGACAGCCTCAAGAAACGGATTGGCTGAAACTAAATAATCAAACGCGAAACGGCCACCGGCAACGGTGGCCGTTTTTGCTTGTCCTTTGGCCGCCGCTCGTCCATTCAAAACAAGAACAACATTCTAATTATGAAAAAATCCATCTTCATTCTTGTCACCAGCTTCATCGGCCTCGGACTGATGCCGGCGAGCGCGCAATTCGGCCCCCCCGGCGGCGCGCCGCAAGGGCCGCGCTTCGACGGTGCGATGGACAAACTTTTGGGCGCCAACCAGACTTTCTCCGCCACGCTGGAATTTCAGACCACCGAACGCCGGGGCGAAAACATCACCATGCCCGGCAAGCTCAGTTTCGACAACGGCAAGTCCCGTTTTGAAATGAACATGAGCGAAACGAAAGGCACCAAGATGCCGCCAGATGCCGCCGAACAGTTAAAATCCATGGGCATGGACACGATGATTTCCATTTCGCGCCCCGATAAAAAAACCATCTGCATGATTTATCCCGGCCTGCACAGCTACGCTGAAATGCCCGCGCCCGACGCGGCGGCCAAGTCCGACCCCGCTGACAGCAAAATTGAGACCACCGAAATCGGCAAGGAAACCGTGGACGGCCACAGCTGCGTGAAAAACAAGGTCACGGTCACCGACAAGGATGGAACCAAGCACGAATCCACCGTCTGGAACGCGAGCGACCTGAAGAATTTTCCCATAAAAATTATCACCACCGAACAGGGCCAGAACTCCACCATGCTTTACAGAAACATCTCGTTCACCAAACCCGCCGCCAGCAGCTTTGAAGCCCCGAACGGCTTCACCAAATACGACAACATCCAGACGATGATGCAGACCGAGATAATGAAAAAAATGGGCGGCGGCATGGGTATGCCATCCAGCCAGTAAAATGACCGCCCTCGCCTCGCCGCAATGGCTCCGCACCGGCCGGGAAATCTTCCCAGCCATGCTAGAGGCCATCCACAACGCGCGCCAATCCGTCCGGCTGGAAACCTACATCTACGCCGACAGCCAGATCGGCCGGCAGTTTCGCGACGCCCTGACCAGTGCCGCCGCGCGCGGCGTGAAAGTTTCCGTGCTGGTGGACGCCTTCGGCTCCTGGCCTTTGCCGGCCGGCTTTTTCGCAGCGCTCCTCGCCGCCGGCGGCAGCGTCCGCTATTTCAATCCGCTCCGGCTCTGGCGGTTTGGTGTGCGCGATCACCGCAAGCTGCTCCTGTGCGACGGTGCCGTGGTGTTTCTCGGCGGCTTCAATATCTCCGACGAATATGACGGCGACGGCGTGACGCGCGGCTGGTGCGATATCGGCATGCGCATCGAAAATCCCGCACTGGCCGTCAAGCTGACGAAATCATTTGAAGAGCTGGCGGAGCTGGCGGATTTCCATCGTAAGCCGCTGATGCGCCTGCGCGCCTTCAAACGACGGCGCAAAACGGAAGCCAGGCTCGGCGGCGAACTATTGCTCAGCCATCCCGGCCACGGCGCCAGCCCCTTTCAATCCGCCCTACACCGAGATCTCACCCGGGCGCGCGACACACGGATCATCACCGCCTATTTTTTGCCGACGCACCGGGTGCGTCGATACTTGATCCGCGCGGCCCGCAACGGCGGCCGGGTTCAACTGATTCTCGCAGGCAAATCCGACGTATCGATTTCACAACTGGCCGCCCGCAGTTTGTATCATCGTTTGATGAAGGCGGGCGTGGAGATTTATGAGTATCAGCCGCAAATCCTGCACGCCAAACTGATCATCAGCGACGGCATCACTTATGCCGGCTCCAGCAATCTCGACATCCGCAGCCTGAACCTGAATTACGAACTGATGCTGCGGTTTGAAGATCCAAAAGTCGCCGCCGGCGCACACGAAATCTTTGAGCAGATACTGAAACATTCCCGCCGGATTGAGCCCGGCTGGTTTAAGACCCAATCCTGGTGGCAACGCTGGCAATATCGTTGGGCGCACTTCATGGTGGCGCGGATAGACCCGCTCGTCGCCCTGCGCCAGTTCGGGGCGGTAGAAAAATAAACCGACCGCTCGAACGCGTCAGCCCAGCATACTTTTCGCCTTCGCCAGCGGCAAGCGTGTGGTCCGGCTTGAATCTTCGCATACGCACTTGGGCTGAAAGGACCATCCTAATTTACGGCATACGCTCTTCGCTTCTTAAAACTTCACTCCGAACCTTTCTTCCATCATGAAGTCAAAAGTCTGCCGGCATGCCGGCGGCACGAAAGGCTGCTGCCAAATCTTCCATTGTCAACGTCCGGAAATTTTTGATTTCATGATACGTCAGGTAATTCGCATCGTGCTGGCGAACGGCTCCGCCCGCTTCGTCATCAAAGGCAGTGCGGCTCACCAGAATCAGGTCGTTTTTGTCAAACAGCCAATCGACATATTGAAACGCGTGCCGCTCGGTGTCCGGGTGATACAACACCACGGAACGAACCGTCCAATGCCGCAAATCCGGTGAAGACTCCAAGGCCAGAAGATTGCGCACCATTCCAAGCGGTTTGGAGGAATGCTGCCGCAAAACAGGATTAGCCAGCGTCCAATATAGTTGACTGCGCTGGTCATACCTGATGGTGAATTTCTTGCAGCCACCCGGCATATCAATGAAGTCTTTAGCCGGATCAAAACTCGCCAGACGTCCATCCGGACTGATGCGCACGATGGCCGATTTTTCCGGTGGACGCAAACAATCCACTCGCAGGATGTCCACCAACTCACCGGACGGTGTCACCACGGCATTTCCCTCCAGCCAGCCATTGAACTGACCGGGCAACCAGTCGGGATTTCGCGCCAACGGCTGGCTGCTAATCCAGTTAGTTGCCTGTAACAAATCAGCCTCCTCGGTCGCCGACATCATGAATGCGCGGAATTGCTTGGGCCAGCCCCCGCCCCCCATCATGTCCTCCATTGCCCGCCAAATGCGCCCGGAATGAACAATCACCGGAACCGGCGCACAATGAAACTTCGCATCATTCCGCAACAAACCAGAATGTTCGTCGCGCGGTGTCGTCCAAGTGTGGCCACCATCATCCGAGCGACGGATGACTATGTTGCCACCGCCAGCGCTCGTTCCCATGATATAGAGCGCCTTGTGATGGACAAAAAGCGACTACCAGAATTGGCCGGAAAGCTCACCGCGCGGCTGCCACGTTTTGCCATGGTTGTTTGAAGCAAACAGCGCCGTGCGGGATGGTCCACTGACGCGCCCAAAGAAATCGTGCGTAGCAATGAATTCACCGCTCGGCAGCACGGCGATGCTGGGTGAACCGATGTAATACTTCGTCTTGGAAAAACTATGGTCGATGACAACACCAGTCGGCTTGTTGGAATTGACTGAAAGCCCGTCAGCCCCATGGGCAGATGACCATTCCATCATCCACACGACCACTGAAACCAGCAGCAAAGACACCCTACTATTCATGCATCAGCCCAATAAACTTTTCGCCTTGGCCAATGCCTCGTCCAACTTGCCTGCATCCTTGCCGCCGCCGCGCGCGTTGTCCGGCTTGCCGCCGCCTTTGCCGCCGACGATGGGGGCGATGGTCTGGATGATTTTGCCCGCTTGAACTTTCGCAGTGAAATCAGCCGACACCGAAGCAATCAACGTAACTGCACCATTCGCGGCGCCGCCGAGGACGACCACGCCTTTGAACTGCGATTTCAATGCATCAGCAATCGCCTGCAAGGTGTCGCCGTCGTTCGCGCCGAGGTTCACGATGATGGCCGGAATGCCGTTGATGGTTTCGGCTTTCACAATCAAATCCTTGGCACTGCCTGCGGCTTCGCGCTGTTGGGCGGACTTGAGCGACTTCTCGAGTTCTTTCTGATGCGCGAGCAAGGCTTCGACTTTCTTTTCCAACTCGCCGACGGGCGAATTGATTTTGCCCGCGATGCTGCGGATGAGTTGCAACTGTTCGTTCGCCAAGCCGTAAGCGGTCAATCCCGCGACGGCTTCGATGCGCCGAACACCGGCGGCGACTGCCGCTTCGCTGACGATGCGGAACAAGCCGATCTCGCCGGTCGCGCGGGTGTGCGTGCCGCCGCAGAGTTCCATCGAATAGCCATCCAGTTTGCCGGCGCCGCCGCCGACTTGGACGACGCGGACGGTGTCGCCGTATTTGTCGCCAAAGAATTGCATCACGTCCTTGCGGTTCTTCACGTCGGCGTACGCGACTTCCGTCCAAGAGACGCCGGCGTTTTCGAGGATGCGCTCGTTGACAAGTTTTTCAATGTCGGCAACCTGCTGCGGCGTGAGCGGCGCGCTGTTGAAATCGAAGGTCAACTTATCCGGGCCGACGAAGGAACCTTTCTGCGACGCTTCCTTGCTGGCGACTTCGTGCAATGCCCAGTGGAGCAAATGCGTGACGGTGTGGTGGCGCTGAATGGCATAGCGGCGAGATTTTTCCACCGCGAGCGTGACGCCTGCGCCGACTGCCGGAGCATCGCCGCCTTCGACGAAGTGGAGGAAGGTGTTGCCGGACTTCTGCGTGTTAACGACGCGCCAGAGCTGGCCGCTGCCGGTCAATTCGCCAGTATCGCCCACCTGGCCGCCCATTTCGGCGTAACACGCGCTGGTGTCGAGGATGACGGCGGTCTTGTCCTTCAAGGAGACCACTTCGAGCACTTTGGCCGGTACAACGAGCGCCTCGTAGCCAACGAACTTCGTGGGTGTGGTGGTCTCGATCTGCGAGAGGGAAATGACTTCTTTCTTCTGCGCGGCGCGGGCGCGGGCGCGCTGCTCTTCCATCAACTTCTCAAAGCCTTCCTTGTCCACGCTCAAACCGCGTTCGCGCGCCATTAACTCAGTGAGGTCGAGCGGGAATCCGTAGGTGTCGTAAAGCTCAAATACAAATCCAGCATTCAGAGGAGGCAAAACGATACCCAACACAGCAAGCTTCGACTGGGCATCGGTGTTCAGATCCAAAGTCTTTGTCGCGCCGACTTCGGAGCTGGAGTAATCCTTGTAGATGGTTTGATAACCTTGCCCGACCGTTTTCATCATCACGAAGTCGGAAGCTACGTTCCACCAATGATTGTCGAACAACGCAATCCCGCGGTCTAACGTCTTGTTGAACGCCTCTTCCTCGCGTTGAATCGTCTCCTGCACAATCTTCTTCTTGGCGCGGATTTCAGGGAAAACATCGCCGAAGTTTTCGGCCACGACGTCCACGAGTTTGTAGAAGAACGGTTCGCGGAAGCCGAGCGTGCGGCCATAACGCACGGCGCGGCGCAGAATGCGGCGCAGGACGTAGTTGCGGTCGTTGTTGCCGGGCTGGATGCCGTCGGCGATGGAAAAGCTGAGCGTGCGGATATGGTCAGCGATGACGCGGAACGCGACGTCGATCTTCTCCTGCTCGGTGTCGCCGGTGCTGCCGGATTTCGGCAACGTAGAGCCGTATTTCTTGCCGCTGAGTTTTTCGATGGCGTCGAAGAGCGGGCGGAAGACGTCGGTCTCGTAGTTGGAAATCTTGGCGTTCTGGAAATCGGTCAGGTTCTTCGTGCCCTGAATGATGCTGGTGACGCGTTCGAAGCCCATGCCGGTGTCCACGTGTTTGGCGGGCAGCGGTGAGAACGTGCCGTCGGGATTGGCGTTGTATTGGATGAAGACGTTGTTCCAAATCTCGATGCAACGGGCGTCAGAACCGTTGACGAGGGTGCGGCCAACTTTCTGTTCCTCAACGCTCGTCTGCGCCGAACCGGGGCGAAGGTCCACGTGGATTTCGGTGCACGGACCGCACGGGCCGGTTTCGCCCATCATCCAAAAGTTGTCTTTCTTGCCGCCATTGACGATATGGATCTCGGGATCGAGACCGACGCTGCGAAACTTCTCGGCCCAGAACCCCCACGCTTCCTCGTCGCGGTCGGCGGGGTCATTCTTCGACTTGTCCGGCTGATAAATGGTCGCGTAAACGCGCTGCGGCGGAAATTTCCAGACTTCGATGACAAGCTCCCACGCCCAGCCGATGGCCTCCTGCTTGAAGTAATCGCCGAAGGACCAGTTGCCGAGCATCTCGAAGAACGTGTGGTGATAGGTGTCGAGGCCGACGTCGTCGAGGTCGTTGTGCTTGCCGCCGGCGCGGATGCATTTCTGGGTGTCGGCAGCGCGACCGGGCGTGTAGGGACATTTGGTCTGGCCGAGGAAGATGGGCACGAACTGGTTCATGCCGGCGTTGGTGAACAGCAGGTTCGGGCTCTCCGGCATGAGGCTGGACGACGGGACGATGGTGTGCTGCTTCGATTTGAAGAAATCGAGGAACGACTGGCGGATTTGCGTGCTGGTCATCATGTGAAAATTGAGCGTTGAGCCTAGCGTAACGAGAGCAGACAGGCGAGTGGAAGTTTTGCATGGCGCTGGTTGCAAAACAGAGGTGATAACATCATAATCTGACCACGTTAATATATTCGCATGAGCCAGAAATCCAGCATGGTGGCGCTCCGGGCAAGTTTGTTTTACGGCCTAGTCGCAGGCTTGTGGATATTGTTTTCCGACCAACTGCTGGCTGAATTTGTCAAAGACCGGGCGCAATACACCAAGCTGGAAACATACAAAGGATGGTTCTTCGTGGGGTTCACGGGCGTAATGCTGTTTCTTATCATGCGACAATTGCTGGAACGGGAATCCAAAAAAATCAAGGAGCTGAAAAAAGCGGATTCACTGACGCGGCTGCAACAGGAGGCATTGCAGATGATCGCCAGCGGCAAACCGCTGCCAGACACACTGGAGGTGCTACTGCGAGGGATTGAAGCGCAATCGCCGGGAATGCTGGCATCCATTCTACTGCTGGATGGAACGCATTTGCGCCACGGCGCGGCACCGTCATTGCCGAAGGAATACACGCTGGCAATTGACGGCGCGACGATCGGGCCAAGAGTCGGCAGTTGCGGGACGGCGGCGCATCGCGGTTCGCCAGTGTTCGTCAGCGACATCGCGCACGATCCGCTATGGGCGGATTACAAGCATCTGGCATTGCCACATGGATTGCGTTCCTGCTGGTCCACACCCATTCTGGATGAGCAGAAGAAGGTGCTCGGCACATTCGGCATTTACCATCGCAAGACGGGTTTGCCGAGCGATGATGACGTCGGCGTGATTGAATTGGTGACACACACGGCAACCACGGCCATTGAAAAACATCGCGCAGAAAAATCGCTGCGGGAAAGCGAAGAACGCTTCCGAATGCTGGTGGAACATGCGTCCGATGCCATTTTTGTCCATGATACCAATGGTAAAATACTGGATGTCAACCGGAGCGCCTGCGAGACGCTGGGCTTTTCGCGGAAGGAATTGCTGCAAATGTCGGTAATGGAAATTACGGCGGAAGTTCAGTTCAGCGAGGTGCTGGGGATTTGGCAGAAATTGAAGGTGGGGGATTCGCAAATAGTGCGCGGCCTGCACCAGCGCAAGAACGGGACGACTTTCCCGGTGGAAGTCAGTTTGACCAGCTATGAGCTTTCCGGCCAGAGGGTGATTGCGGCATTGGCCCGCAACTTGAGCGGGCGTAAAGAATATGAAGACCAGTTAGCGCAATCCGTTTCACTGCTTCGCGCCACCATTGAATCCAGCGCCAACGGATTGCTGGTGGTAGGACTCCATGGCAAGGTGACGCTTTACAACAATCGTTTTGCTGAAATGTGGCGAATCCCCGCCGAACTGATGGTTCAGGGCGAGAACGCAGCGCTGCTGAAGGCGGTGTTTGATCAACTCATTGAGCCAGCCTCGTTTAATCAACGCGTCGAAGAAATTTCACAGCACCCGGAAAGCGAATCTTTCGATACCATCAAATTCAAAGATGGCCGGGTCTTTGAACGGGTCACGCGGCCGCAGCGTCTGGGCGATAAAATTATCGGGCGCGTTTGGAGCTACCGCGATGTAACCGAACAGAAAAGAACGCACGAAGCGCTGGAACGCGAACGCGAGCTATTGCGCCTGATGGAGGCCAATACTTCCGACAGAATCTATTTCAAAGACCTGGAAAGCCGATTCATCCGGGTCAACGAAACGATGGCCAAGCTGCACGGCTGCGAAAACCCGGCTGACATCATCGGCAAAACCGATTTCGACGTATTCGGAAAAGAACACGCAGGAGAAGCCTTTGTGGACGAGCAGCGGATCATCCAAACCGGCATCCCGATGATCGGCTATGAAGAAAAGGAACTCTGGTCCAACGGCAAAATCACCTGGGTCTCCTCCAGCAAAGCGTGCTTGCGTGACAGTGAGGGGCATATCATTGGCACCTTTGGCATCTCCCGCGATATAACCAAACAAAAAGAGATCGAGTTGGCGTTGCGCGAAAACGAAGAGCGAATGCGCACGCTTTTTGACCTCTCGCCGGATGCCATTATGGTGGAAGATTTGAACGGGCGAGTGCTCGATGTCAACGACGCCGCCTGCCAACTGCACGAAATGACCAAGGAAGAATTGATTGGCAAATCAGTGTATGAGCTCGCGCCCACCGACACCCACCCGACTGTCAAAATTGATTTTGCCAAACTCGTTTCCGGCCAAACCCGCAATATCGAAGGGGAAAGCCTAACCGCCAAGGGCCGACGAATTCCGGTGGATATCAACGCCAGCCGTATCACCTACGTGGGACAACCCGCGCTCCTGATCAATGTCCGGGACATCTCGGAGCGCCGCCACGCCACAGAAATGTTGCGCACCACACAGGCGCTTTATTCTTCACTGGTCGAGCAGATGCCGGTGTGTGTGTTCCGCAAAGATGCGGCGGGCCGGTTTGAATTTGCCAACTCGCGGTTCTGTGAATTAAAACAGCTCAAGCGGGAAGAAATCCTCGGACGCACGGCAGCAGAAATGGCCGAATACAAATTAGGCCAAAACCTCTCAGATGCGAACGATTACAATTTTTCAGTGGTCGGCGTTAACCATCATAACACCATCATGAAAACCGGAAAGACCATCGAGGTCGATGAGGAATACATCGCCCCCGATGGCGAGGTTCGTTTTTTCCACGTTTTCAAGACACCGGTGTTTGACAGCAACCGCAAGATTATCGGCAGTCAAGGCATCATGTTTGACCTCACTGACCGCAAGCAGATCGACGAAAAACTCCGGCTGGCCAACGAACGGACAAAATTTTACATGAGCCGGTTGCCGCTGGCTTTCATTGCGTGGGACCAGGATTTTTGTGTAACCGAGTGGAACCCCGCCGCCGAAAGAATGTTCGGCTGGACCACCGCGGAAGCCATTGGACGCCATGCCTACGAGTTGATTGTCCCCGCCGACACACAGCCGCTGGTCAGCAAGGTCTGGCAGGAAATTATCGCCGGCGGAAATCTTGCCAGCCACTCCGTCAACGACAACGTCGCCAAGGATGGCCGCCGCCTGAACTGTGAATGGCGCAATATGCCATTGCGCGATGCCCATAGCCGCATTTGCGGGTGCCTTTCCATTGTCGAGGACATCACCGAGCGCGTCCGCAATGAAAAACAGCGCAACGAACTGGAATCCCAGTTGCGCCAGTCGCAGAAAATGGAAGCCGTCGGCCAGTTATCCGGCGGCATTGCCCACGATTTCAACAACATCCTGACCATCATCCAGGGCAACGCCGCGCTGCTCCAAAACCTCGACCTCCAACCGGAAGAAATTCACGACGCCTCCAACCAGATTTCCAACGCCGCCGAACGCGCCGCCGGCCTCACGCGCCAACTGCTGCTGTTTGCCCGCAAACAGGAGATGCAACTCATCAATCTGGACCTCAACGAAACCGTGGCGCACATCACCAAGATGCTCCAGCGCATCCTCGGCGAAGACCTTGCCCTGCGCACCGAATACGCCTCGGCCCTACCTTTGATTCAAGCGGACACCGGGATGATTGAACAAATCCTGCTAAACCTCGCCGTCAACGCCCGAGACGCCATGAGCAATGGCGGCAAACTCACGATCCGCACCTTCAGCGAAAAACGGTCCGGCAAAACTGAAAGCGCCGTGGAGTTATGGGTTGGCCTGCAATTCACCGATAATGGCAGCGGCATCGCCCCGGAAATTTTGCCGCGCATCTTTGAACCATTTTTTACCACCAAGAAAGTTGGCAAAGGCACCGGCCTCGGCCTGGCGACCGTTTACGGAATCGTGCAGCAACATCACGGAACCATAAATGTTCAAAGCGAACCCGGCAAAGGCACAACCTTCACCATCGCATTCCCAGCCGCGCCCGTTACCGAAACGAGCCAAAACTTACACAAACCACAGCCAACCCTGCCGTGGGGAACAGAAACTATTCTACTGGTGGAAGATGAAATTCCCCTGCGCACCTTTGTATCCGACCTATTGCAACGCTGCGGTTACACCGTGCTGGAAGCTGACTCAGGCCCGGCCGCATTGAAAATCTGGGCGACCAACCGCGATAAAATTAATTTGCTGTTTACCGACGTCATTATGCCGGAAAATATGAACGGCATCGAACTGGGCCAACGCCTGCTTGCCGAAAAACCCGCACTCAAGATTATTTACACCAGCGGATACACCGGCAATCTCGAAAGCCGCCGCGCAACCCTCGTCGAAGGAACCAATTTCATCCGCAAACCTTTCAAGCCCGACGGCATCGCAAACATTATCCGCTATCGGCTCGATGAAAAAAGTCCGGCGAAGTAAAAGCAGATCATATACCGGGATGAATTTTCAAAGTAACCTTCAGCCAAACCAGAACGCAAGCGTTTGCATCAAAAACCCGAAAATATTTTTCAACATTTCACTTGAGAAAACGCGCGCCTGAGACGACCGTTCAACCAGCTAAAGTCGTTCTTTTAAAAATCAGATTTCCCTGCCTTGTTCGTGATTGGCAACAGTCCTTGAACCGTAAATAAAACGATCACGGGATGAGCCGCAGACGGTGGCCAATATGTCGGCATTGCGTCCGAAAATTAAAAGCCGCCGGGCAAGTCCCACAAGTAGCAATACTTGTTCAAAGGATCGAGTTCCACACGGCAAAGGCGGGGTTTTTTTATGATTACCGGTCAGCCTCGGCACCGGCAATCAAAGCCCGCCACCCGTTGCGGGCTTTTTTATTTTGGGCAAACCTTCCCCGCCTGCTAACTTCAACTCATGGCGCGCGAAGAACTCTTTTTCCAACCGGCAGAAAAACTACCGGAAGAAAAAACTTTGCCCTTGCCGGAACCAATTCGCAACCGCCCGCTCGCCGCGCGGATGCGCCCGCGCAATCTCGACGAATACGCCGGGCAAACGCACATTCTCGGTCCCGGCCAATTGCTCCGCCGAGCCATCGAAGCCGACCGAATCCAGTCGCTCATTTTTTACGGCCCGCCCGGCACCGGTAAAACGTCGCTCGCCCAAATCATCGCCCGCCAGACCAAAAGCAAGTTTGAGCGCTTGAGCGGCGTGGAATCCAACGTCGCCGATATGCGGCGCGTTTTGTCGGCAGCGGCAAACCGATTAGAAAACACCGGCGCTTCCACAATTCTATTTATTGACGAAATCCACCGCTTCAACAAATCGCAGCAGGACGTTTTGCTGCCGGATGTCGAGAGCGGCGTCATCAAGCTCATCGGTGCCACCACGCACAATCCGTTTTTCTTCGTCAACTCGCCGCTCGTCTCGCGCTCGCAAATCTTCGAGCTGCTACCACTGACGGAAGAAGATTTATTTACACTGCTGCAACGCGCGCTTGCCGATGCCGAACGCGGACTCGGCTACCTGAAAATATCCGCCGATGAAAACGCGCTGCGCCACCTCGCTAAAATCGCCGACGGCGACGCGCGCAAGGCGTTGAACTCGCTGGAAATTGCGGCACTCACCACCGCACCGGAGGCCGATGGCGTCGTCCGCATCACGCTCGCGGTCGCCGAACAGAGTATTCAGAAAAAGGCCGTGGTTTATGACGGCGACGGCGACGCGCACCACGACACGATTTCCGCGTTCATCAAATCCATGCGCGGCAGCGATCCCGACGCCGCGCTCTACTGGCTCGCGAAAATGATTCATGCCGGCGAAGACCCGCGCTTCATCGCCCGACGCATCGTGATTTGCGCGGCGGAAGATGTCGGTCTCGCTGATCCGATGGCTTTGGTTTTGGCAAATGCGTGCCTCGCCGCGTCGGAATTTGTCGGCTGGCCGGAGGCGCGGATTCCGCTGGCCGAGGCAACGATTTACATCGCCACCGCAAACAAGAGCAACTCCGCCTACAAAGCCATTGATGCCGCGCTGGACGACGTGCGTTCCGGCCGCACGATTCCCGTGCCGGAACATTTGCGCAGCGCCGCTTACAAAGGCGCGAAACGCCTCGGCCACGGCAAAGGTTACGAATACGCCCACGACAGCAAGGATCATTTCGTAGTTCAGGATTACCTAAGCGTGGACAAAACCTTTTACAAACCTACCGAGCAAGGCGTGGAAAAGAAAATCAAGGAACGCCTCGACAATTGGCGGAAGCAGTTATCACAAAAACTGAAAGCCACCGATGCACACAGATAAGCACAGATTAAAATCCGAACTGCGCGCGCACATCCGTTCGCGGCTGGAAAAAATTTCCCCGGCGGTGCGGGCGGTCGAATCCATCGAGCTGCGCGAACGGTTGCAGGCGCAGATTCCCAGCGCGCACACGATCCTGTTTTTCGCGCCGCGGCCGGACGAGTTGGACATCTGGCCGATGCTGGAAATGTCGCTGGCATTGGGATCCAACTGCGCCCTGCCCTTTTTCGATGCGGAGAAAAACACCTACGGCGCGAAGCTGCTGAAAAATCCGGCGACGGACATCGGCATCGGGAAATTCGGCGTGCGGGAACCAGCGGCAACTTGCGATCAAATCGCGTTAACCAAATTCGATCTGGTGCTAGTGCCGGGCATGGCATTTGACCTGCATGGCAACCGGCTGGGACGCGGCCAAGGCTACTATGACCGACTGCTGGCAAAAACAAGCGGGATTACATGCGGAGTGGCCTACGACTTTCAATTACTGGAAAACATCCCGGCGGAAAACCACGATGCAAAGGTGAACTTCATTTTCACACCGTCACGCTGCGTGCGACGAAAAACTTAACGGTGCTGATAATTCATTCCGCCAAGCATTCCACCCTGCCATCCTTCCGGAGAGTTCCAAGGACGGACAGATGCGTTGTCGGGATCAGTCGAGGCGCACCCTGCTGAAAACACCACAAGGGCTGCAATGGCTGCAAACAAGACCAAGTGGGCGGGGCAAAACTTCATTTTATGTGGCCGGATGAGCCGGAGTGACTTCGTCGCCTTCAATCACCTCACCCAATTTCCAACCCGGAATGATATTGGCAATGCTGCGATTTTTTTGAACGTTGCGGATAATGACTTTGGCCACCAGCTTGCCTTCACGGCTAACGAGCAGTTCGCCATCCTGTATGGCACCCTGCTCTTCGCCGACGTTAAGGACCACAAATTCCCATTTGGGATCCACGACAATAATTTTGCCTTTCAAGTCTGCGCGCAATTTGATTTCCGTATCCGGACCGATAAATTTTGCCAACTGAGCCTTAGTGCTGTTTAACTGACGAGCCAACACCGCTTTTTCTTCAGTAATGGCGGCAATCTGAACTTCCGTGTCCTTGAGGGTTTTGGCAAGTTTCAGGACTTGTTCAGGCGTCAGATTGGATGTTTTGTAGCTAGCCAACTGATTTTGAACATCGTCACGCTCTTGGGTGATTTTGGCCAACTTGTCGGACAGTTCATCCGCACGCTTGGATTGGGCTTCGGCACGAGCATTCGCCTTGTCGCGCTCAGACTTGGCGTCAGCCAACTCCGTCCGCACCTTGGCCAAATCACTTTTGGTATTAGTCAGTTCCGTCTTGGTCTTTTTGTGAGCTCCCTGCTCAGTGACCTTGGCGGATTTTTCGTCGTCACGCTGTTTGGCCAGCGCGGGGATTTTGTCCGTCACGGCAATATAACTGATTGTGCCGGCAGCCAACGCGGCGACAATGGCCAGAATTAAACTGATGCGAAGTAACATGATTGGTAGCAATTTTTTTGAGACTAAACCGCTTCACCTTAAGTGTCAATGCCGTTTCCATTTTCTGCAATTTAGAAAAATCAGCGACTTTTCAATGCCGTAAGGGTCACAAGCAACAAATCGCAACTAGCCTATCCAAACCTGCCGGATTCAAGAAACAATCAGCCTCAACACGCCAGGTATTACAATACGAAATACATCAAATCTTCTTTCCCCTGATTTTCATTTTTCCCTATTATTGCCTTCCTGATTAGACATGAATGTTACCTTGCAACTACGCACGCTTCTTGTCCTTAGCCGCGTGGCAAGCCTGCCGACCGCATGGTCAAATTGTATGGCAGGCTGGTGGCTTGGCGGGGGGGGGAATTATTGGAAACTGCCATTTTTGCTGCTGGGCGTGAGTCTGCTTTATACTGGCGGAACATTTCTGAACGACGCTTTTGATGCGGACTCCGACCACCAGCGGAGACCGGAACGCCCCATTCCATCGGGAAAAATCTCAATCCGGCTCGCTTGGTGGCTCGGCTTCAGCCATCTGGTTGCGGGCATTTTTCTATTATTGTTTTGCAGCCAATTATCAGCCGGCGCCGCCATCATCCTCGCGCTGCTCATCCTGCTCTACAATTTCTCACACAAGTTTTTCACCGCGTCGCCGTGGTTGCTCGGTGCGTGCCGCTTCTGGATTTACATCATCGCCGGAGCAACAGGCGCGACGGGCTTGAATGGCTGGCCAATCTTGTGCGGCGTGGTCATGTCACTATACGTCGCAGGCTCGAACTTCGTCGCGCGTCGCGAAACCTATCGCGGAGCCATCCCATTCTGGCCGACACTTCTGTTAGCCGCGCCCGTTCTAATGGCGATGGCAATGAACACCGGCAGTTTCCGCCTCCGAGCCATTTGGCTTGCCGTCGGATTAATTGCCTGGACCGGCTGGTGCGTGCGTAAGATTTTCATTGGCGGCGAGAGCAATATCGCAATCATTGCCGCAAATCTCATGGCTGGCATCACTTTGGTGGACTGGCTCGCCGTTGCTCCGCAAATTTCATTCTGGCCGGGTGCAGCCATCTTCCTTTTGCTGTTCAGCCTAACGAAATGGCTTCAAAAATTCGCACCCGCCAGTTAAAGTGTTTTTTCTGCGGGCGAAAAAGTCCACTTTAAGCTGCGCTTGAACACAGTTACACGGCAAGTTATAATGAAAATTCGCTTATGAGCGCTGAAGCACCCGTCAAGTTAACGCACAACGAAGAGATCAAGGCTGCCATCCCGACCTTGGCCGGCACCATTGCCGCGACCATCGCCAACCCGGCGACCGACCATTTCTCTGACGACGACAATCAGTTCCTGAAATTTCACGGCAGTTACCAGCAGGATGACCGCGACCTGCGCAAGACGGGCAAGAAATACATCATGATGATCCGAGGGCGCATTCCCGGCGGCGTGATGACAGCCAGTCAATACGGCATCTTTGATGCGCTCGCCACGCAATACGGCAACGACACGTTGCGCATCACCACACGCCAGAGCATCCAGTTTCATGGCGTGGTGAAAAACGATTTTCGTCCGGTTGTCAAGGCCATCAACGAGTGCCTGCTCTCCACGCTCGCCGCCTGCGGCGACGTGAACCGCAACGTCCTCGCGCCGCCCACGCCCGCCTACACCAAGGCGCGCGAACAGGTTTTTGCCGACGCACACAAGGTCGCGATGGCGCTCGCGCCGCAGACCAAGGCATATCACGCCATTTGGATTGACGGCATGCAGTTCGACAACGACGCGCCGGAGAACAAGAACTTTGTTGACCCGCTCTACGGCCAGACCTATCTGCCACGCAAATTCAAGATTGCCTTCGTCATCCCGCCGGTGAATGACTTGGATGTTTACACAAATTGCCTCGGCCTCATTGCCATCATCGATAACGACAAATTGGTCGGCTACAATCTTGCAGTCGGCGGCGGCATGGGCCGCAGCCACGGCAACGAGGCCACCTATCCGCGCCTGGCGGATGTCATCGGTTTTTTTACGCCGGACAAGATTGTGGACGTGGCGAAAGCCGTGCTCACCATCCATCGCGATTTCGGCGACCGCACGGACCGCAAGCACGCGCGCCTAAAATACGTCGCCGCCGAACGCGGCGTGAAATTCATGCAAGACGAGGTGAACCAGCGCGCCGGCATCCAGCTTGCGCCAGCGAAGTCTTACCATTTCACCACGACCAGCGATTTACTCGGCTGGCGCAAGGCGGTAGACGGAAGCTGGTTTCTCGGCATGTTCGTCGAATCCGGCCGCGTGAAAGGCGCGCAGAAAAAAGCCTTGCGCGAAGTCGCGGACAAATTTCCGAAAATTGAATTCCGGCTGACGGCGAATCAAAACGTGATTCTCGCCAATGTCAGCGAGGCGGACCAAGCCGGCATCAACGCCGTTTTCGCCGCGCACAATTTGAAGACGGAAAATCAGACCACCGTTTTGCACGCCAACGCCATGGCTTGCCCGTCGCTGCCCACCTGCGGCCTCGGGCTCGCGGAATCCGAACGGATGCTGCCCGGCTTTCTTGACCGTATCGAAAAACTTCTGAGCGAAGTCGGTCTGGCTAGCGAAGAAATCATCATCCGGTCCACCGGTTGTCCGAACGGCTGCGCGCGACCTTATATGGCGGAGATTGCGTTTGTCGGCAAGGCACCGGGCCGTTATCAAGTCTGGCTCGGCGGCGACGAGGCCGGCACGCGCTTGAACAAAGTCTGGAAAGACATGATCAAGGAAGCGGATCTGGAAACCGAATTTCGCCCCGTGTTCACGCGCTTCGCAAAGGAACGCAACGCCGGCGAACGCTTCGGCGACTGGTGCTCGCGCGTTTTGCTAAAGGAACAACCGGCAACCAACTAAATCTGCGCCCATGACCCCAGAAAAAATTTCCCGGGCCAACATCGAGTTGCGCCACCATACGCCGCTGGAAATCATCCGTTGGGCGATCGCTCAATCCAACGGCCACGCGATTGTCTCGACCAATTTTCGCCCCTTCGAGGCGGTGATTCTTCACCTCGTCACCCAAGTACAGCCGGACACTCCGGTGCTGTGGGTGGATCACGGCTACAATCGTCCTGCGACTTATAAACACGCCGAGCAGGTGAAGAAACTGCTCAAGCTAAACATCAAAGCTTACATTCCAAAGATGACCGCCGCGCATTATGACGCCGCGTTCGGCGGCATGCCGGAGCCGACGCCGGAAAACGAGGAGCGCATCAAGGCGTTCAGCACCGCGATGAAACTGGAGCCGTTCCAGCGCGGCATGAAGGAACTCGCGCCGACCATCTGGCTCACGGCGCTGCGCAGGGTGCAAAACCCGAACCGCGCCGGCCTCGACATCGTGAGCGAGGACGCGAATTTCAATTCCCTGAAAGTCAGCCCGCTCTTTTATTGGAGCGATGCCGACATGGAAAATTATTTAAAGCAGCACAACCTCCCGAACGAGTGGGATTATTTTGATCCCGCCAAGGCCGACGACAAGCGCGAGTGCGGCTTGCACGCAAATTGGGGCGGCAAGGCAGTTGCAGGAGATGGGAGATAGCAGTTGGCAGATAGGGCGGCAGAACCCAACTCCCATCTGCCATCTCCTATCTGCTTTGAAATTATGAGCAGTTATCACTTGGATCATTTGCAGTATCTGGAAACCGAGGCGATTCACATCATGCGGGAAGTCGCCGCCGAATTTGAACGCCCCGCCCTGCTCTTTTCCGGCGGCAAGGATTCCATCTGCCTCCTGCGCCTCGCGGAAAAAGCATTCCGCCCATCCGATATCCCGATGCCATTCCTAAACGTCGAGACCGGCCATGAATTTCCCGAACTGCTGGAATTTCGCGACCGACGCGCGAAGGAACTAGGCGCGAAGCTCATCGTCCGCACGGTGGATGAAGCCATCGCCAAAGGCCACGCGCATCCCGCGCCCGGCGAGATCAGCCGCAACAAGCTGCAGATTCCCGTGCTGCTCGGCGCGATTGAGGAATTTCAATTTGACTGCGCCATCGGCGGCGCGCGACGCGACGAGGAAAAAGCCCGCGCGAAGGAACGTTTCTTCAGCTTCCGCGATTCCTTCGGCCAGTGGGATCCGAAAAACCAACGCCCCGAGATCTGGAACCTTTACAACGCCAAGCTGAATCCCGGCGAAAACATGCGCGTGTTCCCGCTCTCCAACTGGACAGAGATGGATGTCTGGGAATACATCAAAAAAGAAAAACTTGAAGTGCCGAACATCTATTTCAGCCACGAGCGCGAATGTTATCGCAAGGGTGGCCAATGGCTGCCGGTTCCGCCTCCGCACAGGGATGCGACCAAGCCCGATCCCTACGCCGGCGCGCGACCGAAAGCGAACGAGCCGATCAAGAAAATGATCGTCCGCGTCCGCACCATCGCCGACATGATCAGCACCGGCATGATTGAATCCAAGACGGAGACGATTGACGACATCATCGGCGAAGTGAGCGCCGCCCGCGTCACCGAACGCGGCACCCGCGCCGACGACAAGGCCAGCGAGGCCGCAATGGAAGATCGTAAAAAAGCCGGATATTTTTAAGCAGATAGGAGATAGGAGATGGCAGATAGGATTGACAGTTTCGAGCAGCTTGAGGCCTGGCGCACGGCAAGGGAACTTGTCCGCGCGGTTTACTCTTTCTTTCGGCGCAAGCCGGCGGCGATTGATTTCGGGTTGCGCGATCAAGTTCAACGCGCGGCGATTTCCGCAATGACCAACATTGCCGAAGGTTTTGAACGGGTTCATCCCGCTGAAAAAATGCAATTTTACAACATAGCACGCGCTTCTTGTGGCGAGGTGCGTTCGCTATCCTACGTCATGCTGGATGCCGGATACATTACAGAGGCTGAACACAAAACCCTGCTCGAACTCGTCGCCCAAACCGGGCGGCTGGTTTCCGGCCTGATTCGCTCCACCCGCGCACGCACCGCAAATCCCTAACTCCAAACTGCCATCTCCCATCTCCTTTCCATGCCACACACACATCCCATCGAACTTTTGCGCTTCAACACCTGCGGGTCCGTTGACGACGGCAAGTCCACGCTCATCGGCCGGCTACTCTACGATTCCAAGTCGCTGATGGAAGACCAGGTGGAGGCGCTGGAAAAATCCGCCGACATCACCGGCGGCGGACAGATCAACCTTGCCAATCTCACTGACGGTTTACGAGCCGAGCGCGAGCAAGGCATCACGATTGACGTCGCCTATCGCTACTTCGCCACGCCGAAGCGCAAGTTCATCGTCGCCGACACGCCGGGGCATGTGCAATACACGCGCAACATGGTCACGGGCGCGAGCACGGCGAATCTTTCCATCGTCCTCGTGGATGCGCGGCTGGGCGTCATCGAGCAGACGCGCCGGCACACTTACATCGCCGCGCTGTTGGGCATTCCGCATCTCGTCATCGCCATCAACAAGATGGATCTGGTGGACTGGAGCGAGGCGCGCTTCACGGAAATCCGTGACGAGATTGAAGGCTTCCTGCCGAAGTTCGGCTCCTTCCGCGACGTGAAATTCATTCCCATGAGCGCCCTGTCCGGCGACAACGTCGTGGATGCCTCCACCAAAACGGCGTGGTATGAAGGTCCGGCGCTGTTGCATCACCTGGAAACGGTTTACATCGCGAGCGACCGCAATTTCAGCACGTTCCGTTTTCCTGTGCAATGGGTGAACCGCCCGAATAATCCGACAAACAAGGAACTGCACGACTTCCGCGGCTTGAGCGGACAAATCGCCAGCGGCATTGTAGCCCAAGGCCAGGAAGTGGTCATACTGCCCGCCGGCATCAAGACCAAGGTGAAAGAAATCTGGAGCTACGATGATTCGCTCGCCGAGGCGTTTTGTCCGCAATCCGTGACGATTTGTTTGCAGGACGACATTGACGTGAGCCGGGGCGACATGATTGTGGGCCTGCAAAATCTGCCGGGTCGCAGCGCCGAGCTGCAGGCGCGCGTCTGCTGGATGAGCCAGCGGCCATTGACGGCGGGTAAAAAGTTTTATCTCAAACACACCACGCAAATCGTGCAGGCGGCCGTCACGCAGATTGAAAACCGCATCAACTTCACTACCTTCGAGCCGGAATACCAGCCGGCCGGACTCGGCTTGAACGACATCGGCACCATCCGCCTCCGAACGGCCAAGCCACTGCTGTTTGACGGCTACGAAACGAACCGGCTCACCGGCTCATTCATCCTCGTCGAACAAGGCTCGAACGCCACCGTCGCCGCGGGAATGCTGTTTCCGCCGCTGGAAGCCGCCAAGCCGGAATACGCCGACTTCGCGATTTGAAATCGCGCTAGCGGAAGAGCGCGGCAAAGATATTTTTGCCGCCGAAAATCCAGATGGCCGCCGCCAGGGCGATGTAGGGCCCGTAAGGCATCCGCGATGACCATTCGCGCTTGCGCGCCAGAATCAACGCAATGCCCACCGCCGAACCGATGACCGAACTGGCCATCAGCGAGAACAACGCCCCCTGCCAGCCGAGAAACGCGCCGATGGCGGCCATGAATTTCACGTCGCCCAACCCCATCGCCTCGCGGGGCAAAACCACCGCCGAACAAAGCACCCCGATGTGCGGCACGGTTTCAGGGTCAATCTTTTCATCGCCGATTTTCAAAACCTGCGGCGACAAACACACCGCCACGTCGCGGTAACAGCGATCAATCAGTTCCACCGTGCGCGCTTCGAGGGCAATAACGTCCGTTTTGCGATAAAAAACTTCTTCGTAGGGAATGGTTTGATCCGGCAGACATAGCGCGGTTTCGGTGAAAATAATTTTAGCCTCGCCCGGAAGCATAATTTTTTGCCGGCCGAACAAAAGTTTTCCCAGCCGCAGAATAGCGTAAACCACGCCCGCGCCAACCGCGATGCCCAAGGCGCTTTGCGCCATCCCCTGCCCGACTGATTTTGCGCCATGCAATTGCGGCAGCAGAAAGGACAGGCCAAAACCAACCACCGCCCCGCCGAGGGTGATTTCATCGGGGATGATGAAATGTTCAAAGTCGATGAATGTGGCCGCGATCAAGCCGGCGAGAAAAACTGCATAAACCAGCGCCAGCCAGGGAGCCTGATGTCCAAACGCCAGCCAGCACGCGAGAAACGCCAGGGCGGTCAGCAGTTCCACCGCGAAATAGCGCGGCGTGATGGGCGCACCGCAATTTTTGCAACGACCGCGCAGCGAGAGCCACGTCAGCAGCGGCACATTGAGATAAAACGGGATGGAATATTTGCAATACGGACAATGCGACGGCGGCGTGACGACGCTTAAATCCAGCGGCATCCGGTAGATACAGACATTCAGAAAGCTGCCGACGATGCTGCCAAACACGAAAAACACCAGCGACCAGAAATGAAAAGGAACCGCCGCCCAGTTGTGCGGGTCAAAGATGGTATCAAAGCCCATACACACTTCCTTCCACCGCGCGGCGCATCACCGCCACCGGCGCAGGCTGGCCGGTCCAAATCGCGAACGCCTTCGCCCCTTGGTGCACCAGCATGCCGATGCCGTTGGCCGTCTGGCAGCCAGCCGCTTTGGCGGCGGCCAGCAACTCCGTCTCCGCCGGCTGGTAAATCATGTCATACACCGCGCCGGCCTGTTTGAGCGGAAATTGTTTTTCGTCCAGCGGCAAAGCATCTTCCGGTTTCAAGCCGAGCGAGGTGGCGTTCAGCACCAAATCCACCTTCGCTTTCGGATAGCCGACGAAAGCCCTGACGGATGGAAATTGTTTTTCGATTTCGACGGCAATCTCCTCCGCCTTGCTCGCCGTGCGGTTGACCAGAAAAAGTTCCGCCACATTTTCCGCCGCGAGTTTCAAGGCCGCCGTGCGCCCCGCCCCGCCAACCCCGAGCAGCAAAACCTTCGCCCCGCGCAAAGTCACCGCCAAATCTTCGCGCAACGAATTCGCCAGGCCTTCGGCGTCCGTGTTGTATCCAACGGCTCGGATTTTTCCCGCCGCATCCGGCGCAAACTTGATCGTATTCACCGCGCCCCACATTTTGGCCGAGGCGTCCAGTTCATCCACCATGTCCACGGCGAGCAGTTTATGCGGCACGGTGAGATTGAGGCCGACGAAATTCATCGCCCGCGCACCTTCGATGGCCCCGCGAAGATTTTTGGGATCCACTTCAAAGGCGAGATAGCGCCAGTTCAAACCGAGCGCGGCGTAGGCGGCGTTGTGCATCGCCGGCGACGCCGAATGGCCGATGGGCGAACCCAGCACCGCGCAGAGTCGCGTGGCGGCGTTGATGGGAGTCAATTTGGATTGCGGCACGCGCCATTTATATTCATCCGGCGTGCGAGTTCAAAGCGCAAAACAAAAAAGGCGACGCTCAAAAGAGCGTCGCCGGTGAAAAATACGGGCTGGAATCAGTAGCGTTCGCGGCGTCCGCCACCACCGCCATAACCGCCACCACCACCGCTGCCGCCGCCGAATTCACGGCGTGGACCACGGTCGCCGCCGCCACCTTCGCGGCGCGGAGGACGATCTTCCTTCGGGCGGGCGATGTTGACGGTGAGTTGGCGTTCGCCCAGCGTGGCGCCGTTCAGCGCGGCGATCGCTTTTTGGGCTTCTTCCGGCGTGGAGTAGGTGACGAAGGCAAAACCGCGTGAACGGCCGGTCATCCGGTCCATCATCAGGTTGGCTTCGACGACCTGGCCGTGGGCGGCAAAGGCCTCGTGCAGGTCGTTTTCAGTGGTTTTGAAGGAAAGATTTCCCACAAACAGTTTCGTGCTCATTCAATGATTTGCTGTCTCATAACCGCTTTCTTCAGACTGTTCCCGGTCGCCGGGTTTCAAATCATCACTGAACCACGTTCACTTGAAGATTCACCATGCCATGAAAGATATGAGTTATCTAACAGACGGAATCAAATTATTTACTGCCGGTGGAATTGCAAGCACAAATTCCGGCCTCGCCCGATGGAAAAATATATCCTCTTTAATTGCCCAACCGCGCGACTCGCATAAACTGGTCAGGTGAAATCGAAAGGCATTGTTTACCTGGTGGGCGCCGGCCCCGGCGACGCCGGCCTGCTGACCCTGCGCGGGGCGGAATTGCTCCGGCGCGCGGATGTGATCGTCTATGACGCCCTCGCCAATCCCGAATTACTCCGCCTCGCACCACCCGCCGCCGAACTGGTCTCGCGCGGCAAAAATATGGCGCTACCGCAGCCGGAAATCACCGCCATTCTCGTCGCCCATGCCCGGGCCGGCAAAACGGTTGTGCGGCTCAAAGGCGGCGACCCATTCATCTTCGGACGCGGCGGCGAGGAAGCCGAGGCGCTCGCGGCGGAGAATATACCCTTTGAAATCATACCCGGCGTCTCGGCCATCACCGCCGTGCCAAATTATGCCGGCATTCCGATCACCCACCGCGCGCATTGCTCCAGCTTCACCGTTTTCACCGGCCACAGCGATTCAGCGGACGACGCAACGGCGCTGCGCTACGAGCAGATCGCCAAAATCCCCGGCACCAAAGTCGTGCTGATGGGCACGGAAAATCTCGCCGATTGGACAAAATCGCTCATCGCCCACGGCATGAGCAAAGAGACGCCCGTGGCCGTCATCCAATGGGGCACAACCGGACGGCAGCGGTCCGTGGCGGGCACGCTGTCAACCATTGCCAAGCTGGCGGCGGCGGAAAAGATCACGCCCCCCGCCCTCACCATCATCGGCGACGTGGTGACGCTGCGCAAAAAACTGAATTGGTTCGAGCAAAAGCCGTTGTTCGGCCAGCGC
Organism: uncultured Verrucomicrobia subdivision 3 bacterium; assembly: GCA_903858275.1. Taxonomy (GTDB): domain Bacteria; phylum Verrucomicrobiota; class Verrucomicrobiia; order Limisphaerales; family UBA11358; genus UBA11358. Next base: position 98,916 of record CAIOIC010000080.1, on the reverse strand, counting down.
ATCGTCGTAACGCGGCGGAAGGAACAAGCAGGCAGTTTTACCGCGCGCCTGGCAGAACTCGGCGCGGACGTGCTGGAAGTGCCGACGATCAAAATCACGGAGCCAATCGAAAGAATGGCCATCGTGGATGCGCTGCTGGAATTAAATTCCTACGACTGGCTCATCTTCACCAGCGCCAACGGCGTCACCGCCTTCTTTGACCTGTTCTTCAAACGGTTTCAAGATTTGCGCGACCTCGGCGGCGCAAGAATCGCAGCCGTCGGACCGGCCACGGCGGCAAAACTGCGCGAACTGCATTTGCAGGTGGATCTGATGCCGGAAGAATACGTCGGCAGCAAAATCACCGCCGCGTTCAAAAAATATCAGGACATCGACAACGTGAAGATGTGCCTCTTCCGCGCCGAGGTGGCAAACCGGGATTTGCCGGACGCCTTGCAGGAAGAAGGCGCCATCGTGGATGACATCGCCATTTACAAAACCGTGGCGGAAACCGAAGACCGGACCGGCGCGGCGGCGCGGCTGCTCGCCGAAGGCGCCGATTGGGTGACGTTCACCAGCAGCTCGACGGTGGAACATTTCCACGCGCGGTTTGATCTGCCCAAGTTGCTGAAACAATTCCCGCAACTGAAAATCGCCGCCATCGGCCCGGAAACCAGCAAAACGATTGGGTCCCTCGGCTTGAAACCCACGGTTGAAGCCAAAAACCACACGACCGACGGATTGATCGCAATGCTCTTGAAAGCCGCCAAAGCGTGAGATTTATGGCCGAAGAGGATTTGGAGCCGTAAAATTTTTCCAAGCGGCCAGAGATCGCTTGAGATTTTCCTTTTGATCACCCTTCACGTTGTAGCATTGCAACCCAACCGGTCCGCCGTAGCCGACTTCACGCAGCCGGCTTAAGAAGCCAGCCACATCATAACTACCGCGATCCAATGTCTGGATCAATTGGTTCCAATCCTGCTTCTTCGTGTCGCCGTTATCCGCCCCGTTGATGCTGACAAAAAACAAACGCGGCAACGCGGCCTTGAGCACCCGCACCGGATCACGATCACCTTCCACCTTGAGCCAGTGGCAGAGGTTGAATGTGGCCCCCACGCCGGGGCGATTGAGTTTGTTGGCCAGACGCATGCCATCTTCGACGCGTTCCGTCCAGAACCAGGTGTGCGGATAGAGCGCAATTTTCACGCCACGCGGTTCGGCGTAATCAGCAATTTCCCGCAACCGAGCCAGAGCCGTCTCGTCCCCTTCCGGCGAGGAAGGCGCAACCTTTTTGCCATCTTTGGTCACGGCCCGAATCGCAATCCAGATGGCCGCGCCACTGCCTTGCAGATCGTCAATCAGTTGGCGCACCTGCCCGGTCAGCGCGTTGGTGGCGGCATCGAAGGTCGGAGTGAGGTAGGTGTTGTAGAGCTTAAGACCTCGCGCCGAAAACTCCTTGAGCAACGGCTTCACTTCATAACCGGAAGCGCTCAGTCCGTCATAGCCGATTTCTTTCAAGGTGGCGGCCAGTTCGGCGGGCGGAAGCTTGATGCCGTTTTCAAAAACAAAAAATTCCGGACGGACTACTGAATTTGTGGTGAGTTCAGCCGCTGGCAACAACCCGGCCAGCAAGCTCACGAACGACAGAAGCAAAATAGTTTTCATCGCTTTGGCTGTGGAATTCACACGGCCCACGGCCCACGCATCGGGCGCGAAAGCATCCGGTTGGCCGCTTCATTACCGATGAATTTCTCGGCCACCGGATCCCATTGCAACTTCCGCCCAAGCTTGGAAGCGATGAAGCCGATTTGAGCAATGGTGGCATCACGATGACCGATTTCGGCGGAAATGATCGGTTCCTTCCGGCTCTTCACACAGTTGATGAAATCATCCTTCTCGCTCAGGCGCGGCAATTGGATTTCATTCGGACCGGCATTCCATTTCAGCAGTTCCGACGAACTCGCCTTGAAACCGTCGTCTTTGAACCAGGTGTTTTCAATCCAGCCGTCGTCGCCCTCGACGCGGACGAACGGCCGGTCTTCCGCATAGAACAATTCGATGCCGCTGGCATAGCGATAGCGGACTTTTTGCTGCTGCGGCAAATCCCAAAGATTGTCCTGCGGAAATTCCGCGTGCCCCTCCACCTCGACCGGCCCGGTGCGTTCGGTGTCCAACGCCCATTGCACGATGTCAATGATGTGACCGCACCAGTTCAGCATATTGCCTTGAGAATAGTCGCTGATATTGAACCAGCCCGGCCCGGTTCCCTTGGTGTAGTCCAAGCCGGTGTGACGATAATGCACACGCTGTTCGGTGTAAGGCCGCTCCGGCGCAGGCCCTTGCCACAGTTCGTAATCCAGCTCCGGCGGCACCGGCAACGGCGCGGGATATTTTTCCAACGGCGGCGGATTCTTCGGCACGCCCGCGAACACGCGTTTGACTTTGCCAATCCGGCCATTGCGCACCACCTCGCAGAGGCGATGAAAGCGCTTGTCAAAACGCACCTCGGTATCGGTGCGAAGAATGCGCCCGGATTTTTTCACCGCCTCGGTGATGGCGCGGCCCTGGGCAACGGTCAGCGAAACTGGTTTTTCCAGTGCAATATCTTTGCCCGCCTTGGCCGCCGCCACCGCCATGCTGGCATGCCAATGGTCCGGCGTGGTGATCATCACCGCATCCACATCCTTCCGGTCAAGCACCTCGCGGAAGTCGCGATACATGGCACAGCCTTGGTAAACGCCGCTGGTCTTGTCGTTCGCATAATTTTCCTCGACGCGTTTCCGCGCCTCTTCCATTCGCCACGAATCAACATCGCAGAGGGCGACCACCTGACAATCTTTCGACCACAGAAACCACGGCAGATTGGCGTAAAATACCTGCCGCCCAGTGCCGATCATGGCGATGTTGATGCGGCTGTTGGGCGCAACCGCGCCTTCGCGACCCAGCACGGACGATGGCAAAATCATGGGCATGGCAAATGCCGAAGCCGTGGCCACGGCCGTGCGTTGCAGAAAGGAGCGGCGGGATAGATTGGCAGAGATTTTTTTCATGTCGGTATTTTTGCCGGGTGATATTGAAAATATTTTAATCAGTTTCATCAAACCAGAAATAAATTTACCGCGTCATTCCAAGCGGCAAGCTACATCCGCTGGCAATGCCGCTTAGCTTAAAGAATCGCCCGGCGCGCGTTCTCGTAAGCTACCGCTTTCACAAGCTGCCCCAGCAACTGGCGGTCATCCGGCATCGCGCCGGCTTCCACCTGATCGCCCAGCCAGTCGCACAAGACGCGGCGAAAATATTCATGGCGCACCATCGAAAGCAAACTGCGCGAGTCGGTGGTCATGCCGATGAACGCGGACAGCAACCCGTAGCTGGCAAGCGCGTCGAGATGCTGCCGGATGCCCAGCGCGTGGTCGTTATACCACCAGGCGGGGCCAAGTTGGATTTTTCCGCGCACGCCATCCTCGGTGAACGAGCCGGTCAAGGTCGCCAGCACAGCGTAATCGGCGGGGTTCAATGGAAATAAAATGATGCGCGGCAGGCCGCCGGCTTTCTCCGCTTCATCCAGAAACCGGCAAAGGCCGGGAATATCACACGCTTTGCCAATGGTCGCATAACCGCCTGCCGGGCCGGCCAGTTGCCGAAGGCGGGTGCTGGTCTGGCGCTGAGCGCCGATGTGAAGCTGCAAAATCCAGCCGCGGCGGGCGTATTCACCCGCCAGCTTCCGCAGTCCTTCCGAATCGAATTCCACAACGGAATGATCCGCAAGTTTGCAACCCAAACGGGCAAATGCATCCAGCCTTTCCGTCAATTGCATTTGATCCAGCGCCGCCACGTCATCCACCCGCAGCGAAGGCACCACCCGCGTGGCGAAGTCCGATTGGGCCAGCCGTGCGTGCACTCCGAGATCGTCAGTCAACTGATCCGAAGTGCAGAGATATTCGACGTTGGCCGATTTGATCAACCCGCGCGCCGTGTGGTTGGGCGAACGCAACAGCTCGTTGCATTGGTTCCAAATCCGGTCTGCCGTATCGGGTGAAAGCAATTCCGAGATGCCAAAATAGCGTTTTAATTCCAACGCCGTCCAATGATAAAGCGGGTTGCCTAGCGTCTGCGACGCCGCGGCCGCCCAAGCGTCGAACTTCTCGCGTTCGCTTGCTTTGCCGGTTATGAGCCGCTCCGACACGCCCGCAATCCGCATCGCGCGGTGTTTATAGGGATCGCTGGAAATCCACAACTGCGTAATGTTATCAAATACGCGATCCCCGGCCAAATCCCGGGCGCTGATGTGATTATGGTAGTCAATCACCGGCAAACTTTCGGCAAACTCGTGATACAGCCGGCGGGCGGTGGCGGTCTTCAGCAGAAAATCAGGATGGATGAATTCATTCATGGCTGGTTATTGCCTGAACCTTTGGGCAGCGATGTCTGCCGGGCCAGTTGCAGGACTTCACGGGTTCGGTTCATGGTCGCGGTCACGTTGAGTTTGGTGCATTCACGATACCAGTTTTCCCATTGGCCGCGACAATAGTTCTCCGCCAAAACTGGAATCTGCGCAAAAGCCGCTTCCGCCCGCGCGAGCGCATCGCCGCAGGCTAGCCGGTTATCAAGCTCCAGCGCCTCCTGCGCGACCAGAACTTGCTCCAGCCATTCGCAAGTTTGAAACATGATGGCCGCCTGATAAATCAGATTGTCGTTCAGAAAAGCCGCTTCCGGTTCCGGCAGCGCAGCGGCCGGCGTTCGCGCATGAAGCAGCGCCAAGCCAAGCCCGGCCTTCTGCTTCGCCAACCGCAAAACCGTCTCCCGTCTGGGGCTGGAAGGAAACATGTCGCTGATGCCGGCCCAAAACGCATCCGCCACCACTGGCGCAGCCTCGCCAGCCGTTTTGGACGGGCGGGCTACTTGCCGGTTCTTTTCTGAAACGACACCGCCTTCAACCCGTTTGCCCTGAAGCCGCTGGGCGATTTGGGCGAGACTTTTATTGCCAGTATTAAACATCTGACCATCCATCAAAAATGGAACTTGCTGAGCGTCGTGAATTTGCCAGGCATTGAAATAGATATGATAGGCGTTCACGATTTCGTCCTGCTGCCGCGAAAACCGCGCCCGCACCCATTCCGCCAGCCAGGCATCGGGATCGAAGGAGTCCATCCGCCACGTCATTTTCGCCGTCGCATCAATGCCCAGAACAAACTCGCGGATATTGGAGACGTTGAAAATGGCATACTCTCCCGCGCCGTTCTCAACGGCGATCTTAAGGCACTCGAAAGTCTTGTGCGGCGAAGGCACCTGCGCCAGATGCGGGCCGGAGCCGATCAGTCCGTGATGATAATAGACGCCGTAGGTGTTCTTCGGATTGCGCGGCGTCGAGTAGAAATCCCGCTGCCATTTCCAGCCGGGTGAATTATCCGCGAAGATAACAATTGTTCCCTCTGGTATCGTAAGCAGCTTCTTCTGGTTCAGTTCCGACCCTTCCGCCCAAAGCGTGGTAGAGAGATAGCGCGGCTGACGCGGACAAATTTCGTCAAGAATTTTCACCTGCGCCGCCATCGCCTCGGAAATCAAGCGCCCACGATCCGCGTCGGACTGCGGCGTGTTAGTATCAGCCATCCACATGGGCCGGTCGGCAATGCCGCGCAGGCCGAGCTGCCAGATCACGTTGGGATAAGCCGCCCACTTTTCCGCGTAAGCACGCCACACCTCGCGCACCTCGGCGGGATGACTGAAATAGGAATACTTCAAATCCTTTCCGCGCTGCTTCCAATAGTTGAAATAGCTGAAGGCGCTCACCCCCAGCGGCTCGACGTGATGCTGCGACACGAACACCCCGCGCCGCGCGCACTCCTGCACCAACGCCGCCTCCGGCGGATTCATGATGTCCACAAAGCTGGCGGGGATGATCAGATTGAACCGGCTGCGCACCAGCGCCTCAGCCACCGCTCGCATCACGTCGCGGTTCACCACCTGCCCGTAATAGGGATAATCTATCCGACGTTTGCCGCTGCCCGCTTTCCATCCGGTCAACAGATCTTCGTCATTGATGAACCAGCCGCGAAACCGAAACGTCGGTTCGCCGGAACTAAGCTTGACGCTGTCCCACGCCAGCGTCGCCCGTTTTTTCGGCGGTCGCCCGGCCCAATAGTAAAGCGGGTCCACACCGAGATATTTCTCAATGAAAGCGTAGAGGCCGAACATCGTGCCGCGCTCGTCGCTGCCGGCAATGATGAGCCGCCGGCCGACTTCCTCGACGCGATAGGCTTCCCACTGGCCTTTCAGCGCGTCACCGAAACCGGGCGCGAGTTTCTCCAGCAGCGCAACGGATTCAGGCCGGTTCAGCGAGACAATCACGATGGCGACATCGTCCGCGCGTTGGACGATGGCTGGTGTTTGGCCGGTGATTTTCTGCGCGTCACCGATGAGGTCTTGTGCTGCCAGCCGCACGCATTCCGGTTCGCTTGTCGGCACGAACACGGTGGCGGTTTGAGTGGGAGCGACCAACTCAAAGGCGGTGACTGGCGTGACCAGCAGCGAAGCGCCAACAGCAAACAACAGCACTATCACGATAATCCGTTTGACCGCTGAGTTCATACTGTCTTCGCTCGGTTTCCTTCTCGCGCCCACAAAGCGCGTTCTACTTCAGCACCAATTCTTTCTCTGCAATCAGCACCGGTGAGTCGTAGAGAGGAATTTCTTTGAATATGGTGAACTCACCCGCTTTCACGATGCGTTCCGCCGGAATTTCGTAAATCCGGCCGGAAACCAGATCCACCCAGACCGGCTCCTTGACGGCGAGATTTTTCACCACGACTTGGGCTGGCCGCGTCACAAACGAGTCGTCCGGCGTCCCCAAGTTGCTCCACAGCACCACCAGGTTCTGCCCTGACTTCTTGTTGCGGTAGGCGAAGCTTGCCGTCGCCTTGTCATACACCACGCCAACAACCGGCTCTTTCACGCGCTCGAGCGTGTCGTCGAACACCGCCACGCAATTCTGCACCGCGTAGTAGGCAAGTTTGATTTTTTCAACCTGCTTGTCCGCCGTCGCCCAAAGCAGCCCCTTGCGGTTGATTTCGCGTCCCAGATGATTGAAATCACAGATCGTGAAGACGGCCGATTCCACATCGTGGCCTAGGTCACCCAGCATCCGGCGCAAATCCCACTTGGCCTGGCTGTATTCCGTCCACGGGTGAAAGGAGAGCGCGAACTTCGTCGCCACTTCCGACGGACAACCGTTCTCGCCTTGCCGCATTTTTGCCTTGGTTGAATATTTTGCCAGCGTCGCCTTCAACTCTTCGACATTCTGGTATGAACTGTCCGGATTAAACTCATATCCGTGATAGATGAACCAGTTGAAAAGATCCACTTTTCCCTTGTCCGCCAGCAGCTTCAGACAACTCTCGAAGAACTTCGGGCTGGAACTGGCCAACGAAAGCCCAGCAATCCGCGCGTCGGGAATCACACGCCGGACAATCTCCGCTGTACGGATGTTGAACGGGGCGATGTCACCCGGCTGGTGCTTTTTATTGATGTCCGGCTCATTCCACATCGCCCAGTCGCGGACCTTGCCCTTGTAACGCGCGGCCATGGTCTCCACCCAACGATCCCAAGCCGCGAGCGCTTCCTCGGAAGTCGGAAAGCCACCCGCCAAATCCGTGCCGCCGCCGCCAACGTAATTGGTATTGCCGTAGTCGGTCTCCAAAATGATGTTCAAGCCCCGACCACGCGCGTCGTCAATTATCGTATCCAGCCAGGTGAAATCATACTGGCCTTTCACCTTTTCCGTCTTGGCCCAACCGCCTTGCAACCGGATGGTCTTGATGCCCAGCGGCACGATGTATTCTTTATATTGCTGGTAATCCGCAAAATCGCGGTCCAGCGTCTCGCAGCCCAGCGTCCAGTTGGAACCGGAAATCTCCTTCGCACTGCGCGGCTTGATGGTGCCGAGCTGCTTCAGCCCCAGATTCAAAGCGGTCTTCGCCCGGTCCGGCGACGCATCAATCTTCGGCCCCGCCACGACGGTGACCGATACGAGACAGCACATTGCAGCCGCCATTGTCCATTGTAATGCTTTGCGTGTTTTCATAATTCATTTTTCTTCAATCGGCAGATTTCTGCTCGACATAATTCAACAGTTATTGCGTCTTACACTCCCGATGAAGACGAGAAACCGCCATCAACCGCCACCGTGATTCCGGTGACAAACCCGGCCCGCTCGTCATCGAGCAACCAGCACACCGCCCCGAGCAAATCCTGCGCTTCGCCAAAGCGTTTCATCGGCGTATGCGCCATGACGTTCTGGCCGCGCGCAGTCAAGCCTCCGTCTTCAGTCATCAAAATCTTTCGGCTGCGATCATTGGCAAAAAATCCTGGTGCAACCGCGTTCACGCGGATGCCGGCGGGCGCGAGATACGTTGACAGCCATTGGGTAAGGTTTACCACCCCGGCTTTGGACAAAGAGTAAGCGAGATTTTTCGAAAGCGGACGATAGCTGTTCATCGAGGCGAAGTTCACAATCGAGCCGCGGCCCCGGCGGGCCATTTCCCGCCCGAAAACCTGGCTAGGTATCAAAGTGCCGATGGTGTTCAGCTTGATCACATCCAACAAAATGTCGGGATTGAGATTAAAAAAACCGCGCAGATTTTCCGGCCGGTCCGCCGCGATCTCTGCGGGCTGATACTCCACCGTGCTCGTCACCGCATCGTTGCGGTTGCCTCCGGCACCGTTGACCAGAAGATCACACAGGCCAAGTTCTCTCGTGATGGTTTTGCTTGCAGCTTCGACCGCAGCGACATCCGTCACATCCACCACCAGCGGCAGGGCCGTGCCGCCGGCTTTGCGAATCAGGGCGGTGACGGATTCCAATTTTTCCGGAGTCCGGCCGAGCAAGGCCACTTTCGCGCCGAGCCGGGCAAGTTCCACCGCCACGGCAGAACAAAGCGTCCCGCCCGCACCGGTCACAACGGCGGTTTTGTTTTTGAAGAAAGAAATGTTCACTGGTTCAGTTTTCATTCGAAATATTTTGTTGATTAAGCCTCTCCACGCGCCCGACGCCAAACAAAAGCACGAGGCACGCCGCCAAGGCCAGAGTTCCGACCATCCAGAATACCGGCGCGTAGCCCGATTTGTCCACCACCTGACCGACGACATAAGTAAAAATCGCCCCGCCGAGGCTCGCGCCAGTCCCGGTCAAACCTACCGCCGTGCCCATGGTATCGGAAGAAAATACATCCGCATGCAGCGCGAGAATGTTCGCGCTCCACATGCCGAAACCAAAGGTCGCCACGCTCGCCCATGCAATCGCCGCCGCTGCGTTGGGCGCGCTCACGACGAACAAACCGCCCATCATCGCCAGTGCGCCACCAACCATCACCGACTTGCGCGCGAACGTCGCGCTCCGACCCCGGCCCAGCAAAGCATCCGACAACGCGCCGCCGGTCATCTTGCCCAAGTCCACCGTCAGATAGGGAATCCACGCGAAGAAGCCAATTTCCTTGAGCGAGAAGCCTCGTCCCTTGCTCAAGTAATCCGGCAGCCAGAAAACATAAAACCACCACACGGGCGTCGCGACCATGCGGGTGACAAACAGACCCCAGAGCTGCCGCTCGCCAATGATTCTTCGGAACGCATCGCCGAACGACGCCTTCTTGACCTGAACGGCGCCTCCGCCATCAGCCAGAACCTGCGCGCGGTCTTCGGCGGAAAGCCACGGATGATTTTCCGGCGCGCGATAAATCCACAGCCAGCCAGCCAGCCAGATCAACCCCAGCAACCCCGTCACAATGAACGCCGAACGCCAGCCGAACTGCAGCGCAAGCAGCGCCACCAGCGGCGGAGCGGCGATTGCGCCCACCGCTGAACCACCGTCAAAGATGGCCATCGTCAACGCCCGGCGTTTTTGCGGAAACCAATTTGCCACCGTCTTACCGCCCGCTGGCCAGTTGCCCGCCTCGCTAAAACCAAGCAAGACACGAAACACGCCCAAGCTCACCGCACCCCGGGCAAAGGCGTGCAACATCGCGGCCGCCGACCACAAACCAACGAAGAGACTGAAGCCAAAACGCGTTCCCACTTTGTCCAGCCACATGCCGGAAGGAATCTGCGCCACGGTGTAGGCCAGCATGAACATCGTCGTGATCGTGCCATAGTCCGCGCTGGAGAGATGCAGTTCACCGCGCAACGTCGGCAGCAACACCGAGAGCGCCTGCCGGTCCACGTAATTGATGACCGTGGAAAAAAACAGCAACCCCAATATCAGCCAGCGCAGGCGCTCCAAGCGCATCAGAAATATCCGCCCTTCTCCGCGATTTGGTGAATGGTTTGCCCTTCAGCAACCCAGCCAAAGATTTTCTTTTCATTGGCGAGGATTTCCTCGGCGCGAACCAGAACGTCATAGGCGATATCGCGCGGCACACAAACCACGCCGTCGATGTCGGCAAAAACCACGTCGCCCGGCTTGATGACAACGTCGCCAATCTTGATGGGCACCTGATAATGGGTGATAAGACACCGACCGAGCGAACCGTTCGGAAGGCGATATTTGTAATACACCGGAAACGGCTTTTCCAAAATCTGTTTTGTGTCCCGGATGCCGCCATCAATGCACGCGGCGCGCACCTTCTTACCATAGGCGGTCGCGGTCATCACCCCGCCCCAAAGCGTGGCCTTCTCGTCGTCCGAGGTGTCCCACATCACGAACGAGTCCTCATGCATTTCGTCGAGCATCTGCGAACGGAAGGTCATTTCACCGGTGATTTTCACATTCGGCGCGCTCTTCACGGTGAAGGCGAGGCCCGCCACGACATCGCTGTCACGCAACGGACGCATGTAGCCCGGAAGCGACTGGTCGAGCAGGCAAAACTCACGTAGCACATCGCTGATGGCGCCGGTATATAATTGTTCGTAGCGTCCCAGCAATTCCTTGACCGGCACGGGAAATTGCTTGGTGGAGATCGTCTCGCGCTCGGCGATGAGTTTCTCCAGTTTCATCATCTTGGCCTCTTTTTGGAGGAGGTTTTCTTGTTTCATAAATTATTTTCTTGGGATTCTCAAAGCGTCCATCAGTCCGAGGATATACCCGTCAGCAAACAGCCGCCCAAGCGTGCCGTAACCGGGATTATCATTGGGCTCACCTGCGAATGTCGGCACATGATCACACCGCCACGGGCCGTCAAATTCCACAGTACGACATTCGCGCAAAGTTTCAATCAAGGCCGCCGCCGCCTCGTCGTGAAAGACTTCCTGGAAACATTCCGCCGTGCCGCGCACGTCACGCAGATGGAGAAAGGCAATCCGCTTCTGCGTGCCAAAATGCCGGATCCACTCAGGCAAGTTCGCGCCCATGAGTTTGAAGTTGGCGCGACAGAACGTGATGGCGTTGCTCGGACTCGGTGCCAGCGCATACGCGCGATCAAAGGCTTCGGGATTGCCAAAGACGCGACCAACGCCGCGCAACACCGGTATCGGCGGATCATCCGGATGCAAGCCCATGCGCACGCCGGCCTTTTCGGCTACTGGAATCACTTTGCGGATGAAATAGGAGTAGTTCTCCCAAATTTGCTCACTGGAGACTTCTCCCGCCTCGGTCAATCCGGCGGGAAGTTCCTGAAGGTCAAATTTTGAGCACAGTGCGCCACCGCGTCCGGCAACGGAATCATTGGTGCGCAGCCAGCCAATGGCCGGCATGAAATTATAGCAGATCAAACCGATGCCCAGTTCGCCCATATTGCGCAGCATCCGGCAATAAAGCTCAATGTCCTCATCGCGCCCCGGCCGGCCAAGTTTGATGCGGCTCATATCAAACTCATCGCCTTCCAAGCCGTGAACGGTCAGTCCCGCTTCCGCGAATTGTTTTTGAATCTGCCGGAGCGAGTCCATATCCCACGGCGCTTTCAAGCCGGTCAGTTCCGGCGCAGCCTTCACGATGGCGCGCGTGATTCCCATCTGCCGGGCGTATTGCCACAACACATGCGGGCGGGCAGGAAGAAATTCGGCGGCGATCATTTTACAGGAACGCAGCTGGTGTTTGGGTGCCGGGATTCATTATTATCCCCAAAGTCTAGCCGCAGCCAGACCGACATCAATCTCAATAAGAAATAATTTAGTTCATATTTGAACAACAATCACCACGGCATTCTCCGGCACAACTTGCCGTATAAACAAAAAAAACGGCGCGGAAAAATCCGCGCCGTTGGTGTTTCAAAGTTTGACTAGGTCAAAACAATCTTATCGCCGTCCTTCAACGTGACGATGGCTTTCTTCCAGTCGTTCGTCTTGCCAGCCTGAGCGGTGCGCTGGCGGCGGGCTTTGCCGCGGACGTTCAGCGTGTTGACGCGGATGACCTTGACCTTGAACAGTTCCTGCACGGCCTGCCGGATCTGCGGCTTGGTCGCGAGGCGGTCAGCAACGATGGTGTATTGATTATACTTCTCGGCCTGACGCGTGCCTTTTTCCGTGAGGCGGACGGTCTTGATGATTTCAAAAGCGTTCATGATTATTCCTGGGTTAAACGGGCTTCGACTTTTTCAAACGCGCTCTTGGTGAAGACGAGCTTGTCCGGGCGCAACACGTCGTAGGTGTTGAGCGAGTCGCTGGTGGTGAGCGTCACGCCGACGATATTGCGGGCGGCGAGCGTAAGGTTCTTGTTTTCTTCGCCGGAAATGAGGAGCGTGGTGCCCTTGCATTCCAAGGCGTCGATGACCTTGACGAAATCCCTGGTCTTATTTGAAGACAGTTTCAAGTCGTCCACAACAATCACGTCGCCGAGTTTGAGGCGTTCGCTCAAAGCTTTGCGGAGCGCAAATGACTTGGTCTTCTTGGATATCTTCTTGCTGAAATCGCGGGGCTTCGGTCCGAAGACCACGCCACCACCGACCCACAACGGAGAACGGAAGGAGCCGGCGCGGGCGCGGCCCGTGCCTTTTTGCTTCCACGGTTTCTTGTTCGTGCCGGCGACTTCGCCAGCAGTTTTGGTGCAGGCGGTGCCACTGCGCTGCGCCGCGCGATACGCGGTGACGGCGTCGTGGACAGCCTGGGTACCTTTGCCGTTTTCAACCACGGCGAACTTCACTTCAAGTTCGCCCGCAGCTTTCCCAGCAGTATTTTTAATGGAAATTTTCATGGCTTAATTATTTCTTGGCGGCAGCGGCTTTGGCATCGGCCTTTTTCTTACCGGCGGTCGCCACCGGCGCTTTCCAACCCTTCGGCCGTTTCTTGGATTCACGAATGACGACGTAATCGCCTTCCGCACCGGGAATCGCGCCTTTGATCAGGAGCAGATTATCGGCTTCGATCACCTGAATCACTTCGAGGTTTTGGGTGGTGCGGCTGACCTGACCCATGTGACCGGGCATCTTGAAACCGCGCAACACCGTACCGGGAAACAAGCGCTGACCGATCGCGCCGCCGCGACGATGCCAGCCCTTGTGACCGTGCGTCGAGGGACCACCGCCGAAATTGTGGCGCTTCATCACGCCTTCAAAGCCGCGACCTTTGGTCGTGCCGATGGCGTCAATGAAATCACCGGGGGCGAACAGCGCCGGGCCGACAACTTCGCCCGCTTTGACTTCCTTGGAGAAGTTGCGGAATTCCTTGATGCGCTTAACGGCGACGCCGTTGTGCTTCTTGATATGGCCGAGCAGCGGCTTGGGCAGGCGCTGTTCTTTCTGGTCATCGAAGCCGAGTTGGACGGAATTGTATCCATCCTTGCCCGCCTGCGTCTTCACCTGAAGCACGCGGTTGGGACCGGCGAGAACGACCGTGACGGGAACCAGCACGCCTTGCGCATTATAGACGCGGGTGCTGCCGAGTTTTTTTCCTAAAAGTCCGAGTGGCATGGTATTCTCCTTAAATCTTGATGGTGATGTCCACGCCGGCGGGCAAATTGAGCTTTTTCAATTCGTCCACGGTCTTCGCGGTCGGATCGAGAATGTCGATCAGGCGCTTGTGGGTGCGTTGTTCAAAAGTTTCCTGCGACTTCTTGTCCGAGTGCGGGGAGCGCTGGACGGTGAAGCGTTCGATGCGAGTCGGCAGCGGGATGGGACCGGCGACGCGAGCGCCGGTGCGCTTGACGGTATCGGCAATATCGCGAGCCGACTGGTCTATGACGCGATAGTCATAGGCCTTCAGGCGGATTCTAATTCGTTGAGCCATATAAAGAACAATTGTCTGGTTTTGGTTAACTAAATTCCGCCTCCCAATTATCGAAAAGCGGACGCGAATAATAACAGCAGGGTTTTCCGGTGCAATATATTTTTAAAAATATTTTGGTTATCTCCCGCTAAATTGAAAGAGCCGGAACTTTCGTTCCGGCTCGTGATTAATAAATGCTCTAGGTGCGCGCGGCGGGCTTCTTCGCAGCGGCATCCAAGATGGTCGTGAGGACACTGTTCGGCACCTGCGCAAAGGTCAACGGCTCCATCGAGTAGGAAGCCCGGCCCTTGGAGAGCGAACGGATGGCCGTGGCGTAGCCGAACATTTCCGCGAGCGGCACCTGCGCGTTGAGCACGGTCTGGCCGTTCTTCGCCTCGATGCTGACAATCGTGCCGCGACGACGGTTGATGTCGCCGAGCAGGTCGCCCTGATATTCGTCGGGCGTGGTGCATTCCACCTTCATCAGCGGTTCGAGCAAAATCGGACCGGCTTTCTTGAAGGCGTCTTTCAAAGCGAAAATGCCAGCCATGCGGAAGGCGAGTTCGTTCGAGTCCACTTCATGGAACGAGCCGTCCACGACTTCGACTTTGATGTCAATGACCTGATAGCCGGCATAGACGCCGCCCTTGATGGCTTCTTCAATGCCGTCAATGACCTTGGGAATGAATTCCTTGGGGATCGCGCCGCCGACGATTTCGTCAACGACCTCGACACCCTTGCCCTTTTCATTCGGATAAACCTTGATGCAAGCGTGGCCGTATTGGCCCTTGCCGCCGGATTGACGGATGAACTTGCCCTCGCCCTCGGCGTTCTTGGTAATCGTCTCGCGATACGCGATCTGCGGCGCGCCGGTGTTGGCCTCGACCTTGAACTCGCGCTTGAGACGATCCACGATGATTTCCAAATGGAGTTCGCCCATGCCCGCGATGATGAGCTGGCTGGTTTCCTCGTTGGTGAAGCAACGGAACGTCGGATCTTCTTCCGCGAGACGCTGCAAGCCTTCGGAAAGCTTGTCGCGGTCCTGCTTGGTCTTCGGCTCGACTGCCATCGAGATGACCGGTTCCGGGAACGTCGGCGGTTCCAGCGTCACGTCGAAATCTTCATCGCAAAGCGTGTCTCCCGTCGTGATGTTACGGAGACCGACGAGCGCGGCGATGTCGCCGGCATAAACTTCGTTGATATCCTTGCGCTCGCTGCCTTGAATAACCATGAGGCGGGAAACGCGTTCGCGTTTGCGCGTGCGGGGGTTGTAGATGGTGTCGCCTTTTTTGAGGTGGCCGGAATAGACGCGGAAGAACACCAGTTTGCCCGCGTAAGGATCGGTCCAGAGCTTGAACGCGAGCGAGCAGAATTTCTCGTGGTCGTTCGTTGGCACCTTGACAACAACTTCGGTGCCGAGTTCGTGGCCTTCCGCACCCGGAATGTCAATCGGACTGGGGAGATAATCCACGACGGCATCCACGAGCACTTGCACGGCCTTCTTCTTGAACGCCGAACCGCACAACACCGGCACGAGTTCAATCTTGCAGGTGAGGCGGCGGATGGCAGCCTTGAGCACCGGGGCCGTAATCGGCTTTTCTTCGAGCACGAGGCCGGCGATTTCGTCGTCTTTGTTGGAGACGGCATCAATCAATTCCGCGAGGGCGGCCTTGGCGCGTTCCTGATCGGCGGGAGCAATTTCGCGGATCTCATAATTGAGTCCTTCGTTCGCTTCGCCCGGTCCCCAGTAAATGGTCTTCTGATTGACAACGTCAATCACGCCTTCAAACCCGCCTTCCACCGGACGGCCTTCCGCCTCAACCGGGCCCTGCCCCAGCGGCAGGAAAATCGGGAACGCATACGCCTTGAGCTTCGTGCGCATGTCGTTGAGGGCGTTTTCAAAATTCGCGCCCATGCGGTCCATCTTGTTGACGAACGCGATGCGCGGAACATTATACTTCGTCGCCTGGCGCCAGACGGTTTCCGATTGCGGCTGCACGCCGGCAACGCCGCAGAACACGGCGACCGCACCGTCGAGCACGCGCATGGAACGTTCCACTTCGGCGGTGAAATCCACGTGGCCGGGCGTATCAATGATGTTGATGCGGTGCGGAATGTTGTTGTAGGCCTTGTAAACCTGATCTTCGCCCGCCTTGGCGGTTTTCTGGGTCCAGAAACAGGTGACGGCGGCGGAGGTGATGGTGATGCCGCGTTCCTTTTCCTGCTCCATCCAGTCGGTCACGGTATTGCCGTCATCCACGTCGCCGATCTTGTGGATCAGGCCGGTGTAAAAGAGGATACGCTCGGTGGTCGTCGTCTTGCCGGCGTCAATGTGCGCGGCAATGCCGATGTTGCGGGTGCGTTCGAGGGTGTATTCGCGGTTGGGCGAATTGACTGGTTTTGCGTCTGCTGACATAAATCAAATGTGCTTGCTACGGTTTTCAGGAAATTTCAATCGAAACTCCGCCATCATTGGTTGAAATGGAGCGTGGATAATACGCGAGAAAAAAACCGAGGCAATAAGTTTTTTGCGGAGAGCAAAATACGTTTCAGTTTACTGGCTGAGGCGAAAGACTGATTTTTTGTCATCGGAGTTTTAACCATGAATCCCCTGCCCTTTTGCGTGAAAAAAAGAGCGGCAGAGGAATAATTACCATAAAATCCTTGCTTCTTCTTTTCCTTCTCCCTGGCCAATTTTCGCGCCGGACGCGACGCAGACACCCAAATTCCAACTTGCGCGATTCCATTCACATCGCATCATTTCCGAATGCATACCGTTCATGCTTTTCACCCCAGCCGCTGGTTCGTTCTGACCGCGATTGGGGTGGGGTTGCGCCTCACCAGCATGGCGGCGGAGGCGCCCCAGGCTGAAACCTTTGACTACGCCGAACCCAAACTGATCACGGGCACCGTCTACGAAATCGGCTCCGAACAGAAAAACATCCTCTACACCTTCCGGCGCACCGCCACGCGGACCAACGACACGGTCTATGCCGAGCGCCGGTTTATCCGGCCCGACGGCTTCGTCGCCGCCGTGGAAAACATCGTTTATCAATCCGGCCGCCTGGTCTCCTTTCAAATGAAAGAATTTCAGGCCAACGTTTCCGGCACCATTGACATTGCCCCCAACCCCAAGAATCCGGCCCAGCAAAATATCGGCATCGGCTACGACAACGGTCTCACTCCGCAGAAAGGCGACCCCAAAAAGCTCCAGCCCGACACTGTGATCGACGACACCGTGTATCCCTTCCTGCTCGCGCATTGGGACAAACTGATGAAAGGCGACAGCGTAAAATTCCACTTTGTCGCACTTGAATGGGAACGCACCTTCATGTTTCGTTTCGTGAAAGTTGGCGAAACCAAGATGCACGACCACACCCACATTAAAATCAAGATGGAGCCGACCAATCTGCTCGTGGCGCCCATGGTGAACCCGCTGTTCTTCATGATGGAAAAAGACGGCGACCACCACCTGGTTTCTTACGTTGGCCGCACCACGCCCCGAGTCAAAAAAGGCAAAATCTGGAAATATCTCGACGCCGAAACCGTCTTTGATTGGAAATAAAACCCGGCGGCGTGATCCAAATCAAATCGCCAGCAGCAGCCGCTTGATCTCTTTGATCCGGGTCTTGGGTTCTTTTTTCGTCAGGCGCGGAAACTTGCCGCCCAGTTGGATGAAATCACCGTGCCGCGTGATTTTCAATTTGTCTTCCTCCACTTCGACGGCGGTCACCGCCTTCTCACTGGCGAGAATTTTCAGTTCCCCCACCGCCAGCAGCAATTCCACATTGGGCGGCAGCGGCCCGAAACGGTCGCGCAATTCTTTTTGCAACGCATCCAGCAACGGTTTTTCATTCGCCTGCGCCAGCTTGCGGTAAATCTCGATGCGATGATGCGGCTCGGTGACGTAATTTTCCGGCAGCGAGCCGGCGTCGCCCAGAAAATCCAACATCACGCGAACTTCGACTCGCGGCTTGATTTTCTCGCCCTTCATCGAAGCGACACTTTGCTTGAGCAACTGGCAGTAGAGTTCAAACCCCACGGCGGTGATGTGGCCGCTTTGTTCCGCGCCAAGCAAATTCCCCGCGCCACGAATCTCCAGATCGCGCATGGCAATCTTAAATCCGCTGCCAAGCGAAGCGTATTGTTTCATCGCGCTGATGCGTTTGCGCACATCGGTGAGCAGCCGCGCGTGACGCGGCAGCAGCAGATACGCGTAAGCCTGATGCTTGTAACGCCCGACGCGGCCGCGCAATTGGTAAAGTTCGCTCAAGCCAAACCGGTCGGCGCGGTCAATGATGATGGTGTTCGCGTTCGGAATATCGAGCCCGCTCTCGATGATGGTCGTCGAAAGCAAAACATCCGCTTCGCCGTTTACGAACTGCGTCATCACCTCTTCCAAATCATCCGCGTGCATCTGGCCGTGGCCGACAACAATCCGCGCATCGGGAACCAGCGATACCAATTTGGCGCGCATCGTTTCAATCGTCGTCACGCGGTTGTGCAGGAAGAATACCTGTCCGCCCCGCGCAAGTTCGTGTTTGATCGCGTCGCGAATCGTGCGTTCGTCGTAAGGCACAGCCATCGTCTCGACGGGCAGCCGGTCGTGCGGCGGCGTCTGGATGGTGCTCATATCACGCGCGCCGGTGAGCGCGAGGTAAAGCGTTCGCGGAATCGGCGTGGCGCTCAACGTCAGCACATCCACCATCGTCCGCAGCCGCTTGAACTTCTCCTTGTGCACCACGCCGAAGCGTTGTTCCTCATCAATCACGACGAGCCCAAGATCTTTGAACGCAATGTCGTCCTGCACGATGCGGTGCGTGCCGATGACAATGTCCACCGCGCCGTTCGCCAGATTTTCCACAACCTTGTTCTGCTCGCGTCGCGTGCGGAAGCGCGAGAGCAATTCCACGCGGAACGGATAATCCGCCATGCGCTCGCGGAAATTATTGAAATGCTGCTGCGCCAGCACGGTCGTCGGCACGAGAATCGCCACCTGTTTGCCGTCCATGACGCATTTGAACGCGGCGCGGATGGCGACTTCGGTTTTGCCAAAACCAACGTCGCCGCAGATGAGCCGATCCATCGGCTTCGCCCGCTCCTGGTCCGCTTTCGTATCGGCGATGGCGGTGATCTGGTCACGAGTTTCCTCGTAGATAAAGGCGCTTTCAAACTCGCGCTGCCATTGCGTGTCCGGTTTGCACGGATGGCCGGGCTGCGTTTCGCGCACGGCCTGGATGCGCAACATTTCGGCGGCGATGTCGCGCACGGCTTTTTCGGTCTGCTCCTTGGCCTTGGCCCAGCGCGTTCCGCCGAGCTGGTTCAAAGGTGGATTCGCCTTGCCGGCACCAACGTATTTGCTAACCAGATGCGCCTCGCTGACAGGGACGTAAAGTTTTGGCGGCTCGCCCGCCTCACCACTGGGTGCGTATTCGATGACGAGACATTCGGTTTCAGATTGCCGATTGCCCGAAGCAGCAGGCAGATTTTTCAACCCGAGATAACGCCCGATGCCGTGCTGGAGATGCACCACTAAATCGCCTTCTTCCAAATCGGTGAAATCAATGTCGAGCGCAGAACGGGAGGCCAGCGCGTGCGCTGATTTCTGGCGACGTGGCCGCTGGATTTTGTAGCGGCCGAAGATTTCTGCATCGGTGACAACTACGAGCTTCGCCTCGCCGCAAATGAATCCGCGCGCCAGCGAGCCGAGCTGGCTGAGTAATCGGGATTCGGCAGCCATGCCGCTCTCCCGCCAAATCTCTTCAAACCGTTGCCGCTCGCCATCGTTGTTGCAAAAGACGTGAACGGCGTAATCCTGCCGCAACCAGCGGTGAAGCTGCTGGAAAAACTCCCGCCGTTGCGCCTCGGCAATCGGCGGTTCCGGCGCCCGCTCAGCCAGCGGACGGAAAGCATCAAGCGAAGCAAACAACGGAGCGCCGGTCTCCAAACCGGAACTTTGGGATGATTTGTTTGCTTCTCCCTCACCCTGGCCCTCTCCCGCCGGGGCAAAAGAGAACGCATCACCATCGGTCAACTCCACGGCTGTGAACTTGCACTGGTGCAGTTCTTTCAGAAAATCCGGCCACGCGATGAAGAAGGGATCGTCGCTTGGAACTTGTTGCGCGTAAGTCTCAGCGTGAACGGCCAGCGATTCGGGTTCGCACAAAACGAAAATGGTTTCACACGGCAGATAGTCCAGCAGCGTGGCTAGCGCAGGTTCATTCTTAATCTTGCCCACTTCATTCTGTCTTTGCTTGAGAATTCCCAGTTCGCCGGCGGGCGGCAATATGACGCTGGTGATTTCTTCGCGCGAAATCTGCGTGAGCGGGTCGAAGAAACGGAGCGATTCCAGTTCATCACCAAAGAATTCCAACCGCACCGGCCACGGACTGGTCGGCGGAAAGACGTCCACGATGCCGCCCCGCAGGGCGAGCTCGCCTTTCTGTGAAACCTGCGCCTCCGGTTCGTAGCCCTGTGCCTCCAAAAATTCGATTAGATCCAGCGGGGCGATTTTGGCACCGCGTTCTAGCTCGCGGGTGCGTTGCTGAATTTCAGCGGGCGAAAAGGTTTTTTGGAGCAGCGCGGCAACGCTGGCGACAATCAGTTTTGAATTTTTAGTTTCTAGTTTTAGATTTTCAGAGAGGGAAACGAGCGTTTGCAGGCGGTCACTGATGACGTCGGCGTGCGGCAGTTTGCCTTCGTGCGGAAAAGTCTCCCAGGCGGGATAGAAGAGCAGATGGGAGTTGGCAGATGGAAGTTGGGACAGCCACGTTTCCAAATCCTGCTGAATACTTTCCTGGGTCTTCAGATTTTCCGTGACGATGACGACGGACTTTTGCGGAAAGATCTGTTGCACCAGCGCGGCAAAAAACGGCTGCGCGGACGCGGCCACACCGGAAAAAGACCGCGCTCCGCCATGCTCCAGTCGCCGGGCGAGGGTTTGCACGGCGGGAGTTTGCAAAATGTCAGCAAACAGTTTGCCCACCGCTGACGAGGATTCGTTTTGCGCCAAGCGCAGAGAAATTCGCAGCGAAGACACGCGTAGTCAAGCAGCGGGGATGAATTGTTGCTGGCAGGGAAAATTCACACGGCCGTCAGGGAGCATTTATCCGCCAGCCGCTGGCGACTTTAATCTCCATATTTTCAAGCGGGTTGACGGGCAAAAATCCGCCGAATCCTTCAATCGGAACGTTGATAAGGTCACTTCGATGATGGATAAGCCAAGTCAGTTTCCTGCCCCAGACATCTGAATAAGGTTGGTCGAGCCAGCCGGATGACAGGTTCGGCGCGACCGGCGGATCCGCAGGCAACGTTGCGCCCCGGGGACTTTTTGGCAATTCGCCGACAATCCAGACACTGTGACCGGAACGAAGTGTGGCTTGCACTTGTTCCAATACAGGGTCAATGGCGTGCGGCTTGCGGAGTTGCTCCTTGATGAAATCATATCGAAAATACCGGTAATCAGTAATCGGCGGCAAGGTCGTCCATTTAGCGGCACCATGATAATAGTAGGCGAAAGTCACGCCTTCATGCCACGGATGCACGATGATTAAATCATCAGCGTCGGCCACCTTGGCGATTTGCCGGGCAACCAAATCGCCATTGGTTTGGCGCAGCCGCAACGCGAAATATGTCGCCGGAGAAACTATCAAAGCCAGTAAAACGACAATCAGAACACCGGCAGCCGTGGCCGGATGCACGCGCGGAAAAATCAAATCGCTGCAAACTGCCGTGAAACAGAGCAGCGGTGTGTAATACCAAACCTGGGTCGGCATTCCGCTGGATTTGAGGAACACCGCAAAACCGATCGCGCCTAACAAGAGAGTGATGCCGGCAAACAACGGCAGGTTTTCCCGGCCGCATTTCGCGTCCGATTTTTGACCGGCAAACAACTGTCCGATTCCAAAGATCGCCGCCAGCAGCACGACCAGCAGCCACACCCCGAAAAGCGAGTCCGTCATTTGCACCAAACGATCCAAGGCGATGGCCTGATTCACCGGCAATTTGCTTACCACATACCAACTCTGGGCATGGCGGATGGGATTGAGGTAAGGCACCAACGACAACGCCGCCACAAACCCGATGACCAACAGCCAGACAGCCGTTGAATGCCGTTTCCGGCGAAGGCAGACAACCAGCCCACCCACACAAATCGCCAGCAGAAAAAAAGCATTTTGATAAAGCGTCTGAACACTCACCACCGCCGCCATGGCCGCCAATAGTCCGCGCCGCAGACTGGGCTGCTCCATGAAACGCCAGATCAAAGCCATGGTGATTATGATGACAGCCATGCCAAAGCCATAGCCGCGCAGGGAGTCGCCATAGCGGATCACCACGGGATTCAGCGCCGCCAGCGACAAGGTCAGCAGCGGCAGGCCTCTGCCCATCATCCGGCTCGCAAACCAAAAAGATCCCAACAGAAAAAAACCCACCAACAACCCCAGTAAACGCAAACCGGCATCGCCCAAACCAGAACTAACGTCCGCCCAAAATCTCAAAATGGCGGGGAAAACAATCGGACAATGATCACGCAGGAGCGCCGGAAATATTTCCATGAAAGTCGGCAGCTTGGAGATGTTCACCAATCCAACTTCGTCGCGCCAAAGACCGCCGGCATGAACCATTGAAAAGGCATGCCAAAAAACCGCCGCTGCCGTCATGGCCGACGCCAAAACCCAGCCAGTCCTCTTCATGTTCTTGGCAGTGAAAGTCAAATCCATTTCGGTCTATGGTTTTTTTGTTTGCGCCGAAAAACTTCCATTTCGTTGGTAGATTTCCAGAGCACTGCCGTGGGCTTCGGGATAGCGGGCGACGAAATTGGTGCCAAGGACAATGATCGTATTGGTCGGGGAAAGAATATCCGTCATGCCCACCAGCGTGTAGTTCGTTTTATATTCGTCCCACCAGCGAAGCAGCGTCCGGTCCGATTCCGGTCGCAGCCCGAAAGACAGCGGGTTGTCGGCAAAAACGATGAACGCCGGCCGGCTGGCTTCAATCTCGCGGATTATCTCCCGCTGCATTTGGGAAGCAAACGGCTGCGGTTCCATCAGCGCGTAGGTGTAAATGTAGCCGGTAGCCGACTGGCGGCGCGCCAGAAAATAGATTTGCGGCTCCGAACCAAGAATGCCAATGCGCGCATCCGGCGGAGAATTTTCCCGGATATACTGCGCGACAATTTCCGATTCAGGCAACGGGTCGCCGCCATAAAGATTTCTGGCGAGCTCAGGCAGCGGCGTTCGAAACCATACCGTGGCGCTGGTGAAAATGGACACGACCACCACCAGCAAATAACACCACACCGGCCAGTTCCCCAGCGGCGAGGTTTTATTTTTATCGCCCCACCATTGCCGCAGGCCGCTGAAAGCTGCGCCAAAGAGCAAGGCCACCGCCGGCAGCGCGATTAGAAAATAATGCTTCCGAAAATAAAAATCCGGACAAACCGCCAGCGCCGAAGCCGCACAAAAACCAAGAAACCAGCCGCGCGAACCTTTCCAGCGCGGGTCAAACCAAACGAGCACCAATCCGGCGAACGCAGCGATCCACAGCAAAATGCAACTGGTTATCACCCACGAGAAACCGTGCCAGAACAATTGCGGCGCGTAAGCCAACGGCATGATTGATGCGTATTGTTGCGCGTAGTCAATTGTCCAGAACTTGAACCGGCCAAAAACGCCCGCCTGCCAGAACCACAAACAACAAAGCGCCAGCGGCGTCAGCATGGCAAAACCATAGACCGACACGTCCGCCAGCCATTTCCCCTGATTTTTCTTCGCACCATATATTTTTCCAAAGGCAAAAAACAGCCCCGCCCATGCCGCGATGAGCACCGCGTGCTGCTTCATCAACACGGCGAGGCCAAAACAGATTCCGCCAGCGGCCAGAAATAAATATTTTTCCTTCTGACGCACCTGCCACATCAGACACAGTCCCGCCGTCACAAAAAACGCGCAAAAATGTGTCGCGTGACCGGCCAGACCGAGCATGGACGGACTTGCCGCCAGCAACGCATAACTGGTGGCGGCGGCGATACCGGCAAATTCATCCAGTTTTTTTTTACCAAGCCAGAAAAGCATCATCGCGGTTCCCGTCGTCATCAGCAAAAGTCCCAGATGGATTCCCGCTGTCGTCTGCCCGAACACCGCCATAATGGCGGCGTAGGCCAGATACGTTCCCGGAAATTTCATATTGTAAGCCAGCTCGTAAGGAGGAAAACCTTGAAGAATGAGCTGGCCGGCGTAGGCGTATTCACCCTCGTCACGTTCCAGCGGAAAATTCAGCAGCCGCAGTCGTGCCGCAGCCACAAGCGCCAGCACGGCTACCATAAACCACCACGTCCAGTGGCGTTGAAACCTTCGAGAATAGATTTCCGACGGCGGCATGCGCGGGCATGAGACAAAAACCAACCGCTAAATTCAATTCAATTCAATTTGCCGGTTTCAGTTGACCCGCCCGTCCGCGTCCGCGAAAATTTTCCCGATGTCGGCACCGCACCCCATTTTAATTATGCCCTTCGCGCTGCTGCTGGGCGCGATGGCTTTTGCCCCCGTGCTGGCACCGCGCTGGTGGCTGCGGCACTATGCCAAAGTCGCGCTCGGCCTCGGAACGGTCACTGCCGGTTATTATCTGCTGGTGGCGCGGGACCTGCATGGTTTCGGCAAAACGGCCCACGAATATATCAGCTTTATCGCGCTGGTCGGCTCGTTATTTGTCGTGGCCGGCGGCATCCACATCGGCGTGAAAGGCGAGGCGACACCACTCCGCAACGTGGTGTTTCTGCTCATCGGCGCGGTGGCCGCGAATGTCCTCGGCACCACCGGTGCCGCGATGCTGCTTATCCGCCCGTGGATCCGGATGAATAAATACCGGGTGACGACGCACCACATTGTTTTCTTTATTTTCATCGTTGCCAACATCGGCGGCTGCCTGACGCCCATTGGCGACCCGCCATTATTCCTCGGCTACCTGCAAGGCATCCCGTTCTGGTGGGTGGCCAATAACTGCTGGCCCATGTGGGTTGTGGGCGTCGGCATCCTGCTCGCCATTTTTTACGGCTTGGACAAAGTCAATTTCCACCGCGCGCCGCGCCCGGTTCGAGAAAAGGAAACCGCGCATGAGACCTGGAGTATTGACGGCCTGCCCAATCTATTTTTCCTCGGCGTGATTCTCTGCGCGGTGTTTGTCGAGAAACCGCTTTTTCTGCGCGAGGGCTTGATGCTGGCAGCGGCGCTAGGCTCCTATTTCACGACTAAAAAATCCATCCATGCGGCGAACGACTTCAATTTTCATCCGATTCAGGAGGTGGCCGTGCTCTTCGCGGGCATCTTCAGCACCATGATACCGGCTTTGGCCTGGCTGAACCACAGCAGCCGGACACTGCTGGGCGACCAGCCCTCGACCGGAATTTTTTATTGGGGCACGGGGGTGCTTTCCAGCACGCTGGACAATGCCCCCACCTATCTCGGTTTCCTGAGCGCGCTGCAAGGCGTGACCGGGATGGAAAACCTCCATGGCTTGCTTGGAACCCATTCCGGACACATTCTAGCCATCAGCATCAGCGCGGTGTTTTTTGGTGCGGCGACCTACATCGGTAACGGCCCGAATTTCATGGTCAAAGCCATCGCCGAACAAAACAACTGCCGAACGCCATCCTTCGTCGAATTCATCCTGAAATTCACGCTGCCTTTCCTGCTGCCGGTTTTGGTGGTTGTCTGGCTGGTGTTTTTCCGGGATTGAAAATGCGCGGCGATTGTGAAACCTTCTCAAATATCCCGGCCGTCTTATTTTGAAAGTTCAAAACCGCCAACGGGTTGGAAGTTAAAAGTGCGAACTCTTTATAACATTTTATTCCTGATATTTTTCGCGCTGTCAGCGCCGTATTATTTCTGGCGGATGCGGCGGCGCGGCAACTGGCAGCATGGCTTCGGCCAGCGATTTGCCAGCTACGATCCCTCCATCATGCAGGCCCTGACCAACCGTCATGTCATCTGGCTGCATGCCGTCAGCGTCGGCGAAGTGAACCTCTGCACCCAGCTCATCCGCGCGCTGGAACCACGCGTGCCCAATTTAAAAATCGTCGTCTCCTGCACCACCACCACCGGCATGGCGGAACTACGCCGACGGCTGCCAACGCATGTGACCAAGATTTATTATCCGGTGGACCGCCGCAAATACGTCCAGCGGGCCCTGGCCGTCATCAAACCACTGGCCATCGTTCTGGTCGAAGCCGAAATCTGGCCCAATTTGCTGTGGCGGGCGCGCAGCATGAAAATCCCCGTTTTTCTCGCCAACGCCCGACTCTCCGACCGCTCCTATCCGCGCTATCTGAAATTCAGCTGGCTGTTCCGCGATTTGTTCGAGTCCTTCACCGGCGTGGGCTGCCAAAACGAGGCGGACGCCGCGCGACTGCGGGCGGTGGGGTGCCGCCCGGAGGCGCTGCAGGTGGTGGGCAATTTGAAATTCGATGCCGCCAGTTTGACCGAACAGCGACATTTTGATGTCCGCGCCCTGCTCCGGCAAATCGGCATAGCCGACGACGCCCCGGTGCTCGTGGCCGGCAGCACGCACGACGGCGAGGAATTATTGCTAGCAGACATCGCAAAACGGCTGCGTGAAATATTTCCAAATCTGTTTTTAATCCTAGTGCCGCGTCACTTTGAACGCTGCAAGGACCTCGGCCAGAAGCTGCAGGCGCGCGAAGTGAAATTCATTTACCGCAACCAGATTTTTTCCGACACCCAGTTCAAACCCGGTGCGGTGGATTGCCTGCTGGTGAACACCACCGGCGAATTAAAATTCTTCTACGAGCCAGCCACCGTGGTGTTCGTCGGCAAAAGCCTCACCGCCATCGGCGGACAAAATCCCATTGAACCGGGCGCGCAGGGCAAAACCATCGTATTCGGGCCAAACATGCAAAATTTTGCCGACATCACGCGAAATTTTCTGGCCAAAGACGCTGCCATACAAGTGAACGACGCGAAAGAACTAGAGCGCGTCCTAAATGAACTGCTCGCCAACCCCGCCCGCCGGAACGAATTAGGCCGCCACGCGCGGGAGGTTGTCGCTGACAATCTCGGCGCCGTCGAGCGCACGGTGGCGATGATCCTGCCGCACCTGAAAGCGAACGGCACTTTCGTCGAGCCAGAAAAATAACGTGCCGCGTTTCGCCGCTTGACGCGGGCAAGCCGACTTTTATATTGCCACCACTCTTCGCGTCCCCGCCAGTGCTTGGCGAAGGCATGACACAACTATGTCAAAGGCTCACAAAATTAAAACGCCCCGCGTGCTCATAACCGATACAGCACAAGCCTTGCCCCCCGCAAACCCAATCGCTGCGCTGGCCGAAAAAATCAAAGAAATAGTCAAGCTAGCCCGCGAGCAAGGACACCTGACTTTCGAGGATGTTGGCGAGATTTTGACGGAAGTGTTTTCCGCGCCGATGTATCTGGATCAGGTTTTTGCCAAGCTGCGCGAACTGGAAATCGAAGTGGTGGACGCTGCCGAGGTGGATAATGTCAAGCCCACCGGACAGGAAGACGAAGACGGAGGCAGCCGCCGGCTCGACGCGCTCGACGATCCCGTGCGGATGTATCTCAAGCAGATGGGCGCAGTGCCGTTGCTGACCCGCGAACAGGAAGTGGAGATTTCCAAACGCATCGAGGAAGCCGAGACGGAGGTGCGCCAGATCGTTTATCATTTTGGTTTTGCCGCCAAGGAACACATCGCACTCGCTGAAAAACTGCTATCCAATCCTCCACGCGAACGATTCGACCATGTGGTGCTGGATAAAAAAGTGGACAGCCGCGAAACCTACCTGCAAACGCTACGACGACTGACAGCCCGCGTGCAGGAACTTGACCAAGAAGTGGATCAGCACTTTAACCACTGGCGCGATGTTCATCCGACCGCCAAACACAACCGCGCCCGCACCGATTTTGAGAAGCTGGACAAGAAACTTCAGGCGACATTCCCGAAATTCTATTTCAAGCACCAGGTGCTCGAAGATCTGGCGCAGGTGGCGGAGAACATCCACGAAAAAATCCAGTGCAACCTTCGCGCCATCGCCGAGGCAAAAAAACAGCGCGGCTCCAGCGCTCAAAAACAGCTAATTAAAACCGAGCAGCAAACCCTGCGCGCCCTGGAAGAATTTGTGCGGATGCCACACCGGGACTTCTTTTTGGCGTTTGACCGCTTGCACGCCGCCACCAGCCGCGCGTTGCAGGCCAAGACGGAAATGGTGGAGGCCAATCTGCGGCTGGTGATCTCCATCGCCAAAAGATACACCAATCGCGGCTTGTCTTTTCTGGATTTGATTCAGGAAGGCAACATGGGACTGATGAAGGCCGTGGAGAAATTTGAATATCGGCGCGGCTACAAATTTTCCACCTATGCCACCTGGTGGATCCGGCAGGCCGTCACCCGCGCCATTGCCGACCAGGCGCGCACCATCCGCATCCCGATCCACATGATCGAGATCATCAACAAACTGCTGCGGGCGCAGAAAAAGTTATTTCAAGAACTCGGCCGCGAATCCACGCCGGAGGAAATCGCCGAGGAGATGCAGTTGCCGGCGGCCCGGGTGCGGGCGGTGTTGAAGATGGCGCAACAGCCAATTTCACTCCAGTCGCCGGTGGGCGACGGCGACGACGTGAGCTTTGGTGATTTTATCGAGGACAAGGCGGCCGAAAACCCGCTGGACATGACCAGCTTCAGCCTGCTTAAAAACAAGCTGGGCGATGTGCTGTGCAGTCTTAGCGAACGCGAACGGCAGGTGCTGGAACTTCGCTTTGGCATCGGTGACGGCAACGCGCAAACGCTGGAGGAAGTCGGCAAGCAATTCCGCGTCACGCGTGAACGCATCCGTCAAATCGAAGCCAAAGCCCTGCGCAAAATGCGGCATCCCACCCGGCTGCGGCAGTTGCACGGTTTTCTAAACATTGAGCAACTGGATGTGGAGCTGTTGACAGAATTGGCTTGTCGCGCCAACGCAACCACGCAAAATAAGAACGGCACGGGCCTGTAGCTCAATGGTTAGAGCAGAGGACTCATAATCCTTTGGTTCTCGGTTCAAGTCCGAGCAGGCCCACCATCAAAATTCGAATTTCGCTTTTACTAAAGTCCAGCCAGTCCGTTTGATTTAGGATTTCTCCCATCAACGCGCGTTGAACTCCCGCACCGCTTCAAACATTGCCACCAGATTGACCACCGGTGTGCGGGCTTGCAGATTGTGGATGGAGTCGAAAACAAATCCGCCGCCGGGCGAAAAGATTTCACAGCGGCATAAAACCTCCTCGCGCACCTGTGCCGGAGTTCCAAAAGGCAACGTCTTTTGCGTGTCAACACCACCGCCCCAGAACGTGATTTGATCGCCGAAATCTTTTTTCAACCCCGCGGGTTCCATGCCGGTGGCCGAACATTGCACGGGATTTAGCGCATCAAATCCGGCCGCAATCAGTTCCGGAATCAGCGGCCGCACCGCCCCACAAGTGTGCTTCAAGGTTTTCCATTTCGTGTTTTTGTGAATCCAGTCGTTCACAGCCCGGTAGTAAGGCTGGTAAACTTCGCGAAAGGTTTTCACCGAACAGAACTGTGAAATCTGGGTGCCAAAATCCGTGCCGCACAGAAACACGACATCAATGTTGTCGCCCGTCGACGCCGCCACTTTCGCCAGATTCGCCAGGGCGATTTCACACTGCTTTTCAAAAATGGCCCGCACGAATTCCGGCCGCTCGGAAATGGCCACATACCATTCTTCCACGTCGCGTATGCCCCGGGGCCGTTTCATAAACGGTCCCGGCACCAGCGCGATGTCGCCAAACGCCGTGCCGCCGATGGTGGCAATAACCGCTTTGCCTTTGCCGGCCGCCGCTTGCGCCGCCTCGCGAAAATAGGCCACATCGCTTTCAGGAAACCGGGCAAACTCCTCGAGATTGTCCTCCACTTTCAAATTATCTTCGTCAATCGGCTCCTGCCGGATGATCGTGTCGAAGAAGTAACCCGTGGCCGGCAGATGACCGCTGGCGGAAACACTGGTGTCGCCGCCCGGATAAATATGCAATCCGCCATCGGGAGCCGGGGTGGTGATAAAATCTCCCGGCACCATTAGTTCCTGTCCCCACGGCGCGCGCCATGGTTTCCAGCGTTCGTTACGAAAACCGAACATGTTGGCCGGCGGCAACACATTGGTGGTGTCTACGCCCAGGGCATCGCACAAATCAGGTTCGACTACTCCCAGCATCTGATACGGCTCGATTACCGTCACCGGATGTTCCGGCAGACCGTAATGTTTCCGCAGACCAGCAACGCAGGTGACGTGCATCCCGGTTACGGCGGTGGAGCCAAAATCCATCGGCACGCAATCCGGCTGCCGGTGTTCAAGCGCGGCGCGCACGCGCTGTCGACTGTTCATGGACTGGGGCTTCATAAAATGAATCTAACTATCATAAATCAAATAATTGACCGTCAAATTATCATTCCAAACCGTATTCCGCCGGTAAAAACTTGGAACGGTCCGCCAACGCGAGTTGCTGACCGATGAATTCCGATTCACTTTCCGGCAATTCATCCAGCGCGTCTTGCAAGGTGTCGAACCAGATGACTTCGTTGGGCGCAATTCGCACTTTCCCCTGGTCATGTGCATTACGCAGCAGTTCCACCGCTTTGCGCGCCGCCGCCACGCCAGCGTGATAATGTGAATCGCAAGCCACAATGGTTTTTGCCAGTGCGACGGAAGATTCGGGCGAAATAATAAACGCCTGAGGATCGGTCGCCACGTCGGACTCAACCAGCCAGCGCTGAAGCTGTTGAGCGGAAGCCTTGCCGTGACTGCGAGCCGTATTCATCAGACGACAGTCATAGGCGAGCTGCTCCATGTAACACGTCGGGGCCATGCCGCCGAGCAGCTTGATGTTTTGGACAGATTCGTTGGACCAGGTATCGCAGCAAGCGGCGGCAAGATTGCCCATCGGGCTCAAGTGCGCGCAAGCCGAAGTCTTGCCTTCCATCGCCATCGGAAAACCGGTGATGGCCTTGAGAATGGGGTTCTCGTAGCCGCAATCCTTGCCCGGCCCGACTGCGCCGCACTCATAAGCAACGAGCGATCGCACCGCAGTGACCGCACGCACCACGGCGGCAAACACGCGTGGAATCATTTTCTGTTCCGCCAGAACCATCGCGGTGTTGCCGAAGCCGCAGGCGGTGTCGCCGGCGCATTTCACGCCATGCCGGTCGGCAATCTTCTGGAGATGCGTCCACAGAAAACGCATATCACGTTCGCCCAGGATGCAGAGCGAAAAAATGCTCGCGGGCAAGTCGCCGTTGACCAGCGCCTCGTCGTGCAATTCCTTGCCGCCGACGGATTCAATGCTCAACAACTCCGCACCTGCCGCCGCGGAACCTTCAAACAATTCCAGCATCGCCTCCCAGTAACGACCCCGCCGCATCAGCGGCGGACGCTCGAACTCGCGATTGTCGTTGGGCGTCATGCGCAGCACGCTTTTCAGGCCGCTGCGATCTTTCTCACGCTGCATTCCTTCCAGCAAAATCTTCGCGATGTCCAAACCCCACTGCGGATGCTCGGTCATCGGCGGCAGCGTCTCAAACTCGATGACCACACCGGGCGCTTCCAGATCCGCCGCGCGGCGAAGCGCACCTTCGATGATCTGCTCATAGTTACGCCGCACCTCCGGCATTGTGCCGGCGTCAATCGTCATTGGCGGCAGCGTGAAATTCAGTTCGGGATAGACCGTGCCACCGCCAATCACCATGCCACTTTTTGTAGTCACGGGTTTGGGCGCGAGGCCGAACGTTAGTTCCAACGGGTCGGAAATGGCGAGAGATTTATAGTGCATCATAATATTCGGTCAGTTGGTTTGCAAAAATGCTTCCACCTTGGCTTTGATGGTCTGTTCGCTGCCGGGAACGCTTAAGATGTCGCATTCGCTGCCCAAGATGAATGGATGTCCGACCGCGCGCATCCGGCGGGTGAGGTCGGCGGAAAGCTGCCGCACCTTTTCGACGCTCACCAAGGTATCGGAGTAAAATTGTTTCGTCGGCAGGTTTCCATAAAGCACCGTGGACTTGGGCAGCAGCCTGGCATCCTCCCAGAGCAACCGGGAACTGCCCAAACTGATCATGGCGGGATCCAGCGTGGCAAACCGGTGCACCATCCCATCGAGCAATTCACCGCAATCGTGAAAGATCAGATCCACCCCGCGAAAACGAAGTTGTTCGCGAATGGCCAGGTTGAATCGCATCACATAGCGGTCGAAAATATCGTAATTCTCGGCGAGTTGGTTGGGCGAGAAATACACTTTATTGGCCGCCGGTTCGCACAGAATGATGGCTTTGGCACCCGCCTCGATCTGGGCGTCGAGATAGTTTTTAATCGTCGCAAAGCCTAGTTCCAGCAGCCGTTCCACCAAGGCCACTTCAGGTTCGTCTCCGCCGGTGGCTCCCGTTCCGGCCATGAACACCGGCGCGATGGGGTCGGAAATCAGTTTGGTCATCAGCGAGAACGGCCCGATGCCCATGCCGACCGGAATCAAATCCGTTTCGTTGGCGATATAACGAATCGCCTCGCACACCGCTTCCATGTTTTTTGTAAGCCGGAACTCGCCATCATTCTCTGGAATTTCAGAAAAATGGTAGCTGTCCACCGCCGCCGCCGGAACGCCGCGCGCGAGCAAGAGCGCTTCTTTTTCCAGCTTCAGATCCATGAGCGGGAACGCCATGGGCATCCGGAAACGACGGGCTGATTCTTCCACCACCCGACCCAGACGCTGGCCATCCTGCACAATAGCCGCATGGTCCGAATGTTCGTGCAGCACCAGATGCGTGCCGATGGGCATGCTTAACCCGGATGCGGCCAGGTCGAGGTAAAATTGGCGATCCATGTCAGCTAATCAATTCTCTCAAGCCTTGCACTGCACCAGCGCCATGGCGGCATCCACCGCGCTGCCGGCGTCCGGTGAATAACCATCCGCACCGATTTCCCGGGCATATTCCAGCGTGATCGGCGCGCCGCCGACGACAATTTTCACCGGCAGCCCCGCTTCGCGGATGGCTTTGACGGTATCGCGCATGGCGGGCATCGTCGTGGTGAGCAATGCCGACAGGCCGACCAGCTTGGGCTTGTGCTGGCGGACGGCTTCCACAAATTTCGCCACCGGAACATTCACCCCAAGGTCAATCACTTCGATGTTGGCGCCCTTCCACATCATGGCGACCAGGTTTTTGCCGATGTCGTGCAAATCGCCCTCGACGGTGCCGATCACGGCGTTATGCTCCGGCTTGATGCCGGCGGCCACGAGCTTGGGTTCCAGAATTTTCAACGCCTCTTTCATGGCGCGGGCGGCAATGAGCATTTCCGGAACGAATATTTCATTGCGCTTGAACTTCTCGCCGACGACGGCCATGCCGGGCACGAGACGGTTTTCCACAATGGATCCGGCGGTTTCGCCGGCATCGAGGCATTGCTGCACGAGTTGCGGCACGTCTTTGCGGCGGCCGGCAATGATGGCTTGAGTCAGGGGATGGTCGATATTCATAGCGCCATGAACATAACGCATCAGACCGGAAGGGTCTTGTATTCTGGGATGATTCTTTGGTGCTTTGGTGCTTTCGGCGCATACGGTATTGCTTCCCAACGCGGCAAGGAGTAGAAACTTCAAAGACATGCGCCACAATATTTCCCTCAACCAAAATAATTCCGGAGGAGCTCAATGAGCACCCAAGTCCTGCTCGTGGAATGCGAGGACCGCCGCGGCCTCGTTCACACCATCACCGGCGTGCTGCTCAAACACGGCGTCAACGTCGTCGGCAACCAGGAATTTGTGGATCGCGGCCCGGCGCGCTTTTTCATGCGCACGGAATTTGACGGCGCCGTGAAGGCCGGACAACTCGAAGCCGAGCTTCGCGCGGTCCTGCCCGCCACCGCCAACATCCGCCTTTCCAATCTGAAACCGAAACGCATCGTGGTGCTTGCCTCCAAGGAGCATCATTGCCTGGGCGACATCCTCATCCGCCATGCCTTCAGCGAACTGAACGCGCAAATGCTCGGCGTTATCAGCAATCACACCGTGCTGAAAACGCTCGTCACCCGGTTTGACCTGCCGTTTCATTTCATCAACCACGAATCCCTCACCCGCGAGGCACATGAAGCGCAATTGCTAAAAACCATCGAATCGCTTCAGCCGGATTATATCGTGCTGGCGAAATACATGCGCGTGCTCACGCCGGAATTTGTCCGCCGTTTTCCGGCGCGCATCATCAACATTCACCACTCCTTTTTGCCGGCGTTCATCGGCGCGAAGCCCTATCAACAGGCGTTTGATCGCGGCGTCAAAGTCATCGGCGCCACCGCGCATTACGTCACCGAGAAACTGGATGAAGGCCCCATCATCGTCCAGCAAGTCATCCCGGTGGATCACACGCACACCGCGCAGGATCTTTCGCAGGCCGGACACGATGTGGAGCAAATGGTGCTCGCCCGCGCGCTGCGAATGGTGTTTGAAGACCGCGTTTTCCTCTGCGGGAATCGCACCGTGATTTTCGACTAAACCACAAAACTCATGAACAAAACCCCACTGCTCGAAGAACTCGTCAAGCGTCCGCTCGTCTGCGACGGCGCCATGGGCACGCAACTCATGGCCCGTGGCCTCGTCAGCGGCGCATGCGGCATGACCTGGAACCTCGACCGCCCCGGCGATGTCGGCGGCATTCACCTCGCCTACCGCAACGCCGGCTGCGACCTCATCACCACCAATTCTTTTGGCGGCACACGGTTTGCGCTCACACTGCATGGCTTGGAAGCTCGGGTGGCGGAACTAAACCGAGCCGCCGCCCGCGTGGCGAGAGCCGCCGCCGGTGACCACGGATGGGTGCTCGGTGACGTCGGACCATTCGGCGATTTTCTCGAGCCCGTTGGCGATGTCACGGCGGATGAATTGCGCGAGGCGTTTCAGATGCAAATTGCCGCGCTACTTGAAGGCGGCGCGGATGCCATCCTCGTGGAAACCATGAGCGACCCCGCCGAGGCCATCGTGGGGGTGGAAGCGGCCAAGGCTTGCAACCCCAAAATCCCAGTCATCGTCACCTACTCCTTTCAGAAAACTGGCGACGAATTCCGCACGATGATGGGCACCAACGCCGCCGACGCCATGCGCCGCGCCATCGCCGCCGGGGCCGACATTGTCGGCACCAATTGCGGCACGGACTTGAGCCTGGACGATTATGTAAAACTGGCCGGACAACTCGTTGCCGCCGCCGGCAAGACGCCGGTGATCGTGCAGCCCAACGCCGGTTCACCGCACATGGAAAATGGCAAAACGATCTACAAAGCCACACCGGAAGAAATGGCCGCCACGGCCACGCGCCTGCTCGCCGCTGGCGTGCGCATCATCGGCGGTTGCTGCGGCACCACGCCCGCCCTGCTCACCGCCATGAGCCGTGCGGTCAAAAACATCAAAGCGCCGGTTTAGCATTTTGAACGATAACCCGTCGGAGTGACCCCAAAGCGTTTGGCAAAGACAGTGGCAAAATACTGGCTGGAGTTGAAGCCGTTTTGGAACGCAATTTCGGTCACGGACTGAACCGTGTTTTTCTTCAGCTGGCTGGCGGCCCGGTTTAGGCGGCATTGATTCAGATATTCAACCGGGCCATTGTTCACCAGTTCGCGGCAATATTTTGAGAAGGCCGTGATGCCCATGCCGCAATGACCAGCCATTTTGTCCAGCGTCCAAGGCTCGCGGGTACTGGCGGCGTTTTCTGAAAGATCGCGTAGGAAAAGTTCCACGGTGCGCCGCCGGGAGGTCAGTTCCGGATTCTGGTGTTGCTGCTGGGCGGTGAGTGCCGTCAGGATGCCCAGCAAAAGCTGGTTCAACAATACCAGCATTCGCGATTCCATGTGCGGCTGCGGCCATCTGCCCACTCCGTCGGACAGGCCGCGAAAAGCGGCGCAGATTTCCGGCGAGGAATTCCAGACTGGATTTTCGTTGTGCCGCAGCTTGTGAGTCAGTTCCATCCGATCATGATTGGTCAGCGTCACCCAGTCCGGCCAGCACCAGTTTTGATTTGGTCGACGCACCCCCACATCCAAAATGAGCCAGTGCAGCCTTCCCGGTCCGATGTTGGGGGCGCCAAGCCGGTGCAACTGCCAGGGACGCGTGATGGTGAAATGACCGGAGCGAAGTTCAAATTTCTTCGCTTCGACGGCGAAAGCCATCGCGCCGGTTTCGAGGAAAGTAATTTCAATGCCTTCATTGCGATGGGCCTCCAGCCCCCAGTCCTGGGCGCTAGCGCCATTCCAATAACCGATGCTGGCGATGCCGGGCAACTGGTCGGGCTGCAATAAAACACCGGGATAATGGCCCTTTGAAAGCGCGTGCATTTGAATCTTGCCGCCGCGCACGGCGGCCGACTGCGGCGCGCAGGAGTCAACCTCAAACCGTGATTTCTGGGTTTTATAAATGGGTGCGACGGACGCTGGCATGGGTGTTCAATATCCTTCGCTGAATGAATTTGCAAGACCGGGCTCACCAACTTCGGCATGCTCTAGGCTCATCCAATGAAAAATTCCTTTTGCAACGGCCTGCTTGCTTGTGCGCTGACATTATCAACCAGCGCGATCCGAGCTCAATCCACCAACGCCACTGCCGCTCCAGCCTGGCCCAAGGCAGACCCGGCGGCTGTGGCGCGCTGGCAGGATATGCGTTTCGGCATGTTCATCCACTGGGGGCCGGTGAGTATCACAGGCAAGGAGATTGGCTGGTCCCGCGGCAAGGAAACCCCGATCGAGGTTTATGACAACCTCTACAAGCAATTCAACCCGGCGAACTACAACGCCGACGAGTGGGTGAGCGTCGCCAAGGCCGCTGGCATGAAATACATCGTGCTGACAACGAAACACCATGACGGCTTCTGCCTCTGGGACACGAAGCTGACCGACTACAACATCATGAACACGCCATTCAAGCGCGACGTGCTCAAGGAACTCGCCGCCGCGTGCAAGCGACAGGGCATTGCGCTCGGGACATATTACTCCACCTGCGACTGGCATCATCCGGATTTTCCGCTCACCAGTCCGGGCGGCAAGGTTCGCCGCGAGAAGTCGGACATTGATTCCTACCAGCGTTTCCTGCTCGCGCAGATCCGCGAACTCATCACGAATTACGGTCCGTTGCTCACCATCTGGAACGACGTGCCGCAGGAATTCAAAGGGCGCGGGGCTGCGACCATTAAAATGGTCCGCGAACTTCAGCCGGACATTCTCATCAACAACCGCACCGGCGACGGCGGTGATTACGACACCCCCGAGCAACGCGTGGGCAAGTATCAAGGCGACCGCCCGTGGGAAACCTGCATGACCATCTGCCGGCAATGGTCATGGAAGCCGGATGACGACATGAAGTCGCTCAAGCAATGTTTGCAGACGCTCGTCACCTGTGCCGGCGGCGACGGTAATCTGCTGTTCAACGTCGGCCCGACGGCGGATGGCCTCATCGAGGCGCGACAGGTGGAGCGGTTGAAAGAAATGGGCGCATGGCTCGCGAAGAACGGCGAAAGCATCTATGGCACCCGCGGCGGCCCGTGGAAACCGACACCTGCCGTAGCGAGCACACGCAAGGGCAGCACTGTGTATTTGCATTTGCTGCGGGAGGATGACGGCGCGGTGGAATTGCCCGCCTTGTCCCGCAAGGTGGCGAAGGTGTCGCTGCTGGTCGGTGGCGCGGTCAAATACGAGCAACGCGACGGCAAGCTTCGGCTGGCGTTCGACAAAGCCGCGATTGACCCCATTGACACCATCCTCCGACTCGAATTGGACGGCTCGGCGATGGATTTGCCCGCCATTTCTCTCGCTTCCGAAATCAAAGGCACGGCCTCAAACGTCTTCCAAAAGAATAATGATCAATACGGACCTCAGCAGGCGTTTGACAACGACCCTCACACCCGCTGGGCTACGGATAGTGGCACGAAGCAGGCGTGGATCAGCGCCAATCTAGGCAAGCCGCTGACCATCGAGCGTGTGCGCATCGAGGAAGCCATGGGCGAGCGCGTGCAGAAGTTTGAGTTTCAATACCGCGACGGCGCTGAATGGAAGACTATTTTCCCCGGCCAGAAGATTGGCTGGGGATTTCAAAAGAAGTTCGACCAGCCGGTTAAAGCGCAGGAATTCCGCCTCAATATTCTCGACGCCACGGACGGTCCGACCATCAACGACATCGAACTCATTGAGAAATGAGTTTCAACCGGGACTAAACCCGCATGAATTCATTACTGAAAGTATGCTGTGCATTGCTGGTGCTTGCCGGTTGCTCCGCCTCGGCTGCCCCTATTGAAACGTCCGCACAACGCGACGCCCGCATAGCCTGGTGGCGCGAGGCGAGGTTCGGGATGTTTGTGCATTGGGGCGTCAGTTCCGGGCTGGGCGGGACATGGCAGGGCAAAGCATACGGTGGTTATGCCGAACATATTCAGCGCATGGCCAAGATCCCTATTCCAGTCTATCTCAAGGAGGTGGCCGGCAAATTTAATCCGACCGAATTCAACGCCGACGAATGGATTCGCCTCGCGCAGCAAACGGGCATGGGTTACTTCATCATCACCGCCAAGCACCACGATGGCTTTGCGATGTTTGATTCTAAGGTCAGCGACCACAATATCGTCAAGGCGACACCGTTTCGGCGCGACCCGATGAAGGAATTACGTGCGGCCTGCAAGAAATACGGCGTCAAATTTGGTTTTTACTATTCGCACGCCTTTGATTGGGGCGAGGAGAACGGGCCGGGCAACGACTGGGAATTTCAAAATCCCGGCGGCGACAAGTTGCTCCACGGCGCGGATTGGTGGAAAACCTTTCCCGAGTTCCTCCCCAAAGCGCGGAAGTATGTGGACGAAAAATCCATTCCGCAGATACTCGAACTCATCCGCAACTACAATCCCGACATTCTGTGGTTCGATACGCCGCACAAACTTCCTCCAGAGGAAAATCTCCGCATCTTCGCCGCTGTGCGGAACGCGAATCCGAATATCGTAATCAACGGGCGCATTTTTTCCGACGCTTCAGCCGACCTAGTCTCGTTGACGGATTACCGCAACACGGCGGACAAGCCCGCCGAATTTCCGCCGAAGGACGGCGATTGGGAAGGCATCCCGACCACGAATGAATCCTACGGCTACAATCAGAACGACCTTTCGCACAAACCGCCAGGCCATTTCATCCGGCTGCTGGCCAAGGCGGCGGCGCGCGGAGGCAATACTCTTATGAACATCGGCCCGATGGGAACCGGGGCGGTGGACCCAAAGGACGTGGCTATTCTGCAAGGCATCGGCCAGTGGTGGCAGGTGAACAGCGAATCCATTCGCGGCACAACGCGCACACCTTTGCCGGTCCCGGCCTGGGGCGAAACCACTCGCAAGGGCAACACGATCTATCTTCATGTTTTTGAGTGGCCGCAGGACGGAAAGCTGGTCGTGGGCGGATTGAAAACCGGGGTGAAGGCGGCCTGGCTGTTGGCGGATAAGGCCAACCGGACTGACCGAAAATTGAAAGTTGTTCGCTTGAACCCGCTCGATGCGAGCATCGAGGGGTTGCCGCTGACGGCACCGGACAAAAACAATTCCGTGATCGTGCTCGATTGCGCAGATGCGCCACAGGCGGATTCAACCCGGTTGCTTTCGCCGGCAGTTGCGACGGATACGCTTCGCAGCTTTGATGCAAAATTGGAGGGGCAATTACAGTATGGTGCCGGCAAAACCAGAGACGCCTGGGTCACCAACTGGAAGAAAACGAGCGACGCCGTCGTATGGCCCGTGCGGTTGAACGAGGCGGCCACCTTTGAGGCGACGCTGGTTTATGACGCGCCGACGGACTTGAAGCGCAATCGCGTGATCGAAGGTGACGCCGGAAAAGAACTCCAGCGCGGCAGCTCCGGTGCGGCGGGGATTTACACCGTCACCCTTGGCGCGCAAACCTTCACCAAGCCGGTCAAGATTGGCATCAAAGTGAACGAACCGCTGGGCCGTGTAACATTGGCGCCCGGCCGCTATGAATTCCGGGTGGCGGCGAAAGAAGTGGCTGGCGAAGAATTATTTCGCCTGCGCCAATTGGAACTTGTGCCGGTGAAGGAATCATCACCCACCATCCCAAGCCGCGTAAATCCCGCCAAATAATATTTCTCAAAGACGTTCCCATGAAGAACATCAGCGCCATAGACCTCATCATCATTGTTGTTTACCTTGCTGGCATTGTCGGCGCGGGCGTGTGGATTGACCTGCGCAAACGCAAGGGCAGCGAGGCGGGTAGCTATTTTCTCGCGGGCAACACGTTGAGCTGGTCGTCCATCGGGCTGGCGCTGTTCGCGACGAACATCTCCTGCCTGCACCTTGTCAGCCTCGCGCAAGCCGGTTATGACTCCGGATTTCTCATGGGGAACTTTGAGTGGCTGGCGGCCTACACGCTGATTGTGTTGAGCCTGTTTTTTGTGCCGTTTTATATGCGCGCCAAGGTGGCGACGTTGCCGGACTTTCTGGAGAAACGCTATTGCTCCGAATGTCGCGACTGGCTGGCGGGACTCTCGATGCTCACGGCGATCATCTTTAACATCGCGTTTCCGCTCTCGACCGGCTGGCTGGTGCTGCATGGCGTATTCGGCATTGATAAATGGGTTTGCATCATCACGCTCACGACGCTCACGGCGATCTACACCATTCTCGGCGGACTCTCGGCGGTCGTGCTGACGGAGACAATTCAGGCCGTCATCTTGCTGGTGGGCTCGATCATCATCACCGCGCTGGCCTACACGAAAGCCGGCGGCTGGCACGGCATGACGGAGCAGCTTCAAGCCAGCGGCGAGACGGTGAAACTCACCATGCTGCGCTCGTCTGCCGAGGAACCCGGCCTGCCGTGGTATGCGGTGCTGCTGGGCTATCCGGCGTTGAGCATCTGGTATTGGTGTGCGGACCAGACGATTGTGCAGCGCGTCCTGGGCGCGAAAGACGAGAACCACGCCCGCACCGGCCCGCTGTTCTGCGGCCTCATCAAGGTGTTTCCGGTGTTCGTTTTCATCCTGCCGGGACTGCTGTTCCTGACGATAATTCAGGGCGGCAAACTGGACGGGATGGCGCAACTCCGCATTCGTAGCGAGCAGACCATCTCCGCGTCCGGCAAGCAATACCAACTGGAACTCACCGGCAAGGCGCTCGGCGGCCAGACGCAGAAAATCAATTTCACCGACGGCCAGGCTCCGCTGGACTTGACGAAAGAACTCGCCAACGGCGGTCAGCCGTTGACTTTGATGTCTGGCTTTGATCAGAAAAATCTCGTGCTGCCCGCGAACGTCACCGTGATGTCATCCAAGGAAACCTACGGCCTGATGATTAAAAACCTCATGCCCGTCGGGTTATTCGGGGTAATGGCGGCGGCATTGATGGCCGCGCTCATGGGCAACCTCGCCAGCGCGTCCAACTCCATCGCCACGCTGTTCAGCTACGATCTGTGGCGGCGCTTCCGGCCCGCGACGCCGGAGAAAAAGCTGGTGTTAATCGGCCGGCTTGCCTCGCTTGCGGCGTTCCTGCTGGGTATTGCCATGGTGCCGCTGCTGGACAATTACAAAAGCATTTTCGCGGGCATCAACGACATCATCGCGCACATCGCCCCGCCGATTTCGTGCGTGTTCGCCGTGGGGGTTTTCTGGCCGCGCGCCTCGGCGTTCAGCGCCAAATGGACCATGTGGATCGGCTCGCTGACCGGCGCGCTGGTATTCACGCTCAAGACGCTGCACGTCTGGCAGCCAGTGGCCTTCGGCTGGATTCCGTCCTTCTTCTATGTGACGCCATTCATGCTGATGGCGTTTTACCTGCTCTGCTTCTGCATCGTGCTGCAAGT
This sequence comes from uncultured Verrucomicrobia subdivision 3 bacterium, assembly GCA_903858275.1. GTDB lineage: Bacteria > Verrucomicrobiota > Verrucomicrobiia > Limisphaerales > UBA11358 > UBA11358. The sequence goes on along the minus strand of CAIOIC010000080.1, from coordinate 56,933 downwards.
CGCCTTGACCATCGCGCGTCCAAAACTGGCGGCGGAAGATCCGCAGAAGCTGTATTGGCCGCATCCGCTTGACGCGCTGAAATCGCCCGGCTGGCCAGGGCTGGCGAATTACAAGGTGCTGGCCGCGCTGGTCTTCATCGCCATGTGCGTGCTGTATTACATTTTCCGTTGAACCAGATTGAGCCCATGAAAAATAAACTGAACTATGCATTGCCATTGTTGGCGTTGGTCGTTTTGTCTGGCTGCGCCACTCCGCAACCGCACGTCACCCGCTACGCCTGGGTCACCGGCCTCAAGCCGGAGAAAGCTGCGCGCTACGAGGAATTACACGCGTATCCCTGGCAGTCAGTTAAACGGACGCTCAAGGAAATCCACATCCAGAATTTCTCCATCAACAAATGTGAAATTGACGGCAAGCTCTACCTGTTTGCCTATCTGGAATATACTGGCACCAATTTTGAAGCCGACATGAAGCAGATGGCCGCTGATCCTGCTACGCAAGCCTGGTGGAAGGAAACCGATCCCTGTCAATCGCCGCTGCCTGCCGCTGCCGCGAAAAGCAAAATATGGAGCGATATGAAAGAAGTTTTCCACCTGCAATAGTCCTGCGGAACTTCGGCGTGTTTCATTTAACGAACCGGCATGCGAAAAATCTTCCAACATTTCATTCCCGGCACACCGCATTCCGACCCCGGCGTGCGCAATGCCAAGGGCGAGTGGCGTCCGGATTATCCGTGCCGCTACGCGCCGTTGTTCGTCTGGCCACCCCGGCCGCTGGCATTTCTGAAGTGGCTCATCACTTGGCCCGGCTTCATGTGGCCGCGCAATCTCGTGCTGCTCGCGATTTCCGCCGCGTCGTGGCTGTGGTTTCAGCCGGAGCTGGCGCGGTGCGCGCAGTTTCAGTGGGACTGGATCTCCCAGCTTTTCCTCCGCAACCAGGTTTTGATCTGGTTGGTCTATGGCAGCTATCACCTGTATTTCTACCTCCTCAAAGGCGAAGGCACGAAGGGCAAATACGATTCCCGCTGGCCGGCGCGCAATAGCCGGACCTTCCTCTTCCGCGACCAGGTCTATGACAACATCTTTTGGACCGCCGTCATCGGCTGCGCCTTTATGACCACCTACGAAGCCGTCACGATGTGGCTTTACGCCAACGGCAAGCTGCCCTCCGTCAGTTGGAGCGCGCATCCGGTGTGGTTCGTCGTGTGGCTGTTCCTGATTCCGTTCTGGCGCGAATTTCATTTCTACTGGATTCACCGGCTCATCCACTGGAAACCGCTCTACCAGCGCTTCCATTATCTCCATCACAAGAACATCAATCCCATTTCCTGGTCCGGCATGGCGATGCATCCAGTTGAAACATTGCTGTATTTCAGCGTCGTGCTGATTCATTGGATTGTGCCGTCGCATCCAATCCATTTCTTGTTCAACCTCCAGCACACGGCACTCTCGCCCGCATGCGGCCACCATGGATTTGAAGGGCCGATCATCGAGGACAAATGGCCGACCGGCTCCTACTTTCATTACCTTCATCACCGCTACTTCGAGTGCAACTACGGCGAAGCCGGCATTCCGCTCGACAAATGGTTTGGCACGTTCCGCGACGGCTTGCCGGAAGGTGAAGGCGCGAAACTCCAGGAGGAACACAAATAATGAACTCACGCGAACGCATCCTTGCTGCCATCGAACACCGCCAGCCCGACCGCGTGCCCGTGGACCTCGGCGCGACGCCCAGCTCCGGCATCTCAGCCATCGCCTACGGCAATCTCAAGCGCCATCTCGGCCTCGCGCAGGGCAACACGCTCGTCTATGACGTCGTCCAGCAGCTCGCGCAACCCGAAAACATCATCCTCGACCGCTTCGGCGTGGACGTGGTGGACATCGGCCGCGCTTTCAATACCGAGCCGGCGGCGTGGCAGCCCACGACGTTGATGGACGGCCAGCCTGCGTTGTATCCCGCGTGGTTCAACCCCGAGCGCCAAACCGACGGTTCGTTCGTCGCGCGGATGAAGGACGGCCTCGACATCGCGCACATGCCCGCGCGCGGCACGTTCTATGACCAGACCTATTTTCCCTACCTCGACAATTATCCCGCCGACTACCGCGACCTGGATAAAGAGATGAGCCGCGTCCTCTGGGCTGCGCTCGTCCATAGCCCATGGGATCATGCCAGCGATCCCGGCTTCTGGGACGCGCTCCGCGCCAAGGCGCTCGAACTCCGCCACACCAGCGACCGCGCATTGATGATTGTCGTCGGCTGCAATCTGTTTGAGTGGGGCACGTTTCTCCGGCGCATGGATAACTTCCTCATGGACCTCGCCGCCGAACCGGAACAGGTCGAGCGCCTCCTCGACGCGCTGATGGAACGCCACCTCGCCACGCTCGAAAAAGTCTGCCGCGCCGTCGGCGACGTGGCGGACATCGTCCGCTTCGGCGACGACCTTGGCACGAATGGCGGACCGTTTATGTCGCCAACCATGTATCGCCAGCTCTTCAAGCCGCGCCATACGATGCTGTGCGACTACGTCCACAAGCATTCCAAAATGAAAACGTTTCTTCATTCCTGCGGCTCGATCCGCGCGCTGCTGCCGGATTTGATCGAAGCCGGTTACGATGTCATCAATCCCGTGCAGACGACCTGCCTCGGCATGGAGGCGGACGGCTTGAAGCGCGATTTCGGCAAGGACATCTGCTTTTGGGGCGGCGGCGGCGACACGAAAGTGGTGCTGCCCACCGGCACACCGCAACAGGTGAAGGACGACGTGAAGCGCCGGCTGGAAATCCTCATGCCCGGCGGCGGCTTCGTATTCAACACCGTCCACAACATTCTACCCGACGTGCCGCCACAAAACATCGTGGCCATGTTCGAAGCCATTAAGGAGTTTTCCTGACTCAGGCAGGGTTAATAATGAATTTAACGCGACACGCGCATCATCGGCGGCTGTTGCGAAACCACGCCCGCCCTGTTCGCCGCCATGAGCCGCGCGTTCAAAAATGGCTAAGTCCCGTTCAGCTTGGCTGCGGAGCGAAATTGTCCGGGCGTCAAACCCTTCACATCCTGAAACACGCGGGTGAAGTAACTCTGGTCGCAGAAGCCGCAGGTGTCGGCGATTTCCGCCAAGGTCTGCTCGGTGCTGTTCAATAATTCACAGGCGAGATCTACGCGGCATTGCCGCAATAATTCCGTGAACGACCGGCCGGTGCGTTCCTTGAGCAGCCGCGAAAAATGGCTGGGGGAAATCCCCGCATGGCGGGCGACTTCGTCGCGCGAGATGTCGCGGTGCAGATTCCGGCGCATGAAATCCAGCGCCTTGCCGATCAGCAGCGGCGGCGTAAAATCCTTCTGCTGCTCAATCGTGGACATCACATGTTCCAGGATTTTTCGCAGCCACGCGGCGAGATGTTCATCGTCGTCAATCACCGCCAACTCCGTCAGAAAGCGGAAGTTCATGCCCAGCACTTCCGATTGCACCGCGCCCGCCTCGACCGCCGCGCGGGAAATCATCACGACGAGTTCAAGCAGCAAGCCTTTCAACAAATCGCTCCGCTCCTCGCCCGCGCTGTAAATATGGACGAGCACGTGATTAATAATCCGCCGCGATTCGCCCCGGTCGCCGCGCCGGATGGCGGCCAGCAGCATGGGTTCCTGTAGAAGATAGAGTTCACGAATCCGGTCGTAGGGCCGGTGTTCCAACAGCGGGACAGCGGGAAAGTCGTTCGGGTTCATGGCAACATCAGGTGCTCGACGTAACGGTCTTCAAACCCGTCGGCCAGATTCAGTTCGACGACCTCCACCTGGCGTCGCAAATTCTCCATTTCCGCGAGCGTCGTCCGGTCCACCAGCGCCAGCAGCGCGCCCGCCAGCGCAGTGTTACCAACCACCCGCACCTGTTCCTCGCGAAAACCCGGCAGCAAGCCGATGGCGATGGCGTGCGGCACATTCAAGTGCATCCCAAATCCACCGGCGAGATAAACGCGGCCCAAATCCGCCGCCTTGATGCCCGCGGTCTCCAGCAAAGTTTCGATGCCCGCCCCAATCGCCGCCTTGGCCTGCAGCAGCAGGGCGACATCCACCTCGCTGATGCGCAATTCACCGCTGCCGCCATCCGCCACGAGACGCAATGCCTGTTCATCCTCCGCCGTGAAGCGATTTTGCGCCGGCAGATTTTCCCAAACGGTTTTAACAAACCGGCCGGAAAATCCCAGCAGTCCGCTGCTCCGCGCCGTGGCCAGAAAATCCACATACGCCGAACCGCAAATGCCGTTCGCCCGCGCCAGCGGCACATTGCCGATGACTTCGGTCACGAGCGAGAACGGATTCAGCTTCAAATCCAGATCGCTGACCGCGCCTTCGCGCGCCCGCGTGCCGCAGCGCAAACCGCAGCCTTCAAACGCCGGACCGGCGGCGGTGGCGCAGGCGGTAAGTTGGCCGCCGTTCTGCAAAACGATTTCGCCATTCGTGCCGATATCCACCAGCAGACTCGGCGTCGGATCAAACACCATGCCGCTCGCATACACTCCGGCGGTGATGTCCGCGCCGATGTAGGCACCAATGCCCGGCAGCAATTGCACGGGCGTCTCCGGCGCAAGACCGTCGGCAGACAAAGCAATTTGTCCGGCGGTAAGACTTTTCCCTTCGATAAAGCGCGGGGTGAACGGTGCGATGCCCAGCGGGGTCGGATCTTCGCCGACGAGCAGATGCAACATGGTGGTATTGCCGGCGATCGCGCCACCGGCAATGCGATCTAATGACCGCCCTGCCCGCTCGCACGCGTTCACCAGCAACGGCTTGATCGTCTCCATCACGATGGCCCGCTGCATCGCGGCGAGATTTTCCGGCAAGCGCGCGGCTTCGATGCGGGTGATGACGTTGTCGCCAAAGCGGATTTGCTCGTTGAACGCCCCGGCACGCGACAACACTTCGCCGCTGACCAAATCCACCAGCAGCACCACCACGGTGGTCGTGCCGACATCCACGGCAAACGCCGTGTCGCGCCCGCCTGCCACCGGCGCAAACAACGGCTGATGCGCGTAGGGAATCGCAATTTCAAACGTCTCGCCGACCTGCGGCTTGTGCTCAATGCGCGAACGGGCGGGAATGAAAATCTTGGCCGCCGCACTGACGATTGCCCGGCAGGCTTGAACTGTGGCGGGCGCGGTGACAATGGCGCCGTTGACCGTAAGTTCGCCGCTGCGCAATTCCACTTCGCAGCCGCGACAAAGCCCGCGCTGGCCGCAACGCGTGTTCAGCGGCAGGCCTTGCGCCGCCAGCGCGTCGGCCAGCGAACGGCCGCCGGACGGCGCGGGAATGTCCCGGCGCTCGCCGGATTCGAGTTCGATTTGAAGATGCGGCGGGCGACTCATTTTTTCACCGCCGGCTTGGCGCACAGAATTTTTTCATCGGCGGAGTGCGCGAGTTCGTCGCCCGGCTCAATGATTTGAAAGCGTTCTGAATCCCAATTGCCCCAGAGCAAATCCCGCAGCAGCTTGGGATCGCCCGCCAGCCGCTCGAATTTCCAACCCAGCCAGTCCGCGCAGCGACGGGCGTAATCCGCCTCCGACTCGGCATCGTCCGTGCCCAGGTCAAGATAGGTAACGGTGTCATGCATCGCCCATAGCTCCCGCTCCGTCTCGATCAGCATTTCCACGTCATCCGGCGCATATTTTTTGGCCAGTTCGGACTGGAGCGCCGCCAGTCTTTCCGGACCGGGAACCCGACGCTCACGATTCCAGCCCGGCGAATAGTAAATACAGGTCGGGCAGCGGCGTTGATGCGCGGCATAGGCTTCCTTGCTGCCCATGAAGACAGTGATGCAATCGTGCGCACGCGGGATGACCAACTTGTGGCGCAAGGGGCGCAAGCCCGCTGTGCCGAGACCGCACAGCCCGTAGGCCAGCACCACGGCGTCAATGTCATCGCGAGCTTCAACCACTTGAAGTTCGGATTGCAACTTCTCACGGAGGTGATCGGACCGGTCATGCAAGCCGACCTCGAAGAAGCGGGTTTCCATAATATGGCTGGCTCCTGCCGCAAGCAGCGCGATCTCCTTTTCAAACACCCGGCAGGCCAGCATCGCAATGCGCGGCGGCTTCATCGCACCGCTTGCAGGTGTGGAATCGGCAGCCATTTTATCCACGCAAGCCGGCCAGTTTCATCAGCTTGTCCGTCTGGGTGTAGGCTTCCGTCACCCATTCGACAATCCGCTTCGGATCGGGCGAATACTCCAGCTCGATGGAAACCACGCCGTTGATTTTCAATTCCTTGATCGCTTGCAGATACGGCTCGAACTTCACAATCCCGCGTCCGGGCGGAAGATCGCCGTGAACTTTCCCATCGCAGTCGCTGAGGTGAACGTGGATCGCCTTGCCTTTGAGCTTTGCCAGATCCAGCGGGCTGGTATCGGCCAGAACCAGATGGCTGACATCAATGTTGGCGCGCACCCGCGGATGTTTGCAGTCATTCACGAAGCGAACCATTTCGTCCACATTGTGGAGCAAGCTCAAGCGGAACGGTTCCAGTTCCAGCGCGATGTCCACGTTCTTTTTTCCGGCATAATCGCCGATTTCGCGGCAGGTTTCCACAGCCCATTGCCATTGGGCGGCCGGTGGAATGACTTCGCGCTGCCAGAGATATTCGCCCAGCACGAGCAGAATGTTCTTCGCGCCAAACTCGGCGGCGAGGTCAACAAACTTCTTGCAGCGCGCGACGTGAAAGGCGCGGACGGGGTCATTGAAATCAATCAAGCCGGTGGCGACCACCGGCAAAGAAATGATGGGCAGCCGCGCCCGGTCGCAAGTGCTCGCGATGAGCAGCTTCTCTTTTTTGGAAATCGTCATCGCCTCGGTGAAAATATCCACGCAATCGAAACCGATGCGGGCGATGTGTTTGAGGCCGGTGGTGGTATCCACACCCGCCTGACCGAACGCGCTATTGATGATGCCAAGTTTCATGTTGTGATTTGGTTTTGGTTTATGCTGCGATTTCAGATAGTTTCACCAACCGATTTTTCTCCGCGCTCAAATATGCCGCGTCCACCAGCGCCATGGTTTTCAGGTTATCGCGCCCGCCGATGGCGGGTTCCTTGCCGGTTTCCAGCGCGATGAGCAGTTGTCCCATCGTGCCCGCGAACGCGTCGGGAAACCAGCTTTCGCTCCATTTAGGCTGATGAAATTCTTTATCGCCTTTGCTCGCGTAACGAATGGTGGAAGGGCTGGTGTAAGGATCTTTGCACCAGCCGAGGTCGCCCATGGCGAGTCCGTTCAATCCCTCGATCCGCCAATGGATGCCGATGTCAGCAGGACAACCTTCCTTCGCCGGTCCGGTCCAGGTGTCATCAATCGCCACGCAGCGCAGGCCGTTCGCGTATTCGAGGATGTAAGTGCAGATGCCGTCGGTGTGCGGAAATTGGGTGCGCGGATCGGGACGCGTGCTGCAAAAGATTCCTTCCGGATCGCCGAACCAATAACGGAAGCAATCCAGATGATGGATGGACATGACCCGCAGCGTGACCCAGCTAAGTTCCGCCTGCCACGGCATCCAGTGCGGAATGCCACGCATATCAATCGTCGCCAGCACCGGCTCGCCGATGGTGCCGTTCTCCAGCAAAGTCCTTCCGGCGCGCACGGATTGGTCGTAGCGCATGTTCTGATTCACGGCGAGCGTGATGCCGGCTTGCTCACAACACTCAACGGCTTCGAGCGCTTCGGCATAATTCATGCCTAGCGGTTTCTGCGCGAGAATGCCTTTGAAAGTTTTACGTTGGCAAGCAGCTTTGATGAGCGCGAGTTGCGCGTTCGGCGGCACGGCGATATCCAGCACTTCAATGGTGGGATCGTCCAGCAACTGCTCGTAAGTGTTGCAAACCTTGGGGATGGAATGACGCACGGCAACCTTCGCCGCATTCTCACGCGACCGCGAAGCGATGGCGACCGGATTGAAACCGGCCTTGCGATAGCTCACCAAATGGCAATCGCTCACGATGAAACCGCTGCCCAAAATGCCGATGCGAAAATCCCTTTTCGCCGGCAACGGTGGATTAATATTCAGTTCCATGGGATGAATAAAAAACTACCAGTTGATGTTCAAAAGAGAATGTTAAATTTGAGCAAAACACCGCACGTTTTCCGCCGGTGACTGTCGCGGCACTTCGCAGCCCGCACCGGCGATCCACGCGACTCCGGCATCGGCGCGGCACTTCGCGAGTTCACGGCGCACGTCTTCCGGCTTCCCGTTCTTGACGACGTTCACGGTGTGGATATTGCCGAGCAGCACCTGCTGTGCGCCCATCATGGCGCGGGCTTCCCGCAGGTCCACGAACGTGTCTAAATCCACAATTTCGCAACCCAGTTTGGCAATCGCATCGGCCAGTTGGATGGTGCGGCCGCAGATGTGCAACCGCACTTTGCCGCCGGCGGCTTGGATGCCGGCAATGAGTTTCTGTTCGTGCGGGAAAACAAATTCGTCGTAAAGCTCGCGCCCGACGAGCGAGGCGGCGGCATCGCCCACGCCAATGATGTCCGCGCCGGCCTCGATTTGGGCGGTGGCAAATTTCAGCGCATTTTCCACGGTGAAAGCCGCGAGCGCGTGGACGAAATTCGCGTCGTCGTAGTAATCTGTCATCAGCGTGTTGATACCGCGCAGGTCGGCGCTCTCGGCGCACGGACCTTCGACCCAACCCTCGATCAGATGCGTGGCTCCGATCTGACGGCTCAGCAGACAAACGGCTTCGATGCGGTTGGCCATGCGACTGCCCGTGCGATGCGGATCGGGAACCCGCAGCGAATTCAACGTGGCTGTGTCCGCCAACAACGCCTGTTCCTCGATGATTGCCGGCGGGCCGTCAGGCGGATAAAAAATTGCCGCGCCCAAGTCCGCAGCCTCGCAGCACGGGTCGGAGATGACCGAGACGTGATCAAATCCAAACTGCTGAGCGGCGGCGATTTGACCGGCGGCCTGTATTTCAGCGCGTGTCGCGTAGTCGTGGTATTTCGCGCCAACGAGGTCAGCCGCCCACATCATGGTAATAGGCATTGCGGGCGGACGATCCACCGGCTGGCCGGCAATCAGGTTTAAGATACGTTCTTTTGAATTCATAAGTTTTTCGAAGTCAGAGCGGCGTCAGCTTGACGGTCAGGGACTCGTAGCCCATCACGCGCTGGTAACTCGCCTCGGTTTCAACGCGATCCTTCGCCGCCAATACCGTGATGCTGGCGACGCGTTCGGTGCATTTCTGGAGCAGCGTGCGGAGCAGCAACCGCGCGTGAGGCGCGCCGAGACAGAGGTGCGCGCCAAAGCCGAACGACAGGTGCGGATTCGGTTTGCGGTCGAGGCGTGTTTCGTGCGGACATTCAAACGCCGCTTCGTCGCGGTTGGCTGACGCCCAGCCCAACGACACACGGCCCCCCGGTTTCACTGTGACGCCGTGAACATCGGTTTCCACCGGGCAAACGCGCCCGATGTGCGTGAGCGGCATGAAGACGCGGAAAAACTCTTCGCTCGCAAGCGTGATGCGCGACGGGTCTTGCCGCAGAAATTCCAGCGCCTCCGGATTTTTACCAAGGTAGGCGAGCACCGAGGAAATGCTGTGGATGATTGTGTCGCGTCCGCCGGCAAAGGTCAGATTGGCAAAGCCCATCATCTCCTCGCGCGTGAGCAGCCGGCCACGGAAGGTCGCCTTTGTCAGCGCGCTAAAAAAATCTTCGCCCGGTTTCGCCACAGCTTGATCGAATCGCCGTTGCAAATAAGTTTCCAAGACCGCGCCTTTCTTCTGACTTTCACCACCATCGCGGAAGACGTGTGTGCCCCAACCAATCCACGTTTCCGCCTCCGCCTCGGGCACGTTGAGCAGATGCGTCAGCGCGCGCGACTGCAAGGGCAGCGCGAATTCGCGAACCACCTCGATGGATTCACGACCCAGTGCATCCACCAACATCCGGTCAATCAGCGCCGCGATCTCGGCGACAACCACGGGATTTTTGGCGCGCAGAAAAAACGGCTCGACGATTTCGCGATACTCGGTGTGCTCGGGAGGATTCGTCTCGATGGGTAACTGCCGCATCGTCCGCACATCTTCCTCCGACGGAATCGGCACGCGGAACGGCGCATCCGAACTGAAGGTCTTCCAGTCTTTCGCGGCGCGGCGCACGTCTTCGTGGCGCAAGATCATCGGCACGCTCTCGCCTCGGAAATCGCATTTGAGGATGCCAGCGGCTTTGCGATGGTCGCGGAAAGGATCAGGGACGGGCTTCGTGGGATTCATGGCTTGAGGCTCCAGCTCCTTTCAATTTCTTCCAGTGACCGGCCCTTGGTTTCCGGAACCATACGCCAGACCACCAGCACCAGCGCGACGCAGAACACCGCATAGACGTAGAACGGAAAGGCATGATTGAAATGCGCCACGAACCACGAGTCCTTCGCATCCATGATCGGGAAGGTCTGAGTCACAAAATAATCCGCCGTCCACATGAAAAATGTCGCCAGCCCCAGGGCACGACCGCGCACCGCGGTCGGGAAAATCTCCGCGAGGATGACCCACGTCACCGGCCCCACCGACAGGCTGAAACAGCCGATGTAGAGCAGGCTGAACAACAGCATCCACCCACTGCCCGCCGCCGGGTCGGTCAGGATCTGGGCCAGGATGCCCATCGCCAGCAGGCTGAACCCCATGCCGGCGGCACCGACCAGCATCAGCGGCTTGCGCCCCCATTTGTCCACCGTGGAAATGGCGACGAGCGTGAACAGGACGCCGGTGCCGTTGATGATGAACTGCTGGAGCAGGCCGGCATCCACGCCGGTCGAAGCGCTCATGTTTTTGAAAATGGTAGCGCCGAAATACATGAACACGTTGATGCCGGTGACTTGCTGGAGGATGGCCAGCAGCACGCCGATGAGCAGCGGCAACCGCAACTGGGCGGAGAATAATTCGCCCCAGGTGCCTTTTTCCCGCGACAACGCGGCCTTAATGCTGGCGAATTCCGAATTGGAAAATTCCGGCCCGCCGACTTTTTCAAGAATCCGCCGCGCCTGGTCTTCGCGTTTTTTCTCAATCAACCAGCGCGGGCTTTCGGGAATTGGAATCAGCAGCAGGCCGAAGAGGAGGGCGGGCACAATCCCCGTGCCAAACATCCACCGCCAGCCGTTCTCGATCAGCCACGCCTGATCGCCGGACTTGGCGATGAAATAGTTGACGAACGAAGTCAGGGCGATGCCGCCGACGATGGCGATCTGGTTCACCGCCACCATCCGTCCACGAATGTGCGCCGGCGTGATCTCCGCGATATACATCGGCGTCGAGATGGAGGCGATGCCAATGCCCAGCCCGCCGATGACGCGGAAGAAAATAAAAGTCCAAATGTCATGCGGCAAGGCGGTGCCGATGGCGGAGGCGAGAAACATCCCCGCCGCCAGAAACATCGCCAGCCGGCGACCGAAGCGATCCGAGATCGGCCCAACCAAGAGCACGCCCGCCGCGCAGCCAATAAGCACGCAGCCGGACGCCCAGCCTTTCATCACGTCACTCAGATGAAAGCACGCGGTCAGCGGTTCGATCGCGCCGGAGATGACGCCGGTGTCGTAGCCGAACAATAATCCGCCAAGCGTGGCCACGAGGCAAATGGGCAACAGGTAGGAGAAGTTGACCTTCGCAATCATGCTGGCGGGCGATATTTCTGTTTTCATTGTGAGGAAATCAAGTTGCCATGCGGAGGCGCATCATCACCAAACTTTTAGTTTGAGATTGCCCGGGCCGGGATTTTCAAATGGTCCGGGCGTGGGTTTTGTCTTGCTCCGAGCCTTGCCGAAATAATCCGAGTCGATTTTCAGCGGCGAGCCATCGGCATTTTCATAAGGCAGGACGGCAATCTTCGCCTTGTTCAACAAAGCGGTTGTGACGGGCCGGGTGGAAACTTGTTTCAATTCCGGACCGAAGTTGAACTGGATAAAAGCCTGTCCGCCTTCCTCCATGATTTTCAACTTCGTATCAACATTCGACAGCGCTAATGAATTGGAATCATTGGCATAGGACTTCGCACTATTGAGATACACATTGCCGCCGGTTTGCAGAGGCAACTCACGGTTGTCATACACCCATAAGCCATAACCAACATCTGACTGGGGTTTATTGGCAGTTGGTTTGACAGTGTTGGTGGTGACAGTTGAAGATTCGCCGCCACCTATGAAAATGTTGTTGTAGAAACGATTGTCTCCACCCCTGATGCTCAGCAAGCCAGCGATCTTCGTCGAGTGCGCGGGATGAAACGGTGTCTCGCGGCGCGGCTCAGGCCGGCTGATGATTTTGCCAGCCATCAGATTGTGCACATAGGCACCGCCTTCGGACCAGTCCATCAGGCTGACGGGGGACAGAAATAAATTATTATCCATTAAAAACGGGCCGTGGTTTACCTCGACAAACAGATCCTGGTCGTTGTCGTGAAAAAGATTTCGCGAGACGCGCGTGCCCTGCGCCATCCAATCCAGCCAGAGCCCGCGGCACGTTTGGTAAATGTGATTGCGACTGATTTCGGTATCAATGGCGGCATGAAATTTGATGCCCGCCATTTCCGCGCCGGTAAAGAGCCGCCGGACGTGGATGTCGTGGACGATGTTCCCGGTGACCGTGCTGAAAGAACAGCCCAGACTGCCAACGATGCCAGCTTGTTCACAGTGTGAAACGGTGTTGTTGCGAACGATATGGTGACCGATGTTTTCCTTCGTCCACGCAATAGGATGGGCATGGGCGCGTTCAATCGTCTTCACATAACCTTCGGCACTGTTGGCGGAAGTATTGTCGAACTGATCGCCATGTTTCCCGAGCGAGATGCCGGAACAAATCGAGTGGCTGACTATGTTGCTCTCAATGATCCAACCCTTGCTCCAATGCGTGCCGATGAGGCCGATTTGCTCGGCGGTTGGCGGTGCCCACGGCGTGGCGGCGTGGCGCATCGTGAAACCACGGACGGTGATGAAGTTGCGCCCCGGTTGGTCGGGGTAGAACACGGTTTGGCGCACGTTAATTTCGACGAGCTGTTCATTCGGATTCATGCCCTTAAACTGCGCCCAGATCGCGGTGTTTGTCGGGTCCACTTGTGCAAACCACAACTGGGGATTCAAGGCTGATGGATTATTGCCCTTAAACACGAGACAAAGGGTCTTCACTCCGCTGACCGGCTTGATGGTGGTCTTGTGCGAAACCCACGATTGCCAGCCGCCGGTGTTCGCGACGTGACACGTTCCCAAAAGATCCCCATCCGGCGTATCCAGCCGCATTTCGATGATTCCGCCTTCCGAGGCTGACGCCGCGCGAATCTCCACCTGTCTGACACCCTGTTTGAAGTCCATCTGCTCGTAGCGAACCCAATCGCCGGACATGATCCAGCCGAGACACTCTCCGCCCTCCGAACACGGTGCGTTGGTCGTCCCGTTCCTGGCTGCAAAACTCGTCGCTGGAGTGCGCGGAGTATTCCCAGCGCTGCTGTCCGGCCGTAACCAGGCCACGTTTAGCAGAACATGCTTTCCCCCTTTGGTAAGCCACGCCGGACTGCCCGGCATTAGCACTTCTTCCAGTTTGGCCGCCTCGGTCAGCCACTCGCCATTGAGATAGACTGCGCCGGTATGATGTTCGCGGCCTTTCGCGTTGAACCAGTCGCCGCGAATGAGGTCGCTGTAGGGATTAAAGCCGCCGAACAACGAGTTCGGCAGCGCAACCTTCCAGACATCGCCCTGAACCTTCGTCCAATTCTTGACGACCTCCGACCCCTTGATCTCCACCTTCTCGCCCGGCGCGGCCCGATAGACGATGCGTTTCTTGTCGGACGTGCCGCCGCGCGGCGAGTTGATGCGTTCGCGATAGATGCCTTCATGCACGGTGATTACATCGCCCGGCTGCGCGATTCTGGCTGCGGCAGAAATGGTCTTGAAGGGGTTTGCCAATGAGCCGGTGTTGCTGTCGTTTCCGTTTATAGCGACAGAAAACTCTGCGGCTTGAATTGCGGTTGCAGCGAGCGCCAGCGCACCTGCGATAATTCGGTGGAAGTTCATATTCAACTTTTCAATTGGAGGGGATAATTCGGCAGCTTGCCGTGGTGAATCACATCGGTAAGCCGCCGGTGCCAGGCGATGTCGCGCCACATGCCTTTGAACTGCGGACCGCAGAAATTGCTCGTGGCCAGCGCCGCCCAGCAACCCGTCGCAGAGGCTGTGCGGACGCCGTGTTCGGTCAGGTCTTTCACCCAGTCCCAATTCAGCAGCGGCCAGTCTTTGAAAACCACAACGCCCCAGCATTCGGTAGTGATCAGCGGCTTGCCGCTGGCGCGCGACCAATCGGCGAGAAGGTGGATTCCATATTCCAGCCGTGATTGCCAATAGGCCGGCTTGGAGCGATAGAGCGTCTCGGCCTTGGCGACAATTCTCTCGTAGCCGACCGGGTCGAAGGTTTCCCACTTGTAGCCAACTTGCTGATAGAAATCGGAGAAGTTTGTCATCCATACATGCGGCTCCAGAAAATCGAGGAAGGAGGTATTCTGTTCGCGCAATGAATCAAATTCGCGGTCAATGGAAAAGGTGTAACTGAACTGGAGATACTCCCGGCGCGCCACGGCAATCGAATCGCGCATCCAGCGTTCCCCCTCTGGCGAATGGCGTTTGAAATCCTTGGGTAAGAATGGCGTCGAGATGTGCGAAGGAAACTCGTTGCAGAAATCCACATACAGGATGTGCCGGCGCAACTCCGGGCTGATCGAATCAAGCGTCACTTTCCAAATGCGCCCCAATTCTTCCGGCGAGGCGATCTTCGTGCAGAGATTTTCCGCGGCGTCCTCGCGAAACCAAGTTGAAAGACCAACAAGGATGCCGCGCTTTCCGCACTTGGCGATAAACTCGTTCAAGGCCGGTTGCACCCGAACGCGACAAAGCGCCGGGCTGCCCCAGACGTGCTGGTTCCAGCAGGGGAGCAATTCCCATTCGCGCTCGGCACCAGCGGCGATCAGATGCGGATAGGCGTCAATACGCACGGCGTCGTAGCCGCGCTCCTTGAGTTCATCCAACGCCTGGTCCCAATCCTCATAGCCAGCGCCCGGCCAGCGGCGCTCCAGCCAGGAGAAGTCCCACATCGCAATCGCCAGCGGCCGCTTCAACCGATGACCGGAGAGCGTCACGCCTACGACCGCTGGCGCAGCAGCCAGCGAAGCGAGACTGCCACCGAGCAGTGAGCCGGCGGTGACGACGGATGAGGTTTTGATAAAACCCCTTCGGTTAATCATGTTGGTATCGGGATTGTTTGAATTCATCTGGGCAAGGGAATTCATTTCGTATCACCCCAAATCCACCACGCAACGGAAACCGACCGTGGCGCACCGGTCGAGGCCCGGCCATTGCAGCAGATATTTGCAGGCGAAAGAAACTTCCTGCGGCCCGCCATCCATATACCAGTGTGATCCGGCGGCCTGATAATGTGAGCCGCCGCGCAGGATGGAGAATCGGTTGATGCCGTCGGAACGCTCGCTTTCCGTCCACTCCCAAGTGTTGCCGCACAGATCATATAGACAGAACGGTGAACGACCGGCGGGAAATTGTTTCACCGGCGTAGTGTCCGTGCCGAAACCGTTGCACAAGCCGTCATTTGGTTTTGGTTCTTGATTGCCCCAGGGATATTTCCGTCCGTCGCCACCTTGCGCAGAGAACTGCCATTCCACCTCCGTCGGCAAGCGTTTGCCCGCCCAGGTGGCGTAGGCCCGCGCATCGGCGATATCCACATACACGACCGGATGATCCTCGTGTCCTCCAACCGGCGCACCATTGCGCCAATGTTTGAGAAAATTGTCTTTCTGCTTCGGCTGGTAGCGGGAAGCCTTGAGGAAGGCGGCGAACTCGGCGTTCGTCACGGGCGTCAAATCCATCGCATAAGCCGGAAGCACCACGTCGCTTTTCTGATTCCGAAATTGATGAAGGTTATAGCCAAAACGTTCAATGGTGTTGGGATCGGATTCATACCAGCCACATTCGCGGATGCAAAACCGCACGTCATATTTATAGGTTCCGCTGGGAATCACCGCCATGCCGCCGGGAACTTTCGCCGGCGCATACGCCCGAGTGGGCGCGACGGGTTTTAGTTTCGTTTGGACTTCGTTCGGAAATTTCCAATCCCAGTTCGCGGCCTGGTCGGTGGCAAATTGACGTGCGATAAATTTGTCGAAATCATTTCCCAGCGCCTCCGTTCGCGCAGCCACGAAACAGCCGATGCAGCGCGGGCGAATCGTCGTGCGGGCGAACTTCACTTCGGTGCCAAAAACTAAATCCCAAAGCCGCTCGTCATTTTTCAGTTCAATATTCGGCAGTTCAACTTTGATTTCCCGTGTCGCGCGATTCACCAGCGTCCACAGCCGGAGGCCGTTGCCCTCCCACAAGCTGGCGAAGACCTCGGCGTTGTTTGTCGGCACGAGCGGCGTCCATTGTTCGCCGGAAAACAGCGCCGTAAAACATCGCTGGATGGGCAGCATGGAACGCAAAATGGATTTCTCGCGCGGGCTGTAACCGACCCAACTACCGAAGACATTGTCCCAAAGCATCGTGCCCGTGCCATTCATGAAGGCCGTCTGAAAAAATTCCGTGCGATCATGCCCCCAGCGATGCACATGATGAAGCTGGTGGCGGCGCTCGAACCATTTGTTCCGCACCACGCCGGGTGCCTCGCTGTCCTTGAAACCCTGCGCCCAACCCATGTGATGATCGGCGATGCGTTCCATCGGCAGCGAGATTTCGCCCTCCAGCACCACGCCCGGACGGATGGCGTCGAGCATTTTCCGAAAATCCGCCGCGCCTTCCTTCATCGTATCCAGAAAAATGCCATCCACGTCCAGCGCGGCCACAATCTCGCACAGCATGTCAATGTCACCCTTCGCCTCGCGGCGCGTGCCTTTGTCCCACGGGTTGTAGTCAATGTAGGAGCGCACACCGGCGCGATGCAGTTCATCCACCACGGCGCGCAGTCCGGTCAGGCCACCGGGCTGGTCCCGGTAGAAATCAAACTGGTTGCGGTCATCGAGTCCGATGCGGGGATACGCGTGCCAGAGCACCACGCTGTCCACGCCGCCGAAGTCGCGCTGACAGGCGGCAAGCCATTTCTTGACGAGATAACGCCCGCTGGTTGCGTCGTAGAAACGCTCGTCGTTCAACATCAGGAAATAGCAAACATAGCTGCCCGGCACCCACGCGAAATCAGCACGCTGATAAAGCGCATCGAAGTAGTTCAATTCGCCACGTTTCTTCTCGCGCCATTCGGCCAGTTGCTTGCGAAACTCCGGCCAGAGCGCGGGATTTTTCGGAGCTTTGATGATGTCGGGCGTCGGGTCAAACTGGTAGGCAGCCGCCTCAGCCGCATCCAGACGCAACCCGAGCGTGACGGCGGAGGCAGCCGTTAAACTCGTGACGAGAAAATGGCGGCGGTTCATTGCATTCATGGTTCAGCTTTCAGAAACGCCTGCAAGTCAAAATCACAGCGGAACGGTGATAGTTTGCACGGCGGTGCCGGGGGCCAGTTTGAGGCGCACGGTTTTGGTTTTTCCGGCGTGAGTGATCGTGACGTCGTAGTCGCCGTAGAAGCCGCGCGTCGCGTAGGCGCCATCGGCGGCGGTGCGCCCATCGGCATCGGTGCGCCAGGTCTTGGTCACCATGTCAACAAACGCTTGTCCGTGTTTGCGTAGACTCCAATCCTTGTTCCACAGGCCAGCGCTGGGGAAATAGTGCGACCCCGCCCAGAAGCCCCATTGCACCAACCCCTCGGTGTGGGGATTGCTGAACACGGCGGTCATGAAGTCGCGCATATAGCTGGCCTGAAAATCCTCGTCGTTGCTGTTCATGTCGAACTCGGTAATCGTGATGGGATAGCCCAGCGCTGCAAAACGCTCCAGCCGAGCCAGCACCAAGGGTATGCCGGGCGGTGAACCGCCGACATGCGCCTGTTCGCCGAGTCCCTGGAGCGGCGCACCCTTCTCTTTGAGAAACTTGATGGTCTCGAAAAAATGCTCCGGCCCGGGGCCGTCGGGATGGAACATTGTGTATTCGTTGTAACAGAGTTTCACATCCGGAGCGCCGGCCTGCGCCGCGCGATACCACGCCACGATTTCGTCGCGGCCGAGAATATCCACCAGATCGTGATTTGCGAAAAGCTCGTTCGTCACATCCCATTGAACATACCGGCCCTTCATCACGCGCGTCTGCCGCTCGATATTCTTGAACACTTCGCGACGCAGCGTGGCAGGGTCGTTCTGGAACTCCTTCAGATACACGGGCAGATGGCGCCAGGAGGGCCACACCATGGGCGTCGCACGGGCAGTCAGGCCATGCTCCTTGAGCCAGTCCAAGATAGGGAGTAGCGCTTCGGGCTTGTAGTTCTGCGCCGCCCAGAGCGGCCACTTCATGTCGTTATCGAAGACGACGTGATTGAAATAGGTTGAAACAATCTCCCGGTAGCGTTGCGCGTCCGGGCTGGCCGCGTCCAACATGTTTCGGGAGCCAATCGCCGTGCCAATCAGGAAGTCGAGCCGCCTCATACGCACCGCGACCGCCGCGTCGGCCACAGGGCGACCGTCACGGTCCATCACCTTGAGCATCAACTCGCCTTTGCGAAACTTCTCGATGCGTTCGGCAGCCGCCGCACGCCAAGGGGCATCCGGCTCGGAGCCGCCGTAGCGCACCACGCTGCGGGGCAAATCCGTCATGCGGATATTCGACCCGCAATTGATGAAGGTGACCGGGCCGATTTCAAAACGTTGCGGATAGTGATCGAAACTCATCGCCAAGCGCATGTCTGCGGGCCCGACCTTCCGCTCCATCGCGTAGGGAATGCTGACCTCCGTCCATTCGCGCCCGACCGAAACGCCGCGTTCGAGATAAGGCGGCCATTTGTATTTACTGTTCACGAGCTGGTCGAAGCGCAGCTCGAAGGCCGCTTCCCCGCTCTCGCGTTTGGCTTCAAGACAACGGGCTTTGAAGGAAATCCACAACACATCGCCCTGATTCACGGGCGCAGCAAGGCGAGCATATAACCCAAAATCAGTCTTGGGCTTGGCCACCACGCCGAAGGTATTCACCTGCAGCGCCTGGGAAAACTCCTGACCGACGACCGGCACCACCTTGACCACGGATGCTGGAGCCGGATCCCCGGGGCCGAAGTAGATGAGCGAGCGCGGCTCGGCGATAATCAGCGGTTCGCCCACGGGTTTCGCCGCAGAAGCCTCATGCACCGTGATGAGCAGGCTCAAGACGCCTGCCATTGCGCTCATACTGATTCGGGTAATGATTGAGATCATGGCTTTTTTGTTATTAATTGGCGGGCGCTGAAATCTGAGGTGTTTCGATGATCACCTCGCGCACACTGCGAACTGGATGTCCGTCCGCGCCGCGCAACTCGGCTTCAATAGTGCAGTTTCCAGTTTGTTCAGGAAGTTTGACATCAAAGACGAGATTTGTCCGGCCCAAGGCTTCAATCCGGCATGGCAATTGCCGCTTGGAGATGATGCGTTCGCCAATCTTGAGGCGAAGCGTGACGGGACCTTTCCACGCCTCGTATAAATCATTTATAGCGACCACTGGAATTTTCACACCCGTTCCAATAAACGCTTTCTCGGCAAAGAAATCCACCATCAATCCGATCGGCGCGAACGAATCCCGGACATACCGGTAGAACTCCGGCTCCCATTCAAGCTTCGCAACCCCATCTTCTTTCCAATGGTCGCTCGTCTGACCGTCGGCCCGGGAGTAACCGAGCGCGGTAAAATGCAGGACGGCAGCGACTTTCCGGTGGCTGCGCCAGAATTCGGTTTCGGCGGCGGTGTAGCGCGCGTAAAGATTCCGCCGCTGTTCCGTCGTGGAATTTGTGCCGAGAAGATTGAGATAAAGATTGCTGGTCAGCGTGGTCGGCGTGCCATCGCGATTCAGCCAGAGCCAGCCGTATTCATTGATGACGACCGCGTACTTGCCGTCGTTGGTGAAGACGTTGCCGGCGGGAACCGGGTTGGCGGTGGCAAGCCCAGACAACTTGAATTTGGGATTACTGAAATGGTAAGGGTGAGATTCGTAAACGTCGCCGGGGTCTTGCGGATAATTGTAACTGTCGTCCCAAGGACGATTCGAGATATCCAGTCCGCGCACCGACTGGATGGCAGGCCCGGTTTCAGAACAGACCGTTTCGTTGTTTGCATCCCAGACCACCACAGACGGATGGTTCCAGCGCTCGCGCATCCACTCGGCATATTCTTTCGCCAATTCGTCCGTCTTCAATTCCTTCGACAAGGTGCTCCACCTGGTCCCGCCAAACCAAATCGGAAACTCGTCCTGAATCAGCACGCCCTCCTCGTCCGCGATTCGATACCAGAATTCCGGGGGAAATCCGATGCAGTAGCGCAGGCTGTTCCAGTGCATGTCCTTCATGCGCTGGTGCAGCTTACGCACCCAGGCCTCGCTCCACGGCAGCACGCCACGTTCGGAATCCTCAAAAAACCTATAGAGCGTGATGTTGCTGCCGCGCATGAAATAGGGTTTACCGTTCAGCATCGCCCGCCCCGTCGCCGGATCCAATTTGAACTCGCGCATTCCAAACCGCGTTGTGAACTCATCGCCTGCCGTTCGCGCGGTCAATTCATAAAGAAACGGGTCTTCCGGCGACCACCACCGGCACCCGGCCATTGGTAATACAAGATCAACCACCGGCTCTGCCGACGACGTCAAACGGGCCTTGCATTTGCCGATAACCTTGCGCGATTTCGCCGCGCGCACTTCGACCGTCACCTCGCCATCCGTAACGCCCTTCAACCAGACGCGCACCCTGGCCTGCTGGTTGGTCAAATCAGGCGCCACCTGCACATTCACGATGTTCGGTGTGCCGCATAAAATTAATTCCACCGAATCGAAAATGCCGGGAATGTAACGATCCTTCTCAAAATCGAATCCCGACGGCACCGCCGCCGTCACCGCATCGCGATCCGCGCCAACCCGGATGAGCAATTCGTTCTCCCCGGTTTTCAACGCGTCCTTCGCCTCAAAATATCCCGAGGTGAAACAAGGAGCATGGTCACCCAGCAATTTACCATTCAGAATTACTCGCGTGCCGAACATGGCCTTGCCGACCTTCAGCGTCGCCAACGCCGGAATCGGAGCGGTCAGAGTAAATGTCCGCCGATACCAGAACGCATCCCGCCGGGAATCTTTCTGTGGAACCTGTTTCCGATTCGCCACCTTCGGTCCCGGTTCCACAAACGGCGGTGTGGCAAGATCCACCAGCCCCGGGACCGGCACCGTCCGGTCAAAACGCAGCGGCGCATTAGACAGCGAACCTTCGGCAATCTGCCAGGCGCCATCGAGGGAAATGACTTGCCGCTGACCGGCGGCGCTGGCATTTGCCGCATGGTTATTATCCGCCCGCATATATCCAGCGGACGCCAATGCGATTAAGCCGGCAACAAATAATGATTTCATAATTGAGTTTCCACAGCCCAGCCAACATGGTGCTTCAAACATAGAGAATTGTCGTGGTTGTTCATTGCCAAAGATACCGCCCCGGCTCCGGACAAAGAATGACTGGCTTCACCAAAAACATATCCGCCATCACCGTCTGACGTTGACGGTTATAGTTGCCCAGACATAATTAAACATCGTGTATGACTTTGGCACCAACATCGCCTGGATAAACCGGCGGGTTTCCACCGCGCAAATAACCATTGGCGAAGTGCGCTATCAGCCGGGCGGACAATGCGGCCCGCGCCGCCAGCGCCATTACGAACTGGTGCTGCTGCACTCCGGCAGTTGCCGGGTCACGGTGGACAAAGTCTCCCAAGAACTGACTACGGGCTTGGTATATCTTTTTCGTCCCGGACACCGCGAGCACTGGGAATTTTCCACCCGCCACGAGACGCATCATTCCTGGTGCGAGATCAAGCCGACGGGCTTGCCAAAAAAAATGCAGCGGGCGCTGCGCAACGCCCCGGCAGCAGTGCCGCCGTCGGTGATCTGGCGCAACCTGCTGGCCACCGCGCTGGAACTGCGCAACAACCGGAACCCGTCGGTTTTGTGGGAGATTGATTTTCTGGGTCTCGGCCTATTTGCAGAATACCTCAACATCTCGGAACAATCCGCCGTCGTGCCGGGCAGCGACGAAGTAGTTCACAAAGTGATCCGACATATGCGAGCCCACTTGGGAACGGAAGACTGCCTGCGGGATGCCCAGGCAGCGGCGGGAGTTTCCCGGAATGTGGTCATCCGCCGTTTCCAAACCGCGCTCCGGACCACGCCGGCGCGTTACTTGTGGAAACTGCGCACGGAACGGGGCATTGCCATGCTCGGCGAAAGCGGCCACACCGTGGGCGAGATCGCCTACTTGTGCGGCTTCAAAAATCCTTTTCACTTTTCCCGCTGGGTCAAACAGCTTCAAGGCGGGTCGCCACTAAAAGTCCGTCAGGCAGCCTGGCAATCCAAAGCGAATTGAGTTAATCCGCAAATCAACTTCCGGCTCATCGTCCGCCAAGGCTATAATGGATTAATGGCGTGATGAAAAATTGTCGCGTTCACGAATCGCCATCCAGTCACAGATATCTGCCAGATTGGCTACGGGAGCCTGCGTGAACGGCAGCAAGTGCAAATAAGGCGCGGGGCCAAATTCAGGCGTCAGAGTGGACGTGGCAACACCGCGTTGTTTTTGGATTTTCCAGATTTGATTCCACCAGACTTCGTGAGCAGCCAGATGCCCCGCCCATTCCGGCGCGCGCGGGTCAGAAACTTGCGGGCCTTCCTCAAAGCCGACGCGGGCATGAAGGTGATGGCAGTGTTGCGCCGCCAATTGAATAATCTCGCCGCAGTCCGGCAGCAACCGCTCCGCCACACACACCCAGTGACTGAAGTCACAGGTCAACTTCAGCGTTGGAAAAAGCTCAAGAATCGGTCGCGTCGTCCATGGGTTGCCAAAATAGCGCAGGCGGTGGGTTTCATGCGTAATCGTCACGCCGAGGCGTCGCTCCAGTTCGAGCACGGCACCGTAAAAATCCTCCGCCTGCGCCAGACTCCAGGTGTCGGAGCCGCTGTGGGCATTGAAAAAAATCGGCTGGTGCACCAAACACTCCTCGATTTGCTGTTGCAACGAATCCAAATGTTCTCGCACGGTTCCGCCGGGCACAAAGTCACGGCTGAAAACCTGCGGCACCCATTGCAGTCCGTCTTCCTTCAGCAAACGCAGAAGCGCCGGACGGTTCGGCGACAATCGCAGCGAGGCTTCGACAACTTCATAACCGACCTCCCGCCAGCGCGGCAGGTAATGGCTGTAACCGTGGGTGCCATCCACGCCCCACAAATGACGGACTAGTTTTAGTTTCATGTTTTTTGAAAACGGTAAATGGTGGTTTGCTGATAAGCTTGTCCGGGCTTCAGAATGATGTCGCCCAGTTCGGGATGATTGACACCATCCGGATAGCCTTGGCATTCCAGACAAAGACCGCCAAATTTCGGATATGCCCGCCCGGATTTTCCAATGAGCGAATTATCCATGAAAGCGGCGGTGTAGAGTTGCAGGCAATCTTCGGTGGTGAGCACTTCCATGATCCGCCCGCTCGACGGGTCTTCCAAGCGGGCAACTAACTGCAAAGATTTACGAATCGGATGCGCGATCAGGTAATTGTCGCCGTGCGAATTCAGCAGGCCGGAAATCGCGTCACCCAGCCGCTTTGAGCGGTTGAAATCATTGGTTTTTCCGGCCACCGGCGAACGCATCCCGAGCAAGGTCATCTGTTCGTCGGTCGGGACAATTTCGGACGATGTAATCTGAAGCCAATGATTTTCAATCGTGCCTCGGCCTTCGCCCGCAAGGTTGAAATACGAATGATTGGTCAGGCTTAAAGGCGTTGTCTGGTCGGCGACAGCTTCGTAGCAGATGATGACTTCGTTCGCGTCGGTGAGCGAATAAGTGACGGCCACCTCCACGTTGCCGGGATACCCTTCCTCGCCGTGCGGACTGTGATAGGCGAGTTTCACCCCGTCGAAACCTTCCGGCGTTTGTACGATTTGCGCGCGCCACAAACATTTGTCGAAACCGACGGCGCCGCCATGCAAATGATTGGGTGGATTATTCACCAATAATTGATAGTCGCGTCCAGCGAGAGAAAATCGGCCGCCGGTAATCCGCCCGGCCACGCGACCAGTAATCGCGCCAAAATGCGGATGCGGGCCGAGATAGCCGGCAAGATGGTTGAATCCCAACACCACATCGGCGACGACTCCGTGGCGGTCTGGCACATGCAATTCG
Organism: uncultured Verrucomicrobia subdivision 3 bacterium; assembly: GCA_903858275.1. Lineage (GTDB taxonomy): Bacteria > Verrucomicrobiota > Verrucomicrobiia > Limisphaerales > UBA11358 > UBA11358. Next base: position 32,655 of record CAIOIC010000080.1, on the reverse strand, counting down.
GTGATGATGCCGCCGAAAGTAATGAGCTTCAGCGTCAGGCCGCCGGCATTGGCCAGCGTATATTCTTGGACCGTTTCACCGGTTGGCAACCTTCCAAAATTACGCGTTTTGATCTGGCTCATGTCGTTTTGGTTTTCATAAATCAAAACTCATCGAAGGCGATCTGGCGCTTGGGCACATTCAGTTCATCAAGCATTTTCGTGGTGGCCTGCACCATCACGGGCGGGCCGCACAGATAGTATTCGATGCCACCCGGAGCAGCGTGATTCTTTAGATAATTTTCCAGCAGAACTTCGTGAATGAAACCCGTCGCACCCGTCCAATGGTCCACTGATTGCGGCTCGGAAAGCGCGAGATAAAAACTGAAATTGGGAAACTGTTTCGCCAGTTGCTCAAAATATTCCTGATAAAAAACCTCCTGCCGCGACCGTGCGCCATACCAGAAACTCACGCGGCGTCCGGTCTTAAGCGTTTCAAAGAGATGCGACAGATGCGAACGCAGCGGAGCCATGCCCGCGCCACCACCGACATAAACCATTTCCGAATCGCCGGGTTTGATGTGGAATGTCCCAAACGGCCCGATGGCCGTGACCTGATCGCCCGGCTTGAGCCGGTGAACATACGCCGAGCCGGCACCCGCCGGACAATCCTGCCCACGCGGCGGCGTGGCGATGCGAACATTGAAGCGAAGCTGTTTGTCGGTGACCGGATTCGTCGCCAGCGAGTAGTTGCGGCGGACCGGCACGGCGTTCTCGGAACGAAAATCAAAAACGTGCTGCGCCTTCCAGACTTCGGCGAACGGCGGCTTCACGGAGATTTCGCTGAATGAGATTTCGCCGTAAGCCGGAATGTCGAGCTGCAGGTAATCACCCGGCTGGTAAGGCGGCAGCGATGAGCCGGGCTCCGGTTCCAGCACCAGCTCCTTGATGAAGGTGGCCACGTTTTCATTGCTGACGACGCGGAATTTGCAGGTCGTGGCCGGCTGCGCAAGGCCACAGCCACCGGCGGAATTCAAATCGAGGAAAATTTTCCCGTCGTTTTCTTTCGTCTTGTAAGTCTTGAGCGCGACGCACACCGGCTGGCGTTGCGGCGAGCCATCGGTGATATCGAAGCGCCCGTTGTGCTTGGGACATTCGATGAGTTTGCCTTTGACGAGCCCGTCGGCGAGATGGGTGTTGCCGTGCGTGCAAATGCCATCCGTCGCGTGAAGCGATCCCCCGGCGGTGCGATAGATGGCGTAGGTTTTGTTTTCGTGGTCGAAGCGGATCACATCCTCCGTTTTCAGAAAAGTGCTGACGCAGACTTCAATCCAGCCATTCACGACCTGCCCTTTGGCGGTGAAAATATGCGAGGTCGGCGGCGCGTCGGCACGGAGCGTGGGCGTTGGCAGTTTGCGTTTCACGCAATATGCCGGATCTTTCACCTGCCGCAAAACGGCGGGGACGATTTCGCACCAGGCGTTCCAGAGGCTGGTGTAAGGCGCCGGCATGTCGGGCTTCACAATTTCGTGCAGCTTAGGAAGGTTGTGATACGGCACCAGCGGGAACATGTGATGCTCCACATGATAATTCATGTTCCAGTAAAGATAGCGGTGGATGAAATTCATGTAGACCGTCCGGCAGTTGAGCCGGTGATCCAAAACATTTTCCGCCAGTCCGGCATGCTGGGTGTAGCCGTAGACGGGCATCAGCCATGAACCATAAATCGTCGGCAAACCGATGAACATGAGCGGCAGCAGACTGTGATGGTAAAACGCCAGGGCGATGACTCCGGCAAAAATAAACACATAAACCCGCGCCCGAATGAATACTTTGCCATACTCGGATTCAGGAATGTAGGTCTTCTCCTCGGGCGTGATCCGTCCGGCGCAATGCAGGAAGACATTCCGGAAATAACCGGGAATCTGCTTCAAGCCAAAAATCTTTACCCCCATTTCAAACAGATTGGGCGGGCGCGGCACGGCAATCTCGGGATCGCGTCCGACAATGATGGTGTCACTGTGATGGCGGGTATGGCTCCAGCGCCAGGGCACGGATTCGCGCAGCACCATGAAGGAGGCGATTTCGTAAAGCGCATTATTCATCCAATCCGTCTTGAACGCCGTGCCGTGGCTGGATTCATGCCAGCGCGAGTCGGAAGTGGAGGCGTAAAGCACGCCGTAAATCGCAAAGGGAACGATCGCCCACCAACTGCCCCAGAGCTGACAGCCCCACACGCCCGCGCCGATGATCAATGCGAACCAGAGGAAGGTGTCACGGATGGCCGGCCCGTCTTTACGCTCCAGCAGTTCGCGCATCGTTTGCCTCGGCACCGGCGAGGTATACCAAGTCGCCTCGGCCAGACCTTTTTCAATCGCCAATGCCGTGTCCTGGCCAACCAAACTGTAATCGCTCAATCGAATGGTACTCGCCTCTTTCATAATCTCGTTATTTATAAACTCCCTCATCCTTGGCCGCCTCAATCATGGCCACGACGTTTTCACGCGGCGTGCCAATCTCAAGATAGTCGGACGTGGAAAAGATGTAGCGCCCACCCGGTTTTCCAGCCCGAACCAATTCGCGGGTCCGGGCGGCCACCGCTTGCGGCGTGGCACGTTTAAGAAAATCCACCTGGTCGAGATTTCCCAACAGGCAGATTTTATCTCCGAGCAGCTGCTTGGCCTCGGCCAGATGATTGTCACCGCGGGGCGGTTCGGAAACGGTTTCCCAAACGCTCATCCCCAGCTCGCGATAGTTATCGTAGAGCGAGCGCGCAAAGCCGCAGTTGTGATAGACACTGAACCCGCCGGCGGTATGAATCGCATTCAGCAACCGCTTTTCGTAGGGCTGCACAAACTCGCGGAAAAAATCCGGACCGGTCGTCCGTCCGCCCGCCATGTGGCCCTGAATCCCGATGCAATCCACGCCAGCCTCCACCAGTGCCTGATTGTATTCGCCCGCCGCATCGGCAATGTGTCCCATCAGGTAAGCATAAAGCTCGGCTTCCTCGTAAGGGGCGACGTAGAGATTTTCCATGCCCACCAACTCTGCGGCAAAATTGAAGACCCCGGCAAATCCCCACGGCGTCAGAACCCCGCGCTCGCCGAGAATTTTTTTCCAAAGGGAAACCGTTTCACGCATCTCACCGCGATCCTCGTCAGCCAGCGGCGGTGCCAGTTCAAAAAAACTTTCAATCTCTGCGCGGTCGCTCAATAAATGCTTCGTCGGCATGAACGCTCCGCCGGCTGAACCGGCACCAGAATAGGGCCGGGCTTCTTCTTTCACAAAAACGCGCTTGGGCGTGACGATTTCGAGCCGGCGATGCTCAAAACCATTGCTTATGGATTGCGTCGGGCGCAATTCCCAGCCCGGTCGGCTGCGCCGGAACCAATGCGGCGGTTCGAACCCGCGATGCTTAGCCATCAAGTCAAAGTCGAGTTCGTTAGCCAGTTCCGTGGCGTCAATCACCCGGTCCACGGATTTTTTGTGCGGGTAATAAAACGCAAGATATTCCTCCTGGACAAACGGCGCGACCGGCACGCGATCCGCCACTCCACCACGCAGGGTAATCAGCAATCTTTCTCTGGAGGTCATAAAGTATTTTTTGATTCAGGGATCGTCATGCGCTCATATTTTGGCAGCAGGAAATGAATGATCGCCAGCGCGATGGAATACGTCGTGGCGGCAATGGCGAACGGCACGAAATAATTGTTGTTTGTCGCCTGCAACACCCGCGAGACGAGTTGAGCAAAAAACATTCCGGCAATGGAACCGGCCATGCCGCCAATCCCGACGACGGAGCCGACGGCCTGCCGCGGAACCGTGTCGCTGACCAGCGTGAAAAGATTCGCTGCATAGCCGCAATGCGCCGACGCCGCCAGCGTCACCAGCGCCACCGCCCACCAGACGTGTGCGACCGGCACAAACGGCGTGAGGCACACTGGAATCACCGCGAGCGAACAAATCAGCAACGCCGTCTTGCGCGCGGCATTCACCGACCGGCCGCGCTTCAGGAGCATCGAAGAAAACCAGCCGCCCAGAATGCCGCCCATGCTGGCTCCGGAAAAGATGACGACCAGCGGCAGGCTGCTCTGCGTGAGGCCGAGGCCAAAACGCTTGTTCAGAAAATCCGGCACCCAGAAAATATAGAACCACCAGACCGGCGATGAAGCCATCATGCCCGCCATGAACGCCCACGTCTGACGCTGCCGCAACAATGTCAGCCACGATATTTTCATGGGCGCATCCGGCGGGTCCTGGCGGATGTAAGCCAGTTCCGCAGCGGAAACATAAGGATGTTTTTCCGGCGCGCGATAAAGCCAGATCCAAAACACCAGCCAGATAAAACCCACCGCGCCCGTGGCGATAAACGCCCCCTGCCAACCCCAGTGCGCGGCGAGCAGCGGCACGAGCAAGGGACAGGAAATCGCGCCGACCTGGCTACCGGAATTGAACAATCCGGTGGCGAAAGCGCGCTGCTCACGCGGGAACCATTCCGTCACCGCCTTGACCGCCGCCGGCAGGGCCCCGCCTTCCGCCAAACCGAGCGCCGCCCGGGCAACACTGAAACCCAGAACGGTGGCCGCCGCCGCATGCGACATCGCCGCCAGACTCCAGAAAAACACCAGCAGCGAAAATCCGAGCCGGGCCCCAAGCCGGTCCAACAGTCGTCCGGAAAACGCGTAGCCCACCGCATACGCCGCCTGAAACGCCGTCACCATCCAGCCGTAATCGGTTTGATTCCAGCCGAGCGCCGAGTCGAGCAGCGGCTTGATCACGCCCAGCACGGCGCGATCAATGTAATTTACGGTAATCGCGAAAAACAGCAGCACCACCACCGTCCAGCGGAAATGGGTGGCGGTTCCAGATGTAAGCGGGGAATTCACGATTCAGGATTGGGCTCAAACCTCCAACTTCCACGGTGCGCGCATCGGCTTGGGGGCCAGATGTTGGTTGGCCGCCTCGTCGCCGATGACTTTTTCCTTAACCGGATCCCATTGCAATTTACGGCCCAGATCAATGGACGCCAGTGCGAGATGCGAGAGCGTGGCATTGCGATGACCGCCCTCGGCGGAATATTGCGGCTGCCGACGTGATTTGACGGCATCCAGAAAATCACGCTTTTCACTTTCCATCTTGGGCAGGCTGATGTCGCCTGACCCCGGTTTCCAACCGGCCAATTCCTGAATGGAGGATGTGAAGTGGCCGGGATAATCAACTTGAATCCAGCCTTCAGTGCCTTCAAAGCGGAGGTAGGGCTTGTCGCTTTTGCAGGTCAATTGAACGCCGTTGGCGAAGCGAAAATGGGCTTTAAATTCCTGGATGACGTTCCAAAGATTGCCCGCCAGAGGATATTTGCCGGTGGCTTCGACTTCCACCGGACCAGTGTGCTCGGTGTTGTTCGCCCACATGGCGATGTCATTCAGATGCGCGCCCCAGTTGGCCAGCATGCCGTCCGCATAATCACGGATGGAAATCCAGCCCGGCCGGGCGACCTCATCGTGAAGCGGATGCACGCGTTTTCCGGTGTAAGCCGCCTTCGGCGCCGGCCCCAGCCACATTTCGTAATCTAGCTCTTCCGGCAACGGCTGATCCGGCTGCGCCGGCAATGTCGTATCCTTCGGCGTAGCCGTGATGATACGCTGCAACTTGCCGATCTTGTGGTTGCGCACCAGTTCAGCGGCCAGATGGCATTTGCGATTCGCACGAAATTCACTGTCCGTGCAAAACACACGCTGGTGCTTGACGACCAGGTCAGCCAGCAAACGGCCCTCCGCCACATTCCGGGTCAGGGGTTTTTCGCAGGAAACATCCTTGGCCGCCCGGAGCGCAGCGGACGCCATGAGGGCGTGCCAGTGATCCGGCGTGGAAATCATCACTGCATCAATGTCCTTCCGGGCGATCAAATCGCGCCAGTCACGGAACGTGGCGCAGCCTTTGAAAGTTCCGGAGGTTCGCTGGTCGGCATAGTAATCTTCGACTTTCTGCCGAGCCTTCCCCATCCGCCATGAATCCACGTCGCAGACGGCCACCACCTGCGCATCCGGCTGGTAAAGGAATCCGGGAATGTTGGCGTAAAGCGCCTGCCGTCCGGTGCCAATGAAACCGATGGTGATGCGGTTGCTGGGCGCAACCGTCCCATCACGACCTAAAACGGAAGCGGGCACAATCATCGGCGCGACGACCGCAGCGGCGGCGGCGGACGCCGTCCGCTTGAGAAAAGAACGGCGAGACAGTTTTAGTTTCATCGGGAGGCTCATTTTAATTCACGCAGCTTGATATTGCGAAACCAGACCACGGTGTTGTGGTCCTGGAGCAAAATCGGCGTGGATATTTTGTCGGCAAAACCGGGCACATTCTTGAACTTGCTGGCGGCGATCCCGGTCGCCGATTCGGCGCTGTCCGTGGTGTAACTCACCACGCGCTTGCCATTCAGCCTGTGCTCCACCTTGTTTCCACGCACGACCAGGCGGGACTGGTTGAATTCCCCCAGCGGCCTGGGCTTCGCGTTTTGGGGCATCAACACGTCATACCAGGCACCGGTGAGTTTTTTCTCATTCAGCGGCTCGGCGATAAAATTCTTGTCGTCAATCGTCTGGTATTCGTGCGCGATGGCGGTGGGGTAGATTTTCCCGGCGGCATCCGCCCGTTTTTCATCCACAAAATATTTCAAGCCGCTGTTGGCCCGGAAGGACAGCCGCCATTCCCAGGTCACTTCAAAGTTGGTGAAGGTGGCCGTGGTCACAATATCGCCACCCTTCTCGCCCAGACATTTCAGGCAGCCGTTCTCAACGACCCAGCCTTTGTCCGGGAACGCTTCCTTTTGAAAACCGCGCCAGCCGGCGGTGGTTTTGCCATCGAACAAAAGTCTCCAGCCCGCCGCCGTTTCTTTGGCTGAAAGCGTGTTCTGCGGGGGCACGGAGGGGGATTGATCAGCCAACTCTCCCTTAATCCGCCGCCAGGTGGCGATGTTCGCGGTGAGGTTTTCCAAAGTATCGCCCTTGACGTTATAACATTGCAGGACGACCGGACCATGATAACCGGCGGCGGACAGCTTCTTCAGATAAGCCGTCAGGTCGAAGTCGCCCTGATCGAGCCGCACGATATAGTTGGTATTCGCCAAGTCCACGCCGTTGATGGAAACCATCGTGGCCAGCGGCGCGACGACCCTAAGTGTTTCCTCCAGTTCGTTGCCGTGACCCGAAAGAAACTCGTGACAGAGATTGATGGTCGCGCCGACATTGGGTCGGTTCGCCAGCTTGACGATGCGCGCTGAATCCAAGCCGGTCTCCACATAAAAGCCGAAATGGCCATAGAGCGCGACGCGCAACCCTTGGGCGGCGGCGAGATCCGCAACTTCCTGCACATTGCTCACGGCTTCTGCATCGTGGTCGCCCTTGGTCTTGGGTTTCATCACGGTCATCCAAATCACGGTGTCCGTCCCCTTCAACAACTTGATGGCGTCCTTGAACCCGGGATCAAACTTATTCGTCCGGTCAAGATAGGTGTAAACATAGAGGGCATTAATTTTCACTTTCTGCTTCCGGCACTCTTTCTGCCAGCGGGCCAGGTCTTCCGGATTGGTGTATCGGTAGGTGATGCCGGTGTAGCCAAGCTCCTTCAAGGTTTTGGCCTGCGCTTCCGGCGTCCAGTTCCCCCGGCCCACGCCGTTGTCGAAGACAAAATATTCCGGTGTGGCCGCGCACAGCGCTCCGGCAAGCAACAGCAGATTTAAGATAATGAATTTTAGTTTCATGGCAGTTTTATTTTCAGTTACAAAGATTTTCATTTAGCTGGAAAGCCTTCCCGGATGTATTCCGCGAAATGTTCAGCCACCCCGGCCTGCTGCTCATTGCCCTCATGTAGATAAAAGCGGTAACGGAACGTCACGCTTTTTCCGGCGGGCACAACCAGATTTCCGGCCGTCTTATTCTGTTTGAAGCTTTCAAAATCGTGCTGACCAAACGGGTTTGCGGCGAAAAGGCCGTAATCCCGCACATGCCACCAAGCCGGATGATGCGGATTTTGCGGGCAGTCAAAAATGGCGACGCCCACGATTTTGCCGGCGACCGGCCCGGAATAATCCACCCACGCGGCGCGCTTGCCCCACGCCGCAACACCAAGCACCCCCTCGCTGTTGGCAGCGCGGCCATCTCCGAGCCGGGGGGGCTCGGACTTATTTGGCGCCGGCTTCATCAACCGCATGGTTTCGGCCAGCCGGATGGCCATCGTGCCTTCCTTTGTGTCACCAAACGTCAGTTCGCCCCGGGAAGCGTGCAGGGTAGCTTCAAAATCGAACAACCGCTCGCGGTTTGGCCGACTGTAAATCCGCAACGTCTGTTCGTCCGTGCAAATCACGCGGCCATCAGCGGCCACCCAATTGTTCCGCGCCTTGATGAGACCGAAGTCCGGGCCGGATTTAATCTCGTCAAAGCCGGCATGGAGAATTTTCCCCGCGCCGGGGGTTTCCGTCCAGAAATCCTGGCCGTTCACGTCGCCGTGCGCAAACCAAAGGGAACGATGATGCGGATGGTCGTGTTCCTCACCAGGCGCATTCGTCATCGGCCAATTCCGGGTCATCATCAAACCATCCGGTCCGGTGATCGGATAACAGAAAGGACGCGGCACGTCTTTGAAATAATATTCCGTGAATAGCTTGCTGTTTATTTCCACCCGCAAACGGTCGGCCAACTGCGAAATCTGGACGTCAGCGGACACGGGCAGGCATCCAATGACCGAGAGGCCAGCCATCAGCAAAACGGTCTTGAGCCATGCGCGGGGGACAATCATCGGACGGAGAACATTCATGCGGATGGAGTCCGGGTGTGCCGTTGATTTCCTGATGCTTTGGCGAAGCTCATATTCTTCCCGCCTCACATGGCCCACTGTTTGCGCGCCAGCGGAGCGGCCAACAAGGCGTTGGCGGCGTTGTTGCCGTCGAACAACTCCCGTTCGGGATTCCACTTCAACTTCTGGCCCATTTGACACGCGATCAGCCCGATTTGGGAAATGGAAATAGTGCGATGGCCCACGGCGATGGTTTCCTGTGTTTTTCGGCTGGTGCGTATCGCATCAATGAAATCCGTCTTGTCCCAAAGCGTCTTGGAAAGATCCAGTTCTCCCGGGCCGGGCTTGGAGGTCAGCAGGCCGGGATCGCTGGCACTGATAACACCCGGATAACCTTCGACCAAAATCCAACCCGTCGAACCGATATATTTGATGCCCGGCTTACTGGTGGGCGTCTGGCGGCAGGTCATTAACACCCCATTGGCGTAGCGATAAGTCACCTCGAAATTGATCATGGAATTCCATAGGCTTTTCGGAAATTCGCCCTTGCCCTCCACGTCCACCGGTCCCGATTGCTCGCTGTTGTTGGCCCACTGGGCCACGTCGAAATAATGCGCGCCCCAGTTGGCGATCATGCCCTGGGCATACGTATCCACCCGCATCCAATTCGGCCGGGTATTGATCACAAAGGGCGTATGCACGCGTTTTTCCGTGTAGGGAACTTCCGGCATCGGCCCCAGCCACAGATCATAATTGAGCTCCTTGGGAACGGACATGTCGGGCTGAACCGGCACGGGCGCGGGATCGGAAGGAAATTGGATTTCAACCTTCTCCAGTTTTCCAATGCGTCCGTTCCGCACCAATTCCACCGCGTGGTTCTGGGGCCGGAGCGAGCGGAATTCGCTGTCCGTGCGGTTGACGACGCCGTATTTCTCCAAAGCCGCGACCAACTGCCGTCCCTGATGCACGCTCATGCTCAAGGGTTTTTCACAACTGACGTGCTTCCCGGCCTGCGCCGCCAGGATGCCCATCGGCACGTGCCAGAAATCCGGGGTGGAAATCATCACCGCATCAATGTCCTTGCGGGCGATAATGTCGCGGAAATCCGCATACGCATCGCAGCCTTTGTAAGCGCCGCTGGCCGTGTTTTTGGCGTAATAATCATTGACCGTTTGTCGGGCCTTGCCGAGACGCCAGCTATCCACATCGCACACGGCGACCACCTGCGTTCCCGGCCCGTCAAGCGTGCCCGGAATGCGCCCACCCTCTTTCAAACTGGTTCCTTGCAGGTTTTGGCCGAAACCCTGGCGGCCGGTGCCGATCATGCCAATCGTGATGCGATTGGAGGGCGCCTCCGCACCAAACAACCGGCGCGGCAAGATCATCGGAGCCACCGCACCCGCGGCCAGCAGACCCAGCCCGGTCGTTTTAAGAAAATTACGGCGATTGATGCGGCGGGAGGCGGATTTTGCATTCATATTTTTTGACGGCGTTTCAGTTGCGGCTTGAATTAGAACACGGGTGATGAATCCGATATTACATCAGACGGGCTTCATGAAAACCACAATCCGATAGCATCACCCCGTGGCGAATACTGATGCTAGTTTGGCTCAACCGCACGCGGACGGGCCGCCCGGGTGACCGCGCCGAAATATTTTTTATAAGCGCGGCTCAAATCGTTGGCGTGACTGTAGCCCAGCTCCGCCGCCAGCGCCTTGACCGTGGTCCCCTGTTTCAACAAGCGCGCCCGAACATAGTTCATGCGCATTTCCAAGGCGACCGACTGCAGACTTCGCCCGCAATTCTCCCGAAAGAGTTTTCGCAGGCTCACCGGAGTGAGGTTCAGGTGATCGCCGAGGCTTTTGGCCGGCGCCTTGATGCCCGGATTGTGGCGCAAAAAGTGCAACGCCATGTTCATGCGCGCCGGCTGGTTGGCCGGCTCCTGACGGTTCAACGCATCGGCGAGGTTGATGTCCAGATCCAATCGGGCCCGCCGCAAAGAAAGCAACGCCGTTTCACCAACGCTGGCGACATCCCGCTGACATTGCTGGTGAATCCCAACCAAGAGCCGCAACTGCCGTTCGTTCACCCGCACCCGGGACCAGCCCCCCGGTGCCGGCAAAAGTTTGGAGTGCGTCGGCGGGTTGCGCCAAAGCCACGTCATCAACCGCGACGGACGCCGGGGTTCATCCTGCCAGCCAAAGGCGCAATCCGGATGGAAAATAAACACGTCGCCTGATTTGGTCGCCTGCTCTTTAGCTTGCAGCTTTAATTTCAGCGACCCTTCCACCACCACCGCATAAACCCAGCCGTCATGCATCGCCAGCGGAATGGGATGATTGCCCATCCAACGAACCCCCCAAGACAGGTAGAGCAATTCCGCCCCCGCCGGATCACGCGGCATCCACTTGGGTCGCCCCAAAGGCGGCAGCATGATGCCACGTGGAAAAGGCTGGGTTGTCATTTTCGGAACATATAGCACTTCAGTTTGGCATTGGCACCCTTTGATTTCCGCCGCGCTTCAGATGGTCAAACCAACACTGGAGACCGGAAAACGGACCGGACGGAGAGGTCATTTGTTGCAAGTCGTTGATAGCGCATCCAAAGCCGGATTGTTTCCGGACCAAATAACAGGCGTTTATTAACAACCAAGACGCAAAGGCACGAAGCGGGAACTGCAGATCGGAAACTTTTACCGTTTCTTGACCGTGGAGAGGCATATTTTCCGGGGTCGCTTTCCGGATACTGGAGGCCAGGTGGCAACTTTTTGCACTTTTTGGCACCCTGTTTTGAAAGCGGCGCTTTTTGCACAAAGGTGACAAAGGCAAAGCGGAATGCGGAAGCCGATCAAAAAATTAAATAAGGAAGCCTGGAAACCAGGAATAATTTCAAGCTGAGACCGGACCTGCGGGGAAACAATTTTAAACCGCGAAATAGAACCTGATTTCAAAGAGCTGAAGATTGATTCCATCCGAGAACGGGCGGACCTGAGCGCACCAAACCGCACCGAAAATTAAATTTTGAAGGATTTCAAGTTGCCGGGCGAAAGGGGGCAAGCTCTAACCGGGCAACCCAGAACGGGCGGCGGGACAAAATCCAGATGTCAAAGAACGGCCACGCACGCTGCCGGCAAAAGGGCCCCAAGCCGGGGCCGCCGAACAAGATGTATTTTTATACACAGATACACTTATGTCCAGTGAATTTTTCACAAATTCGTGAGCCTAAGTGGAAGGTGATCCAAGAGACGGGTGGTGATGTAAACTCCCACGACTCGGCTTGCCGCTTACCGCTTGCACTTCAGCCCTCACATCCCACATGCATGAACGACGTTTGAGGACGTTCAGGAATAGTGTTGAGTGAGCAAAGTAAAGAACTGTATAAACCCTTCACGACCCCCTTCACCTTTCTACGCCCCTTTTCTGGCGGGCGGCTCGCCAGAGCAATTGAACGGCGGAGGAAAACGAGTTCTACAAGCTGCTGGTGCAGGCGCTGCCCAAAGCAGGCAATTAAGCGCGCTTACTTCAGCACCGGTTCGCCCAGGTGCTTCTTGAAGAAAGCGGCGGCGATATCGACGGTCTCCGCGCACCAGGGGTCGCTCATCCAGAACGGATGGGGAGCTTCCTTGAGCGTATGCACGGCGGTTTCGATGCCGAGGGCTTTCAGCTTTTCCATCATCTCGGCACGGCCGACTTTGAGGCTGTCTTTTTCCCCTTCAATGAAAATCGCGGGCGGCACACCGGCGCGCACATGATAAATGGGCGAGGCGGCCTGATACAGCTCTGGTTTCTCCTGCGCCGTGGCCCCGAAGAAGAGGATTGCGCCCTCGTTGGTTTTGGCGCGGTTGGCCTCGACCAGGTCTTGCGTGGCGGCCATGACAATGCAGGCTTTGACGGCGCTGGATTGCTCTTGGAACGGGCCTTCACCCTCAAAGTCATGCAGACCGGCCGTCATCGCGGTCAAGCCGGAGAGATGCCCGCCGGCGGAGCCGCCCATGCAGCCGATGCGCCCGGGGTCGAGCTTGAGTTCCTGTGCATGCGCACGCAGGCAGCGCAGCGCGGCCTTGCAGTCGTGCAGTGCCGCCGGGTATTTCGCCTCCGTGGAGAGGCGGTAGCTCACCAGGGCGGTGACGAACCCGCGCTGGGCGAGGCGTTCCATCATCGGCTTGTCAGCCTCCACCTGGCGGGCCTTCCAGCCGCCGCCATGAATGTCCAGAATGCAGGGCCAGGTTCCCGCCGCATCAGGCACATACACATAAAGCTCGACCGTGTGCCCTGGATACTGCGCGACCTGGAGAATCTTCAGCGTGAATCCGGCCGGAGTTTGCGGCTTGAGCGCTTTCCACCTGGGGCCGTTGGAGCCGGGCTTCGCGGCAGGTTTGGAGTCGGCCGCTTGGAGAGCGCCCAGGGTCAGGGAAAGAGCAAGACAGAGGGAGAAACGTAAACTCATGGGCGTGCTATAATGATAGTAAATTACTTTTCATGCGGGCTCATCATACTGGACGCTGCGCGGGTGAGGGAGAACTGCTTTTCGGCTTTTTTATCACCAAGTCAACGTGCCAACACGGGTAGCGGCTGTCAACTGGAGGTTTTGATGGCGAATGCTGAGACTTGAGACCTGAAAAAAGCATGGAGCGTGGAGCGTGGAGCCAGTGATTCAGTTTTCAGAGAGTTGTTTTTCTTGAATTGTATATTTGGCTGCCATGCCGGCATCCTTCTTGGCATTAGCAGGGGTGAAGCGAACCGTGTGAGGACCACCTGCGGGGAGCGGGACATTAAAGGTTTGTTGCCATCGCTGCGTGGCGGAATCGTAGTCGGTCTGCCAGAAATCGTTGCCGTGAATGCCCTGATTCACGCGCTGACCATCCACCGAGAGCGCATAACCTGAAGCTGCCGTGAGTCCGGTGAAGGTGAGCGGCACATAGCCCAGTCCGCCTTTGATGGTGATTTCCGCCGTTTGTTTGGCGTCCACGGCAATTTTTAAAGGATAGGGGTTCAACACCGAACCGTGTTTGGCATCGCATTTCAGAGCGTTGCCGGCAGCTTCCCGCTGAACCAGTTGCCAGGCGTCGGCTTTCCTGGCCAAGACTTCCTTGAATTCTTTATCCGGCCCGTAGTAGGCCGCCGCATCGGCGGGGAAAACCACCAACTCCAAGTCGGCCTCCACAAAATCACCTGGAAGCAATTCCTTAATCCCGGGTGGCGGCGCAAGCTCGACGACCGCGCGATTGTTGCCTTTGCCCCACTCGTTGCAGAAGAAGGAAACGTGCGGCTGCGGAACCGGTTTGCCGCCCAGCGTCGCCCGCCAGGAACGCACAATGAATCCACGACTGGCAGCGGCTTGGCCTTTTCCCAACGCCGATAAATCCACGCCGTGAATGGACACCCACGGCTGCGCTCCGGTCATCGGCACGGCGCTCCGGTCATACACATCCTTGCCATATTTCGGTTCCCATTCCTCATGCAACCCGTTCGCGTCGCCCAGGGCAATCCGACGGGCGGGTGTATCATTGTAGAAATCGGCACCGAGTTGGAAAAACGCCAGCCGCCGCCATTGCATCAGCCGGCGCACATCATAGCGGAGGTGGAAGAACGTCCGAAGGTAGTCCTGGCTGCGCGGAACCGAGGCATCCATGCGCGCGGCCAGTTCACCGCCGGCCGATTCCTCCGCGTAGCTGGCGTCCGTGAGGCAAGGGCCATAGGCGCGGTAATCCGTGCGCGTCGCAACCATCGGCTGATAGATTCCCTGCGCATCCTGCCACATTAGAAAGTCGCCGCCGCCGCAATTCTGCGCCCAGCCCCAGGGAGTGGCCGGCTGGCCTTGAGGCAATGTCAGCAGCGGCCGCACGTCATCAATAAAACAGCGCCGCTGCACCCGCCCCGGCTCAAAGCAGATGCTCTCGCCAAAACTTCCAATGGCGGTCTGATCCCAAAACTGATTATGGCCCCAGCCGATCAAAGAAAGTTGTGCCAGCGATGCCGCGAAGACGCCACCATAGCGCGCATAGACCATCTGGAAAACCAGTTCGCGCTTCGCGTGGGGTGGCAACCGCACAAATGCGAAGCCGTGGAACCACGGCCCTTGATGCGGCACCACCCCTTTCTTCGGTCGCTGGTGCCAGTCCTTCGAAATCTGCACCGGTAATCCCGTGGGCGTGCCGTTGGTCTCGCACAACATCGGCGTGAAGCCGGTGAGGTTGAGGTTATGCTCTTGTGTAAACATGAGCCGGGCCACCGTCGGACGATCAGATTCGTTTCGAATCGTAAGATTCCAGCGATCCAACCGGTCCAAGTGCTCCTCGGGATAGTATGTCCCTTTCGCGTTGCTCCACGGCTTCTCCGGCAACTGGAGTGTTTGGCACCCTAGCGCCTCATCAAATCCAACCTCCAGCGCCGGGTCGGCCGCCAAGTTCGGGCGGGGGGAAGCATGGTCACCGAAAACTTCCATCCGGACTGACGTCTTCGCTGTCAACACGGCGGAGGCGTGGTGATGGCCGAAACGCAATTCCGCAGTGCCGCCGGATTGCAAGGCATTGGGCTCCAACTCCAGTCGCAGAGCCAGCCGGTCGGGCCACGCGGAGATTTCCAGACGGGCGCCACCAGGGAACTTTTTTCCGTTGCTATCAGCAAACTGCAATCCCTCGATCACCACGC
Source organism: uncultured Verrucomicrobia subdivision 3 bacterium (assembly GCA_903858275.1). Lineage (GTDB taxonomy): Bacteria > Verrucomicrobiota > Verrucomicrobiia > Limisphaerales > UBA11358 > UBA11358. The sequence continues at coordinate 17,240 of CAIOIC010000080.1, read as the reverse complement.
GCTGGAAAAAATGACCGCTTTCAACGAAACGCACCGGCTGGAAAAATTCGTCTGAGGTTTCCATGTGCCCCACACAGGGGAATCGTCGCCCGGCCACAACCACTGCACAATCCCAGACCACATTGGGCAACTCGACCAGGGCGCTGCGACCGGGCTGAGCCGCCTTTTCCACCCCCATGGGTTTCGGCCACTCACCCGCCCGTAACGCCCGCACCTGCTTGGTGTCAAACGCCAGCCCCCAGCCCCCGGACTGGAAACACAACGTCCCGTTGCCCGACGACCTCTTGCTGCCCATAATCTGTGGTGGCCCGTCAGCCCACCAAAGCAATGTGTAATCCTCTGCCCGCGGCATCATTGCCGCTGACACATCCGTTGCCGCCGGCGCGCGCCAGCCAAACATCAGTGCCAGCAGCAAGAACGCGATTGCAACAAGTTGGAGGCGTTTCATTATTACTGATAGGAAATTACTTTTCATGCGGGCTCATATACTGGACGCGGCGCGGGCGAGGGAGAATTGCTTTTGGCCTTTATATCACCAAGCCAACGTGCCAACACGGGTAGCGGCTGTCAACCGGAGGTTTTGAGGGCGAATGCTGAGACTTGAGACCTGAAAAAAGCATGGAGCGTGGAGCGTGGAGCCAGTGAAAGAGGGCAGACGGCGAACCGGTTAAATTCCGCAATAGGAATGGCCGCCAAGAGGCGCAAAAGGCACAACAATAAACCGGATGGATTGCGTTTGGAGCCTTGCGTATTCACCCGGCGAATAAAACGTTGGTTCAATGAGAAACCGCGTCGTCGACAATTTGTTTTGAGATTTCCGCGCTTATTTGCGGCAAATCAACGGCGACTTCCCGGCTAATTGGACAATCGCAAAAGTTATCCGGAAAAATGATTTGATTTGCCCGGTGGGCTGGTGAAAATTCGCCCAATGAAAAACCGGCTCACCCTTCGCAACACCCGGCGCGTGGCGCAGGTTTTCTTTTTCACCCTGTTCCTGTTTTTTGTCTTCGTCACCGACCTGCGCTATCTGAAAGGCTATCCCGTCTCGCTGTTCCTCGAACTGGATCCGCTGGTCGCCTTCGCCACGGCGATCACCACGCACACGGTTTACATGGGCCTGCTGTGGAGCCTGCTGCTGATTTTGCCGACGCTGCTGTTCGGACGGATTTTCTGCAACTGGATCTGCCCCTACGGCATCCTCCATCATTTCACCGGCTGGCTGCTCGGCAAGCGCCGCGCGGAAGAACGCGAGCGCATCGAGTCGAACCGCTATAAAAAATTGTATTCGCTGAAATACGTCATCCTCATCGCCATGATCGCGGCGGCCATCGGCGGCACGCTGCAAATCGGCTGGCTCGATCCCATCTGCCTGTTTCACCGCTCCATGAGCACGGTGATACTGCCGCTGATCAATCTGTTTGTGCCATCGTCCATTTACGTCCGGCAATACTTCCACGTCGGCGCCTGGATCATCGGTTTCATGCTGCTGTTCCTCGTCGGCATGAACGTCGTCATCCCGCGTTTTTTCTGCCGCGTGCTGTGTCCGCTGGGCGCGTTTCTCGGCACGCTGTCCACGGCGGCGCTCTGGCGCATTGACCGCGACCCGACCAAATGCGTGGATTGCGACCTCTGCCTGAAAAGCTGCGAAGGCGCCTCCGACCCGCACACCCAGCTGCGCAAGAGCGAGTGCTTCGTGTGCTTTAACTGCATCGAGGACTGCCCGGAGGATGCGATTTCGTTCAAGTTCATGCCGCCACTCCAGCGCGAGGTCACCGCGCCCGCCGTGCCCGGACGCCGCGCATTTCTCGGCACGCTGATTGGTCTCGGCTTTTACGCCTTCGGCCGCACGTCCGGGGCAAGCGACCGCAACTACGACAAAAAAGTCATCCGCCCGCCCGGCTCCGTGGAAGAACTCGATTTTCTCAACCGCTGCATCAAATGCGACCAGTGCATCCGCACCTGCCCGACGAACGTGCTGCAACCGGCGCTGATGGAATCCGGCGTTGAAGGCATCTGGACGCCGATTCTCAACATGAAGCTCGGCTTCTGCGAGGTGAACTGCACGCTCTGCGGCCAGGTCTGCCCCACCGGCGCGATCCAGCGCATCACCATCGAGGAAAAAACCGGCACCGGCCCGTTTGAGAAGGAAGGCCCGATCAAGCTGGGCACCGCTTTCTTCGATCATGGCCGCTGCCTGCCATGGGCGATGGAAACACCCTGCGTCGTCTGCGAGGAAGTCTGTCCGGTCTCGCCCAAGGCGATTTTCTCCCGCGAAGTCACCATCACCAAGCGCGACGGCAACCCCATCACCCTGCGCCAGCCTTACATGGATCCGGCGCTGTGCATCGGCTGCGGCATTTGCGAACACGAATGTCCCGTGACCGACGAAGCGGCCATCCGCGTCACCGCCGTGGGCGAAACCCGCTCGAAAGAACGCCGCCTGCTGATGGACGGCGGCGTGACCAGTTCAGTGACAGAATTAGGCAAACGCCAAAGATAATTTTATGGCCTCTGGAGAACGTCAACGCACCTGCCGCGCCTGCGGCAAAAAATTTGATTACCCCGTCAAGGGCAGCGCCGCCACGCGCCACCATTGCGAAGACTGCGTGGTCATTCCCGCCGAGACGCGCAAAATCCTGGAGCGCCTCAACAGCCGTGTGACCCAATTGGAAAACCAGCTTCGCCGCCTGCCGGAAAAATCCGTTCCTCCGCCGGCGTGACCCCAGCTCACAAGCAGCATTGAAATCCGCCGTTATTTGCGCGAGAGTGGCGGCCATGAATAGTTTGAACCCGGCGGATGAGGCCTACCATTGCGACCTGGGAACCGAGCGCAAAAATCTCACGCCCTGCACCATCGTCATCTTCGGCGCCAGCGGCGACCTGACCGCGCGCAAATTGATTCCCGCACTTTACCAACTCTTCAAGGAAAAGCAGATGCCGCCATCCTTCCGCGTGGTCGGCTTCGCCCGCCGGGAAAAGACCGACGCATCGTGGCGCGCCGAATTGCGCACGGCGCTCGACCAGTTTTCCCGCACGAAACCGGTGGATGAAAAGGCCTGGAGCGCCTTTGCGGAAAACCTTTGTTACTGCCAGGGCGACCTGACCGATGATGCAGCGTATAAGAAGCTGGAAGCGCAGCTGACCGAATTCGGCAGCGGGCCATTGCGCGAAAATCTTTTGTTTTACCTGGCGATTTCACCGAGCCAGTTCGGCGAAGTCGTCGAACAAATCCACCGCACCGGCCTGTTGAACAAGGAAGGCGCGGGCTGGCAGCGCATCGTGATCGAAAAGCCGTTCGGCCACGACCTGGCCTCAGCGCACGCGCTCAACCGCGAACTGACGCGCTACGCGCACGAGCAGCAGGTTTTCCGCATTGACCATTATCTCGGCAAGGAAACGGTGCAGAACATTTTGATGTTCCGCTTTTCCAACTCCATTTTCGAGAAGCTCTGGAACCGTAATTCCGTGGATCACGTCCAGATCACCGTCAGCGAAAAACTCGGCGTCGGCGAGCGCGGCGGTTATTACGAGGAGGCCGGCGCGCTGCGCGACATGGTGCAGAACCACATGCTGCAAGTCCTCGCGCTCATCGCCATGGAACCGCCGGTGTCGCTCGAGGCCGAGGCCGTGCGCGACGAAAAAGTGAAGCTGCTTAAATCCATCCGCGCCCTTACGCCCGCGGACGTGGCGGAGCAGATTGTGCGCGGGCAACATTTTGCCGGCAACGTCGGCGGCGAGGCGCGACCCGGTTACCGGCAGGAAACGAAAGTGAAGCCGGATTCCAACGTGGAAACTTACGTCGCCATGAAGCTGCTCATTGACAACTGGCGCTGGAGCGGCGTGCCGTTTTATCTCCGCACCGGAAAAAATCTCCCCCTGAGCGCGAGCGAAGTGCGGATTCAATTCCGCCCGACCCCGAACGTCCTGTTCGCCGCGCAATGCGGCAAAAAACTCGATGCCAATGCCATCACGCTGCGGCTCCAGCCGAACGAGGGCATTTCACTGCGTTTCAACGGCAAGGTTCCCGGCTTGAGCCTCGGCGTGCGACCGGTGCGGATGCACTTCAGCTACGATTCCGAGTTTGGCGCCTACACGCCGGAAGCCTACGAACGGCTGCTGCTCGAAGCCATCGCGGGCGACGCCACGCTCTTCATCCGCCGCGACGAAGTGGAGACAGCATGGCAGATCGTGGATTCCATCCGCGCCGGCTGGGAAGGCAAACCGCTGACAAACCGCGAGTTTTACGCCGCCGGCACCTGGGGACCGATTGCCGCCGATGATTTGCTGGCGAAACTCGGGCATGCCTGGCATGAGCCGCAGGTGATTAAGTAAATTCAAATGCCAAACTTTGAACTGTTTTCCTTTGCCGGTGCCGACGAACTGGCCCGCGCCGCCGCCAGCGCGTGGCTGGACGAAATTGAAATGGCCAACCGCCCGGGCAAGCCATATTGCGTCGCGCTTTCCGGCGGACGGATCATGCAACGATTCTTCACCGCCACCGTCGAGCAAGCCAGACAGCGGCCGGTTTCCTTCACCAACGTCCATTTTTTCTGGGCGGACGAACGCTGCGTGCCGCCGGCCGATCCGGACAGCAATTACAAGCTGGCAAACGAACTATTCCTTTTGCCGCTGAATATTCCCGCCAAAAACATCCATCGGCTGCGCGGCGAGGATTCGCCGGCCGACGCCGTGAGCCAGGCCGAAGCCGAGCTGGGTCGCACCGCGCCCAAAAACCAAAACCACCGGCCGGAGCTGGACCTGGTTATTTTAGGCATGGGCGAGGACGGCCACATCGCCTCGCAATTTCCGAACGCGGATCCCAAAACACTGAACTCCCCTGCCCCATTTTTGGCGGTGAAAAACTCACCCAAGCCGCCGCCGGGCAGGATATCCTTGAGTTACACGGCCATCGCCGATGCCCGACAGGTTTGGGCAATGGTCTCCGGCGCCGGCAAGGAAGCGGCGTTCCGGGAATCCATCAAGCCAGCCGGCCAAACCCCGGTAGCCCGCGTCATCCAATCCCGCCCGCCACAGTCACCGGTAAAAGTTTTCACGGACCTCGCCGGATTTTGACGCGCAAGCACACGCCACCCGATCAAAGATTTTTAAAAATCTTTTGAACTATTTTTCAGCGGGAGCGTCTGAAGATACAGAAGTTTGAATTTCGCTGTCCGTTTTAGGGTTGGCAGAGAGGTTTTGCTCGTGACGCGGCTCGGACAGCGCTTCCAAGTTGGTCGCGTCACACTTCTGAGCGCCTCGGTGAAGGCGTATAAACCTCATCACCGCAAAGGCTGGACGCGAGTCCGGCCTTTAGCTTTTTTAGCCGGAATTCCGCATTGATTACATAATGAAACCCATTAAAATTCCCCACGCATGAAGCATCAGCTCGATTTCGAAAAGCCGATCACCGAATTGCAGAACAAGTTGGACGAGCTCCGGGCCCACCCGGAAAAACACTCGCTCGGCATCAGTTTTGAAGAGGAAATCCAGATTATCGAGAAAAAGCTGGAGGAGACCCGCCGTCAGGTTTTCCTGAACCTGTCCGCCTGGCAGCGGGTCCAACTCGCGCGCCATCCGCGCCGTCCTTACACCCTCGACTACATCCAGAAAGCCTTTACCAATTTTCAAGAACTGCACGGCGACCGGCTGTATGCCGAGGATCGCGCCATGGTCGGCGGCTTTGCCCAGCTCGGCGAACATCGCGTCCTCGTCATCGGCACGCAAAAAGGCCGCGATACCAAGGAAAATATTCTGCGCAACTTCGGTTCCGCCCATCCGGAAGGTTATCGCAAGGCGCTCCGTCTGATGCGGCTGGCGAACAAATTCGGCCTGCCCATCATCACGTTGATTGACACCGCGGGCGCCTATCCCGGTGTTGCGGCGGAAGAACGCCACATCGCCGAGGCCATTGCCGTCAATCTGCGCGAAATGACCTTGCTGGAGGTTCCCATCATCACCGCCGTCATTGGCGAAGGCGGCTCCGGCGGTGCGCTGGGCATCGGCGTGGCGGATCGCGTTCTGATTTTGGAAAACGCCTATTATTCCGTCATCAGCCCGGAAGGTTGCGCGGCCATTCTCTGGAAAGACCGCGCGAATGCCGCCAAGGCCGCCGCCGCCTTGCGCATCACGGCGAAAGATTTACTGGAACTCAAGCTGGTGGATGAAATCGTGCCGGAACCATTGGGCGGCGCCCACACGGATGGCGCGGCCACGGCGGCCAATCTGAAAACGGCCCTGCTCAAAAACCTCGAAGAAGTGCTGGCCACGCCGATTCCGGAACGCCTGAAGATGCGCTACGCCAAATTCCGCAAGCACGGCCATTTCACCGAGCAAGCCGTGGATGCCGGCGGAATGAAATCCGTCAAAGACGCCAAACCGGCCGCCGCTTGATGCCATGCTTTATCCGCTGATTTTTTCGCCCATTTTCAAGGAACGCATCTGGGGCGGGCGCGAACTGGAACGGCTTTACGGTAAAAAAATTCCCGCCGGACAGCCCACCGGCGAGTCCTGGGAAATATCCGACCACCCCGGCGACGCCAGCGTCATCGCCAACGGCCCGCTCGCCGGCAAAAATCTCCGCTGGCTCATGGAAAACCACGCGGCGGAAATTCTGGGCGAAGCCAAACCCGCGAACGAAGGCCGCTTTCCCCTGCTCTGCAAAATTCTTGACGCGCGGGAAAAGTTGTCGCTGCAAGTCCATCCGCCGGCGAGCAAAGCCAAAGAACTTAAAGGTGAACCAAAGACCGAAATGTGGTTTATCGCCGACGCCGCGCCGGACGCGAGCCTGTATGTCGGCCTCAAGCGCGGCGTGACGCGGACGGAATTTGAGCGAAAGATTTCCGATGGCAGCGTGGCGGATTGTTTTCACCGCATTCCGGTGAAAGCCGGCGACACGATGTTTTTGCCGAGCGGCCGCGTCCACGCCATCGGCGACGGCCTGGTGATTTTTGAGATCCAGCAGAATTCCGACACAACCTACCGGGTGTTCGACTGGAACCGCACCGGCCTGGACGGCAAGCCGCGCGAACGACACATCGCGCAATCGCTCGCGAGCATTGATTTCAACGACTTCGAACCGAAGCTGGTGTCGGCAAACTATATCCAGTCAGGCAGTTTTAAATTCCGGCATCTGGTGCAAGATCCGCTATTTCACGTCCAGGAAATGGTTTTTGAATACGGCGGCTCAATGACTCTATCCGGCCAATACCTGCGCATCATCGCGGTGACCCAAGGCACGGCGACCATCGCCGACGACCGCAGCGGAATTTCTGCGCAACTAAAACCGGGCGATTTCTGCCTGATACCCGCGAGCTTGAAGCAGGTGGTGATCAAAGCCCAGCCCCAAACCACATACCTCTGCGCCGAGGCAAATTGAAATCACCAGGGAATTTCCGGCGAGGATTTTTCGCCGGCTTCATGTCCGCGCAAGACGGACAATTCAGTTTTGAACCAAATCCGGATTCTTCCCCAAAAGCCAACCGGTTCTTTTTTGCCGACGGCATCGTTACGGACACGCTTGCGGACTTTTTCCTCATGCGCGGCCAACCAGCGTTCGTGGCCGTCGGCAACGAATCGGCTGTTGCACTTCAGTTCCACGACAAGTCTTCCGGCGTCTGCGCGAGCAGTTTGTTTTTCCAGCCGCCCTTGCGGTGCAGGACTTTTTGCCAGAGTTGATCCGGCGGGGTTTCAAAGACGAGTTTTAGCGAAGCTGGAAACGTGAGCCACGCCTTCCTTTTCATTTCGCTTTCCAACTGACCCGGAGTCCAGCCGGAATAGCCGGCGAACATCCGAACTTTCCTGGTCGCGGAAAAAGCCCCGCCGATCTCCAGTAAATCATCGAGCGAATGGCCAAGCGCGAGGTTCGGCAGCACATCGGCGTCGGGAATGAAGCTGTCCGTGTGCAGGTAGCTCAACGCGCCGGGCTGCACCGGACCACCGAGATAAAGCGGGGCGGTCTTGAGCGTTTCCGGCAGGTCGGCGATGATCAGGTCGCCGACGGTCTTGCCGACGGTGCGGTTGAGGACGAGGCCGAATGCGCCCTCGGCATCATGCTTGCAGATGAGCAGGACGGTGTGCTGAAAAAAGGAGCCACCGAGCTGCCCGCTGTCGAGCAGCAACTGCCCCTGCAAAGATATTCGTTTGTCGGCCATCGTTAAGACAAGTTGCACCAACTTCCGGCAACTGGCAAAAATAAAACTGAACCGCCAAGACGCCAAGACCGCCAAGGAAATTCGTTCCAAGCCCAAAGGTGAAAAAACGCGGAGAATTTCTTCTCCGCGTTTTGTCTTCTAAAACCTGGCGCCCTTGGCGCCCTGGCGGTTACAGCGATTTAACTTTCTTCACAATCGCCGCCGCGTCGATGCCGAAGGCGGCCATCAATTCAGCCGCCTGGCCGGAACGGGGCAGGCCATTGACGGCCAGCTTGTGAACCTTGACACCTTCGCTGGACAGCTCGCCCGCGACCGCGTCGCCGAGACCGCCTTCGGGATAATGATCTTCCACCGTGATGACCGTATTGCCGGTCTTCTTCGCGGCGGCGAGGATTTCCTTTTTACCGAGCGGCTTCACGCTATAGGCGTCAATGACGGTGACGGCGATGCCTTCCGCCTTCAGCGCATCCGCCGCCTTCAAGGCTTCGAACAACGTCACGCCGGCGGCCACGATGGTGGCCTTGGTGCCTTCGCGCAGCACTTTCGCGCCGCCGATGGGGAATTGCTCGTCGTTGCCGTAAATGACCGGCGTCTTCGGGCGCGAGGTGCGCAGGAACTGGATACCGCGCGTCTTGGCCATTTCTTCGAGCAATTTTTCCGTGGCCACGGCGTCCGCCGGATACAGCACGGAGCTGCCCTGCACCGAGCGGAACAGCGCGATGTCTTCCAGCGCCATCTGCGACGGGCCGTCCTCGCCGATGCTGATACCGACGTGCGAACCGACCAGCTTCAGGTTGGCGGACGAGATGCCGGCGACGCGAATCTGGTCGGCGGCGCGGGTGAAAAACGTCGCGAAGGTGGAGGCAAACGGAACGTGGCCGCGCGTGCCAAAGCCAATGGCGACGGCGACGAGGTTCTGTTCCGCGATGAAACATTCCGTGAAACGATCCGGGAACTGCTTGAAGAATTTTTCCGAGTAGGTGGAATTCTTGGTATCACCATCCATCGCGACGACAGCCGGATTGGCGCCACCGACGCGGACGAGCGCGGCGCCGTAAGCTTCGCGCGTGGCGATCTTGTCACCGAGATTATAACTGATGGCCGGATAGCTCGCGGGCGCGGCGAGATTCGGGGCCGGCAGCGCGGTCGGCGCGGGAATCGCGACGCCGAGACCGGACTTCGCGCTGGGCGAAAGTTCGGCGATGGCCTTGGCCGCTTCTTCCGCGTTGAGCGGCTTGCCGTGCCAGCTGTCTTTGTCCTGCAGGAAAGAAACGCCGGCGCCTTTGTAGGTTTTGGCGATGATGGCGAGGGGGCGCTCGTCCAGGCCGACGCCGCTGAGCACTTCCATGATCTCCTCCAGGTCGTGACCGTCGTCGAGCGTCTCGACACGCCAGCCGAACGCTTCAAAGCGTTTGACGTAAATGTTGATGTCGTGACCGAAGGCCGTCGCCTGGCTCTGGCCAAGGCGGTTGGCGTCCACAATCGCGATGAGGTTGCTCAACTTGTAGAAGCCCGCGAGATTCGCGGCTTCCCACACGGCGCCTTCGGCGATTTCGCCGTCGCCGAGCAAAACGTAGGTGTTGTAATCGAGCTTGTCCTGCCGGGCGGCGAGCGCCATGCCGACCCCGACGCCGAGGCCCTGGCCGAGCGAACCCGTTGCCACATCGGCGAATGCGAGGCGCGGCGTGGGATGACCTTCGAGATCGTTGCCGAACTGGCGGAGCTTGGCGAGTTCCGCGACGGGCACAAAACCGTTTTCCGCCCAGGCAGCGTAAAGCAGCGGCGCGGCGTGGCCCTTGGAGAGAATGAAGCGGTCGTTATTGTAGAAATGCGGGTCCTTCGCGTCATACTTCATGTGGCCGAAGAACAGCGCGGCGACGACATCCGCCGCCGAGCAGCAGGAGGTCGGATGGCCGCTGCCGGCCGCCGTGGTGGAGGTGATGGAGTGGATGCGCAGTTGGTTGGCGATGCCTTTCAGCAGTTCAATGTCCGTTTCAATCATAAATTTTAAGAACGCAGAGAGTAGCCGATGGACGATGAAAGCCAAGACTGAAATCGGCAATGAAAAGCCCGCGCACAGGGAAATACCCAGGCTCGGACGAGAGAAACATCGGGGGCCATATCATTTGTGTCGTAAAGAAAACACGGAGGCGTCATATATTCCCAACACCCAAATGACAGCGGAATTATTGCGGCAGGACGTGGCCGGAAACCGAACAGGCCGGCAGCAGGCCAACAGCATTGATTGAATACAGCCCCTCACCGGGACAGGAAGGAAAATTTCCGCCCTTCAAGTAGGGAAGCAGATCCCGCACACCGGGCACCGCCTCATCCGTCTTATTCTTCTCCAACGCCCATTGCTGTTTGGCGGCGTCGATCTGCCGGAGATGGTTCAGGCAGGTGTTTTGATTGACGACCGCTGCGCCGGCCACGGCCAGACGCTGTTTGTCCGCCGCCAACTGCTGCAGATGTTCCTGCTGCAACTGAAGCGCCGTGCGCGCCGTGGTGAGATTTTGCGCCGTCTGCTGATTTTCCGCACGGACCTGATCCACCTGGCGCTGCAGCGTGGCGAGTTTATTGGTGAGGATTTCGTTCTGCTTGCGGAGCCGGGAATTTTCCGCCGCCTGCAAACCGGCGTTGGAACTTTTCAACTCCTCCAACTCCGTCTGCGCCTGCCGCAATTGGTGCTGCGCATCGCGGCGGTCCGTCAACGCGGCATCGCGCTCATGATTGGCGCGGTAGAGGAAAAGTTCCGCGACCAGCATCAGGGCGAGGCAAACCCAGGCAAACCAGCGTTTCGCGTTCATAAGCATGGTGCGCGCGGCGGGAGTTGAACCCACAACCTTCGGCTTCGGAGCTACGACGGTTAAATCCAACCCAACTACGTTAGCACAAGGCCAGAAATAGCATACCCGGTTTAACAGGACAAGCATTCGCCAAATGTTCTGGAATTTGTTCTGGTCCAAGGGTGAGTTCATTCCATCAAGTTTTTGACCGTTCAAGCCGGAGAATTCGCGGTTTATGGGAACGGAATGGCTCATTTTACGTTCAGACGATGATTGCCGATGCTGATACGGGCCTCAGAAAACTCAGCAAAATCAGGCTGAAAGGAGTGACCGAAAGAAATGATGCCATCAAGGCCATGTATGACCTTTTGAAAAGCATCAAGGACGGAGAAATCACGAGCCTAAAATCAGGGCCGGATTTCAAGACGTTCAGGGAGCATTACGTCAAGGTGTGCGGCAAGTCTCCGGTATCAACGATTCGCGAGGACAATTGCTTAAAACATTGGGAACGATTTCTTGGGGATGACCTCAAAATTGGCAAAATCACGACCCAACAAATTCTCGCGTATCGCGGACAATTGCTCAAACGGGGGCTTACACCGAGCACAGCGAACCACCACGTTAAGGCACTTCGGGCTATGTTGAAGTTAGCAAAGACGGAAAAATACATTTCTAAATTGCCGATGGAAGGCATCACCCATTTGAAGGTCAAATCCGTGGAGCGGAAATTGTTTTCCGGCGATGACATCTTGAAAATTGGAACCGAAGCCCTGCGAAGCCGCCCCATTACTGGCGAACAGTTCGCGGATTTTTTGCTGCTGTGCATGTATTCAGGTGGACGCAAATCGGAAGTGGCGAATTTGAAATGGGAGAATGTGGACTGGGAAAATAAGCAACTCGCGTTTCAAGGTGACACCACCAAGAATTTTGAGAGCCGTCGGGTTGATTTCAGTGCCAATCTGGAAAATCACCTGCTGTGCATGAAGGAAAAGGCTCTGCCAGATATTAAATTTCTGTTCCCGTCATATCGATTGGGCAAACCGCATCGGACATCCAATGCTGTTCAGTCGTTTCAGAAAATGGTCGAAGGCGTTCGCGCTGTCGTGGAGATGCCAGATTTCACCCTTCACCTGACCAGACACTATTTCATTTCAACCTGCGTAATGACGGGGATTGACTACATGACGATTGCCAAGTGGGCCGGCCACAAGGACGGGGGCGTTTTGATTGGCAAAACTTACGGACATTTGAACCGCGAGCACATGAAGAAAATGGCAAGCAAACTCACATTTTAGCCCCATAAACTTTTTTGCGCCGCTCGTTGCCGGGGTGCGGATTTCCTGTCAGCAATCCAGACGTGCCGAACAACTCGACACCTTGAAACAACAAATTGACAACGACCATGAAAACGACTGACACGAAGAAAACTGGAACCAAAACCGCAACCGCAGCCCTCGCCGAAATCAATCTTCAGATTGAAGCTTTGAAACAACAGCGAATCGGCCTGTCTGAACCCCTCAAGGCCCGCTACACGGAATTGAGTGGTGAACTGCTCACCTTGGAAGCCGAAGTTCGTGAACTCGACCCGACGTGGAAACCGGCGTCACTCCGCCCCAAGGTGGATGACAAAATCACCGAAATTCTCACCACGAACGGCCAACCGATGACGGTTGAATCCATCATTGAGGCGGTGGGCAATGCCGCGAGTTCTTGGAAGGTGAAGAACATCCTCAAAAAGAAGTCCAACGGCCCCAAAGCCATTTTCACGTTGGCCGATGGCAATTACAGTTTGAAGGCCGCGTAATCAGGGTCTCAAAATTCCGATTCGCCGATATTGTTTCTGTGCCAGTTCTTTGGGTAGGTGGATTTGGAATCGGGTTGGAAATTGCAAACGAACTGCCACACCCCGCCTTCGGGCGGGGTTTTTGTGCGGTGAAATTCAGGGTAGAGGCATCAAACGAAATCACTCCACCAATTCAATGCCGTGCTTGGCCGTTTCTCAACCTTACGGAGAGTCCAAAATGCGTTTTTTTGTCCCAACAAGGGGGTGTCCAGCACTTGACTTTGGGTTTTTTGCCCGTAAACCCCTTATTTTTTAAGAAAAATAAATGCAAATAAATATCACGCCCTAAAACCCCTTATTTTTCAGGGGGTGATTTTCAAAATCCCTGTAAATTCAATGAGTTTGTGCAACCGCCAAGCAGTATAGACTTCAATTTAAAGTCTGGTTGAATGAATGATGTGAAAAAACATAATTCGTCCATCGGGACTGGCTTGCCAGTCGGAACGTCAACCACAACCAATACACCGGCTCGCCTCATGCTGGCACGGAAAGAAGCCAACACCCTTGGTGTTTGGCTATCCAAACGTCCAAACAAGACACCGGCCAGCCGTCGTGGGCGTGTCATACGCACAAAACCAACTGAGAATCGCTCACTGTGGCCAAACCACAAGCTGACACCCGAATTGAAAAAGACACTGCCAAAGGAACATGTCTTTTTTATTGAACGGTTGACGGCCTTAATGAAGGAACACCCAAAATGGAAGAACCAAAACGAGTTTCAAAAACGATTTAATTTCTGTGATTTCTGCGTCATGGACATTCTGATTTTGTTGAATCCAGACAGGAAACCGGGTGAAGTTTTTAAGGCTACAAACTGATTTATCTGAGGCTATGAAGGAACTCAACTAAACCATAAAAATAACCGATAAAACGCATGACAACATTACAAGAACCACCAACGATTCACGAAGTCCCCGCTTTCATGGCTCCGGCAACACCACCAACCACGTTTGTTGCTGCCAATTCGACCAGCGAAGTCGGACAACTGCCTAATTCAACGACAATCCCCAACAAGTCTATTGAACATGCGGTTCCGCTGGATAAGACGGAACACGACAAACCGTTGACTAGTGCGGAAGCCAAAAAAACCTTGGATGAATACGCCAAGGCCATTCTCGACGCTCATCAGAACGCCGAAAATTCCGACCGCCTATCGAAGAAAAGTGGACGTGACGCAATTACATCTGCCATCAAAGCCGGTGAATACTTGGTTCAGGCAAAAGAATTGGTCGGCCATGGCAACTGGCTTCCGTGGTTAAAGAAAAACTGCATAGGCATTTCCGATAAAACCGCTCAACGGTATATGACCCTCGCCAAATTCGACAATGTGTCGGATTCCCGAAATCAACAAATGTGGACAAAAGAAAAATCCCCACTCCGTTGTTAGACGAAATGGGGATGGCCGTTTGTGATGAACAAGTTTCAACTCTAAAACCTCGGCCAATAATAAATATGCCTGAATTTGGTGAACCGACTTTTTCTCTGCCTTCACCGGCCATTGCCACCCCACATGGGCCAGCATGTCCCCTACCGCCACGGTGGGGGGGGGTGCCCTTCTGGCTACCCCCTTTTTGATACCCCCCTCGACCCGCGCATATATGCGTTGTTTGGACGCCTAAAAAATTTCCCGGCCAACTTTTTCCTCTTGGAAATGGAGCAAGTATTAACGTATTGGCTTTTTGTCCGTCTTAAATTCAGTCGGAACGGCCCACGGTGATTGCAGCAACCAATCCCCTTGAATTTGGATTTGGGCAACCACACAAGTTTTTCTTTGCCACAGAAAATATCACTGAACGCATTTTTGAACCAGTCGGTGAACTTGAATTCCACATTTCAACTGAGGAATTCAACGCTGCGGCTGACCGACTCCGTGTTTTGGGGAAACAATTTGAGGAAACTGATTACAGTCTCGAAATGCGGCGGCGCAGACGGCACGACGACGATGCGTATTAAGAACAACCACAACCTATGAAACAAGTAATTTACCAACTCCCCGACCGTGAAGGATGCGTAAAGGCTGAATACCTGTGTGGCAACGGCGACGTTGCCTTTTTGCTCGTTGCGCCGGATGGCTACAATCTGGAAGTGGTTGTTGCGAGAACAGTTGCCGGTGACGGTATTTTTCACCGAGCGGAATCATATTGGCTGACTGACAATGATGAATTGATGCTGGAATTCTTGAAAAATCTTTTCAAGGGATGTTCGGTTTCTCAGTGAGAATTTATGAATGACAACAGCTACATCAGAGACAGGACGGGCAAAATTGTGGGCCGAACAGACGGAACCCTTTTGCGTGATGGCACAGGCCGAATCGTGGCGAAACTGGACGCGGACGGTTACACGCGGGAGAGGTCGGGCCATATTGTCGGCAAAGGGGATTTACGGCTTTTTCAACTTGGCAAAAACCAGCCGAAGAAATGAAAAACTCCAACGGTTTTGCCGATGGAGTTTTGGTGACGGGATAATTATGCCAAAAAATTACTTTCGTGAAAGTTTGACTTCATACGAGGACATATCAAACAGGCTGAATGAGCTTACGGATTGACCTGAGGTCAGTGATATTCCATTAACGGAAATCGTCCAGTGTGGTTCGGTATCACTAAAACCTGCCTCGCATCTCAAATCATATAAGCCATTTGCGACTCCCTTGTAGATTTTCACGTCTGTCGTTGCAGAGGTCGGGGTTCCCCACCCATTTTGAGAATCGTGAAGCTTCAAAGTGCATTTGCATTTCAAAGCCCCGTTTTCGTCTTGAAAGAATGTGGCCGTCCAAACCCCTGTCATCATCGCCCCCATGATACGTTGAGCATGGGCTGGCCCTTCATACGTCCCAAGCAATTTGACCAATCCAGCGGTTTGGCTTTTGTTAAAAGACAGGCTCCCATCTGAATTGCCACAACCGTTTAGCAACACGGAAAGCAGTAATGCCATTACCAGAAATATTGTTTTCATGGTCAATCAATCTTTCTCGTTTCCCATGACGTTATCTTTTGATTTTTTTCATCCACCTCTGCGACGATGGTATAATTATGAAAGTGTTCGTTGTCTGAAACCGTAACTTGATAAGCACCCCCATAGAACCCACTGTCAATCGTCACGTCCACCCTCCGACCGTATAACGATTCAGCCCTGTCTCTTATTAGTTGCCGTGCCGACTTGTGTGAACCGGAGAACGACGACGAACTGCGGACTGATGAGCCTGAACCACCACCGGTTAAATTGCCAAGCACGTCCTTTGATAGAACAATTATCATTGGGCCAAAGGCAAGGGAAATCATAGTTAAAACGATACCTACTCCGTCAATCCATCCAATCACACCTTTTTTTAGGTCGGTCTTTGTTCGTTGCACTTTTCTGAAAGAAGCCCACAGAAGACCAATAACAAGTAGAAAACCTCCCCGTATTTTAACACTGTTGATTAGTTCTGCTCGGGCTTTTTCTTTTTCCTGAGTCACGACTTTAGCCTTAGCTTCTTTATCCCTTGCATCAGCCTTAGCTTGAGCGTCTATTTTCGCCTGAGCATCGGCTTTTGCTTGGGCTTCTGCCTTGGTTTGAGCGTCTATTTTCGCCTGAGCATCGGCTTTGGCTTGAGCTTCTGCTTTGGCTTGAGCAATTTTTTCCACCTGCAATTTCATCTGCAAGTTAGCTGGATTATTTATTAGAATCTGAACCTCTTCTTTTATCTTCACAATTTGCGAACGGGACAGCAGCGAATCAAATCTAAGCACATCGGTCTCGGCGGTAGCATCACCTTGTGCCGCCGCCAGCAAATACCACTTGAAAGCTTCTTCGATATTTTTATACACGCCGTTACCTTCTTCATAGCAACGTCCATAATTACGTTGTGCGGCTGGATAATTCTGTTCGGCGGCCCTGCGAAACCACATGGCCGCCTCCATATAATTTTGCTCCAAACCTTCACTTCCAGAATAGCGAGCTTCACCTATTTTGTTCTGAGCCTTGGCATCGCCATTTTCTGCCTTGGCACGAATATTGTCTAAGGACTGAGATTCATTGGTTTGAGCTTGAATGGTTGGGGTAATTCCAAGTGCTAAACTGACGGCGAGAATCCCGAATAGTGATTTTATTGTTTTCATAGATGTTTTTCCATTTCATCGGGAAGCCAATATGCCCACATCCGTTCCGGCAAGCATCAAACCCCACCGGAATTGGGCATCCGTCCCCGGCACCTGAACTGCCCGCAATTGATGGATTTAATGTGAACCCATTCCGCGGAAGCACAAGCACCAATTCTAAATCTAGTCGTTAACGACATGGCGACATTTTGCCATTCGTGTTTTCTGGATTGGAAATGGCAGCAATTCAGAAACACCGTCGTCTTTTGGGTGAGGCAGTTCGTGCCGCACGCAAAGAGACTGGATTCAGTCAGGAGAAGTTGGCAGAGAAAGCCAACCTTTCCACGGTGTTTATCAGCCGAATTGAAAGAGGGGTTGAATCCCC